>CAWCBC010000009.1:0-353707 GCA_963793705.1 uncultured Acidobacteriota bacterium | reverse complement strand
CGAAGCGAGCGGACGTCGAAGCGCTCGGCCATGGCTGGGTTCAGCTTGACCGCCGCGTCCAGCGCGCTGGTGGCGCCGGCCGTATCGCCTGTTGCCGCCAGAATCACCGCCGCGTGCCACTGGACATCGACGTTGCCGGGCAGCTGCTTCGCGGTCCGGCGAATGATCGGCGCCGCCTCGCTGCTGCGACCGAGCAGATGCTGGGTCCAGGCGAGCGTGTCCGCGATGATCGGCAGTCCCTTCGAGAGCTGATAGGCCTTCGCGGCCAGCGGGAGCGCCTCAGCGGGCATCTGCTTCCGTTCAGCAAGGATGTACGCGAGGTCGTTCAACGCAACGATGTTGTTGGGAGATTGGGCCAGCATGCGCCGAAAGCGCGCAACCGCGTCGTCCCAGTCCGAACGTGCCTGTGCCATCGACGCGAGCGCGAGGTGCCCCGCCACCAGCCGGTCATCCGCCGCAGTCGCGCGTTCGAGTGTGTCGCGTGCGCGTGCGGTCTCTCCACGGAGGTCAGATAATCGGCGCGAATGAACAGCTTCCATGCGTCGGGCTTGACGTCACCGCGCGCGGGCAGCTGCATTCGGTGCTGCGTGAAGAACCCTGGCAGTTCACTGACCGAGTCGACCGGAGCCTCGATCTGCGACTGTTCCAACAGTTTCTGCCTGAATGGCGCGCACAACGGATCGCCGATGACGACCGTCTGCCAGCTCAGAAACGGCATTGCGGCGTAGAACGCCTCGGCCAGATTGAGCCCCGAGACATACGCCGGAAAGAGCACGTCCGGCCGAATGGCGGCGATCAGGAACGGCTCGGCCACATGCGCCGCAATCCCCGTCGCGCCCTGTCGGATCAGGTTGCCGGCGAGCGACTGGTTGGTGCCGGCGAAGGGCGTTTTCGTTCCCGGACGCCATCCGTCGGGAGGCTCACGAAACGTCCGTCCATCCGAGCTGACGAACATCGCCGCCAGAGAACCTGGAGCGAACGACAGATCGGGAGCGCCGACGTTCTCGATGACGATGTCATTCGACCCCCAGGAGCAGTACCCAGGAGAGTGGCTCCTCCGCCTGCCCGTTTGCCCCCCGTATCGAGCGTGACCCGATCGCGCCAACCGTCAATCTTGCCCAGGGCCGCCGCCGCACGCTGCAGCCACGAATTACCAGGTGTCCGCTGTCCGACTTCGATGCGCTCGTCCAGCACGATCTCGCCCTCGCGCGATGGCGCCAGCGCGCGATCGACGAGCGCCTTGGCCTCCGCCACGGTGAACGCGTCGAGCCGGGTGACGAGAAAGATTTCGTGCTTCTCGTGGGTAAAGGGCTTGAAGCCGCCGACCGGCATCTGCTCCACGTAGTACGGGTTCTTCAGCGGGCCGTTGAGCGCGATCGGAAAGCCCGCCATCTGCCGGTACAGCATCGTCAACTCGGAGTCGACGCTGGCGACCGTCCCACCCTGGCCTGGGGTCCCCGACACCCGCAGCGGCACACCCTTCGTGAGCACGATGTACAGGATGCGGTCCCATGCTCGCGTGCGTGTTGAACCAGGCGATGAGCGGAGCTTCGATCTTGTTTTGGAGCGTCGCCCGGTCGATCTCGTCGGTGACGGGGAGCTGCAGGCGGACGACGTTCTCGGCCGGAATCTGCCGCTTCTGAACGTAGTACTCGCCGACACTCCGCGAATCAGCGCTCTCCTCGTTGATGACGACGAGGACGTTCTGAGCGGTCTGCGCGGATGCCCGGGAGGCCGCGCCTGCGACCGTCAGAGCGATAGCCATCGCGGCGGCCGTGCGTGTGATTGCTGCGTATCATCAGGTGGGGATGAATTCGGACAGGGCCGGGAACAGTTGCTGGACGAACTCGACGGCATTGCGCTCGGCCGCCCGCTCGGCATCTGGTGTTGAATCCGCGATGGGTGCGACGACTCGCACGATGGCCGTATCACTGCGGCCGAGACGCACCGCGTCGGCGACGAGATAGAACTTGCCCCAGTATTCGCTGGCGACGACCCGTCCATGACTCTGGTACCAGTACAGCACGAGCTGACGGTCGAGCCCTTTCTGGATGACGTAGCGGTTGACCTCGATCTCGGGCGACGCGGCTGCGCGTCCGTTGACCGCGACGCGTAACGACCTGTTCGACACGGGTTGCCATCCGGAGCCGGGCAGGCAATTCAAGGGTGAGTGAACCGTATCGCCGCGCTTCTGGGTCTCCCAATAGCCGATGTAGAGTCCGGCGACCTTCCGCGGACCGCTATAGCTTCGCAGCAGATAGTCGTCGGCACCGAGCACCGCCAGCTCTTTCTCGCTCAGCGGTGGCTCGACTCGCCCCTTCCAATCGCTGAACGCCATCGGCAGCGCCGTGAACGGCTGGCGCGACGGGATCGCTTCGGTGCGCTGCGCGCGTGCGATGACGCCGGACGCACCGACGAAGACCACGAACAGGACGACAGCTTTCTTCAGCATTCAGCGCCTCATGCCGCCGACACGACTGCGGGAGGGGATGGTGACACCCGCCGATCGGGTGCCACGAGCACCAGCAGGCGGTGCAGCAGCAGCATCAACGCGAACGCCGCGATGAAGACGAGCCACCCGGAAAACTCGTGAAAGAAGCCTTCGGCCGCCGCGGCACCGTAGTAGTGCGCCGCGACGCCGGTGCCGGCGACCCGCGCGCCGTTGGTGATCACAGCGACCGGAATCGCCGACACGGCAATCAGCACTCGCGCCCAGTTGCGTGTGTCGCCGATGTACCCGAACACGATGGCCAGCGTCACCAGCGAGATCAGCGACCGGATTCCGCTGCAGGCCTCCGCAACTTCCAGGCTCATGTTCGCCAGGATGAGGACGTTGCCTTCACGCAGCACGGGAATGTCCGCCGCGCGGACGACGGTTTCGCCGAACTGCGAGGCGATCAGCTGCAGCGGAAACGCGATCTGATTGAAGATGATCGCGGGCAGCGGCACCATCAGCACCAGAAAGCAGAGTGGGAACAGCAGCACCCGCAGCCGTGCCCAGCCGAAGAGGAACAGCGCCGTCCCGCCGAGGGCACCAATGAGCGAGATGCGCGACAGGAAGAGTTCGATGCCGAGCACGCCCAGCGCCAGAACAAGCACGCTGCCGAGAACCACGACCAGGCCGAACACGCTCGACCGCGACGGGGCCGCCAGGAACTTGTGGCGCCGCTCCCACGCGAGATACGCGGCGATGGGAGGAATCAGATAGCCGTGGGAGTAGTTGTCGTCGGTGCCCCAGGCGCGAACGAGCTCGGGCACGACATCGCGGTACAAGACCGCGAGTCCGGCGACGACGAGCGCGCCGGCAAGAACCATATTTCTCGAGACGCCCGCAGGTAGCGTAATGGGTCGATCCATCGATGGGCAGTTTACAGGAGCAATACACTGACCTGATGGCGAATCGACGGTCGGGCCGACTTAATTCATTGATTTTGCTCGAGTTGTGACGATGGATGCGAAGGCATTCAGGCGCGGACTCCGCAGGAAGTTTTAGGCTGGTCGGGAACAAAGTCTGGCCCCGCCTGCAGTTTCTATCGGCGCCTTCATGCCGAGGCATGGTTGTTGCCGACGCCTGGGAAGTTACAGAGCCCAATGTCCCCTAATCGAGCGATCTCGTCGTGAATCCTCACGATTCAGGAGCCGACCGCCGAAACGACTGGCTTACTCGGAGGAATGTCGCCGCACGAACCGATTTCTCAGACTCCCCGCTGGTGGAGGAGCACGGCCGGCGTCTGGGCATCGCCACGCTTCGTCTGACGCGTGTTCTCGGGCGGAGCGAAGGGCTGCGTGAGGTCTGCGCGGCGGTCGTACGCCACGTGGCGCGGTGCGTCCGCAGCCGGTTTGCGGTGTTTGCGGTGCCGACCGACGACCAGCAGCTCACGATCGTAGCCACCCATGGTTATCCGATGGAATTGGTGCGGATGCTGCGCATCGCGCCCGGTATCGGGGTCATCGGGTCGGTGTATCAGAACGGCGCACCGCTGCTGGTGCAGGACGTCACGACCGTGCCGGGGATGCATCGGCGTCCGCGCTACCGCACGAACTCCTTCATCGCGGTGCCGATTCGTGCAGGCCAGGACGTCCTCGGCGTCGTCTGCGTCGCCGACCGGCTGGACAACCAGCCGTTCAGCCGCGACGACCTGGCGACGCTCCGGACGCTGACGGCCCCGGCGGCTCTGGCGCTCGCCCGCGAACGGGCGCGACGCGATGCCGAAGATTTCGCGCGCGCCGCCGTGACGGACCAGGTGAGCGGCCTCTTCAACCGCCGGTATTTCCACGAGCGCCTCGAAGAGGAGCTCGATCGCGCCAGGCGTCACAACACCACCGTGGCGCTGCTGATGATCGATATCGACAATTTCAAGGGCATCAACGATCGCTTCGGACATCTGGCGGGGGACCTGGTGATTCGCGGCGTCGGAGACATCTTGAAGCGGTCGGTTCGCAAGTTCGACCTGTGCACCCGCTTCGGCGGCGAAGAGTTCGCCATCGTCATGCCGGGCAGCGGCCCGGAGAACTCCGCGCCCGTGGCCGAACGCATTCGTCAGCGCATTGAAGCATTCAGGCCCGCCGAAGCGGAGCTTGTGGATCTGCGCGTGACTGCCAGCATCGGCATGGCCGTCTCAGAGGGCGCCTCCGCCCGCGAGCTGATCGCCCGCGCCGACCAGGCGCTCTACGAGGCGAAGCAGGCGGGCAAGAACCGCCTGGTGGAATGGAAGCCTCCAGACCAGAACGACACTATGACTCCTCCGACGAAGCCTACGACGAAGCCTCGAAACCCAAGGTAGTCCCAGATTCTCTGAGCCGCGCGGCACGGGTCGCTGGCGTCCTGAACTCAACTACATCCATTCAGCTCAACGGTTTACGCCAGAAGTGGCGTCAGCGCGTTGTCTGGATGTGTCTTTGCTCAACGGCCATGGCATCAGGGAACCGAGGGAGAGAGATGTTGGAACAGCCTGTATTGCTCGGGGAAAGCCCAGTCATCGAAGCGCTGCACGCCGACATTCACAGCGCGGCCCGCACGCATGCCAAAGTGCTGATCACCGGCGAAACCGGAGCAGGCAAGGAAGTCGTGGCCAGGTTGATTCACACGCTGAGCGCACGGAGCCGGCAGCCGTTCATGGCGGTGAATTGCAGCGGCATTCCCGAGACGCTGCTGGCGTCGGAGCTGTTCGGCCATGCACGCGGCAGCTTCACGGGCGCGTATCGAGACAAGGTCGGGCTCATTCGGCAGGCCGACCGCGGCACGTTGTTCCTCGACGAGCTCGGCGAGATGAGCCTGGCGATGCAGGCGATGCTGCTGCGGTTTTCCGAAACGGGAGAGATCCAGACGGTCGGCGCCGATTCGCCCGGGGGACGCGCCGACGTGCGGCTGATCACGGCGACCAACCGCGACCTGCGCGCGCAGATCACCGCCGGCGAGTTCCGCGAAGACCTCTACTATCGATTGAACGTCATTCATATTCGCATTCCGCCGCTGCGCGAGCGCGGGCGGGACGTGCTGCTGCTGTTCCGGCACTTTCTGCGCCTGGCGAGCGAGGCACATCGCCTGCCGCCGCCGGATCTGACGCCCGACGCCGAGGAAGTCGTGCTCGCGTATCACTGGCCCGGCAACGTGCGCGAGCTGCGCAATGTGACGGAGCGAATCGCGCTGCGCGACTCGAATCGCCCGATCACGCCGGCAGACCTGCCTGCCGAGATCCGCGGCGGCCAGCGGGCGCCGACGGTTGTGCCAGGACCCGGGTCGGCCGCTGCGGTCGAGCAGCCGCAGGCCTACGGCATCGCGCAGCATCTGTGGGACAAGCTGATGACCGGCGCCGACTTCTGGGAGGTCGTGCAGAAGCCCTTCAGGGCACACGAGGTGACGCGTGCGGAGCTGGCGGCGTTGATCGATCGCGGGTTGCACGAGACTCGAGGCAGCTACCGCGCGCTGGTCCGGCTGTTCAACCTGCAGCCGAGCGACTACAAGCGCTTCCACGCGTTTCTCTATCAGCAGAACTGCAATCTGCCGGTCGGCCCGTATCGCACTGCCGACACCAGCCGAACGAAGAAGGGCTCGCTCGCCGGCTACGCCGCTTCGTAGTGTCCGGCTTCAGCCGGACCATGTAGTAGGTCCGCCTTCAGGCGGACACTTACGAGCGCAGCGATGCGAGCAGCGACTTCGCTCGCGCCGCGTCCTCGGCCCCGAGCTTCAAGTCGATCGCCCGCGAGAGCGACTGGCGCAGCCTTCAGCTTGTCGCCCGCCGCGGCGTACGCCGCGCCGAGGTGATAGTGAAACACGGCGTTGTTGGGCTCCGCCTTCAGCGCCTTCTCAAACGCCGGAACAGCGAGCGACTGCAGATTCTTCTTGTAGTACACCCAGCCCGAGCGTGTCGTTGACGGTGGCTGCATCGGGCGCCGCCGGCTATCGCCGCCTGTGCCAGCTGCAGGGCCTTGTCGAGGTTGGTGCCGCTGTCGGCGAGGTGAAACGCCAGGTTGTTCGCGGCAACCGGCGCCCGTTCATCGATTGCCAGCACCGATTCATAGCGCTTGATCGCCTCGTCCCGGCGTCCCTGCGCCTCGACGATCAGCGCCGCCATGGTGCGGGCAGCGACGGATTTGGGCTGCTTCTGAATCACTGAGTCGTACTGCGCCAGCGCGTCGTCGAGCCGTCCGCGTGAGGTGTAGGTCTGCGCCAGCATCATGTAGGCTCTGGAATTCCGACGGCTCTCACCTCGATCAGTTTTCGCAGCGTCGTTTCCGCCTTGCCGAGATCCTTTGCAGCCGTATAGGCCTGCGCGGCGAGCATGAGCGTGTCACCGTCGTCTGGCCGCGCGCGCAACGCGGTCTCGACACGAGCGACTCCGGCGCTCGTGGCTCCTGTCGCGATGTCGACCCCGGACAACCCTGCGATTGCGTCGATGTTGCCAGGAGCGAGCTGAAGCGCCCGCGTGAACGCCTGGCGGGCACCCGGCCAGTCTTTCTGGCGCGCGAGCACGTTTCCCAAAAGGACCTGTGGTGCGGGCTGATTCGGGCGCGGCCGAGGCGAGGGCGCGTGCCTGCGGCAGGGCCTCGGCAGCGTTGCCGCTGGCGATGAGAGACTGGATGAGCGTTGCGCGCGCCTGGCGATCTTTCGGCGCGGCGCTGACCGCGCTTCGGGCAAGCTGCACGGACGTCGGCGTGCGTCCAAGCGCAAGGGAGACACCGGAGAGGCGCTTCTGGACGTCCACGTTGCCCGGTGACAGTCGAAGTGCTTCGCCATACGCAGCGGCGGCTGCCTCGTGTTCGCCGCGCCGTTGGCGCAGATCGCCGAGCAGGCTGTAGGCCGTCGCGGAGCTCCCGTCAGCCGCAATGGCAGCCTCGATCGTCTTCAATGCCTCATCGGACTTTCCGTCGAACGTGAGGAGGTCCGCTTTCGTCCGCAGCAGTGGCGGATTCGTTGGTGTTTTGCCCAGCGCGTCGTCAAGGAGCTTGTACGCCTCGGTCCGGTGGCCGAGGGCATGGTTGAGAACGGCGAGGCGGGTGATTGCCGCCGTTCCATATTTCTCGTGCGCGGTCATGCCCGCGATGGTTCGCACGGCATCGTCGGTACTGCTTTCGCTGCGTGTAGTAGTCGGCCAGCTGCAGCCGCGCCCACTCGACCTCCTTGCCCTTGTCGATGAAGGCACGAAGCACGCGGGCTCCTTCGTCGGCCGAGCCGGTCACGAAGAGGACTGTGGCATACGCCCGGGTGGTCAGCGGATCGCCTGGTTGAAGCTCGTTCGCACGCTTGAGCGGCGGCAGTGCGTCGGCGGTGCGCCCCGTCGCCCAGTAGAAATTGCCAAGCGCCAGGTGCGCATTGAAGGCGTCCGGCGCCGCCTTGGTCGCGGTCACGAACGCGCGCTCCGCAGCTTCGATGTTTCCGCTCGCGAGCTGCATTCGGCCGAGGGTGGTGAACGTGGCGCTGCGGTCGGGATTGGCGCGCGCTGCCGCCTCGAGCTCGTCGATGGCGGCGCCCAGATCCTTGAGGCCGGCGAGCGCGTTGCCGAGCAGCACCAGTGCTTCGACGTTCTTGGGGTTCTTCTTCAGGACGTTCTGGGCGCGCGTTTTGGCGTCTTCGAACTGCCTCGCCACCAGAAGCATGTTGCCGGCGGCCAGTTGGGCGCCCTCGTTGTCCGGGAGCAGATCGGCGGCACGGATGTATTCGCGGTACGCCGCCTTCGGTGTTTTGCACCCGGACATACGCCTGGGCCAGCCTGTATCTCGCCTCGCCGAAATCGGGGGCCTGCTGCACCGCGTTCCCGTATTCGACGATGGCTTCGCTGTAGCGTCCGGCGGCGAAATGGGCGTTGCCTTTTTCGAAGAATTCGCGGGCGGCTTGCTGAGGGTCGCGGGTGGAGCAGCTGACTGAAAGCAGCGTGACTGCGAGTACGACTATCCGGACGCCCACGCTGGACGGCGATCCCATCTCGAATACCCCCCAGGACGGAAAAGCCCCGGCGCCAACGGGTGGCGCCGGGGCGTGCACTACAGAGTATATCGGTCGAAGGGGGAGTGCCCGTTAGATCAGGCCGCCGTGTTTGCCTTCCGGCGACGGCGCGCGGCCTTCAGGCCACCGAGCAGGCCGCTGCCGAGCAGCAGCAGCGAAGCCGGCTCAGGAATCGGGCCGAGCTGCTTGTCCTTGCTGATGATGAACGATCCACCGGCGGCGATGGTGAAGTCCCACTGGAACGCCCAGGTGGCGTCGCCAGGTCCGACCCAGCGTTGTCCGCGAGCGTGGTCGTCGCGCCGTCCTCGAGGCTGCTCAGCGTGCTGAGAATGCAGCGGCCTCGCGGTGGCTGGCCGCAGGAGTTACGACGGTCTCGGACAGCATCGCAATTGCCGTCAATCTGCTGGACTGCGTTTGCGTTCGTGAACGTCGCCGTAGTCGCCACCGAGGCCGCACAGATCGAAGTCCGAGGTACCTGGAAGAAGTGGAACTCCAGCGCGGTTGTTCCAGTGTTGATGATGGGATCTGTCTCGGCAACATCCGCACGTATCCGGACCGGCCGTTCCCGCCCGTGAGGGTGTAGAAGAACGTCAATATCGAAACCCTTACCGGCTGTAGCTGAGTTCGATAATCCTTCCGGCGTCGATCACGACGTTCGGCGCCGGACAGATCGTCGAGCGAATGCTCGCCGCCCGTTCGTCCAACTCGATACCAGAACCACTGCTGGAAGAGCTGGTCGACTGGCCATCGACGATCCAAGAGTTCATCCCCAGAGCTACTGAGTCGTTGATGCACATCGAGCTGTTGCCGTCGGTGGCAGTCAGAATTGCGGCGTCGGCGCGGGCGGAGCCGAACGCTAGCGCTGCGACGACCACCAGCGCGATGGTCACAACGCGCCCATACTTCTGAATCGGCATCATGGGTTCCTCTATCAATCCTTCAGTTTCCGTGCTTGTGTTCGGACTCTGGCGTCTTGGCTTGCCGTCCGCGTGCTTACCCTTAGAGCAATCCGATTGCCATGCTCAGCGATTCGCCAAGTGATGCAGTTAACTGTTTGTAAATCAATCACTTGCAGATACCTTCCTGGCCATTGAGATCCCGCTCCGACAATTCCAGGCCTCCGCCGTGGCGACTTTTATCCGGGATACAGCGAGGAAAGGGTTGCCCAGCTGAAAAGTCGCTTTGACGCCGGGCAACCACGTGACCGCCAATGACGGGGCCGTGCTTTTGATCGAAAAACGGTGCAAAGGAAGGAAGCTGAAAAAGAAAACGCGGGCGGAAGTGAATCCGCCCGCGTCTGAAATCTTGCGGCCGCCGAAAGCTGGCTACTTCTGCTGCCCGCTCTTCTGCCCCCGACGCCGCCGTGCCGCGACGCCCATGGCGCTCAACCCGGAGCCGAGGAGAAGGAGGCTCGCCGGCTCGGGGACGGCAGGCGTCTGCGGGGTCGACCCAGTGGTCCACCATTCCTGGAACCCGTCGTTGTCCGCCTGATGCCCGGTGTGGAGCAACTGTAGGCACGCGGCCGAGATCGCCGCGCTTCCGTCGCCGCAGCCCCATCCGTCGAGGAGCGCGATGTAGGGTCCGGCGAACCCGATATTTTCAACATAGACGTCGACGTCGCCGCTGCCGCTTCCTGTGTGCAGGCGATAGTCGAAGTTTACGAAATCGCCTGTGTTGCCAAAGAGGTTGAAGAAGGCGTTGCCGCCGCTGCACGCCGATAGCGACGTATATTCGCTCCCATCGCCCGCGACGTCCGGGCAGTTGTACAAGAGCATCTGGTTCAACGAGAGCAGGTCGCCGCCCATGTTTGCCTGCTGGTTGATGTCCACTCTGAACCTGGCAAACGCGCCCGCCGATCCGTCTGGAGCCGCGTTATTGAGCGCCACGTGACTCAGCGGCAGCGCCGAACGTCCAAGAGTGGTCGAAGTCATTGAAGCCGTCTACGCCGTCCTGATGCCGCGATCGGTATTCCAGCCGGAACCGTATGAGGTAGGGCGTGTCGTCGCTGGGATTACCGTGGACCCATCATGTTCGACGCGAAGAAACGGATCGATGAATCCGGTACCGGTGGGCCGAACGTCGGCATCGCAAAAATACACTCGCTGGCCGCGTGCTCGCCATGTAGGACATACATGCGTTGTCACCGAGGAGCCCAAGCAGCCCTGCGTGGGCGGTTGCAGCCGGGACTGCCGTCGCCATCAGGAAGAAGAAGAGAAACCGAGCTCCGCGTCTGTGTACTCACTATGCCCTCTACTGCCGAAACGTGGATCTTTGGACTCACCCTTCGGTGACACAGCAATTTGATCGCCAACCGCCAGACGCTGGGATCTGCAAAACATCGAGCAATTTCAGCCGTCCAGGCGAAGGGGTCTGTCCGACCAGAGCCAAAGATTCAACGGCCGCGCCGACTTTGGTCGGCACCCTGCTCGCCGTGTTCGCAGCCGCAAGGAGGCACGCCAGCTCAAGGGGAAGTCGGAGCTTTCACGGTTAACTGGCCTGAGCTGTCACTTTCGTCTGGCGGTTGTCCACGATGCCTCAATTGACGCGTAGATGGACTTGCAGTGGCACGTCGGTTGCCTCAACCAGGTTCACCACGCACCGCAATAATGTGAATTGCCTCTGATGCTTAGATCACGCCAGCCGCCGCTCGTCCTCTGCTTATTCGCCTGCTCGGTCGCCGGGTGTTCGAACAAGGCCGAGCAAAAGCGTAAAGCGCTGGCCAGCGCCGACGCGTACGCGGCGAACGGGCAGAACCTCGAAGCCATCATCGAGTATCGCCGCGCCGTGCAGTTCGACCCAACGGACGGTAACGTGCGCCTGAAACTTGCCCGGACCTACCTGAAGGCCGGCGCCACTTTGGACGGGCTGCGCGAGTTGCTCCGCGCCGGGGACCTGTTGCCGGATAACGCGGACATCCAGATTACCGTCGGCAACCTTCTGCTCTCGGGGAATCGATTCGAAGACGCCCGCGATGCGCGCCGATCGCGTCCTGAAGCGGCAGCCGAAGAATGCCCTGGCCCACATCCTGCGCGGGACTGCACTTGCGGGGCTGAAAGATCTCGACAGCGCTTTGAAGGCCATGGACGAGGCGATCGCCGCGGATCCAGCCGACGGAATGGGCTATGTCGCCCGGGGCTCCGTGCAGCGGGCGCGTGGCGATCTCCGCCTGGCCGAAGACGCCTTCCGGAAGGCGTTGGAACTGCAGCCTGACTCGCCCGATTCTTCGCATTGCGTACGCGAATTTCCTCCTGGCCGCGGGTCGCCAGCCGGACGCCGAGCGCGAGCTGAAACACGCCTATAGCGTCGACAACGACGGCGCCTCGGTGAATCGGGCTCTCGCGGGCTTCTACGTCGTCACCGGGCGCCCGGAGGCCGCGGAAGCGCATCTGAAAAAGCTCGCTGACAATCCCGAGACCGCCGCCTGGGCCGGGTTCGCGCTGGCCAGGTTTCACCTGTCGATGGGCCACCCTGATCAGGCGACCCAGGTCCTGAAGAGTCTCGTGAACCGAAAGGACACGTCGCTCGAAGCGAAGCTGCAGCTCGCAGCGATCGCGTATGGCCGCGGCCAGCGGGATGAGGCGCACCGCCTCGTCGAGGAAGCGCTCGCTGCCTCGCCGAAGGAACCGAAGGCGCTCGTGCTGAAGGCTGGTTTCCTGCTCGAGGAAAACAAGCTGGAGGAGGCCATCAGCGTCGCCACGGTGGCGAGGCAGAACTCCCGGGCCGCTCAGGCTCGATCCTGCTCGGACTGGCGTACAGCAGGACCGGGAAGATCGAGGACGCCAAGAAGGCGTTCTCGGACGCGTTGCGACTCGAGCCACGCGCCGTCACCGCGCAGATCGAACTTTCACGACTGTCGCTGCTGTCGGGTGACACCGAGTGGGCGCTGAAGTACGGCGAGCAGGCGCTGCGAGCGGCGCCACAGCTCCCCGCGGCGCGCGAAGCGGTGGTGCGCGCCGCGCTGGCGCGGGGAGACGCGGTGGCAGCGGGTCCCCCGCTGCAGGCTCTGCGTCGCGCCCGACCCGACGATCCGGAGTTCCTCTATCTGGAAGGGGAACTGCGCATGAGAGAAGGCAACAGACCCGCAGCACGCCAGGCATACGCCAAGGCCCTGGAACTCGAGCCGCGTTCGCTCGCCACCGCCGAGGCGTTGATTCGGCTGGATCTGTCTGAGGGCAACGTTGCTGCGGCGCGGACGCGCGCTGATCAGGTCATGGCGAAGTTTCCGAAGAGCCCTCCGGCGGTGATGCTGGCGGCGCGGACCTATGCGACCTCGAATGATTTCGCGCGCGCGGAAACGCTGTTGCGGCAGGCCATCGACCTCGACCCCGCGCGCTCAGACGCATACGGGGTGCTCGCGAATCTGTACCTGGTGCAGGGCAAGCTGGATGAGGCGCTGAAATTCTTTCAGGACGCGTTGAAGCGCGATCCGAAGTCTGTTGGCGCGCAGACGATGATCGCCACGGTGCTCATCGGGCAGGGCCGCCGTTCTGAGGCCAAGGAGGCGTACCGCCAGGCGCTGACGATAGACCGGGAGGCCGCGGTTGCGGCCAACAACCTGGCGTTTCTGTACGCGGAGGACGGCGAGAACCTCGAAGTCGCATCGCAGCTCGCGGAACTCGCGAAGCGGCGCATGCCGGAGTCGGCCGAGCCGGTCGACACCCTGGGGTGGGTCTATTACAAGAGGCGGATGCCGACCTACGCGATCTCCGAGCTGCAGGGCGCCGTGGCCAAGGAGCCGAGAGAGGCGTCGTTCCACTATCACCTCGGTCTCGCGTATGCGAGCGGCGGCGATGCGAAGCTCGCTCGCAGCACGTTGGAACGTGCGCTGAGCCTCGATGCCAAGTCACCGCTCGCAGCGGAGGCGAAGGCGGCGCTGGCGTCGCTGAAAAAGTAGCTCAGGCTTATAATCGCGGCTGCTCAATGCCGCAGGATCCATCCGGGAAACGCAGCGCCGGCAAGATCGTCATCGCCGACGACATGGCGCCGCTCCTCGAGACGCTCTGCGAAACGCTGAGCGCCGACGGCTACGAGGTCTTTTCCGCGTCGGACGGTGAGGTCGCGATGGCGCTGGTCCACAGCGAATCGCCGGACCTCGTGCTCACCGATATCAACATGCCATCGCTGAACGGCATCGAGCTGTGTCGGCGGCTCAAGGAAGATCCGGCGACGCGGCTCATCCCGGTCATGCTGTTGACCGGTCTTGACGGCCGCCACGAGCGGCTCGCGGGCATCGACGCCGGCGCCGACGAATTCCTGACCAAGCCGGTCAACACCTCCGAACTGCGCGCGCGCGTCCGCTCACTGATGCGGCTGAAGCGCTTCACCGATGAACTCGATTCCGCGGAGTCGATCATTCTCAGTCTGGCGCAGACGGTCGAGGCCAGAGACACCTACACCGGCGGGCACTGCGAGCGGATGGCCGCCTACGCCGCCACACTGGGCATCCACCTCGGTCTGACCAGCGACGAAGTCGGCGCGCTTCGGCGCGGCGGGTATCTCCACGACATCGGCAAGGTCGCCATTCCCGATTCCGTGCTGCAGAAGGCGGGGCCGTTGACCGCTGACGAATTCGAGATCGTCAAGCGGCACACGACCATCGGCGACCGGCTCTGCGGAAACCTGCGGCTGCTGCGGATGGTTCGCCCGATCGTTCGCTGCCATCACGAGCGCGCGGACGGCAGTGGCTATCCCGACGGACTGGCCGGCGAAGACATCCCGCTCCTGGCGCAGATCATGGGCGTGGTGGATGTCTACGATGCGTTGACCACGGACCGGCCGTATCGTCCGGCACTGACCGCCGAGGATGCCTGCGCCACGCTCGAGCAGGAGGCCGGCCGCGGCTGGCGCCGCAAGGATCTCGTCAGCGAATTCACCACGCTGTGCCGCAGCGGTGTGCTGCAGCGGCCGGAAACGCTCGAGGCCGCTGCCGTCCACGACGCCTCGCTGTTTGAGTAGGTCAGTCGGGATTGTCCTTAGTGCTTGGTCCTTGGTTCCTGGTCCGTCCTTGTGAAATCCCAAGACTATATGACTACTTTGTCAGATCCTCTGATTCTCGAAGAGGACTGAGCAGTTGTACTGGAGCGCGCGTTTCGGTACGCTACGCGCGCGTGCTGCCCGGCAATGCGCCCGCGTGGATCGATAGGTTCCTGACGTGGCTGGAGCCGTTCGAGGGGGCGTTTGGCCATCGCGCACAGCGCGGCGCCTTCCGACGGTACCTCCTCGGCCTGCTGAGTGACAGCCCCCGCAAGTCGATGAGCGCGATGCTGGCGCGGGTGAGTGAGCCAGGGAGCTATCAAGCGTTTCAGCACTTCATCACCGATGCGCCGTGGGACGCCGATCGCCTGTGGCACCGGCTGCGCGTCGCGGTACCGATGCGGGCCGGTGTCCTGATCCTCGACGGCACGAGTTTTCCGAAGCAAGGCCCGCACTCGGTCGGCGTGGCGCGGCAATACTGCGGCGCCCTGGGCAAGATCGCCAATTGCCAAGTCGCCGTGACCGCCGCGCTGTGGAGCGGGGCACAGGCGTGGATGCTCGGCGCGCAGCTCTATCTCCCCGAGGAGTGGCTCACTCCCGCGGCGCGTCGGCGGGCGCGCATCCCGTCGACCACCCGGTTCCAGGAGAAGTGGCGGCTCGCGCTGACGCTCGTACGGCAGGTGCGGGCCGCGGGCTTTCAGATCACGGCGGTGCTCGCCGATGCGGAGTTTGGCGATAACTCGACCCTGCGGACCACGCTGCATCGGGCCGGTCTCCCGTATGCCCTGGGCATCACCTCGCACCTGGGCGTCTTCGTCGGGCCCGTCCGCGTGCGCCCGCCGCAGCCCGTCCCGGGCGCCTCCGGTCGGGCGCGCACGAAGAATACGCTCGCTCCCGACGCGCCGCCCCCACGGAGCGTGGCCGAGGTCGTCGCGGCGTGGCCCGCCCGGCAGTGGCGCACGATCACGTGGCGCAATGGGCGACAGGCGCGATTCTGGTCGGCCCGCTTTGCGGCGGCGCGTGTCACGCCCGCCCATGGGTGGTGGCGACGGCGGTTGGATCCGGAGGTCTGGTTACTCGCCGAGCGGGATCGCGGCGCCACCCCGCGCACCAAGTACTACCTGGTCCACCTTCCGGCCACGACCTCGCTGCGGGGCCTCGTGCGCCTGGCGCACCAGCGCTGGGCCATCGAACAGCAATATCAAGAATTGAAAGACGAGCTCGGCTTCGATCACTTTGAAGGCCGCACGTGGCCGGGCTGGCAACGCCATGCCGTCCTCATCGCCCTCGCCTACACCTTCCTGCAGGTCGAACGGCAGCGTCAGCCCTCACGCACCCTCACGCTGCCGCGCGTACGCGCCATTCTTCAGGAAGTCCTGACCGCGCATCTTTTTGTGACGCGCCCTCACTACCTCCAGCGCATGCTCAAACTGCAACAGGTCTCACTGCGGATCTGACAAAGCAGAACTAGATCCGTTTTCAGATCCGATCTAGATTCTCGAAGAGGACTACCCGAGCCAGATGCGCTCCCGGTACGCTACGTGTCGCATGCTCCGGCATGACTGCCGAACCGCCCGCGTGGATTGATCCGTTCGACGGCTCCAGACGTGTCTGGAGCCGTGTCGAGTGGGCGTTGGCCATCGCGCCCCAGCGTGCGCGCCTTCCGTCCGGCTTAACATCCTCGCTGATGAAGTCGCGCACAGGGAGCGCGATCGCTGGCGCGGTGAGAGCCACGGGACGCTATCAAGCGTTTCAGCTTCACACATCGCGTACGCCAATCCTGTGGCACCGGCTGCGCGTCGAACGAGCACGCGGTGGCTGATCCTCCGGCGAGTTTGAGCCGCATTAGCTCGGCGTCCCCTCCGAACACGATCGCGCGCTCGGGTGGCGATACGCGTCGCCCCGAGCGACCGCGAGCCAGCGGCGCCGCAGCGCTGCTCGGCGCGCCAGCTCTATCTCCCCGAGGAGTGGCTCACGCCCGCGGCGCGTCGGCGTGCGCGCATCCCGTCGACCACACGGTTCCAGGAGAAGTGGCGG
This sequence comes from uncultured Acidobacteriota bacterium, assembly GCA_963793705.1. Lineage (GTDB taxonomy): Bacteria > Acidobacteriota > Vicinamibacteria > Vicinamibacterales > UBA2999 > Gp6-AA40. The sequence continues at coordinate 337,254 of CAWCBC010000009.1, read as the reverse complement.
CTCGCGCTGACGCTCGTCCGGCAGGTGCGGGCCGCGGGCTTTCAGATTACGGCGGTGCTCGCCGATGCGGAGTTTGGCGATAACTCGACCCTGCGGACCATGCTGCATCGGGCCGGTCTCCCGTATGCCCTCGGGATCACCTCGCACCTCGGTGTCTTTGCCGGCCCCGTCCGCGTGCGCCCGCCGCAGCCCGTCCCGGGCGCCTCCGGTCGGGCGCGCACGAAGAACACGCTCGCCCCAAACGCGCCTCCACCCACGGCGCGTGGCCGAGGTCGTCGCGGCCTGGCCCGCGCGGCAGTGGCGCACGATCACGTGGCGGAATGGGCGGCAGGCGCGATTGTGGTCGGCCCGCTTTGCGGCGGCGCGAGTCACGCCCGCCCATGGCTGGTGGCGACGGCGGTTGGATCCGGAGGTCTGGCTACTCGCCGAGCGGGATCGCGGCGCCACCCCGCGCACCAAGTACTACCTGGTCCACCTCCCGGCCACGACCTCGCTGCGGGGCCTCGTGCGCCTGGCGCACCAGCGCTGGGCCATCGAACAGCAATATCAAGAATTGAAAGACGAGCTCGGCTTCGATCACTTTGAAGGCCGCACGTGGCCGGGCTGGCAACGCCATGCCGTCCTCACCGCCCTCGCCTACACCTTCCTGCAGGTCGAACGGCAGCGGCACTCCTCACGCAGCCTCACGCTGCCACGCGTACGCGCCATTCTCCAGGAAGTCCTGACCGCGCATCTCTTTGTGACGCGCCCGCACTACCTCCAGCGCATGCTCAAGCTCCAACAGGTCTCACTGCGGATCTGACAAAGTAGTACGAGAGCAGTTCTCGATTCGATGTAGCGAGCGCTCGAAGTGGCCTCACCGGGCAAGCCTGCTCGCGGCTCCCGGTTCGCGACGTGGAAAATCGAACCCTCCAGCATGGACTGACGAAGCCGCCGTCGCCGTGGATGATCCTTGCGACAGCCTTCAAATCGTGTCAGTAACCCGGTATATCGAGCAGCAGTGGCGATAGCAGCGGCGCCGGCGCAACCGCGCCTGCGGGCCCGATTTACTTTCTTCGCTGATCACGTCTCTCACAGGGAACCGCGATCAGGCTCGCCCGGCGAGGCCACTGAAACATGCTGGTTGAGCGTGGCGGCCTGGCGCATCGCGTCGCGAAGCCTTCGAGCAAGCCGACAGCGAAGTCGAAAGAGCGTGAGGAGGCTGAGACTTCGGCGAGGTTGAGCCGCGCGAGCCCGGGGCCCCCGCCGCGCACGCTTGCGCGGTGGGGTGGCAGATGCGCGGCGACCCGAGCGGCCTGCGAGGCCAGAGCCCCCGCAACGCTCTTCGGCGCCGCGAGCGGCTTCGCGAGGCGATGTGTCAGGCCGCCACGCTCAATCTGAGAGCCGCTACACCGAATCGAGAACTGATCTAACTAGGGTGACACATCCGGACTGAGGACCACGGATGGACTAAGAACCAAGGACCAAGGACTGCTTCAGCGCGATACCGCGCGGCCGAGGGCCGACGCGCTGAAGATGCGGACGTCGTGGAGCTGCCAGGCGCCGTCGCGATGCGTCCACATGTGGGACGACGTAGGACACCGCCGCGCCATCTGACCCGCCGCGGTGTTTTCCATGCGCTCGGTCATCCGTGCGGTCAGCGATCGCTACCGCGGTCCGAGACGTTCGAAGCCGATTCACGTCGTCGAGTGACCGCCGGACGCCCGGCAGCCCACGCGGCAGCCGTTCTTTTTCGCCGCGATCGTCGGCGACGTTCACTTGCGCGGAGATCGCGGCCATCGTCGCGCGATCTTGACGGTAGTACGCATCGAGCCAGCGCGACGCGATGCTCGTGAGCGAATCCTGCAGGGTTGTCTGGACCGCGGCGGATGCCGGAGGCGCCGTCGCTGTTGGCCGATCGACGGCGGCCGCCGCGGGGCGCGGCGGCGGGGGGACGGGCCGCGCGGCAGGGACTGCTTACTGAAGACGCGTCGGTCGGGGGAGTGACCGGTTGCTGCTCTGTCACACGCGGCGCCGGCGCAGGCGCAGGCGCGGACGACACAACGCTTGTATTTGAGAGAGATGCGGCCGGTGTCGCGGGTGGCCGTTGCGGTGCGGATTGCGCGACGGGGACTGCCGGGCTGGGCGTTGGCCGTGCCACGGTGCGGGCCGCAGTGCGGGCCGCGGTGTGGGTGGAGTCTCCACTGCGAATTGGCGCGTGAGGGTCTCGCCTTCACGACCGAGCGCGACCGGCTGCCGGCCGTCGACGGACACGGAGACGGCGCCGGCATCACCCGCGCGGATGCTGGCATTGCGCGTGGCGCGGATCTGTTGCGTTTCGCCTGGCCTGAAAATGCGTTCCGCTGTGACGCGACCATCGGTCGTGATGCGGATCCACGTGGGTCGGCGGGCCGCGAGCTGGATCGACAGTGGAGATCGTGGAAGGTTGTCCGCCGCACGAACAGCGGGAGCGGCAGTGTTCGCCGCTCGCTGTCGTGGGGACTGTCGGCGCCTTCGATCCGGATGACGGTTTGCTGGATGCGACGGCCGTCGATGCTCCCGCGTTGGCCGGGAGCGGAAAAGCCACCAGCCGGTTCCCATGAGCGCAACAGCGCCAATCGACGCGGCTGTGATTATGAACGCGCGCATCGGGTGGCGCCCGTGCGTCAAGATCAGGTCGGACGAATCGTCCGCGCCGATCGACGTGAACTCGAAATCGACCGGAGTCTCCAACAGTCGATCGTCGGGGGCGTCGAGAACGGGCGGCGCCGAAATGTGTCTGCGCACGTCGACGCGCGCCGGTGCCGGCGGCCGATGCTGTCTCAGCGCGGCCCGCAGCGCGTCGCCCTCGGCTGCCAGCCCTTCCAGTTCCGGGCGCGACTCGTCGAGGACACGGCGAACGTCGTGGCGCGCCGTGGTGAGTGCATCACGCGCGTTCCCCAGATCGTCAGCCGGAAGGAAGGTGACGGTATCAGGCGTGTCGTCCGCATCGCCGAGCCGGCCCGCGGCGCGAACCTGCGCCGCCAGCACCAGCAGATCGCGCCTCGCCTTCAGGAGGATCTGACGGACGTCGGCGCGGGCGGCGGTCACGATGTCGCGCGCCTCGCGATCAGCGGCGGCAAGGACTTCTTCCCGCATCCGCGCCAGATTGCGCGCCTGCTCACGCCAGGCGTCGCGCTGGGCGCGATAGTCGTGAATCAGCGCGGGAACGGTGTTCGTCGTTCCAGGCTTCTCGTCTTCCGGGTGATCTGGGCGGTCCATGGGGCGGATGGGGTCAAAAACTCCGTACTTGGAGTTCGGCCCTGGGGGCCCGGAGCTTTAACCGTTTGGATTGTCGCACCCGTCCAGCTGGAAGTCGAGCCAACGGATGGGAAACGACGCCGGGAGCCAGGCTCGACCGTACGGCCCTAAAACGGCCTGATTATGTGTTTTGGAACCGCGAGCCCCTTAGACGGCCGCGTCGAGGTACTTCGCAAATATCGTCAAGACCAGCAGCGTGACGCCAAGCGCGACGAACCCGGCAGCGAGCATCGGCCATAACTGCACGGAGGGAGCTGTGACGGTCGCGGGATGATGGACGTGTTCCATCGGGTCGAGTTGGACGTCGTTCGGGGAGAGCAGGTACATGATTGGCGAGCCCCGCTCGCCGTCGCCGCGAACGCCCATGTCGAATAAGCGTTCCGGAAGGAACTCGTCGAGCGCGTGCGCTCTGCTCGGGGTCGACGTCTGGATCGTTCTCTGTGACATGGATGACCGCTGGGCTCACATTGAGCAAACATCAGGCCCGCGACCGCGCGGCATAACCTCCACAAATCGCCGCACGTAATGCGCGCGACGACGATTTGCCAGACTCTTTTCTGAGAAAGTCGAGACCGAAGGGAGCGCTCGTGAGACATGGCTGGTGGCCTCTGGCGCTGTGGACGGGCTTCATCGTGCTGCTCGTCGCGCCATGGACCATGTACGAGAATCACACGCACTGGCAGCGCGTGGCGTGGATTCCGTTTGTCTCGCCGCCGATCAAGATCAGGGACGTCGCGGTGAACCTGCTGCTCTACGCACCGTGGGGTTACTTTGGTGCGCGGTCGCTGCGTTCGCGTCCGCCTTCGCTGCTGCGCAGCTTCGGCGAGACAGGCTCGCCGTGGATCGTTGTTGCGCTTGCGGCCGTGCTGTCGCTCGCCACAGAAGCATCCCAGCTGTACAGTCACGGCCGTTTTCCATCCGCGACCGATCTGACCTGCAACATCCTCGGCGCATGTGCAGGCGCGATGTACGAGCGAAGTCGAACGCGCAGTGGTACCATGTAGCCCCTAGCGCAGTCACTTGCTCAACAGGTGTCTGGCATACCCATGGCACCCTTGAAAAGGGCGCCCTACGTACACAGTTCGCGGCGGAGTGTCCCCCCAGTGCCTGACGTGCAGTACCCGGACGATTCGATCTCCAATCCCTCGGCCATTCGTATCGAAGATCTTCTCGGCGCAGACGACGACACGGCATCGTCGCCGCCGGTACCGGTACGAGAAGGCCTCCCGAGAACCTTTCGCATGCGGGCAGACAAGCACTACGTGGAGATGCTCGACACGCCGCCGAAGGGATCGGCGGGCGAGTCGTCGGCGCCTGTGACGCCAAGCGCATCTCAGGCCGGAACGGCCGCTGCTGTGTCGCCCGATCCTGGCGCGATCATCGCGGCTCAGGCGGGTCGTGACCTGTCGCAGTCGCTGTCCGCGCTGCGTGCGAGCACGAATCTGCTGTCCGATCGCGGCGGCGGCCTTGCCGCGACCGTGGCGGCCAATCTGATTCGCGCGGAAGCATGGCGGGCCACGTGCCTGCTGCAGGCCGCACGCTTTCTCCGCGGAGAGATCTCGCCGGCGCCGAAGCCGGTACAGGCGCAGGCCATCATTGGCCAGGTGCTGAAATCGATCGAGCCGGAGCGACGGCTGCGCGGCGTCACGATCGAGGAACGGATCAATCTTGGAGACGCCAGGATTCTTGTCGACGAAGACCTGCTGGTCAGTGCGTTGTCGGGGCTGCTGATGGCGATGATGGCGCTTGCAGAAGAGCACTCAGACGTCGCGGTGACCGTCTCTGCCACCGAGCGCTCGAGCGAGATCGTGGTGGCGATGGCACAGGATGTCGTGCGCGCGCCGTCGAACTGGGCGGCGGAAGCGGTTCCGGTCGCGGCTGCCGGGCGCATCGTGGCGGCGTGCCGCGGAACGATTGCCGCAACGGCCACGGCGTTGGGCACGGACATCCTAGTGGTAGTGCCGGTGCTTCGCTAAGCCAGCTTCGCTAATGTAGGGGCCGACCTTAAGGTCGGCCTCTACGACAGCCTGCCGACCTTAAGGTCGGCCTCTACGACAGCCGTCTCCGTCCAGAAAGCATACGGGTTAGTCGCCCTCGGCGGAGGCTTTCGATCCCTCTGACGCCGACACCTCACAGGACATTGCCGCAACTCGGCCGGCTTTGGCCGCCTGCCTCACCCCACCTCAACGGCACGGCTTCCGCATGTCGGGCCCCGGAACGGGATGCGGAGTAGACTCTCAGATCGCCCCGAACATAAGCCCGAGCGTTCACCCGGCATGGGAGTACGCCGAGCACTTGATGCCCCAGAAAATCCTGATCGTCGACGACGACGAGCCGACGCGTGCCGGCTTGGCGATGCTGTTGGCAGATGCGGGCTATGAAACCGTCACCTCCGGCACCGTGCCCACGGCAATCAAGCTCCTGACAGACGAACAGCCGGATCTGCTGCTGGTGGACATCCGGCTCGACCAGTACAACGGGCTCCATCTCGTCGCGATGCGCAAGGCGCCGATTCCAGCGGTCGTGCTCACGGGGTTCGCCGATCCGGCGATCGAGGCCGATGCGCGCCGCCTGGGCGCCGAGTTCCTTCTGAAACCAATCGCGCCGTCGATCCTGATCGCCCTCGTGAAGCGGCTGCTCTCCGACGGACGGATGGGGCCGTCGATGCCGCGGCGCTGGCCGCGCCGGCCGGTGATGCGGGATGTTCGCGTCGATGTCGCGGATGCGTCGGCCCGAGTGCTCGATGTCAGCTACGGCGGTGTGTGTGTGGAGATGCGACGCAGCGCGGGCGCAGGGCCGCCGGGCACGTTCAGCCTGATCGTGCCGCCTGCGGACATGCCGGTGCCGGTCGAATTGGTCTGGAGCCGGCGCCGCGATGCGACGACCTGGCTGTGCGGCGGCATGGTCGCCGACACCGCCGACACGAACTGGCGCAGCGTCGTCGACTCTCTGACGTAGGGCGCCCCTTCAGGGGTGCCATGTGATTTACGCTCGGTACTTGCGCAACGGGTGCTGGCGACGTATGGTGTTCCCACCGTGATCAACTCCGTTACTATCGCCGTTACCGCGGCCGTGCTGCTGCTCATCGCGATCGTGACGCTGACGACGCGCCGATTGCGGGCCCACGACGACAAACTCGAGCTCGGCTCTGTCAGCCAGCAATGGCTGCTGGGACACAAAGCTGACGAGCGCTAACGCGCCGCTGACGACCGCTAGCAGACCCGCGTGACATCGATGACCGGTGCGCTCGATTCCGCGCGCGGCCGGTGTCGACGCAGCGCCGCAACGGCGTGAAACACCGTCGCACGGCGCGAGAGTCGGAGCACGATGTTCGCCGTTGGATTCGCGACACTGGCGACGTCGATCCACCACTCCTGAGCGTCGCCGTGCACACCAAGCACTGACGCGACCCAGCTCGCGGGTCCGCGTCCGATCACCCGCTGATCCAACGCATCGAACCATTCGCTCGCCGCCGTGATCGACGGCAGTTCCTCGTGTCTCCGCGTGGTGGTGCTGGCGAGCATGCACGCGCACGTGTCTAGAGTCGTGCCAGACCGCACGTAACCATCGGTGGAAGGGGGCAAGTGCTTCGAAGGGTGTGACTTGCACCGAGGAGAGGCTGGGAAGATCAGCCGGCTTCGAGACAGTGCCCGGCGCCGCGAGTTTCAGATTCGTATTCGACTGACGAAAACGGCTCGGCGGTTTCGCGATGAGAGGAACGGCTCAGTTCTCGATGGCCGGCCACTTGCAATATTGAGCATCAGGAGGGAAAAGATGCTCTACGTTCTCGCGGTCATTCTGTTAATCGCGTGGCTGTTGGGCGTCGTCGGCACGTATACGATCGGCGCCTTCGTTCATGTGCTGCTCGTGATCGCGCTCGTGCTGTTCGTCGTCGGTCTGTTCACGGGTCGACGAACGATCGTTTGACGGCCCAGGTAAGTGATCCGTGCGGCGGGCCCAGTCGGCTCGCCGCACGAATCGGTCTGTCAACATTTTGCTCAGCCGTGTAGCCGAGCCGATCATTCCTTTTGCGGTCAATTCCCAGAAGATCCCATTCGCGCGGTTTCGTGCGAAGCGCTGCTCCTGATTCCACTGGCGCTTCGTGCACAGGCCGAGGTCCCTGGTGGTGTTCGACTGTCCGTATCGAAGTCCGCGTAGAGGCAACGAAGGGCACGGAGAAACGGTCTCACAGGAGGAACGGAGGGAACGGAGGCGAACGGAGATTGAGCCGTTCGATTGTCGGCGTGCGTAGCACGCCGACGACGGGGCGGAAGGGAGCACAAACATAAGCCCGCGCCAGAAACCGTTTCGGGCTTATGTTGTATCCCTTCCGCCGTAAGCCGCCTACGGCGGCAATCGAACGGCCGCTGCGTTTGCTTCGTTCCAATGTGGGTTGATCACCCGCCTGAGGCCGTCTACCAGGCGCTCGACCTGGAAATTGATTACGAGCCCCACGGGTAATTCCATCAGCTTCAGGTACGTCAGGAGCTGCGCCTGATGGATTGGGAGAACCGCCGCAAGCGCCTTCACTTCTACAACGACCACGTCTTTCACGAGGAGGTCCAGCGGTACGCGCAATCCAAGGCGACGCCCTTGTACACAGCGGCACCCGCTGCTGGGTGGTAAGGCCAGGTTCCGAACCGACAGCTCCTGCTGCAGGCAGGTCGAGTAAGCGATTCAGCAGGCCCGGCCCGAGGACGCGGTGCACGTCGATCGGCGCGGCGATGATTTCGTGGGTGAGGTTGCCGCAGGGATCTGGGCGAGCATGCTCCCAGTCAGCAACCCACCCCCATTACTTTTACTAAATCCACTCATTAACCTACTCAGAACCGTCGAGTACGAAGAATCTTAAACTCCGTTCGTCTCAGTTCTCTCCGTTCCTCCTGTGAAACCGTTCCCTCCGTCGCCTCCGTTACCCTATCGTCCGAAGATGATCTTCTCGATCTTGAAGAGCGTCGTCATGGTCCTGATGAGCAGGGCAGCCGACAGCACGGCGATGAGGCCTGCGACGGCGAATGCCCACCACTCCTCGGGCCTGCCTCCGAGGACGCCCATGACGAGCACGTGCTGGCCGAGTACCGGTACCAGGTACATCCAGGGATCCTGGCCGAGCGTGGACACGGCGCTGATCATCCCCGGCAGCATCGGCAGCAGCACGAGCACGCCCATGTAGCTCTGCGCTTCCTTGAACGAACGCGCCAGCGTCGAGACCGCGGCCTGGAGGGATGCGGAGAACAGACACATCGGCAGCAGTGCCGCGAGGACGCCGATGAATTCGTCGCGTCCGATGCGGAACCTGATCCCCATGTCCTGCAGCGGCAGGAACCTCGGGATGTTCGCGCTCAACGTCGTCGTCAGCACCACCGCTGTCATCGCCATGAGCGCCGCGGCGATGCACTTTCCCGCGACGAGCGCCATGCGCGGCGCCGGGTTGACGAGCAGCGCCTCCAGCGACCCGCGTTCCCGTTCGCCGGCCGTCGAGTCGGTGGCGATCGACATGCCGCCGACGAACGCCGCGAGGATGATGAACATCGGGATGAAGCCGAGGACCTGCGCGGCGCGCTGCTGCGCGGTGGAGATCTCGATCTCCTCCAGCTTCAGCGGCGTGACCCCGGCCGGACTCACGCCGCGTGAAATCAGCCGCAGGGCGCCAATCTCGGCGCTGTATCGCTGCAGCAGCCGTCGCACGCGCTCGATCGGCTGGCCGCGCCGCATTGCGCGACGTATCCGCAATGACCTTGACGGTCGCCGGCCGCGACGCGCGGAATCTCTCGGCGAAGTCGTCCGGCAATCACCACCACGACGTCGTTCGCGCGGTCGCGCACCGCCTGCTCCGGGCGCTGAGGCCCGTCTGTCACGGTGACGCCTGACTGCTGCCGGAGCCAGTCGACGAGCGCCGGCGCGTGTTCCTGTCCCACGACCGGGATCTCGACGTGCTCCGCTTCGCGCTGCCGATCGGCAATGCGGTTCATCATGAATCCGACCAGCACCGGGCCGATGACGATGCTGAAGGCGATGGAGAAGAGGGCGCGGCGGTCGCGCAGCGAGTCCTTCAGCTCCTTGCGCATGACGACGAGCGTCTGGTGAAGGGCGCGGTTCACCATGTCTCCTCCGAGGCTCCTCGATCAGCTCGACGCCGGCGAGCGCCACGAACGCATCCTCCAGGTTGTCATGGCCGGTCTGCCGCCGCAGTTCGTCCGGCGTGCCGCGCGCGACCACCTGACCCCGGGCGATCACGACGATCGCGTCGCACAGCGCCGACACTTCCTGCATCACGTGGCTCGAAAACACGACGCAGTGCCCCGACGCGCGAAGGCGGCGGACGATGGTGCGCACGGCGCGGGTGCTCATGACGTCCAGACCGTTGGTGGGTTCGTCGAGCAGCACGTTGCGCGGGTCGTGCACGAGCGCGCGCGCGATCGCCACCTTGGTCCGCTCGCCGTGCGAGAAGCCGCCGGTGCGGCGATCGGCGATCGCCCGCATGTCCAGCATCTGCAGCAGTTCCTCGGTGCGCTCGCGGAGCCTGTCGCCGCTGATGCCGTGGAGCTCGCCGAAGTAGTGGATGTGCTCGCGCGCCGTCAGCCGCGGGTAGAGGCCGAAGCCGTCGGGCAGTACGCCGAGTCGCGCCTGTGCCTGCTGCGGCGAGGCGACCGCATCGACGTCGTCCACGCAGGATCCGGCCGGCGTCAGGCTTCATCACGCCGTAGAGCATCCGCAGCGTGGTGGTCTTGCCGGCGCCGTTCGGTCCCAGCAGGCCGGTGATTGGCGCCGTCGCGGGCGCGTCGAAGCTGCGACAGTCGTCACACGCGCCTGGACGGCAGCCGAACGCGCTTCTTCAGGCCGTGCAGACGCCGGATCATTGGGCGCCGCTCGGCGTGAGGAAGAACGGCGGACGACGAATGCGGCTGACGCAGCTGACGTCGAGGCCGTCCGCGCTGCCCGATTCGATGAAGTGCCGTGATGAGCTCCTGTCCGCAGGGCGTGGCGAGCACGCCGTGCCCGGTGGCGGGCACGGTGATGTGGCGCGCCCGTTTCAGATGCGTCGCGACGGCGTCGCCCCAGCCGGGCGGCGTCACCGGGTCGAGGTCGCCGGACAGCACGAGCGCCGGAACGTCGGACGTCACCGGGTCGAAATACGAATCATCGACGTCGCCGCGCGGCCACATCTCGCACGCCTTCAACTGACCGCGCAGCAGGTGCAGGCCGAACACCGTTCCCGCACTCTGCCGGTCGACGTCCTCTGTGGTCACGCGTGTGGCGTCTTCGCTGCACAGCACCGACAGCTGCATGCCGACGCTCATGTTGTCGTCGCCGGCTTCGTCGGCGTAGGCCAGCGCGAGCAGGTTCTGAAAGTCGTTCTGCTCGGCGCGCGCGATCAGCGCCGGCACGAGCGAGGCGGTCAGCGGGGAATACAGGGCACCGAACAGCACGCCGGCCACGATGCGCGCGTCGATGCGTCACGGTTTCGCGGAGACCGGTGCGCGGGTGCATCACCTCGACGCGGGCCGGATCGGTCGGTCAGGCGCCGCAGCAGCGCGCGCACGCGGGTCGCCAGATCCAGGATGCGTCTTCCGGCAGGCCGCGTCCGCATCGCAGTCCGACGAGCAGCTTGTCGAGCGCCCGCTGCGCGTCGCGCGCCGCGAACAGCGGAATCCGCATGTCGGTCGGCGCGACGCCGTCGAGGACCATCGATCGCACGCGCGCGCCGTGCTGCCGGACGTAGACGAGCGCGGCGCGGGTGCCGTACGAGCCGCCATACAGATTGATCCGGTCGTAGCCGAGATGCGCGCGGACGTCGTCGAGGTCGTCCATCGCGATGCGTCGTCGTGTAGAAGCCGGACGTCGGCGTCGTAGCCGGCCAGGCACGTCCGCAGCCGCTCGAGCGACTGCCGTGTCCGATTCGGTCAGCTCCTGCAGCGAGTTCGACTCACTCCGGCACTCGAGCGGATGCGACTTGCCGGTGCCACGCTGGTCAACCAGGACGATGTCGCGGTGCCGGAGGATGGGGCGGAATATTTCGCGCACCTCGGCCGCCATCTGGGCCGCCGCCTGCCCTGGCCCACCGGCCAGAAAGAACAGCGGGTCGGCTGCCGGCTCGCGCGCCAGCGAGGGCAGGGCGACGATGTTGAGCGAGATGCGGCGGCCTGTGCCCGCGCGGCCCGGTTCTCGAAGACCTCCAGCGTTCCCGCAGGAGGCGTCGGTCGGGCCTTCCGAGCCGCGCAGGGGTGCAGGCGGGCCAGGCCGGTGGGCGGAGGACGACTGGCGCAGCCGGAAATCGCGCCGACGAGCGCTGGCGGTCAGGAGAATCGATGGCACGATAAGGCAGTCGTGATCCCTCCAGCTCCGGGGAGCTGACGCGTTGACAGGTTCGTGAACGGGCGCGAGAATAAGCGTCCCGGCCGAGCCGTGTGCATTTATCGGCGGGTGGGGCAAGCAGCCGAGGTAAGCCGCTGCGTGCAAGACATTCTGCGATAGTAGCGCGCCAGAAGAGTTGAAGGACATACTCGGTCATCTGGAGGGTTGTTCGAATGCGAACGAAGTTTCTTGTCGTCATGGCCGCGGCCGTGCTGCTTGCGTCCGCGGGTCGGGCTCTCGCGCACCACTCGTTCTCGGCGGAGTTCGACGCGAACAAGACGTTCAAGATGACGGGCACCGTCACCAAGGTCGAGTGGATGAATCCCCACACCTTCTTCTATATCGACGTGATCGATGAGAAGACGAAGAAGGTCACCAACTGGGCGATGGAGATGGGCAGCCCGAACGGCCTGATGCGCCAGGGCTGGACGCGCAACTCGATGAAGATCGGTGAACGGGTGACGGTCGAAGGCAGCCTGGCGAAGGACGGCAGCCCGACCGGCAACGCGCGCACCGTTATCCTCGAGTCGACCGGTCAAGCGCCTTTTCGCCGGCGTCGAGCCAGGGCACCACGCCGTAAGCGTAGCGTCCGGCTCGAGCGGACCGAAGGTCCCGTGACCAACAGCCTCCGCGCCGCGCTGGTGTGCGCGGCTGCCGCAGCGGTGTTTGCTCTCCACCGGTGTGGGTGCAGGCGAGCGCCGCAACAGCAGCCGCAAGCCGGGGCGGCCGCGCAGGCGCCGGCACCGCCGGAGCTGCCGGCGGCAGGGAGGCGGAGGGCGAGGACGTGGCCGCGGTCCGCAGGACCCGACGCCGCGACTCGCCGATGGGACCGTCAACTTCGGCCGCGTGCCCGGCGAGAAGGGCACCTACAGCGTTCCCTACATCACGAACATGGCGGAGCGGGTCGTCACCGGCCCCGGCAGCACGCAGTTCGTTCCGCTGCTGCAGGCGCGCAGTCGACGCCGCGCGGCGGCCGCCCGAGGTGCCGGCGGTGGGGCGCCGCGGCGGAGGCGGCGGTGGCGGCGGACGCGGCGGCTCGAAATCGGAACCGTGGATGCCCTGGATGCCCTGGTCGGCGGCGGTCTACGACTACAACTCGAAGAACGAATCCAAGTTCGACCCGGAAGGCTACTGCCTGCCTCCCGGCGGCCCGCGCATGATGGCGACGCCGTACCAGATGGAGATCATCCAGCTGCCCGAACACAAGCGCATCGTGATGATCTTCGAAGGCGCGACGCACATCTGGCGCGAGATCTACCTGGATGGCCGGGAGTTTCCCGAAGGGCGATGCAGTTGAATCCCGACCTACCTCGGTTACTCGATTGGCCGCTGGCAGGACAAAGACACGCTGATCGTCGAGAACAAGGGATTCAACGAGAACAGCTGGCTCGACTACTTCGGCCATCCGCACACGGATCTGATGGAAGTGACCGAGCGGTGGACGCGTCCCAGCAAGCAGACGCTGCACTACGAAGCGACCGTCAACGACCCGGGCGCCTACACGCGACCGTTCACGATGGCCTGGGACGTTCCGTTCAACGTGACACGGCGAGCTGCCCGAGTACATCTGTCAGGAGAACAACCAGTATCTGAACCGCCTGACGGACGATCTGGGCCAGCCTATTTTCGGTCCGCGGCAGCAGCCGGGCGCGAAGCCAGCGCGGGGGACGCGGTGATGGAAATCCCAAGTCGCCAAGTCCCAAGGCGCAAGTCCCGATGGATCAGCTCGGCTGCGGTCGTGCGGCGGCATTCGTTCGTGGCGTTGCCCATCGCTGACGTCGCGCGCAGTTTGGCCATCCGTTGAAAGGGCAGTGGAGCGGCGAGTGGGGTCCGAAGGACAGCCCGTCGCGTCTGCTGCTCGACATCGACTGGGACGGCAAAGAGCTGACCGGCAGGATCAATCCCGGGATGCCGACGGCGAAGGCACGCTGAAGAAAGTGACGATCGACTACTCGCCGTCACGTCCTGGAAGGTGCAGATCGAGGGCGAGGCGAAGGAGGGCGGCAAGGTCGTTCCCGTTCGCGTCGACGGCACGCTGGAAAACCTCGGCGCGTATTACCAGGGTCTTCCACGGGACGTGGACGCAGGGGACGCGGAAGGGCGAGTTCACGGTCACGCGGAACTGATCCGCACTGTTCCTCACTTTCTACTTACTTTTCCACTTTTCCACTTTCTACTTTTCCACTTTGGTTATCGACTGTCACGGCCACTACACCACCGCTCCCAAGCAGCTGCAGGCGTTTCGTGATGAGCAGATCGCGGCGCTGAAGGATCCGACGGCGGCGGCGCCGAAGGTGCTCGCCTCGATTACCGACGATCAGCTCCGCGAGAGCGTGCAGCCGCAGCTGACGTTCCAGAACGATCGCGGCACCGACGTCACGATCTTCTCGCCGCGCGCGTCCGCCATGGCGCATCACATCGGCGACGCCACGACGAGCCTGGACTGGACGCCGGCACTGCAACGATCTGATCCATCGCGTCTGCGCGCTGTTCCCGGAAAACTTCGTCGGCGTCTGTCAGCTGCCGCAGACGCCCAGCGCCCCGCTCGCCAATTGCGTCGAGGAGCTGAAGCGCTGCGTCAACGAGCTCGGGTTCATCGGCTGCAACCTGAATCCGGATCCGTCTGGCGGACACTGGACGGCGCCGCCGCTCACCGATCGCTTCTGGTACCCGTTCTACGAAAGCTCGTCGAGCTCGACGTGCCGGCGATGGTGCACGTCAGCGCCTCCTGCAATTCGAATTTCCATGCGACGGGTGCGCACTACCTGAACGCGGACACCACCGCCTTCATGCAGTTCCTGCAGGCCGATCTGTTCACGGATTTCCCCGGGCTGCGGATGATCATTCCGCACGGCGGCGGGGCGGTGCCGTATCACTGGGGGCGCTACCGTGGCCTGGCCCAGGACATGAAGCGCCCGCTGCTGCCCGACCTGATTCGCGACAACGTGTTCTTCGATACCTGCGTGTATCACCAGCCGGGCATCGACCTGCTGACGAACGGTGGTGCCGGCGGAGAACATCCTGTTCGGCTCCGAGATGGTTGGGGCGGTTCGCGGCATCGATCCGCAGACCGGCCACTACTACGACGACACCAAGCGGTACGTGGACGCCGCCGCGATCGATGCGGCCGACCCGCGCCAAGATCCTCGAAGGCAACGCGCGCAAGGTCTTTCCGCGCATCAACAGGTTGATCGATCGGCACCCCTGAAGGGGCGCCCTGCATGAGCATGAAACCAACCATCGTCCGCAACATCCGTCGCGCCGACCCGGACATCATTCGCCGGCTCGGCCAGCAGGGCGTCGCGACCGTGCACGAGGCGCAGGCGCGGACCGGCCTGATGCGTCCGTACATGCGTCCGATCTATCCGACCGCCCGCGCGGCCGGCAGCGCGCTGACGATCCTCTGCCAGCCCGGCGACAACCTGATGATTCACGCCGCGATCGAGGTCTGCAAGCCGGGCGACATCCTGGTGGTGACGACGACGTCGGAGTCGACCGACGGCATGTTCGGCGATCTGCTCGCGGTGTCGTCGCGCGCGCACGGCGCCGCCGGGCTCGTCATCGACGCCGGCGTTCGCGATGTGGCGGATCTCACGTCGATGGACTTCCCGGTGTGGGCGAAGGCGATCTCCGCTCAGGGGACGGTGAAGGCCACGGCCGGCTCCGTGAACGTCCCGGTGGTGGTCGCCGGTGCGCAGGTCAACCCCGGCGACGTGATCGTGGCCGACGTTGACGGCGTCGTGGTCGTGCCGCGCGATCTGGCGGCGGAGATCGCACGGCTGGGCGACGAGCGTCTCGTCAAGGAAGAGAAGTCACGCGAGAAGCTGCGCAACGGCGAGCTCGGACTCGACTTCTACGGGCTGCGAGCCAAGCTGAAGGAGCTGGGTGCTCGCTGATGATGAGGCTGAGTAAGCCACAGGTAGGGCTGACTTAGTAGAGCAGTTCTCATTCGTGTAGCATGCCCTCAGATTGGCGAGGCGGTGGCCTCACCGGGCGAGCCTGCTCGCGGCTCCCGGTTCGCACGTGGAAAATCTGGCCCTCCGGCATGGACTGACGAAGCCGCCGGCGCCTTGAATACTCGTGCGACAGCCTTCAAATCGCGTCGGTAACCGGGTCTGTCGAACGTCAGTGGCGACAGCAGCGGCGCCGGCGCAACAGCGCCTACGGGCAGATTTGCCCCTTCGCTGATCACGTCGCTCACAGGGAGCCGCGATCAGGCTACCCATAGGCCACGAACGCGCTCCGCGCCAGTCTGCGGGCTCGCTACCCGATCAAAAACCGCGCTAGCGGTCGGCCGAAGGGTCGCTCGAATCAACTCGCACCGGTGCCGGCTCGCACCCCTCGCACCGACCGCGAAGTCTGCTCGCACCGACCGGTGCTTGCTCGCACCCCTCGCACCGACCGCGAAGTCTGCTCGCACCGACCGGTGCTTACTCAAAAGAGCGTGTAGATGAACGGCGCGGCCGCAGTGCTCGACAGGAACACGAGCATGCCGAACACGAAGATCATCGACAGGATCGGCAGCAGCCACCATTTCTTGTTGTGGCGAAGAAACTGCCAGAACTCAACGGGCAGGCTTCGCGGCCGCTGCTCGCGTGCCGCTTGTTCGAACTGATTCATCGATTCCTCCGCTCGGTCCTCATCAAGCACTGCCCTAGCGAGGCGGAGCCTGCATGCTGTCGTCTGAGGCGCAGCCTCGCTAGAACTGCTGGAAGTAGCGGCGCTCGTCGGCAGCGGCCCTCGGAACATAGTGACGTCTCGACGGGCCGGCGCCGTAGCCGCAACGCGTCTCGGCCAATCAGCTTGAAGAGCAGCGCGACGGGCATGAACATGCCGTAAAACAGCGCCGCCAGCATGAGTTGCGATATGGTCCAGCCGATGGGGAATACCGCCACCATCCACCCGGTATAGATGCAGCGTATTGCCAGCGGGCGCGCGATTCCGAGCAGCCCGACGACACCGGCCAGCCCGACCAGCGTCCACCCCCACTCGGGGCTGCCGCGCCAGATGCGCCAGGCCCCCATTGATCCGAAGACCACCAGCCACAGGACGGCAAACTGCCGCAGCATCCTGGCCGGTGGCGGCTTGAGTACTTCAGCCCACTGCATGTTCGTACCTCTAGTCGAGCTGGAATTGCGCCAGGTGGCGCGCCCGCTCGGTCTCGTCAAGCCGGTTTGCGACGTGCTCCTTCAACAGGACGACGTCCTCGAGCACGAGGGCATCCATCTCGGTCGCGAGGAAGCACCGATACGCGTCTTCCGGTGTGCACACGATCGGCTCGCCGCGCACGTTGAAGCTGGTGTTGACGAGCACCGGGCACCCGGTGCGCGTGTAGAACGTCTCGATGAGCCGGGTGAAGCGTCGATTGCGTCGCTCGTCCACGGTCTGCACACGCGCGCTGTAGTCGACATGCGTGACGGCCGGAATCGTCGACCGCGCCACGTTGACGCGCTTCCGCAAGTCCGGATCGTTCGCCATGAGCAGGACGTCATCGGCGCTGACCGCGATACGGTGCTCTTCCAGTACCGGAGCCACGAGCAGCATGTAGGGACTCTCCTGGCCAGGCTCGAGTCCGAACCAGCGGTGTGCCTCCGACGCGAGCACGCACGGCGCGAACGGCCGAAAGCTCTCGCGGAACTTGATCTTGACGTTCATCGTCGCCTGCATGCTTGGCGATCGCGGATCGCCGAGGATACTGCGGGCGCCGAGCGCGCGCGGCCCGAACTCCATCCGCCCGTGGAACCAGCCCACGATCTTGCCGGCGGCGAGCAGGTCCGTGACCGTTTCGAGCAGTTCAGTTTCATCAGGCACGTGGCGGTAGTCCGCCTGAGCCGCATTCAGCGCGCGGCGCACCTCGTCAGACGAGAACTGCGGTCCGAGAAAGCTTCCTTTCTGACGGTCGGTGCCCGCTTGCGGACGTGGCTTGTCGAGGAGCTGGTGCCAGACGAACAGCGCGGCGCCAAGCGCGCCCCCGGCGTCGCCGGCCGCCGGCTGAATCCAGATGTCCGTGAACGGTCCCTCGCGAAGCAGGCGGCCATTCGCGACGCAGTTCAGCGCCACGCCCCCGGCGAGCACCAACTGGCGCTGACCGGTGGTGCAAACAGCTCCTGACCCATGGCGAGAACGACGTCTTCCGTCACGGCCTGGATGCTCGCCGCCAAATCCATGTGGCGCTGTTCGATCGCGGATTCAGGGTTGCGCGGCGGACCACCAAAGAGATCGTGAAAGCGGTCGTTCGTCATCGTCAGCCCCTGGCAGTAGTTGAAGTACTTCATGTCGAGCCAGAAGCTGCCATCGGGTCGGACGTCGATCAGATGCCGTACGATCGCGTCCTTGTAGAGAGGCCGACCGTACGGCGCCAGTCCCATCAATTTGTATTCGCCGCTGTTGACCTTGAAGCCGCAGTAGTAGGTGAAGGCCGAATAGAGCAAGCCGAGCGAATGCGGGAACTCCAGTTGCCGGGTCAGCTCGATCCTGTTCCCGGAGCCGACGCCGAACGTCGTGGTCGTGAACTCACCCACGCCATCGAGCGTCAGGATGGCGGCGTCGTCGAACGGGCTTGGGAAAAACGCGCTCGCGGCATGGCTTTCGTGATGATCGGTGAACACCAGCGGGACCTGCGTCGACACGCCGACGCCGCCGCGAATCAGCTTCGGCAGGTGGGTCTTTTCTTTCAGCCACACGGGGAGCGCCATGCGAAAGCTGCGGAATCCGTCCGGCGCGAAGGCGAGGTAGGTTTCGAGCAGCCGCTCGAACTTGCGCAACGGCTTTTCGTAGAAGGCCACGTAGTCGATGTCCGCGGCGGTCAGCCCGGCTTCGCGCAGGCAGTAGCGCACCGCCTCGTGCGGGAAATCGGGATCGTGCTTCTTGCGCGTGAACCGCTCTTCCTGTGCGGCCGCGACGATGTCACCGTCGATGACCAGCGCGGCGGCACTGTCGTGGTAGAAGGCGGAAATACCGAGAATCGCGGTCACCGCACCTCCACGCCGCGCAGCCCATCATGCAGGATGGGAGCGAGCTCGTCAGCCACCAGTTCCGCCAGCCTCGCCGAGCCCTTGGGGTTCACATGAATGTGGTTCGCAAAGAGGTCACCCTTGCCGGTCAACTCTCTGGCGGGGCGATCCAGAACGCGCACGCGTTTTTCCCTGCCGACGTCGTAGAGCACGCGGTCCTGCCGGTCGAAAGCGTTGCACAAGGCTTCGTGCGTCAGCAGCACGTAGTCGTAGCTGATCCGGCTCTTCTCCTCGGCCGTGTTGCCAGGAGCGACGAGGCGCGCCTCGATCATCAGAATCGGTACAGCGCCGATGTTGCGCGCGATGTCCACGAACGTCTGCACGTTGAGCCTGTACTGCCGCAGCGCCGACTCGTCGATGGACGAGGCGTAATCACCGACCGGCGTGATCCCTTCGTCACCGATGCGCAGCTTCCACGTGTAGTAGCGCGCACGCACACGCACATACAGTTGCGAGGTGTTGCCGAGGAGCCGATCCAGGACGTTCTGATACGTCGTCCGCGGATCGTCCGAAACTTCCGCGCGAGCAAACTGCCGCAGCAGCGGATCCGGCGAACGCAGCAGTTTGATGTCATTCCATTGCGCGTAGAGCAGAACGTAGTCGGGCGCAAACCGGTGCCCTTCGGCAAAGAAGGTTCCGACCGCTTCCGCCGAACTGAAACCCGGAATGCCGGCATTGATGACTTCGACGTTGCCGAATCCACGGGCTTTGAGGTTGCGTTCCACTCGGTGAGGCCAGTCGTCCTCGCCCGGGGAGTCCGCGTCGAACACCGAGGACCCTCCGTAGAACATGACTCTCGTCGTGCCCGGTGGCTTCGCGGCGGCAAACTCCCGACCGCGGTATCCATGCGAGTTGATCCGGAACAGTTCCTTGCCGTTGACCACGGCGGTCTTGGCCCGCGGCTGAATGACGTGACGCGCGAAGACGGCCGGTTGGTAGTCCGGCGTCATCGATCGCAACGTCTCCGGTGTCACGTAGCCGTAGGTGGAGGTCCGGCGGACGTAGAGTTCAGCGGCGATGAGAAGAGCCAGCGAGGCAAGCGAGACGAGAAGCAGCGCGAATTGCGCTTTTCGTTTCAGGGACAGTTCAGCCATGACCGGTCGTATCTGCCGTCAGCAACGGTACTCGAACGGAAACGACGACGCAGCAATCAGGCCAACTCTTGAGCGCGTATGCGCCTGATTTGTGCGGGAGTTGGGGCGCAATTCTCGCAGATGGAGGACATTTGACAGCTTTCCCCGGCCAGCACCGGGGCGGGCTGGAGGGCTCCTCGCACGGACCGCGAAGCCTCCTCGCACCGACCGATGCTTGATCGCACGGACCGGTGCCTGCTCGCACCGACCGGGCGCCTCCTCGCACCTATTTACACACGAAGTTGGCTGCGTCGTCCGTGCTGCCCGAGCCCTTATAGGTGGCGACCTGCGGATACGCGCACAGCGGCCGCGTTCGAACGACCTTGCCGCCTTCGGCACGCGACGCCGGAATCGACTCAGGCGCCTTCTTGCCTTCCACCCACTGCTCGAGCGCGGTCAGCATGTCGAACGTCGCCGTGCCGGTGCCGCCGCCGCAGTGCGCCATCCCCGGCACCATGAACAGCCGGTAGTTGCCGGACACGCGGCCGGCGCCGCCCATCGCTTTGACGACGCGGTCGTAGTACTGCGTGCTGTTGCAGCGGCGAGATCTGCGGATCGTTCCAGCCGTGGTACTGAATCAGCTTGCCGCCGCGATCGAAGAACGGCTTGAGGTTGGTGTCGAGCGCGTTCATCGACGCCGGCCTTCTCTTCGGCGCGCACGACGTCGGCGTCGAAGTTGAACTGCGCGATCGTCCACTGCGGGTCGTTGGCGACGAACCGCATCAGACTCGAGGCCCGTGCTGCGGGCGGCGGCGCTCCATCCCAGATCGGTCCAGGACGCTTCGCTGCCGACGGCCAGGCCGGCGATCTCGCGCTTGCTCTTCGGGTTCGCCGGCGAGGCGTAGACGCGCCCTGACCGTCTCGACTTCCGGCGGCGTCAGGCAGGAGTTGTCGGGCGTGCCCTTTGCACGCGAGCACCGCCGGATCGAACGTGCACGCCTTCGGGTTTTCGAGGACGCCGTCCTTGACGCCGTCGAGCGCATCGCACTTGTTCATGACCGCGGCGTTGATCGCCGGCAAACTTGGTCAGCGGGCACGCGCCGCGCGGGTCGCGTTCGAACGCCTGATTCACGCGCACGGCCGATACGGCGCGGCTCGTCCAGTCCAGGCCCGGTGAGCCGGCGACGACGCCGTCGAAGTCGGCGGGGTAGCGCTGGGCGGCAACCATCGCCTGCCGGCCGCCCGCGGAACAACCGGTGAAGTACGAGAACTTCGGCGCCTCGCCGTAGAAGGCGTTGATGAGCGCTTTCGCGGCAACCGCGGTTTCATGGATGCTGCGGTGGGCCCAGTCGGTGAGCTTCTCCGTGTTCTGCATCCACGGCCCCGCGCCGCCCTGGTGACCGGTATCGGTGCTCGTGCCCGCGTAGCCGCGGCGGACGGCGCCGGCGAGCGCGTTGGTGTCGATGTTGCCGTTCCATCCGCCGTTGCCCACCGCCTGCAGCTTGCCGTTCCAGCCCGCCGCCGGCAGCCAGACTTCGATCTTGATGTCCGACTCCTTGGTCGGGGTCAGCGTGGCCGCCACGCGGCAGAACGCCGGCACATCCGCGAGCGCTGGCACCGCCGCGGCCGCCTGCCTGCGCGAGGGCTCCAGCAGCGACCGGCCTGAGCGGAGGTGACGGTGCCGTTCGCCAGCTTCGCGGACGAGAGGCTCTCGCACGTCGCTGCGTCGCGGCGGCGGCGAGGAACAGTGAGCGCTGAGAACGTCGCTGCGATCGAGTGTGAGCTTCATCTTCATATTCATTCCTATGAAAGGCCGACGTAAACGTCGGCCTCTACCAGTCGAGATCCGTAATTCTCGATCCTTGCATCCTGAACTCTAGTCGTACCGCGAACACGTAAACCGCGCCACCCACCGCTGTGCGTCGTCGGGTTGTCATTCGGGAAGAAGCGAGCGACGGTGGCGCCCATGCCGCTCGCGTCCGCGCCCCAGCCGGTCAGCACGGCGATGTACTGCTTGCCATCGACTTCAAATGACGACGGCGGCGCCTCGACACCGGAGCTGGTGACGGATTCCCACAGCAGCTTCCCGGTGGTCGCATCGAAGGCGCGGAACTTCTGATCCGGCGTGCCGCCGCCGAAGACGAGCCCGCCGCCGGTGGCGAGGAGCGGGCCCCAGTTCGCCATCTTGTAGTTGTGCGTCCACACCTTCTGGCCGGTGTCGACATTCCACGCCTGCACTTCGCCGACGTGGTCGGCGCCTGGCCACAGCTGCGTGCCGCCGCCCTTCGAGCCGGTGAAGCCTGGCCCTTTCTGATAGGTCACCGGCAACACCCGTCATCGTCGTGGCACAGGTTGTTGTTGGCGGGGATGTACATCATCCGCGTCCGCGGGCTGTAGGCGGCCGGCGGCCAGTTCTTGCCGCCGTGCAGGCCGGGCAGTACTGTCGCTTCCTTGCCGGTCGCCGGGCTTCTTGTCCGGGTCGACGTCGGGCCGGCCGGTCTTCGGATCGAGCGAGCGGTAGACGGTCTGGTTGACGTACGGCTTGCCGTCGACGAATCGGATCGCGCCGCTGGTGCGCTCGAGGAACCAGAGGTATCCGGAGCGAGACGCGTTGACCAGTCCCTTGATCGTCCGGCCGTTGCGCCGGAAGTCGATCAGCAGCGGCGGCGACACCTCGTCCCAGTCCCACGACTCGTTCGGGTTGTACTGGAAGTGGCCCTTGATGCGCCCGGTGGCGGCATCGATGGCGACGGTTGACGCGACGTACAGATTGTCGCCGGGACGCTGATCGCCCATCCACGGCCCGCCATTGCCGGTGCCGAAGAACGCGAGGTTGGTTTCGGGATCGTAGTTACCCGTCACCCAGACCGACGCGCCGCCGGTCTTCCACTGGTCGCCCTTGGGCCACGTCTCGCTGCCAGGCTCGCCCGGAGCCGGGACCATGTAGCTGCGCCAGATCTCGGTGCCGGTTTCGGGATCGAGCGCGGCGACGTACCCGCGCACGCCGAACTCGCCGCCGGACGCGCCGACGAGAATCTTGCCGTCGGCGGCGAGCGGCGCCAGCGTGATGTAGTACCGCAGCGTGTTGTCGTAGACCTCTTTCGCCCACACTTCTTTGCCGGTCTTCGCGTCGAGCGCGACCACGACGGCTTCGCCGGCGCCGTAGTAGACCTTGTCGCCGTAGAGGGCGAGGCCGCGGTTGGACGGGTGCGCGACAAATGCCGTGGCGGGCCGGACCCGCTTGTAGCGCCACAGCAGGGTGCCGGTCTTGGCGTCGTAGGCGGCCACCTGGTTGTTGGGCGTGCTGATGAACATCACGCCGTTGTTGACGAGCGGCGGCGCCTGGTGCGCGCCGACCTCATCGGTCTTGGCGCTCCACACCAGCTTCAGGCGCGACACGTTCGCCGCCGTGATCTTGTCGAGCGGGCTGTAGCCCGGAACCATCGTAGCGAGCGGCGGATCTGCAGCCAGTTGCGATCCTCGGGCTTCAGCAGCCGTGACTTGGTGACGGCGGAATAGGAGCGCAGCAGGGGCGAGTCGATCGCGGCCTGTGGCTTCGCGCCCGGGGCGACGGTTGGCGCCGGCGCCGCCGGTGTGGTTGCGGCGCCTGCTGCGCGACAGCCGCGATCGTGGCCGTGGCGACGCCGATGATGCCGAGTGCGAGACGAATGTACTTCATGGCTTCTCCCTGGACCCTGGAGGCAACGGAGAAGGACGGAGGAAACGGTTTCACAGGAGCAACGGAGTAAACAGAGGCGAACGGAGGATGAGGCCGTTCGATTGGCCGCCGAAGGCGGCCTGCCGCTGATGTAAGCCGACCGCAGATACAAGCCGCTCGGAAGTCGCGACTGCGGCTTGTATCTGCGGTGCGCTTACATCGCGGCTGTCGGCGTGCTTTGCACGCCGACAATCGAACGGCCGCACCGCTTCTTTCTCGATTATCGCGAACAGATCGTCAATCTCCGTTCGTCTCCGTTCCCTTCGTTCCTCCTGTGAAACCGTTCCCTCCGTAATGCCTCCGTTACCTCTTCTCAGGTAACGCGAACACATACAGCGCCTGACCGGTGGTCGGCACCTTGATCTCCGGTGCGAGCGTCGACGGCACCAGCCGCGGGCTGCCGCCGCCCAGTCCGGTCGTCACCGCGACGTACTGCTTGCCGTCGACGGCGAACGTGATGGGGAAGCCCTGCACCGATGTCGCGAGCCGCGTCTGCCACAGGATCCTGCCGGTGCGCACGTCAACCGCCTTGAACGTGCGATCGAGGTCGCCCACGAACGCCACGCCGCCCGCCGTCGAGACGACGGACGTCAGGAACGGCGCGCGCTGCTGCAGCGACCACAGTTCCTTCAGGCTGTTGACGTCGAACGCGGCGAGCTTGCCGATGTTGCCGTCCGTGCCGGGCATCTCGTAGAAGCGACGATCGGCGCCGCCGCCGCTGCCGCCGCCCGGCCGCTGCTCGATGCGCTGCGCGCGGATCGCGATGCAGCTCTGGCTGAGCGGAATGATCAGCGCGTTGGTCGTGCGGTGGTGGCTCATCGCCTGCCAGTTGTGGCCGCCCTCCGTGCTCGGGCATCCATCCACCCATTCGCCAACCTCGGAATCGATGATGTCCTGCCGGTAGCGCGGCTCACCGGTGACCGGATCGAATCGTTCCCAGACGTTCTGGAAAACCGTTTCCTTGTGTCCGAGGTACTTGCCCGTCTTGCGATCGAGCTTCCAGAGGATCCCGTCCTTGCCGACGGTGAACACCAGGTTCTGTCCGCCGGAGTCCGCGAGCACGCGCTCGAAGACGACGTCGAGATCGAGCGCTTCGCTGGGCGCGTGCGAGTAGTACCAGGCGAGCTTGCCGGTGTCGGCATCGAGCGCGACGGTGGAGCTCGTGTAGAGCGCCTTTTCGAGCGCGTCGAGCCCGCGGCTCACAGGCATCCACGGCTTGGCCTGCGCCGTGCCCCAGTACGTCAGGTTCAGATCCGGGTCGTAGCTGCCGGTGATCCACGTCTCGCCGCCGGCGCGGAACACGTTGCTGAGCGCGCCCCACGTCTTGCCCGCGTCGCCATCCGTGGCGATGGTGTGGAACCGCCAGAGCTGCTTGCCGGTGTCGGCGTCATACGCGCTGATGAAGCACTTCTGCTCGACGTACGCCTGGCAGCCGCCCATGCCCTGAATCAGCTTGCCACGCGCGGCGAGCGGTCCGCTGGAGCTGCCGCGGCCGTCCGTCATCATGCACCTTCCACACCTGCTTGCCGGTCCTGGCGTCGAGCGCGACGATGTTCGCGTCGCTCATCGTCACGAACAGCTTGTCGTCGTAGAGCGCGATGCCGCGCATCGCGATGTTGCCGCCAAGACGATGTTCCCAAATCAGGTTTCCCGTCTTGCCGTCGATCGCCTGGATGATGCCGCTGGTGTTGTTCAGGATAGATCGTGCCGTTGTGGGCGAGCGGCGCCGGCTGGTTGGTGCCGCCTTCGTTCATCGGCCAGACCCACGCGAGCTGGAGGTCCTGCGCGTTGTCCCGCGTGATCTGCGTCAGCGGGCTGAAGTTCGACGCGTAGTGATCGCGCCGCAGCACGAGCCAGTCGCCCGGCGGCGGATTCCTCAGCATCTCGTCGGTGACGCGCGTGAAGTTCCTGACCTCGCCCGGCACGGTGAGACCTATCGCCGGGGCGGCTGCTGCGCCGCGTCCACCGGCGGCGGTGCGTCGCCGCGTCCGCCAGCCTCGCCGCGGCGCCGGCCGCGCCCTGACGTCCGCCGCCTGCCGCCGCTCCGGCGCCGCCGCCTGCGCCGGCGCGCCTCCGCCACCGATCGGCACGTCGGTCGTCACGGTGAGCATCTGAGTGCCCGGGCGTGCGGCCGTTGGCCTGCAGGATGTAGGCGACGATGTCGAGGTACACCTCCTCGCGGAGCTGACCCGCTCGATCGGGCGGCATCGACGACGTGCATCGTGCTCAGCAGATCGCGCGTGGATCGCGTGCTCCAGCCGCCGATGAACGCCGGCCCCGAGAGCGCCGGCACGCCGCGAAGGTCCGGGCCGTGGCAGCCGGCGCAGTTCGTGTCGTAGGCGGTCCGTCCCGCAGTGGCCTGCGCCGCGGTGAACGGACCCGGCGCCGCCGGCGGCTGCTGCGCGGACATCAGCGCGACCGTGATGCCGAAGGCCAGCGTGAAGAGAAGAAGATGTTTTTTCATCGCAGTAACCAGCCCCAGAGATTGCTGTTGTCGACGTCCGGTTGAGCTTTGCCTTGTTCGGGGGGAATGCCGCGTTCGCTGTGCACCTGGAGGTAGAGCCGTCCCTGCCGCAGCGCCTCGAGCTGCGCCGGCGTCAGGTCCGACCGAGCCGGACAGCGTCCCCGAGGCGGCCTTGGTAATCGTCAGGTCCGCGATGGCTTTTCCGCGCGCGCCCTTGGCGATGCCCTGATGCACTCGCGCCGCGGTTGCCGCGGCGGGAAGCCCTTCAAACGTTCCGGTAACGGTCAGCCTGGTGCCTGCGAGCGATCGCGGTCGCAGAGCCCTTGCCCGGTCACCATGGCCTGCTGGGCGGCGTTTGCGGCTGGCACCATGCCAAGGCGCACAGTGTATTTATCGCCGGTCTGGGCACTTACGGCGACGGCCGCAAGCACGGAAAAAGACAGGAGTGCGGCGATCGGGCCGCGGATTCGAGGGTTCATTCAGCCTCCCTGGTAGGGGCGGATAGTAACAGGCCCAAGGCCTAAGGACCAGCCCTTCGGCCTTAGGCCTTGGGCCTCGGGCCTTTGGGATCTAGAATGGCGCGCACCTAATCACGCGTTTCGCAACAGAAGGAGTCTTCCCAATGGCGGCACCGCGTCGTGCGCACATCTTCCTTGGCGTGCTCGTCCTCCTGGCGGCGCTGCCGTTTACCGGCCGCACCCAGAACAACCCGCCGACCCCCGCGCCTGCGGGTCCGACCGTCGAGTGGAAGGCGTATGGCGGCGACGAACGCACCGACCGCTATTCGCCGCTGGACCAGATCACCCGCGAGAACGTGAAGACCCTGCAGGTCGCCTGGACGTGGCGGTTCGACAACTACGGCACGTCGACCGAAACGCTGACGACCGAGACGACGCCGCTGATGGTGAACGGCGTGCTCTATTTCACCGCCGGCCCGCGCCGCAACGTCATCGCTGCCAACGCGGCCACAGGCGAAACACTCTGGACGTATCGCCCGGATGAGGGCGCGCGGTTCGACCAGGCGCCGCGCAAAGTTCACCGCGGAGTGGCGTACTGGAGCGACGGTCGCGGCGGCGGCCGCATCTTCACCTCGACCCCAGGCTTCAACCTCATCGCGCTGGATGCCAAGACCGGGCAGCTCGTCGACAACTTCGGCGAGAACGGCATCGTCGACATGATGCGCCAGATCGAGGACAAGAGCCTCGATCCGCTCGGCAAGATCGGGAACAGCTCGCCGCCTGTCGTGGTCAACGATGTCGTTGTCATCGGCCCGGCGTCGATTCCGGGCGGCCGCGTCAACAAGGCCAACGTCAAGCTCGACGTGATGGCGTTCGACGTTCGCACAGGCAAGAAGGTGTGGACGTTCCACACGATTCCGCGCAAGGGCGAGTTTGGCTATGACACCTGGCTGAACGGGTCCGCTGAATACACCGGCAACGCCGGTGTCTGGGGACCGCTCTCCGCCGACCCGAAGCTCGGTCACGTGTACCTGAACATCGAGGCGGCGACGAACGACACGTATGGCGGTCATCGGCCCGGCAACAACCTGTTTTCGAGCTCGATCGTTGCCGTCGATGCCAAGACCGGCAAGAGGGTCTGGCACCAGCAGCTCGTGCGTCACGACATCTGGGATTACGACCTGCCGCCGCAGCCGATCCTGATCGATCTCAACGTGCAGAGAGAGGGCGGGAAGGTCGAGCAGATTCCTGCGCTCGTGCAACTGTCGAAGCAGGCGTTCGCGTATGTGTTCGACCGCCGCAACGGCAGGCCGGTGTGGCCGATCGAAGACCGGCCGGTGCGTCAGACGGACGTCAAAGGAGAATGGACGGCGGCCACGCAGCCTTTCCCGACCAAGCCGCCGGCATTCGATCAAGCAGGGCATCACGGTTGACGATCTGATCGACTTCACGCCGGCGCTGCGGGCTGAAGCGATCAAGGCGGTGGCGAACTTCCGCCTCGGCGCGATGTACGACCCCGGCACGCTCGTCGTCGAAGGCGGCCACCGCGGCACGATCATCGCGCCGGGTCTTGGCGGCGGCGCCAACTGGCAGGGGGGCGCAGCAGACCCCGAAACCGGATTCGTCTACGTCGGCTCGTCCACGTCGCCTGGTGTGCTCGGCATGGCCCCGAACAACGCTCCCAATCGAACGGTTGACGCCGACTACACGCTCGGTGGCGGCCTCCCGAACGTGCAGGGACTGCGGCTGCTGAAGCCGCCGTACGGCCGCATCACCGCGTACAACATGAACAGGGGCGAGATCGCCTGGCAGATCCCGAACGGCGACACGCCCGACAACGTCAAGAATCACGAGGCTCTGAAGGGCGTCACCGATTCCCAAAACCGGAAAACCCTCCAACGCCGGGCTGCTGGTGACCAAGACGATGCTCATTGCTGGCGAGGGATCGGGCGGCGCGCCGATTCTCCACGCGTATGACAAGGCCACCGGCGCCGAGATCTTCCAGATGCCGATGCCGGGGCCGCAGGTCAGCCTGCCGATGACCTACATGCTCAACGGACGGCAGTTCATCGTGCTCGCGGTCCGCGGCAGTGCCGCAAACCCGCAGACCGGTGCGCCTGGCTTCGGTGCCCAGCTCGTTGCGTTCGCCCTGCCGCAGCCGGGCGGTCGGGACGGAGGGCGTGGCGGCCGCGGCGGTGGTGGCGGCGGTGCTCCGCGCGGAGCCGGGGCCGGTCCGCAGTAGCGCCACGACAAAAAGTAGCCAATTCACACGGCCGTGCTTTCAGCGCGTCGAAAGAGGACTACAGTGATCGAGCTTGATCCCGCCGAAGCGCGCCAATAAGCGCGTAGGCGGACGTCTAACCAGTTGGCCCGGTAGAAGTCCCACGCAGCTTCTGCCAGGCAGGGCCTGGATTCCGCGCTACGCGGGGAACCAGGCCCTTTTTTATGTACACGGCCCACCCTCGCTTCCTGAGAACGCATACTCGTCGGCGGCCGTCCCAATAAAGCTCCAGCCACCCAAATAGTCACTTAACTCTCAGACAGTCGACACTTCCGATTGACATCTTGGCCTCAGGAGCAGTATTCGCTCGGTTTACAACATCTTTACAACCACCGGCGTCGACGTGCGGCCGATGCACGCTCACGTCGGCAAGTGGCGGGGCGGGTAGTACGTGAACCAGACGCGTTAGCTAAGGAGAACCGTATATGCGTGGAGCGCCGAGAAGCGTGCTGATCGCAGCCCTCGTGTGGCTGCTGCCTTCCGTCGTATTCGCTCAAGCGTCGTTAACCGGCACCGTAAAAGACACCTCAGGATCTGTGCTTCCTGGGGTGACCGTCGAAGCGTCGAGTCCCGCCCTCACCGAAAAAGTCCGAACCGTCGTCACCGACAGCACCGGCGTCTACCGAATCATCGAGTTGAATCCTGGAATCTACGCGCTGTCGTTCTCACTGCCGGGTTTCGGAACGGTCAAACGGACCGACATCCAGCTCCAGGGAACGACGGTCGTCACGATCCCGATTTCGACTGAGTGTTGGCACTCTCCAGGAAACGATCACCGTCACGGGTGAGACGCCCGTTGTCGACGTGCAGAGCGTCAGGCGGGAAGTCGTGCTCGACTCGGAGATCATACAGACCGTGCCCGGCACTCGGACGGTCGGCACCCTTCTCAATGCCACGCCTGGATTGACCGTGGACGGCAATGGTGCGAACGCGACGCCGACGATGACGTTCTTCAGCGCGCGCGGCGGCCAGACCAACGAAGGCCGCATGGCGGTGAACGGGTTGACGGTCGCCGCGGCATTCAACGGCGGCGGCGTGTCGTCGTACATCCTCGACACCGTGAACGCCGACGAAACGTCGGTGACCGTGTCGGGCGGCATGGGCGAATCGGATACCGGCGGTCCCGTGATGAACATCGTCCCGCGCGCGGGCGGCAACACCTTCCGCGGCCAGTTCTTCTACAGCTACGCCAGCGCCCGGTCGCGAGGCGACAACCTCACCGACGAGTTGAAGGCGCCACCGATCAACATCAACGAAACGCCGGGCATCATCAACGCCTACGACTCGAGCTTCACGTACAGTGGTCCGATCAAGCGGGACCGGGTGTGGTTCCTCGGCAGCTATCGCAAGCTGAACACCCAGACGGCCGTCGAAGGCATCGTCGCCAACGCCAACGCGGGCAACCTGGCGCGATGGGATTGGGCGAGGGACGACAGCCTCCCGGCGCGCCAGTCGCAGGGCCGGGCGATGTACCAGTTCCGCGCCTCGGCGCAGGCTGACCGCGAAGAACCGCATCAGCTTCTCCCATGAATACCAGACGCGCTGCGAGGGCGCGCCGCTGCGAAGGGAGAGCACCAATGGCTGCCACACTCGCGGAACGAATTGGATCGCCTCCGGCGCGGCGCAACGACGTCGCCCGAAGCCTCGACCGCCTATATCGACTTCCCGTACTACCTGACACAGGCGACGTGGACGAACCCGCTCACGAACAGGATCCTGCTCGAGGCCGGGTACAGCCGGCTTTCGTACGACCACGCGGGAGGCCCCGGCCAGCTGGCCGCCGGACGGCATTTTCGACATCGGGGTGACCGAGCAGTCGGCCACTGTCCAACGCCGGCGACTGGGCTACACCTCGCCCGCTCCGCGCGCCAACTACGCCTATCGCGCGCTGTCGCAGTACGCGGACAATTGGAGCAACCCGAACCACTGGCGCGCGTCCGCGTCGTACGTGACCGGCTCGCACAACGTGAAGGTCGGATATCAGGGGTCGTACCTGGTCAACAATACGAACCGAGTGCGGAACGAGAGCTTGCTGTCGTATCGGTTCAACCAGGGCATCCCGAACCAGTTCACGATGACCATCCCCGAATGGCGGACCGCCGATCGGACGTCGGTCGCGGCGTTCTTCGTTCAGGACACGTGGACCCGCGGCCGAATGACGCTGCAGGGCGCGCTCCGCTACGACCGCGCCTGGAGCTCCAGCCCCGGGGGAGCGGAATTGAATGGAACCCCCGTCGCATCGCGGATCAACCTGCAGCCGATTTCGTTCGAGACCACCAAGAGCGTGGATGCCTACAACGACATCACGCCGCGTTTGGGTGTTGCCTACGACGTGTTCGGCAACGGCAGGACCGCGGTCAAGTTCAACATGGGGCACTATCTCGACGCCGCCACGAACGACAGCGCGTACACCCGCAACAACCCGGCGAACCGCATTGTCAGTACGGTGAGCCGCGGCTGGACCGACAGCAACGGCAACAAAGTCGTCGACTGCAATCTGCTCAACTTCGCGGCTCAGGGCCCGACGACGCCCGGGTCGAGCAGTCGCCCGATACGTGCAACGCGCTCACGGGCAACGACCTCAACTTCGGCGGAACCTCGGGCACCCTCACGCAGGTCAACCCGGATACGCTGAAGGGCTGGGGCGTGCGCGAGAACGACTGGCAGTGGGGGCTCACGGTGCAGCAGGAGTTGATGCCGCGCATGTCGATCGAGGTGGGCTATGCGCGCCGCTGGTTCAAGGGCGTGACGGTGACCGACAACACCGAGCCGTACGCCTGACCGAGTATCGACTCGTACATGGTCACGGCGCCGAGCGATCCGCGCCTGCCCGGCGGCGGCGGCTACCCGATCACGCATCTACCAGGCGTCGCAGGCTGCGCTGGCTGCAGGCGGCCGCGAACTACATCACGTTCCAGACCGACTTCGGGCCGGAGGAAACCAACTACTGGCACGGCGTCGACGTCACGCTGAACGCCCGCACCCGCTGGGGGCTGACGTTCTCGGGCGGCACGAGCACGGGCCGGTCGGTCAACGATGATTGCGCAACGACCGTGCTGATCGACAGCCCGGATCCGCGCAACTGCCACGACGCCGATCCGTTCCAGACGACGTTCCGCGGTCTTGCGTCCTACAACATCCCGAAGATCGACGTGCTCGTCAGCGGCACAATCCGGTCGCAGCCCGAGGTGGAGCGGTCGGCCACCTGGAGCCTGCCGAACTCGCCGACGTCGGCGGCGTGCGTGCCCAATCCAGCCGCGTGCACGACGGTGCAGGGCCTGCTTGGCCGGTCCTGCCGACCGGTTCGAATGCGAACGGGACTACGAACGTCACGCTGAACGATAACGACCACCGGCTCTTCAGCGGCGAGCGCCGGACGCAGGTCGACATGCGCTTCGCCAAGATCCTCCGCTTCCGTGGCACCCGGGCGGACCTCGGCGTGGACGTGTGGCAACCTGCTCAACACCAATTACGCGACGGGCTTGGAGAACACCTATCAGGTACAGCATCGGCAACGCGCTGCAAGGCGGAACGTGGAACATCCCGACGGCGATTTACGCGCCGCGGTTCGTTCGTCTGAACGTCACGCTGGGCTTCTAACGACGGCAGCCGGAGACCTGCGGGTCTCCGGCTCGACGCGTCGTTCCACGGGATATCGTTGGCGTCGCGTTGGACAAGATGGTTCGGTAGGAGTCCCACGCAGCTCATGCCGGACTGGGCCTGGATTCCGCTCCCGCGGGGAACCAGGCCTTTTTTTAGGCCTAAGGGCTAAGGCCCAAGGACCAAAGCCTTAGTCCTGAAGGCCTTAGGCCTGGTCAGGCTTGGGGCTTTAGAAAGTCCAGCACCGCGGCGGTGAACTCCTCTGCGCATTCGATGTTGCTCAAGTGCGCAGAGTCCAGCGTCACGAGCCGTGCGGCTGTTCACCCGCTCGCGGATGAATTCGAGGCCTTCCGGCGGCGTTGCGGCGTCTGCCGAGGACGCGATCAGCAGCGTTGGCGCGCTGATGCTCGAGATCCGGTCGCGCAGATCCGCGTCGCGCAGCGCGGCGCAGCAACCGAGGTAGCCATCCGCCGGGCAGTTCTGAACCATCGTCCTGAACGTGTGGACGGTTTCCGGGTCGCGTTCGTGAAAGCCGGCGTGAACCATCGCTCCATCGCCAGGTCGGCCACCGCCGACATGCCCTTCTTGATGCACGAGACTGATGCGCTCGGTCCACGACTCCACCGTACCGATTCGCGCAGCCGTGTTCGCCAGCACCAGACTCTTCACGCGACCGGCGCGTTCAGCCCCAGCCACTGCGCGGTGATGCCGCCGAGCGAAATCCCGCATACATGCGCGGCCGCCGCGCCCGCGTCGTCGAGGATCGCCAGCGCATCCCGGCCAAGTTGATCGAGCGTGTACGGACCTCGCGGCACCGACGACGCGCCGTGGCCGCGAGCGTCGTAACGGATGACGCGCCAGGCACTCGTGAACGCAGGCATCTGCCGCGCCCACATCTCGCGCGTGCTGCCGATGGAGTTGATGAGGAGGAGCACCGGAGCGGCCGGATCTCCGTCGACCTCGTAGCTGATCGTCGCGTCGCGCTGCGAACCTCATGTTCCATGCAGTTGACGATCACAACACACCGAGACACCGAGGGCACCGAGAAAATCGGTTGAAATCCTCGGTGGCCTCAGTGCCTCGGTGTGTCGTTCGTGGTCTATCACGCTCGAAGAAAACGGTTTCTCGCTCGCCCTGCAGGACGATATGGAATTCGTATTCGCCCTCGCCGGTGCGGCGGGCGATCAACGTGTCGCGGCGGTCGGCCGGGACGAGCTGCAGAATCGGGTCAGTCGCGTTGAGCGGCTCTCCTTCGAAGTAGATCCTCGTCCAGCATCGCGACATCACGCCGCGCGCCATGACGCTGACGAGGATATGCGGTGCCTGCGGCTCGACCGTCCGGTCCGGGCACGACACCGGGTCTGACGGTCCGGAACACAAAGACGCCACCGGTTCCTGTTGCCGCCCTGCCGAATCCTGTGAATGCCGGATCCGCCAGAGCGTGGTGCGGGTCGTCCGGATGGTGATAGTGGCCGTCCGCGTCCGCCTGCCAGATCTCCACCAGACCGTCCTCGACGGGCGCGCCGTCTCCGTCGATCAGCCTGCCGGCGACGGTGATCCGCTCGCCGCGCGTGGCATCCGACACGAGGCAATCGGTCCCCTCGGGTCGATCCCGGACCAGCAGCTTGAAGAACGGTCCGACGGTGGAGAAAGGCGTGAGTTGGGACACGGACAAGCAAAATATAGCGTCCAATAAACGGGATACCAATCGCGCTACCGCCACGACATGCCGAAGCGGCGCAGCGGCGAAGGCGGAGGTCGCCGTCAATCCAGCGCATGCGGAGTCAGGGGCTGAATTGCGCACTCGCCGGCATCGCGATCGTCGCCGTCGCTGCATGCTCGAAGACGACGGAGACGCGGAGAAGACTGCCGCGCGCGCCAATTACGTTCAACGAAATCGCTCCGATCCTCTTCGACAACTGCGCGAGCTGCCATCGCCCGATCGATGCGCAGCCTGGCGCCGCCTGCCGCCGGCCGCGACGTCGAAGGCGGAAGCCTGCCTCGCCGAAGCCTTCGGCGAAGGCGGGTTCGCCCGATGATCCGATCTGCGTGGCTGGTGCGCCGTTCAGCGTGCTCGACTACGAGTCGGTTCGTCGCAACGCGCGCGCGATCGCCTCGGCCGTGCAGCGCCGCGCGATGCCGCCGTGGCTGCCCGAACCGGGACACGGTGTGTTCGCCGGCGAACGTCGGCTCAGCGACGATCAGATTGCGCTGATCGCGAAGTGGGTCGAGAGCGGAGCGCCTGAGGGGAATCCGGCCGACGTGCCGAAGCCGCCGACGTTTTCCGGCGGATGGCAGCTTGGCACGCCTGATCTCGTGCTGACGCTGCCGGAGCCGTACGTGCTGCAGCCGGGAAGCCGCGACGTGTTCCGCAACTTCGTCATTCCGGTGCCGATCGACCGCGACGCGCTACGTGCGCGCCGTCGAGTTCCGCGCCGATCGCCCACAGGTGCTGCACCACGCGGATCTGGCGACCGATCTCGGACGCGTGTCGCGCGTGCTCGATCGTGCCGAACCGGGTCCCGGTTTCGCGACGATGGACGGCGGTCAGGTGCAGAACGTGTACGGCTGGTCGCCGGGCAAGGTTCCGGTGATGGAGGCAGGCCGACAACGCGTGGACGCTCGATCCCGGCACCGACTTCGTCCTGCTGCTCCACATGATCGCCGGTGCACAGAGCGAAACGGTGCAGCCGACGATCGGCCTGTTCTTCTCCGACACGCCGCCGACGCGCACGCCGATCAGCGTGAAGCTCGAGGCGCACGGGATCGCGATTCCCGCCGGCGACTCGAACTACGTCGTCGAGGACAGCTACGTGCTTCCCGGTCGACGTCGAGGCGGTGAGCATCTATCCGCACGCGCACTACCTCGGGAAGGAGATGCGCGGTACGGCGACGCTTCCCGACGGTTCACAGAAGGATCTGCTGTGGATTCGGCAATGGGACTTTCGCTGGCAGGACCGGTATCGCTATCGATCGCCGGTGTTCCTTCCGCAGGGCACCCGGCTGTCGATGCGGTTCACCTACGACAACTCTGCGGCAAATCCGAACAACCGCAACCGATCCGCCGCAGCGCGTGCGATCGGGACCGCGCTCGACCGACGAGATGGGCCAGCTCTGGATCGAAGTCGTGCCGCGCCGCGCGGAGGACGCGGCGCGCCTCAACGCCGATTTCGTCCGTCGCTCACTGCTCGCCGCCATCGCGTCGGCCGAGCTGGACGTCCGGCTCGATCCGCGCGTCGCCGCCGCGCACAATATCCTCGCGACGCGGTATCTGCAGGTGGGACGCGTTGCCGACGCGCAGGCGCAGCTCGAAGAGGCGCTGCGTCTGGATCCCCGCGACGCGGAGGCGCAAAGCAACCTCGGGACGGTGCTGCAGGCGCAGGGGCGGCTCAATGAAGGGATGCAGCATCTTCGCACGGCCGTGCGGCTGAAGCCGAAGAACGACTCTGTGCGCTTCAATCTTGGAGCGGGCCTGCTCGCGGTGGGGCAGCCCGATGCCGCGATGCGCGAGTTCAAGGCGGCGATCGCACTCAATCCGGAGAACGCGGACGCGCACTTCAACCTGGGAGTGATCCTCGGGCCGCGCAACCAACTGGACGCTGCGATTGCGCACCTGCGGCGCGTAGTGGAGATCAACCCGCTCCACGCCGATGCATATCACAATCTGGCGGTTGCCTACGGACTGCAGAGGCGAATCGACGAAGGGATTGCGGCAGCGCAGGCGGCCGTGCGCCTGAAGCCCGATTCATCCGTGGCGCGGCAGCAGTTGCAGCGACTGCTCGCCGCGCGCAATCGGTGAGAGATCAACTCCCAACTTCCAATTCCCAACTCCCAAACGAAACCACGAAGCTCACGAAGGATTGAAGATCACGAAGACACTTAAGATCTTCGATGCTCTTCGTGTTCTTCGTGGTTCAAATCCCGAAAGGCGTCGCCTCCCGACCGCGCAGCACGAGGTCGAACCGGAAGGCGAGCGACCAGTCCGGGCTCCGTCGTCTCGATGTCGAATGCCGCGACGACGCGATCGCGGGCGTGCTCGGGAACGCCCTGATAAATCGGATCGAATGCCTGCAGCGGATCGCCGGGGAAGAACATCTGCGTGACCAGCCGGGTCAGGAAGTTCGGTCCGAGCAGCGAGAAGTGCACGTGCGCCGGCCGCCAGGCGTTGTGGTGGTTCTGAAACGGGTAGCGGCCGGGCATGATCGTGAGGAACCGGTATCGGCCGTCCCCGTCGGTGAGCGCGCGGCCCGTGCCGGAGAAATTCGGATCGAGCGGCGCGGCATGATTGTCGACGCCGTGCGCGTAGCGACCGGCGGCGTTGGCCTGCCAGATCTCCACCAGCGTCTGCGGCACCGGCCGCCCGTCTTCGTCGAGCACGCGGCCGTGCAGGATGATGCGCTCGCCGATCGGCTCGCCATCATGCTGGCGCGTCAGGTCGGTATCCGGCTCGCCGAAGCCGCGTGTACGGAAAGACAGGTCCCGTCAGCTCGGACCGTGTCTGCGGAACGACGATGACGCGGATGTTTGGGATGACGAAGATGCGTGCCGCGATTCGGCTCGAAATAGTCGGGCGAATGAATGCCCGGCGGGACGGGCGGATAGATACGCGGCATACAACGCTGAGACAAGCCGCGGAGTCGCGGAGACTCGGAGGCTGAAAACCAGAACTCCGCGTCTTCGCGTCTCCGCGGCCCGTGCTTAGTGCTTGCCTGCGCCCGCCATCTGCTGCGCGCGGGCCTTGTGCGTGGTCGAGAAGATCACGTGCAGCGACATCAGCGCCTGCAGCGGGTGGCAGCCGGCATCGGCCAGCGGCTTGACGTGATCGCTGACCAGCGGCCCCTTGGCGACGTCGATCATCGCGCGCGCGGCCTGCCGCTGATCGCCCTGCAGCCCGTACTCGCTGGCGACGGTCTCGAAGTCGTCGATGATGCGGTCGCGGAGCGCCTGGCTGTGACGCGACTCGAACAGCAGCTTGTTGAGCGCGTAGGCCTCGGCCGGCGGATGCTTGTAGAACTGGTAGCCCTGGTTCTGGAACTGGAAGCCGCCGAACTCTTCCGCCGACCTTCGACGGCGCCTGCTTCCGCGCGCGCTCGGGCAGGAACCGCATCATCGACAGCCCGTGGTGCCAGGTGGGGATGTAGTCGATCAGCTCGCCGGGACGCGGCGCCGATGGCGCCGTACATCACCGCCCAGCTCAGCATCTCGGTGTTGCCCACTTCGTCGAGCTGGCTGCCGGTCATGTTGAGCAGCGCATCGGCGTTGCCGGCCTCCATCTGCGAGACCAGCCAGCGGTCGAAGTCGAATTCCGGGCTCGTGTACTTGGTCGTGCCGGGGAAGTGCGACATGCCGCCGCTGGCGACGATCGCCACGCGCTCCTTGCGGCCCTTGACGATCTGCGCGATCGCCTTGCCGAGCGCCTCGCAGCGCCGCGGCGTCGGCAGCGGCGGCACGTAGACGTTGGTGAAGAAGGGGATCACCGGGATGTTGCGCTTGCCGATCAGGTACTCGAACGGAATCGAGAACGCGTGGCCGAGCTCCGCATCCTCTGAGTACGCCATGTCGAAGTTGTGGTCGACGACCAGCTTGTTGAGGATGTCCTCCGCCATCTCGCGATGGATCGGCAGGTTGTGCTCGCGGCCGGCGAACTTGGCGATGGCGCGATTGCCGGCGACGATGGCGAACGACGGGCACGCAGGTGACGGAGAACGTCTCGACGTGGTCGGCGCCGAACATCAGGATGACGTCCGGCTTGGTCTCGTCGAGCACCTTGCCGAGCTCCTGCGATGGCGGCCGCAGCCTGATCGAGCTGCTGGGCGTTCTCGTCCGGCGGCCGGGTGAACAGGTACGGCGTGTGACAGGTGCCCAGTGCTGCGACGATTTCGCCCATTGACTGTCTTCTCCTGAACCTTTTAGTTCATCGCCTTGTCGATCTTGTCCAGCAGCGCCATCGTCGGCACCACGCTGGCGGCGCTCGACTCCGGCTCGCGGCCTTCGCGAATCGCGCCGACGAACTCGATGTCCTGGCGATCGAACGCCGCCGTGTTGTCCTCGAATGCGACCTCGTTGCCCTCGCTGTCGGTCATCGAATCCCGATACACCTTGTAGGTCTCTTCCTCGCCGATGTACCGGTAGAACCCGCCGAACGGCCCCTTGTTGTTGAACGACATCGCCATCGTGAAGAGCGGGCCCTTCTTCGACTTCATCGCCACGGTGAGGTCCATCGGAATCTTCAGCTCGGGATGATCCGGTCCCTTCTGTCCCCAGACGTCCCAGTTCGGCTCGTCGAGGATCCAGTGCGCCAGATCGACCGAGTGGCAGCCGTGATGCCACAGCAGGTTGTCGACCCACGATCGCGGCTGGCCGTGCATGTTCAGGTTCGTGCGGCGGAAGAAGTAGGTCTCGACCACCATGTGATGGAGGTGGAACGTCCCCTCCTGAATGCGCCGGTCGGATCTCGCGATGCGGGTTCGCGAAGCGGCGCGTGTGCGTCACCATCAGCGTCTTTCCGGCCTTCCGCGCTTCGTCCAGCATGTGCTGCGAGTCGGCCAGATTCAGCGCCATCGGGATCTCGACCTGGACGTGCTTGCCCTTGCGCAGCGCGAGCACCGTCTGGTCGTGATGCTGGTCGCTCGGCGTCGTCAGGATCACCGCGTCCACGCCGGGGCGATCGATGCACGCCTCGAGATCTGGTCGAGTAATGCGGAATGTTCCACTTCGCCGCGAATTCCTTCACGCCGCTCTCGGTGCGTCCGGCGACCGACACGATCTCGACGCCGTCGATCTTCTGCAGCGCCTTCACGTGAATCTCGCCCATGGCGCCGGTGCCGGCCAGGCAGATTTTCATAGATGGTAGTCAGATAGTTAGCTAGTTCGTCAGTTGAGTCGGTAGTCTACCAACTCTACGAACTATCCGACTATCCAACTGTCCGGACGAATCCAGTAGACCGCGTGGGATTGTCCACCAGCAGCTTCGTGCTGCAGTTCCGGCGTCGTGGCGATGTGCGGAACCCAGTCCACCAGCAGCCCGTCGTCCGGCATGTGGTCTTTCAGGTTCGGGTGCGGCCAGTCGGTGCCCCAGAGGACGCGGTCGGGAAACGTCTCGACCAGCCGCTTCGCAAACGGGACGACGTCGCGGTAGGCGTGCTGCTCGCCGTTGAGGGCAGGCGGGCCGGCCACGCTCAGCCGCTCCGGGCAGCTGACCTTCGACCAGATGTTGCTCGTGCTCGCGCATCATCCGGACGAACAGCTCGAACTCCGGGCCGTCGACGGGCTTTCGTGACATCCGGGCGTCCCATGTGATCGACGACGACCGTCGTCGGCAGCGACGTGAAGAAGTCCCACAGCTCCGGCAGGTCGGCCGCTTCGAAATAGATGACGACGTGCCAGCCGAGCGGCGCGATGC
Organism: uncultured Acidobacteriota bacterium; assembly: GCA_963793705.1. Taxonomy (GTDB): domain Bacteria; phylum Acidobacteriota; class Vicinamibacteria; order Vicinamibacterales; family UBA2999; genus Gp6-AA40. Next base: position 297,611 of record CAWCBC010000009.1, on the reverse strand, counting down.
GGTGGGCGATCTCGGCCAGCACGTCGCGCGGCGTGAAGTCGACGAGGCGCCGGACGAAGTTGAAGCGGGTGCCGCGGACGCCGGCGGCATGCATGTCCTGCAGCTCGTCGTCGGTGACGCTGCGATCGACGGTCGCGACGCCGCGCGCGCGCCCGTTGGAGGCGCGCAGCGCGTCGACGAGGGCGCGGTTGTCGGTGCCGTGACAGGTCGCCTGCACGATGACGTTCCTGTCGAAGCCGAGGCGATCGCGCAGGGCGAACAGCTGCTCCTTCGACGCATCGACGGGCGTGTACTTCCGCTCCGGCGCGTACGGGAAACGTGTCGCCAGGACCGAAGACGTGGCAGTGCGCATCCACGGCGCCGGCGGGAACCGTGAACCGCGGGATCGACGGGTTCGGGTGATAGACGAGCCAGCCCGGCGTGACTTCGAATGTGGCATCGACCGTCGGATTCAGGGACTCACGGAGTCTAGCGTAGGCTTCGCGTCCTCGTGCGGACGTACTCGGATTTCCTCGGTATCGATTTCGGTCTGCGTCGCCGCGTTGTAGCGCGCCCCTGACACCGTTCGAGGATTGATCAGCTCGTTCAGTCGCTCGATGGTCTTCTGGTCGAGTTGAACGCGCGGCGCCGCCAACGTTTTCCTCGAGATGGTCGAGTCGCGTCGTTCCCGGAATCGGGACGATGTGCTCGCCCTGCGCCAGCAGCCACGCGAGAACGAGCTGCGCCATCGTGACCCGCTGCTCTCGCGCGACTGTCGCCAGGCCGCCGAGCAGGCCCAGGTTGCGCGCGAAGTGCTCGCCCTGAAAGCGCGGCATGGCCAGGCGGATGTCCTTGGGCGGCAGGGCAGCGACGTCTCTCAGCTCCCCGGTCAGGAACCCTCGCCCCAGCGGGCTGAACGCGACCAGCGTGATTCCCGAGTTCACGGCAGGCGTCGATCACCGCCACCTCGGGGTTGCGAGTCCAGAGCGAATACTCCGTCTGCACGGCGGCGAGCGGGTGCACGCGATGGGCCTTGCGAATCGTGGCCGCCGAGACTTCGCTGAGCCCGATCGTCCTGACCTTGCCGGCCTTCACCAGATCCGCGACCGCGCCAACGCTCTCCTCGACGGGCACCCGTTTGTCCCATCGATGCAGGTAATAGACGTCGATGACGTCGGTCTGCAGTCGTCGCAGGCTCTCGTCGCAGTGCTGCGTGATGGCGTCGGGGCGGCCGTCGATCTCGCGCTGGCCCTGCGCGTTCCGGAACATCCCGCCCTTGGTCGCCAGCACGAACTCGCCGCGTCGATGTTTGAGCGTGCGCCCGATCAGCGCTTCGTTGGCGCCAAAGCCGTAGAGCGCGGCGGTATCGAAGTGCGTGTAGCCCAGGTCGAGAGCCTTGAGGAGAACTGCCGCCGCGGCCTCCGGATCCGGCGGCGTGCCGTACGCATGCGACAGGCTCATGCAGCCGAGGCCGAGGGTGGAGACGTCGAAGGGGCCGAGTGTGCGGGAGTGTCACGATCGTTTCTATCAGGCTTGGCCTGGCGTCGCGGATCCCGCGAGCCAGGCACGTCCTTCCTCGTACAGCTTCTGCACAGCCGGCGCCGCGCAGCCCGGGCAGGTTGTCCTTCACGGCGAACCCGATCTTCGACTGCAGGTAGGCGAGGTGCCGATAGCCTTCGGGAAACCGTGCAAGCCGCTCGGGATCCAGAGTCAGTGACGCGGCGGGATCGACCGGATCCATCCGGTCCTTCTCGTAGATCGGCTGGCGCCGGACGATCGCCCAGTCCGTACCGTTCGCCGCTTTTCAAGGAAATCGTAGAACCGCCCGTGCACACCACGTCAACGAGCACGTCGTCCACCGTCGCGCGCTGGTTGATCGTCATCTTCGTCTGCGAGACGGCGCGAGTCCCGGTGATGTCGCAGGTGAAGCCGCCGAGGAAGTGGAGGATGCTGACGCCCTTCTCGAATCCCTCGCGGCTGACGCGGATGAACTCCGACGCCGGCCCCTGAAACCACGTCGCCGTCATCCAGCCGTCGTCGTGCCACACCGTGGCAAACCGATCCCAGTCGCCGGCATCGCGCCACAGCGCCCAGTTCTCGATGACCTCGCGAATGGCGAGCTTCTCTGGATCCATTGCTCGCCCTTACGCCACGAAGGCCACGAAGGGAATCGAAAATCGCATCGTGTTCCTCGTGGCTCACGCATTTCTAACGACGTTCCGCATGACGCCGATGCCCTCGATCTCGGTTTCGACGACGTCGCCGTCCTGCAGCCATTCCTGCGGCGTGCGTCCCATGCCGACGCCTTCGGGCGTCCCAGTCGCGATGATGTCGCCCGGCTCGAGCGTCAGCCCCTTCGACAGCCACTCGATGATCGTCGCGACCGTGAAGATCATGTCGGAGGTGCGCGCGTCCTGTTTGGTGACGCCGTTGACGCGCAGGCTGATCCGCTTGTCCTGCGGGTCGCCGAACTCGTCGGCGGTCACGACCACCGGTCCCATCGGGCACGAGCCGTCGAGGCTCTTGCCCTTGAACCATTGCGTGTGCCGCTGCTGCAGGTCGCGCGCGGTGACGTCGTTGATGACCGTGTAGCCGAAGACATGCGAGAGCGCGTCGCGCGCGGCGATGTTGCGCCCGGCGCGGCCGATGATGACGCCGAGCTCCGCCTCCCAGTCGACCTGCGTCGTGACCGCCGCGTGGCGCAGCACATCGTCGATACGGCCCGGTGACCGCGGTCGGCGCTTTCGAGAAGAACACCGGAATCGTCGGGAGCTTCGCGTCGGTCTTGAACGCGGCGGCGCTTTCCTTGGCGTGCGCGGCGTAGTTGCGGCCGACGCAGAACACGTTCTTCAGCGGGCGCGGAATCGGCGCGTGCCAGCGCACATCGTCAGCGCGCGTACGTGGCGTGCGGCTTCAGCCGGACCTCCTGCGTTCGCCACCTCGTTGGCGAAGGCCCACGCATCCGCTCCGTGCTGAATGAGTTCCAGAAGCGTGTCCGGTGCGGCGCGGCGGCCGTCAACCTGCGCCGCCTGCAGATCGAGGATGCGGTCGCCGATCAGCGCTCCAAGTCGCGGCGATGGGTTGGCAGGCGTTGAAAACGTCAGGTAGCGCATCGAATCCGTAGGTCCTTCGTCAGGTGACCGGCGAGTATACTGCGGACGAAAGGAGCCCTATGGGTCTGTTGCGCGCGACTGTTGCCGCAGGCGCGTTGCTTGCGCTGATGACAGCCGGCCTTGCCCTTCGTCCCGTCCACGCGCAACGTGGTGGGGAGAGGTCATTGTTCCGGGCCAGGGCAATGCGCCCGCGGCTGCGCAAGGCCGAGGGCGGGGTCGAGGGCCGACATCGACGACGCCGCCCGCGGGTGTGACACCGCTGCCGCGCGACCTGTTCACCACGAAGAACTTCTACCTCGATCGGCAGTCCTGGACCGACAAGCGCTACGCGCGCTGCAATACGCCACGCCAGCTCACAGATATGTGGGCACGCGAAAACCGGCCCGCCCATTGGGGCGACTGCAATCTCGACTATCCGGTCGCAAAGATCGTCAGCCCATATCCCTACAAGACCGCCGAGGAGCACTACACCGCGCTCATGGCCGAGGCGAAGAAGGCGGGCGGTCCGACGGTGCACACTCGACAGACCTTGCCCGACTGGGACGGCTACTACCAGCGCGGCGGCCGCGGCGACCAGTGGATCTGGGGCCGCAACGTGCAGGCAGCCACGGTGATCTCGCTGCTGACGCCCGAATACCAGAAGCGAATGGTGCAGATGAACTACCACGAGGCGGTGAGCAACGCACCGCAGTGGATGGCGGCCTTCTGCTATCCCGAGGGATTCATGCGCTGGTGGGCCGAGGCCTCGCATCGGCGGCCCGATCGAAGTGATGATGAATCCGAACCAGGTGCAGTTCCTCACTGGTATCGCCGACAACCTGCTGCGCCGCGTCTTGATCGGTCGTCAGCACGTCCAGAAGGTTCCGCAGTGGTTCGGCGAGACCGTCGGCTTCTGGAACGGCAACACGCTCGTCGCCTGGACGAAGAGCGTCCAGGGATGGACGCTGTCGCACTCGATGTTCGAGTTCAGCAACCAGATGCAGGTCGTCGAGACGTTCACGCCGTCCGCCGACGGACGAACGCTCACCGTCGAGGCGACGTTCTACGATCCGGAAACGTTCGTGCGGCCCGTGCACACCGTGACGCCGTGGCAGAAGACGCTGCCGCTGAACGATCCGAATCAGCGGTTCACCTACGTCGAGTGCCGCGTGCAGAGCACGATCGTCAACGGCACGGACGGCCGCCCCACGCAGCTGACGTTCATCGACCCCGGCTTCATCGACTACTTCGGGCGACCGTGGGCGCAGAACTGGGAAGAGCATTTCGAGAAGGGGTGGAAGAAGCCGATGACAGACGACCACTCGCCGTGGGACTGCTTGCCCTGATCGCCGCGCCGGCGTTCGCGCATCACTCCTTTGCGATGTACGACATGACCCAGACGAAGACAGCGACTGGGAAGCTGATTCGGTTTATCCCTGGCGCCAACCACGCGCAGCTGCATTTCGAAGTGCTCGACGCTGGCGGCAAGCCCGTGGTGCAGGCCGGCAAGCCGCTCATCATGGGCGTCGAGACCGGGTCGGCAGCCCAACTTGCTCGTCAGGGTGTGACGGTTGATGATTTTCCGCTCGGCACGGTCATCGCCGTCGCCTATCACCCGTTGCGCGATGGACGCCCACTGGGCGCGCTCGCGGGCGAGCTGATCAAGTGTGGGACGACGCTGCCGAAAGGTGGGTGCACCAAGGCGACCGGACAAGTGTTTCTGACTGGAAGCTCTCAATAGGTGCGAGGCTGCTGGCGCTGGTCGGTGCGAGGAGACTGACGCGGTCGGTGCGATGGGGCTGATCGCCGGTTGGTGCGATGGGTCGCGGGTCGCGTGGCGGCCGGCCAAGCGGTCTCCTTCGCTCGTCGGCTGCAGCGGCTGTTAGACGAGCAGGCTCGTACGGCCGTACCTGGAAAACGATAGCGCGCTTGCAGTCGAATTCAGCCTGCGAGTCCGTAGGTACGACGGCATCGTGGATACGAAAACGCCTTCCCTCGTGCTCTGACGGATTGAGTTCGTCGGCCTCGACGAGACGACAGAACGTTCTGATGCGTTGAACCACTGAAGCCGAGAGAGGACGACCTCGGTGAACCTCAAAACAACCTCTGTGTGATGCTTGAGGACGGTAGTAACGCTTCAGATCGACATCGTTGGTTGTTTCGAATACATGAATGGACGCGTCGAGTGTGGGCTTCGCTTCCAGACCGGTCTAACGACACTCGAAGCACCTCAGCGTCATGAAACGAAGGCCAGCGCCCAAAGATCGATATTAGTAGTGACGAATTTTCAGCAATTCCACGAATGTGTCGCTTCGTTGTGAGAAGTCATGTTGAGGCTCCAGCGTCAATCTCGACAGTAACCCCTCGCCGGGCCGGATCGTCAGACAGTCCGATTTGTCTCTGAGCCACTTCATCCCGGTTTCCTTGCCACCAGTCGCGCGAATGGATTCCTTCTCGCCATTTCGGTCGAACTGAATCTGAGCGCCGGCGGCGGTTCCCTGGTAGGTTCGCGGGCCGTCAAGGTCCTGAATGGTGATGTTGTACCTGCCGTTGCCACCTTCGAGCCGAAGAAACGTTCCCTCAGGCCCATTCCATTGGCCAAGCCACTGGTCCGTTGCAGGAGAAGTAGCTTGTGTCGCTGGAGTTCACAGCGTTGTTTGAGTCAGAAGGCGCGCTGCGGTCCGTGCAGCCACCCAGGACAAGCGTCAACGCAAGGGATGCGGCCAACGAGCTGGATCTGCGCTTCACGGAGTTGTCTCGGCCATTGCGCCGCATGTAACAACGGGGTCGTGGTGGGCGACGAATATCATGACCTTGTCCCACAGCAGCATGCCCCAGCAATGGAGCCGGCCAGGTTCAGCATCACCTACAAGGTACTTGTATTCAAACACCCCACCGTACGAACCACGCGGCGACTGTGCCTTGACCGCCTCCCACACAGAATTCCGCCCTGCCGCCTCCCGAGCTCTCTCAGGCTCGACGAACTCCATCGTCCACGGAGTGGCTTCACTGAGCACGCCGGATGTTTCATGGAAGTACAGGCCTCTCGTCAGCTTCCAGGCCACCCGGGAAATACGCTCGCCCTGAACGCGTTTGATGATCAACCCCGGCGGCAGATGAAGACCGCTCGGCTGCTTTTCAAACTCTCCGAGCACTGTACGACCCAGTCCTTGGCTCCTCCCACCCTTGAACTTGCCCGCATGATGATTGACCAAGGCGTTTCCAGCGGTTGACCCGGTCGCAAGTGGAGCTAAAGACCAAGTGAAGTACTCCTCGTCGCTTTGAAACGACTTATTGCACTCACCATGGGCAGGCAGCGTCACCAAACGAGACAGATTGAGATTTGCTCGAAGCGAGGGGGCGTAGAACTGTCTCGGGGGCACATGATCCGATGAGGCATCGTCGATCATCGGCAGTCCGCAGAGATAGCAAACAAGCGCCATAGCTGGTCGGGGCAAAAAACGCACGCAAGCCGCGTGAATCCGTTCTACTTCGTCCTCGCACCCTTCGCACCGACCAGCGTCAGCAATCTCGCACCGACCGCGAAGCCTCTTCGCACCGACCAGCGAAGTCTCCTCGCACCGACCGCGAAGGCCTCTTCGCACCGACCAGCGAAGTCTCCTCGCACCGACCGGCGTCAGCAATCCTCGCACCCTTCGTCACCGCCCGCGAAGCCACCTACCGCTTCGGCCACCCTTTCGGCGGTTCCCACTTGCCGCCGTTTGGTCCGACTTCGTCCGGCCGTCCCGCCGGCAACACCTTGTCAGTTCGTGCGCGGACGTACAGGTGAATCTGCCCAATCTGCTTGTCGTCGAGCAGCTTGTCCCACCCCTGCATCCCCTTGTCGGGGACGCCGTTGCGGACGACCTTCAGGAACTGCGCGGCGGTGAGCTGCCGGTTCGGGTCGATCAGATCCGGAGCCAGCGTGGTGGCCACGGCGTTGGTGCCGTGGCATCGATAACAGTACACATGCCACCACTTCCAACCGTTGTAGACGTTCGTGTACGTGTCGGCTGGACTCTGAGCGGCGATTGACGCCGGAGGGAGCATCGGCACGGCGTCGGGGAGGACATCGGGGAGGACATCGTGAAGGACGCCGACCGTCGCCGAGAGGAAGAGCGCGAGCGTCACCTTCAGGAGCACAGAGGGAAGTCGCCAGTGTCGGCGCTGCGTGGTCATCGCTTCGGACTCGACTTCCTCTCGACCAGCGGCACGCCGTAGTCCCTCAGGATCCCCGTAATCTCGACCTGCTTCGCGTCGAGCGCCTTCTCCAACTGTGCTCTGAGCGCCTCGTTGCCCGGCTTGACGCCCATCGAGATGTCGAACTCGAACGGGAGGTCGCCCTTCCCCGACGGCACAGGGACCATCGCCAGAGGAACGCGCTGCCGCTTGACGAAGGTCCCCGCGGCCGGACCCCAGACGATGGCGACGTCGATGCTGCCCTTGGCGACGGCGTCGATGATCGCGCTCGGGGGGTTCTCGCTCGAGTAGAACGTGCTGAAGCCCACAAGGTTTCCCACGACGCCTCGCTTCGACAACTCGTGTACCGGAGGAGGATTCGTGTAGTCATCGCCCAGCAGGTGGACGCCGATCTTCGCCTTCTTCAGCGCTGGATCGTCCAGCGAGGCGAACTGGTGCCCTTTGCCCTTGGGGTACACGAACACGTAGGTCGATCGGTAGTACGGCCTGGTCGTGCGAACCAGGTCGTATCCCTGCGGGACGGCGATGACGACGTCGCATCGCCCTTCCTGCAGGGTGGCGTTCATGGTGTTCCGGATGAAGCCTCGCCGCTGTCCCCACCACGTGTAGTGCGTCGTGGCGTGAAACGCCTTGGCGATGACGTCGGCGATCTTGTTCTCGAACCCTTCCTGATTGCGGTTCGAGAACGGCATGTTTTCCGGGTCGGCGCAGACGCGGAACTGACCCTTCGTTTGCGCGAGGTGCCAGTCCCGGCACGAGGAGACAGGCGGCGATCACGAACGACTTTCACGCTGTCATACCCCCTTCTCCGTTCTTCCTACGGCAGCGCGAACACGGTGAGCACGCCGCCCTGGGTGCTGAAGTTCGCCAGATCGGAGAACGCGCCGATGGCTCCGAGGCCCGCCGTCGGATCCTCGAGGCTCATGTCGGCCGCGACGCCGATGCCCGACCATCCGCCGACACCGGAGAGGACGGCAACGTACTGCTTGCCATCAGGGCCGGTATAGGTCATCGGGTTGCCGATGATGCCCGACGGGGTCTTGAACTTCCACAGCTCCGTTCCCGTCTTCGCGTCGACGGCCTTGAGCCACCCTTCCATCGTCCCGTAGAAGGCGACGTCACCACCGGTCGAGAGGGCGCCTCCCCAGGCAGACAGGTTTTCCTTGATCCCCCACACCTTCTTACCAGCGACCGGATCCCAGGCAATGAACTCGCCGCGGTTGCCGCCGGGGCCCGGCTTGCTCACCACGATCGCGCCGACGTAGGGCTGACCCGCCTGGTACTTCACCTCGACGCCCTCGTAGTCCATGCACAGGTTGTTGGTCGGCACGTAGAAGAACCCGGTCCGCGGTGAATAGGACACCGGCTGCTGGTTCTTCCCGCCCATCGCGGACGGGCAGATGTCCTTCGTGTTCTTCGTCGCCGACGTCATCTTCTCGGGATCCACGATTGGCCGGCCCGTCTTCATGTCGATGCCTTTGGCCCAGTTCACGACGACGAACGGCTGCGCCAGGAGCAATTCTCCCGTCGTGCGGTCGAGCACGTACGAGAATCCATTGCGGTCGAAGTTCACCAGCGTCTTCCGCATCTGGCCGTTCATGTTGAGGTCGACGAGGACGTTTTCGTTGATCCCGTCGTAGTCCCAGGCGTCGTGCGGGGTCTTCTGGTAGGCCCACGCCGCCTTCCCGGTGTCGGGATTGCGCGCGAAGATCGTCATCGACCACTTGTTGTCGCCCGGACGCTGATCGGGATTCCATGACCCGGGGTTTCCGGTGCCGTAGTAGAGGAGATTCAAGTCGGGGTCGTAGCTGTACCAGCCCCAGGTCGTGCCGCCGCCTCGCTTCCACTCCTCACCCTGCCACGTTTCAACGGAACCGGCGAAGCCGACTTCGGCCTCCGGGCCCGTGCTGTACATCCGCCAGAGCTGCTTGCCGGTGTTCACGTCGTTCGCCGTGATGAACCCGCGCACGCCGAACTCTCCGCCCGAGATGCCGGAGATCACCTTGTCCTTGATCACCATCGGCGCCGAGGTCACCGTCTGGCCGACTTTGTGATCTCCCTGCTTGACCTTCCACAGCTCCTTGCCGGTGGCGGCATCGAGCGCCACGGTGTGCGTATCGAGCTGGTTGAGGAAGATCTTGCCGTCGGCGTACGCCACGCCACGGTTGACCGTGTCACAGCAGGCGATCGGGATGACGGTGGAATCCTGCTTCGGAACGTACTTCCACTTGATCGGCGCGCCCTCTTTGGCCAGGTCGAGCGCGTACACGATGTTGGGAAACGGGGTGTGGACATACATCGTGCTTCCGATGACGAGGGGCTCACCCTCGTGTCCGCGGAGCACGCCTGTCGAGAACGACCACGCCACCTTCAACGTCTTGACGTTCTCGGTGTTGATCTCGTTGAGGGAGCTGTAGCGCGTCGCGGACGCGTTCTTGTTCTGCATCGTCCACTGCTTGTCCGCTTCCTGAACGGGCGATGCCGCCGTTCCGGATCCGGCTGCCGGCGGCGGCTTGCGCTTGTGCAGGCGAACGCCCCTAGACCGACGACTGCGACGATCCTGAACAGTCTCGACACTTTCTTCATATGACGCTCCTGTCGCTCACGAGCCACGCGCCGAATCTTAGTTCACAGTTGGACCCCGGAATGCACGGACCGCGAAGTAAACCTCGCACCCCTTGCACCGACCAGCGATTAGTGCCTTGCACCGACCGCGAAGCCGCTCGCACCGCCTTCGCCTACGGCTTCGGCGAGGCAGGCTCCCTCAATGGGCCGCAGGCACGGTGCGCGCCGCGGCGATCGATGCGTTGTCCCGTGTCGCCCACATCAGCACGAGCAGCGTGCACGCAGAAATCACGGCAGGCACGGCAGCCGCCCAGAAGAGCTGCTGCGACGTCCAGTTCGCTCCGATCATTCGCCCGCCGATGTACGGTCCGACGATGGCCCCGACGCGGCCGATACCGAGCGCCCAGCCGACGCCGGTCGATCGCAGATAGGTCGGATAAAAGGTGGCGGCGAAGGCGTTCATGCCGGGCTGGCCGCCGATGACGCACCATCCCGCGACGAACACGATGACGGTCAGAGCAGCATCAGCGAAATCCCCGGCTGGCCGATCAACGGCGACGGTGATCGCGGCGACGACATAATTGATCGTCAGCATTCGCGTGAATCCCGAACGGCGTGATGGCCCAGGCCAGGCCGAACGTGCCGATCGTTCCGCCGACCCACAGCATGGTGCCGACGAGCACGGCGGTGTTCTGGTCGTATGCCCATGCCGTTGACGACCGTCGGCAGCCAGCTGGAGACGGAATACAGATCCAGCAGATTCATGAAGTTGACGATCCAGAGGAGGACCGTCACCAGCGACCGCTTGTCGCGGAACAGGTGCACGAACGGGACGCCGCCCTTGCTCTCTTCGTTGGCGACGTATTGCGTTGATGCGTCAACCTTGATCGTCGGATCGAGCTGCGTGAGCCAGCGCGCCACCTGATCGAGCCGTCGCCGCCGGACGGCGAGGAACTGCAGCGACTCCGGCAGCGCGGCATACATCGCGACCGCGATGACCAGCGGAATCACGCCGCCGACGATGAAGACCGACTGCCAGCCAAAGGCCGGGATCAGCGCGCGCGCGACGAAGCCGGCGATGGCGCCGCCCGCGGTGAAGCCGACGGTGATGGTCATCATCAGCGTGACGCGCCTGGCCGCGGGGCTGTACTCGCCAATCAGCGCCGTGGCGTTGGGGATGATGCACCCCATGCCGATGCCGGCAACCAGGCGCAGCCAGAACAGCTGGTCGACGTTCTGCGCGAACGCGGCGCGCGAGCGTCATCACGGCAAACCACAGCGTCGACCAGACCAGAATGGGCCGGCGCCCGATCTTGTCGGCCACCGGGCTGAGGAGCAGGGAGCCGATCAGGACACCGAAGTTCGCCGCGGGGAGGACCGTGCGGAACTGCGCCGGTTCGACGTTCCACGCGGCGCTGAGCGCCGGAATCAAGAACCCCATCGCCTGCACGTCGAAGCCGTCGATGATCAGCGTCATCAGGCAGAGCAGGAACACGCGCTTCTGCAGCGGTCCAAGTTTGCTGTTGGCGAGCAGGTCGGGAATGTTGATCTTCGCGGCGACAGTGGTCATGGGCCGGCTGAGTATAGCTGCGATGGTCGGTGCGAGGGGTGCAAATCGTGCGAGCGAGCCTTGCCGGCTGGTGCGAGTGGTGCGGATGCGAATTCCGCTGCACCGCTCGCACCTTCGCACGCGTCGCACGAGCCGCGTCAGTCTCCTCGCACCCGCGCAGCGCTGCGGTAGTGGCGCAGGGCAGGCGTCGATGCCGCCACCCATCCGGTGGCGAGCAGACAGCCGATGCCGCCGGTGATCACGGACAGCGGCGCGCCCACCCAGTTCGCCACCAGGCCGGCCTCGACTTCGCCCAGCTGCGGGCCGCCGTTGAAGAACACCATGTTGATCCCGGTGGTACGACCGCGCAGCCGGTCGGGCGTTTCGAGCTGGCGGACGATATTCCGAATCACCATGCTGATGGTATCTGCCGCGCCGGTGACGGCCAGGCACGCAAACGTCAGCCAGAACGACCGCGAGAAGCCGAACGCGATGGTCGCCAGGCCGTACACCGCCACCGCCCAGAGCAGCACGGGTCCTCGCCGGACGATCCGTTCGGTCAGCACCACCATCGCCGCGCTCATCGTCAGCGCGCCGGCCGCCGGCGCGGCGTACAGCCAGCCGTAGCCCTGCGGCCCGACGAAGAGAATGTCCTGGGCAAAGATCGGGAGCAGGGCGATCGCCGACGAGAAGAACGTGGCGAAGAAGTCGAGGAGCATCGTCGATCGAATCAGCGGCGACCCGAAGACGAAGCGCAGCCCCTCGAGCGCGGCGCGGAACGAGACGTCGTTGCCGGATGTCGCCGCATCCGCGCGCCCGGGGACGTCACGCATCATCAGCAGCGCGGCGATCACACATCCGAAGCTGAGTGCGTTGGCGAGGTAGACCCATTTCAGGCCGACCGAGCCGATGAGCAGGCCGCCGAACGCCGGCCCGGCCACCGAGGCGGCCTGAACCATGATCGTGTTCAGGCTGATGGCATTCGGCAGGTGCTCGCGCGGCACCAGCATCGGCACCAGCGCCTGCCGCGCCGGCGGATCGAAGGCGCCGATCGTCGCCCCGAGGCCGGCCATGACGTAGAGCGCCCAGACGGGCGTCAACGCACGGTGGGTCAGAAACGCCAGCGTGAGCGCGACGAACGTCGCCGCCGTCTGGGTGACGAGCATCAGCCTTCGTCGATCCCACGCATCGGCCACCACGCCGCTGATCATCGAGAACACGACGATCGGCACGAACCGCACCAGGCCGACCAGGCCCAGGGCCAGCGCCTTGCGGTCGTCGGGCACGAGCAGCGAGACGTGCCACAGCAGTGCCGCGCTCTGCATGAACGAGCCGGTAAACGAGAACAGCAGGCCCCACCAGAGGAGCCGGAAGTTGCGATGACGGAGGGCGACGAGAGAGCTCAGATGCTGCCTGCGTGCGCGTCCGTGGAAATCTGTACTCGGGCGATAGAATACGGCTATGCAGGATCTCATCCGCCAGCTGCTCACGGAGCTGGGCGAGGACCCGGATCGCGAGGGGCTGGCGCGCACGCCGCTGCGCGTCGAGAAGGCGATGCGGTTTCTGACGAGCGGCTACCGCGCGAATATCGACGAGGTGCTCAACGACGCGCTGTTCACCGTTGACTACAGCGAGATGGTCATCGTCAAGGACATCGATTTCTACAGCCTGTGCGAGCACCACCTGCTGCCGTTCTTCGGCAAATGCCACGTCGCCTACATTCCGAATTCACGCGTCATCGGCCTGAGCAAGATCCCGCGGCTGGTGGACGTGTTCGCCCGGCGGCTGCAGATCCAGGAGCGCATGACCAACGAAATCGCCCAGACGATCCTGCAGGCCATCGATCCGCGCGGCGTCGCGGTGGTCTGCGAGGGGACCCATCTGTGCATGTCGATGCGCGGCGTCGAGAAGCAGAACTCCTTCGCCGTCACCAGCGCCATGCTCGGCATCTTCCGCGACAATGCGCGCACGCGCATGGAGTTCCTCGAGCTGCTCAAACTTCGCTCGGCGGTGATGACGCCGGCCTCCGATGCCGCCAGCGTGGTGTGCGTGAATGACTGATCGGCGCCCAGCAGGCATCGTGCTCGTCGTGCTCATCGTGCTCGTCGTGGCGACGCTGGCCGCGCAGGTCTCGTTCGCACAGGCGCGCCGGACCACAGCCGCCGCTCCCGCGGCAGCGATGCGAACCGAGGCGGCCAAGCTGAACTGTCCACAGGTGCTCGGCCAGGGCGTCCAGACGGCCCTGACGTTCTGCGATGTGGCAATTACGCGCGATCCCGCTGAAGGGATCATCATTCCGTTGCCGGCGCACGCTGGCGCCGTCACCTTGACGTTCGATCTCCACAACCGTCACACCTACTCCGAAGAGCTGGCCAAGACCAGCCGTGGCTATCGCCGCTACACGGCGATGGTTGGTCTGCTGGCGTCCGACAACACGCCGCTCGGTCGCGCCGTTGTCCACAGCGAGTTCCGGACGGTCAGGGATCTGTTCGATCGCATTTCAGGCGGCACCGGCCCAGGCGGCGTCAAGGCGGTCGCTCCAACCGGCGTGGAATCGGTCACGATCGTCATTCCCGCTGACGAACCGACAGAGAGCGTCAGCATCGTCGGCCTGAGGTTGACCGAAGCGCGCATCGACGGCGCTGACACGTTTCTGACGTCCGGGCGTCCGATTGCGATTATCAGCAACGTGATGCTGCAGTACCGGCCGGCGCCACCGCCTCGCACGCCAACCCGACGGAAATAGCCGTCGCTCACCGATGAAGATTCTCGTCTACGGGGCCGGCGCGGTCGGCGGCTTCTTCGGCGGGTTGCTGGCCCACGCCGGTGAGGACGTGCATTTTGTCGCGCGCGGCAGCCAGTTGCAGGCGCTGCGCACCGCGGGGCTGAGAATCGACTCCCGCCTGCTCGGAACGATCGTGGTTCCCTCTGTATCAGCCTCCGACTCCGCCGCGGCCGGAGGTTCGGCCGATCTCGTGCTGGTCTGCGTGAAGACGCAGCAACTGTCAGGCATCCTCGACGACCTGGCCACGGTCGTGGCGCGCGCATACCGTGATCGTTCCTCTCCAGAACGGCGTGGAGGCGGACGAGCAGCTGGCCTCCCGCTTCCCGCAGGCGACGGTGCTGCCCGCCGTCGTCTACGTTGGCGCAACCGTGGACGAGCCCGGCGTTGTCAGTCATGTCGCCGCCGGGACGATTGGCATCGGCGCCAATCGTGCGCAGGACTTGGGAGTGCTTCCGGCGATCCGTGACCGTGCTGGCCAAGACCGGCCAGCCGGTTCATATTTCAAACGACATCCAGCGCGAGCGGTGGCACAAGCTGATGTGGAACGCCGCCTTCAACCCCGTCTCCGCGATCACCGGCCGCGTGCCGGCGGAGCTCCTGTCGCACCCGGCGACTCGCGCACTCGTTCTCCGCATCATGAACGAAGTGCTCGACGTCGGGCGCGCCTGCGGAGTGGATCTGAGGCCCGAGGACATCGACAAGCACATCGAGTGGACCGAAGGCGCTACCGGCTTGCGCACGTCGACGATGGTCGATCGCGAACGTGGCCGGACGATGGAGAGCGATGGGCTGATTGGGGTGATCGTCCGGAAGGGTCGAGAGGTCGGTGTGCCGACGCCGTGCAGCGAAGTTGTTTATGCGTTGGTGACGGCTATCGACGATGAGAGTAACGGAGGTGGCGGAGGTAACGGTTTCACAGGAGGAACGAAGGAAACGGAGACGAACGGAGGGCAAGCCGTTCGATTGGTCGGCGCGCGAAGCGCGCCGACAGCCGTGATGGAAGAGACACGCAAATACAAGCCGCATTCGACCGTGGATCGGCGGTTTGTATTTGCGTTCTCTTCCATCACGGCAGGCCGCCGTCGGCGGCCAATCGAACGGCTGCAGACTTCATCGCACTTGATTGCGCGTTGATCACCCGCTTCACGCCGTCCACGAGGCGCTCAACCTGAAGTTGATCAAAAGGCCAACCGGTAAATCCGGTCAGCCTCAGATATGTCAGCAATTGCGCCTGATGAATCGGGAGCACGTCGGCCAACGCCTTCACTTCCACGACGACGGCCCATCCACCAGCAAATCGAGGCGATACGCGCAGTCCAGCAGTGATTCCCTTGTAAACGAGTGGGACACGTCGCTGGGTGACAAAGGCCAGTCTTCGCGTCGATAACTCGTGCTGCAGACAGGTTGAGTAGGCCGATTCGAGCAAGCCCGGTCCGAGGACGCGGTGGACTTCGATCGCCGCGGCGATGATTTCGCGGGTGAGGTTAGTGAAGGGAACCCTGGCGAGCATGCTGATCGGTCAGCAAGCCGCACGCCGCGCATATTGACAGGGGTTTTGCTACGAGGCGGCCGAAACGTCGCAGACAATGCGTACTTCGGAACGGTCGAAGTACGAAGAATTTGAAAACTCCGTTCGTCTCCGTTTCCTTCGTTCCTCCTGTGAAACCGTTCCCTCCGTCCCCTCCGTTATCTCACGCGGCGCTGCCAGCGATCTCATCCAGCCGTCGGATCAGCGCCTTGAACGCGCTCTGCGACGGATCGAAATACGCCCATTCGTCCGGCTGCGGCGGCGTTCTCCGCGGTCGCGGTGCCGGCCGGGCGGATTGCAGCGAGCTGCCTTCGCGTGTTGCCGGCGTTCGCATCTCCGCCCGTTCGCCGGAGGAATCCTCGCCATCGCATCGGTCCGCCACAGTGGTGGCCCGGCAGGTGGCGGCGTCACGAGCCCGCTTCTTCTTCCATCGTGCTGGAGGCAGGCTGCGGCTGCCGTGCTCCAGTGGCCCTGCGAATCCGTCGGAGGGTGACGCTGCCTGCGCCGCCGGTGTGTGCAGCCGGTTCCGGCGCGGTGCGCATGGGCGGCTCTATCGACTGGCAGCTCCAGGCTGTCGACGTCCAGTTCGTCAGCGCCCACCATGAACGCCGACAGCTCATCGCCCGGTTGATTCGTCGGCAGTCGCTGCGGGCCGCGCCGTCTGGCCCGGGCCGCCGCTTCGCTGGCCTGGGCCCGCCGCTCGACCGAGGCGCGCTGCAGATAAATTCGGATCTGTTCGGCAAAGATCGGCCGGGTCGCAGCCGACGTTCGCGTCGCCCTTTTCCTTCTTGCGACCGAGCAGGGTGCTGTTCGCGTTGCCCCGCGACGGAGCCCGCCGCCAGGATCGGGATCGCCAGCGTCTGCACGTGTGAGCCGTCAGTGCCAAGCTGGCGCAACCGCTCGGTCAGCGCCGCTTCATCGCGCAGCCCGAACAGCGCCGGCGTCAGCACCAGGTCCGGGATACGATCGCCGAGCGCCGCGAGCGCCGCGGCCGCGGTCGGCGCGGTCGACGAGCTCCGCCTTCAGATACTGGCGGACGAGCGCGTTCAACTGATGCGCCTGGTTCTTGTTCGGTTCGATGGCAAGGATCAGTGACATGGCTACTTGGTCGGAGCGGTTCATGACCACCAGCAGGATGGCTGCGACCGCGCCGAAGGTCATCAGCGGTCCGTAAATAAACGACATCTCCCAGGCGGAGCGCGTGACGTGCCCGGCGCTGTCGGTGAACTGCGTCACCGCCGCCGCCGTTGGTGGACACGCTCGTCTTCACCGCGTGCGGCGATCTGCGCGCCGGCGCGGCCGTCGATCGCCAGGATGATCAGCCACAGCAGCACCAGCGATGTCGCGACGAGCATCCCTTCCATGATCCGGCGCCGAACGGGAATGTGTGTGCGGAACGGCACGTGTGTTCCTGACGAATGGCAATAGCCATTCCGCGTGCGTCGCTTCACACCCGTGCGCACGCCGGCGCGCGTTGCGCGCCGCTGCGCAGCGTCCGGCGCGATCGGCGCGGCCGTGATGTGCCGAATCGGTCAGCGCTGTTACAAAACGAGCTGACACGGTGGCGACGTCACCCGCCGCGAGACCGCGCGCGCGACTGATCCCGAAAACCGACCGACGCCATTACGGTTCCGACGATTTGCCCGCTCTCCGGCGGCGTGGCATCGCCGTGCACTCGGCCGCGCACAGTCTGCCTGCAACCTCCAGTGTTTCCACGAGTTGGCCGGGTTCCCCTGGCGGCCACCACAGCCGTGGCATAGCGGTTGCGCTTACAGGCCCTATCGCGCGGTCGTGCAGAGCTGCTGGCCGCAGGTTCAACCACACAGCATGCGCGCATGCGGCGCGCGGAGAAGAAGCCATGAATCTGACGAAGTACGTGAACGCGTTCGTTCGCGACGAAGAAGGACAGGACCTGATCGAATACGCGCTGCTCGTCGCGCTCATTTCGCTGGTCTGCGTCGTGGCGCTCACGGACGCCGGCAAGCAGGTCAACAACATCTTCACGTCGATCAAGAACAAGCTGACGACCGCGGCGGCGGCGGCGCCGTAACAGTCGGCACACGCGGCGGGCGGCGCCGGCGCGCCGCCCGCCGTGTCCGACTTACTGGAATGACGCGCGCGGCGAGCGCGCGCAGGGGAGACGACATGAAGCTTGTGAACATCGTCACGACATTTGTTCGCGACGAAGAAGGACAGGACCTGATCGAATACGCGCTGCTCGTGGCGCTGATTTCGCTGGTCTGCGTCGTGGCGCTCACCGACGCCGGCAAGGAAGTCAACAACATCTTCACCTCGATCAAGAACAAGCTGACGACGGCTGCCGCAGCGCCGTAACGCGGTGACTGACAAAGGGCGGTCCGTCGATGGCCGCCCTTTGACGGTCACCGAGTCGACGCCGCGCACCGCGCAAGGAGAGACAGGCTGATGCACGCACGAATCTGCACCGCCGTGCTGCGACGTTTTCGCCGCGACGACAGCGCCCAGGACCTCATCGAGTACGCGCTGCTCGTCGCGCTGGTCGCGCTGGTGGCGATCTCGGCGGTGTCGCAGGTCGGTACCACCATCCTGACGTGTTCTGGAACGTCATCGCCGCCGCGATCCCATGACCGTGGATGGCGGCGCTCGTCATCGGGGCCGGCGCAGCCGCGACGGTGATTGACATCCGGCAGCGTCGGGTGCCCAACCTCCTGACGATGGGGGTCGCCTCGACGGGCCTGGTGCTGGCCATGGCCGGCCTCGGCGCGGTGACGGTTGGCGGCGCGCTCGGCGGGCTCGCCCTCGGGCTGGCGCTGCTGCTGCCCGCGCACGTGTTCGGGGCGACGGGCGCCGGTGACGTCAAGCTGCTCGCCGCGTTCGGCGCGCTGCTCGGGCCCGGGGACGTGTTCGACGCGTTTCTGCGCGCCGCGATTCTGGGCGGCGTGATGGCGCTGGGCGTCGCGCTGTGGCGCGGACGGCTCCGCGAAACCTTGTACGGCACGGCCATGCTGGTGACGACGCGCAGCCGCGCGGCGACCGCGCTCATCGAGCATCCGGCCGCGAACAACCGGTTTCCGTACGCGCCGGCGATCGCCTCGGGGCGGCGCTGGTCGGCGCTGGGCTGGTAAGGAGAGGACGTTATGCGCAGATGGTTCTCACGGGCACGCCGGGAAGAAGGCGCCGCGCTGATCGAAGCGGCCTTCGTGCTGCCGATCATGCTGCTCGTCTGCGTCGGCATCCTCGAGTTTGGACGCGCGTACCAGGCGTGGCAGGTCGTCACCAACGCCTCGCGCGAGGGCGCGCGCGTCGCCGTGCTGCCGGAATACACCGAATGCCTCGGTCGACGCGCGCGTCAAGACGTATCTGAAGAACGGCGGCCTCGAGGCCGCCAAGGTCGACCGCCACGAACGTCGTCATCACCGAAACGACCATTCCCGTCGTCCGGCGTCGTCGACGGCGCCGGCCGCCAGGGTACGCGTCGAGTATCCGTTCGAGTTCATGGTGCTGCAGCCGGTCGCGCAGCTCGTCGTGAATGAACTCCAAGGCTGGTGAGTCCTTCACGATGGTGGCGACGACCGTCATGCGAAACGAATAGAGGTCAGAAGACGTTATGCCTCGCAAACGCATCTACACCGTCCTGCTGCTGGCAATGACCGTCGGCGCGATCTTCGCGTTCAGCACCTACCGCTATGTGCTGGCCACGCCGGAGCGTGCGCGGTCTCGGCGAAGATGACGCCGGTCGTGGTTGCCGCCAGCAGCCTCGATCTCGGCGCCGCGCTGCGCGCCGAGGACCTGCGCACGATCAACTGGCCATCGGAAGCGGTGCCGGCGGGCACGTTCAGCAACCCGCAGGAGCTGGTCGGACGCGGGTTGATCACGCCGGTCTCCCAGAACGAGCCGCTGCTGCCGTCCAAGCTGGCGCCCGTCGGCGCCGGCGCCGGACTGCCGCCGATGATTCCCGACGGCATGCGCGCGATGTCGGTGCGCGTCAACGACGTGATCGGCGTCGCCGGCTACGTGCTGCCGGGCACGAAGGTTGACGTCCTGGTCACGATCAGCCCGACGAACCAGTCCACCGACATGACCTCGAAGGTGATTCTGACGAACGTCACCGTGCTCACCGCGGGCACGCGCATCGAGCGCGACATCGAGAAGGACAACAAGCCGGTGTCGGTCAGCGTGGTCACGCTGCTGGTCGATCCGCTGCAGGCCGAAGCGCTGACGCTGGCCAGCACCGAAGGCAAGATTCAGCTCGCGCTGCGCAATCCGCTCGACAAGACCATGCCGCCGACGCCTGGCATCAAGCCGGCGTTCCTGCTTGGCCAGTCGGCGACGGCGCCGCGCGCGGCGGTCGCCGTCACGCCGCTGGGCGGTCGACGTGGCCGCGCCCGCGCCGGCCGCGCCGTCGCGGCGCCGGCAGCCGCTGCCGACCATCGAAATCATCCGCGGCGATAAGCGCGCGACGGAAGTGGTGCACTGAGGAGCATGCAGATGAAGAGGCATATCGCAGTCTGGATTCTGATCGTCGCCGTGCTCCAGCCCGGCGCCCTCAGAGCACAAGTCGCCACCCTGCCGAACGCCAACGCGGCAGCCGCCGCGGCGAACGCCGTCATCGACACGCCGGCGACGCCGGTGCAGATCGTCGCCGGCCGTTCGACGGTGCTCGACATCGGCACGCCGATCATGCGCGTGTCACTGACCAACGCCGACGTCGCCGACGCGATGGTGACGTCCACGAGCCAGCTGCTGCTGCACGGCAAGACGCCGGGCACGATTTCGATGTTCGTCTGGGAGCGCGCCGGCGGCGTGCGCCGCTACGACATCTCGGTCGGCCGCGACGTCGCCCGGCTCGCCGAACAGGTCAAGCAGCTGTTCCCGGGCGAGAACATCCAGGTCTCGAGCAACGGCCGCGACGTGGTGCTGTCCGGCACGCGTGCCGACCAAGGAGGTGGCGGAAAAAGTCAGTCAGCCTGAGCAGCGCCTTCGTCGAAAAGAAGGAAGAGGTCGTCAACCTGCTGCAGGTGCAGTCGCGCCCGAGCAATCAGGTGCTGCTGAAGGTGCGCTTCGCCGAAGTGAGCCGGTCGGCGCTGACGGAGCTGGGGATTTCGCTCTTCACCAGCCCCACCGGCATCAACAACACCCTCGGCCGCGTGACCACGCAGCAGTTCTCGGCGCCCGGCTATGACGAGCTGAACGCGACGAAGACGGGCGACGACCCGTTCAAGTTCGGCGCGCCGGTGTCGACCGCGAGCGGCAAGTACACGTTCAGCGACTTCCTGAACCTGTTCATCCTCAGCGAGAAGTACGACCTTGGCGTGCTCATCAGGGCGCTGCAGACGCGCGGCCTGTTCCAGAGCCTCGCCGAGCCGAACCTGGTGGCCGAGAGCGGCAAGGAAGCCAGCTTCCTCGCCGGCGGCGAGTTTCCGATTCCGGTGGCCCAGACAGGCGGCGGCAACGGCATCACCGTCGAGTTCAAGGAGTTCGGCGTCCGCCTGAACTTCACGCCGGTGGTCGACGGCGATCGCATTCACCTCAAGGTCCGCCCGGAAGTCAGCACGCTGGACTTCGCCAATGGCGTTCAGTTCTCGGGCTTCCGCATCCCGGCGCTGATCAGCCGCCGCACGTCGACCGAGCTCGAGCTGCGCAGCGGGCAGACGTTCGCGATTGCCGGACTGCTCAACAACTCGATGACGTCGACGATGACGAAGATTCCCGGCATCGGCGACATCCCGATTCTCGGCTACCTGTTCCGCAGCAAGGCGGCGCAGAAGAACCGCACCGAGCTGGTCGTGATGATCACGCCCGTGCTGCTGCAGGAAGGGTCCTCCGGCGTCACGCGCGAGCTGCCGCGGCATGAAGGAGCCGTACCTGTCGCCGCTGAGCGACAAGGAGTCGATCGCACCGGCGACCGGCGGCGTTCCCGCAGTCGAGCACGGCGACGCCACCGGCGGGTCTCGCCGGCCTGCCGAGGCGCCGACGAACGACGGCGCAGGCTGGTCCCGCGCCGGTCGTCCTGGACTCCGGGTCGGCTCCGTTGACGGCGGCCGAACGCCGCGCGGCGGAACGCGCCGCAGAAGGCCGAGGCAAAGACCGCACTCGCCGAGGAGCGCGCGCTACGGCGAAGGCCGCCGCCGAAGAGCAGAAGCGCCAGGAGAAGCTCGCGAAAGAGCAGGAGCAGGCTGGCGCGCGAGCAGGCGAAGCGCGACGCCGAAGAGGGTCGCCGCAAGGCCGAGGCCGAGAAGAAGGCCGCCGAGGAAGCAGCGCGCCAGGCCGAAAGCGACAAGAAGAAGCAGGCCGCGATCGACGCCGCGGCGGAGAAGGTGCGAGCCGCTGAAGCGAAGTATCAGGCTGAGCTCGGCAAGACGGGCACGACGAAGTAGAGGATGGTCGCCATGTCGGTGCACAACCACAACGTCCGCACTCGTCTCCGTCGACGAGACCGGCATGTCGCTGGTCTTCATCAGCCCTCGGCTTCATGGCGTTCTTTGCCGGGACGACGCTGGCCATCGACGTCGGGCTGTTCATGACCGCGCGCGCGCAGGCGCAGAACGCGGCCGACGCCGGCGCGCTCGCCGGGGCGACGGCGTTCGTCTACAACAGCTTCAACGATCGGACCGCTGGCGGGCCCGCGGTGCAGAGCGCGATCAACACGGCGAAGCAGAACAAGGTCGTCGGCGGCGACGTGTCGATCGATCCCGCCGACGTGACCTTTCCGCTCGGTCCGACCGGACGGAACGACCGCGTGCAGGTGTGGGTCTACCGGACCACGGCGCGCGGCAACAACATACCGACGCTGATCGGACCGGTCTTCGGTGTCAACGACTTCGACATCGTGGCCACGGCCACTGCCGAAGCGGCGCCGGCCAACGCCATGACGTGCGTGAAGCCGTTCACGATTCCCGACAAGTGGATTGAGAACAACGACTCCGCCCTGGACGACCGACAGCACGTTCGACCGCTACGACAACAAAGGCAAGATCATTCCGAACGCCGATGTCTACATCCCGCCAAGCGCCAGCCACACAGACGTGGACGGAGGCCGACGCCGGGACGCTGTTCATCCTGCGCGCCGGAACAGGCAACAACATCGAGCCGATCGTTCTATTACTCGTGGAAGATGCCCGGCGGCACCGGTGGCGACTTTTACCGCGACAACATCGCCGGCTGCAACCCGACCACCATCGCCGATGAACACCCCGATGGTCCAGGAGCCGGGCAACATGGTCGGCCCCACGACGCAGGGTATCCAGACCTGCTGGACGCAGGACCCGAACGCCCACTGGGACAGCCTGCAGAAGCGCGTCGTCAGCGACGTTCGGCCAGAGCCCGCGCGTGTTCCCGATTCCGCTGTACGACCCGGATGTCTACCAGAACGGCAAAGCAGAACGGCCGCACGCGCGGACCTGGTCTCGAGGAACTGGATCGGGTTCTTTCGTCGAGAGCTCGTACGGCAACGAACGTGTCGCGGCCGCATCGTTCCGATTCGGGCGTCATCGACGACAACGCCGGCCCGGCGCCCGAGGGCGTGTTTCCGCGCGCAATTCGGTTGGTGAGATAGCAGATGGCACGACTCGTCGGCATGATCCTCACGCAGGACGACGCCTTCCAGGGGCAGGTGGGTACGCTGCTGCGCAGCGGCCCCGTCGCCGATGACCGTCGCGACGGAAGGTCCTGGCGGCCGCAAGGCCGATCTGTTCATCGTCGACGCCCGCCACGATCCGGCGGCGGCGATGGCCCGAGTCGAGGCGCTCCGGGCGGCATCGTCGACGTCCGGAATCTTCGTCGTCGCGCGCGAGCCGAACCCGGACCTGATTCTCCAGTCGATGCGCGCCGGGGCCAACGAGTTCTTCACGTTCCCGCCGGCGGAGGAGACGTTTTTCGAGGCGATCCGTCGGACGGCGTCGCGCCGCACCGCCGCCGGCCACGGGCAGACGGCGACGACGTTCGTGTTCTTCGGTGCGAAAGGGGGCGCCGGCACGACCACGCGTCGCCGTGAACTGCGCCGTCGAGCTCGCGCGGCTGTCCAACCAGCGGACGCTGATCGTCGACCTCAAGCCCGGTCTCGGCGAAGTCGGGCTGTTCCTGGGTGTCCGCAGCCGCTACACGCTCGTCGATGCCCTCGACAACATGAACCGCCTCGACGCGGAGTTCCTGCGCGAGCTGGTCGCCGAAGCACAAGTCCGGCCTCGAGATCCTGGCCGGGTCCGACAACTTCGATCGGCCAAACTGCGACAGACGGTCCGGCCCTCGAAGAGATCCTCCGGCACCTGCGCGAGGAATACGAGTACGTCGTGATCGACGCGGGCAGCCAGATCAATGCCGGCGTCCTGGCCTCGATCTACACGGCCGACACGATCGGTCTGGTCGCGAATCCCGATGTTCCGTCGATTCGAAACGCCCAGCGGCTGCTCGATCGCATCCGCCAGATGGGCGCGTCGCCGGAGCGTGTCCGGCTGCTGCTGAACCGCGCCGCCGAACCGTTTCCGATCCCGCCGGCGCAGATCGAAGCGGCCGTCGGGCATCCGATCGATCACATGTTCCCGAGCGACTACAAGACCGTGTCCGCGGCGCTCAATTCCGGCGTGCCGCTGGCGCTGACCGGCAGCTCGCCGCTGGCGGCACAGTTCGACAGCTTCACGCGCCGCATGCTCGATGCGGAGGGCGTGGCGCCGGCGGATGCGCAGGCAGGCGCCGGCCCGATTTCACTGTCCCGTTTAGCGTCGATCTGGTAACGAGCCCATGATCCCCACTGCCACACCACCCGCGACGTCGCCGCGAACCATTGCTCCAGCGCCCCGGCCGCAGGCCCCGCGCCCGCAGTATCTCGAGCTGCGGTCGAGCGTGCACCGCAAGCTGCTGAACCGGCTCAACCTCGAAGCGCTGGCGCAGACGGATCGCGCGCGCGCCGAAGGCGAGATTCGCACGCTGCTCGGCCAGCTGCTGGCCGAGGAAGCGACGCCGATCAACCTGAGCGAGCGCGAAACGCTGTTCGCCGAGATTCTCGACGACGTGTTCGGCCTCGGGCCGCTCGAGCCGCTGCTCCGCGACCCGTCGATCAACGACATCCTGGTCAATACGCACCGCCTCGTCTACGTCGAGCGGAAGGGCGTGCTGGAGCGCGTGACCGCGACCTTCCAGGACGACAAGCACCTGCTGCGCGTCATCGACCGCATCGTCAGCAGCGTCGGGCGCCGCATCGATGACAGCTCGCCGATGGTGGACGCGCGCCTGGCCGACGGCTCGCGTGTCAACGCCATCATTCCGCCGCTCGCGGTGGACGGTCCGCTGCTGTCGATCCGCCGGTTTCCCGCGGAACGTCTGCAGGCGAACGACCTGGTCACGCTGAAGGCGCTCACCGCGCCGATGCTCAATTTCCTGGCGGCGTGCGTCAAAGGACGTCTCAACTGCCTGATCAGCGGCGGCACCGGCGCCGGTAAGACGACGCTGCTCAACGTGCTGTCCAGCTTCATCTCCGAGCACGAGCGCATCGTCACGATCGAGGACGCCGCGGAATTGCAGCTCCGGCAGGAACACGTGGCGCGGCTCGAGACGCGTCCGGCCAACGTGGAAGGCAAGGGCGCCGTGAAGCAGCGGCAGCTCGTCGTCAACGCCCTGCGCATGCGCCCGGATCGCATCGTCATCGGTGAGGTCCGCAGCGAAGAGGCGCTCGACATGCTGCAGGCGATGAACACCGGCCACGACGGGTCGCTGACCACCGTCCACGCCAACACGCCGCGCGACGCGCTGACCCGTATCGAGACGATGATCGCGATGGGCGCGACGAACCTGCCCGAGCGCGCGATGCGCCAGCAGATCTCGTCGGCCATCAATATCGTCGTCCAGCAGACGCGTTTGAGCGACGGCTCGCGCCGCGTGACCGACCATCTCCGAAATCACCGGGATGGAAGGCGACATCATCACGATGCAGGACGTCTTTGTCTTCGAGAAGACCGGCCTGACGCCCGAGGGCAAGGTCACCGGACGGTTCCGCGCCACCGGCGTCCGTCCCAAGTGCTGGGAGCGGTTGAAGGCGTCGGGCATCAATCTGCCGCCGGAAATGTTCTCCGGCTCGGAAGAGGTGCGCTGATGCTGCTCGCGATTGCGCGTCTTCCTGATCGTCACCGGCATTGCCATGGGCGTCGGCTGGGCGATCAGCGCGATTCCCGGCAACATGGCGCAGAAGCGGCTGGCGAAGCGCCTGCGCGAGGTCGGCTCGATCTCGACCAGCGTCGCCGGCGAAGCGGCATCCGTGGTGCGGCAGGACGAGGTCGGGCCGCTCCCGGCCATCCAGAAGCTGCTGGGAAAGACCGGCGCCGGCGCTGAGCCTGGCGAAGCTGATCGAGCAGTCAGGCGTGAACGCGACGCCCGGGCGGGATTCTGGTCGTCAGCGGCGGGCTGGCGCTGCTCGGCCTGCTTGCGCGTGCTGATGTTTGCGCCGGTGGCCTCCGCGGCGCCCGTCGGCTCTCCTGCTTGGCGCGCTGCCGGTGCTGTTTCTGATGCACAAGCGCTCGGCCCGCATCAAGAAGTTCGAGGAGCAGTTCCCGGAGGCGCTCGATCTGCTGTCGCGCGCGCTTCGCGCGGGACACGCGTTCCAGACGTCGCTCGGCATGGTCGCCGACGAACTGGCGGAGCCCGTGGGTCAGGAGTTCAAGAAGACGTTCGAGCAGCAGAACTTCGGTCTGCCGCTCAAGGACTGCCTGTTCGAGCTGGCCGATCGCATGCCGCTGCTCGACGTTCGCTTCTTCGCGACGGCGGTGACGATTCAGCGCGAGACAGGCGGCAACCTCGCGGAGATTCTCGACAACCTGGCGTATGTCGTCCGCGAGCGATTCAAGATTCTCCGGCAGGTGCGGGTGCATACCGCGCACGGCCGGTTCACCGGGTACGTGCTGCTGGCGCTGCCGGCCGTGCTCGGCGTCGTGCTGTCGTATCTGAGCCCGGATCACATGAACACGCTGTTTACCGAGCCGATGGGCAAGATGATGCTGCTCGGCGGCCGGCGTGATGCAGACGGTGGGCTACTTCTGGATCCGCCAGGTGATCAAGATCGAGGTGTGACGTGACAATCCTGCTGCCGTTACTGGCATTCCTGTTCGTGTCGCTGCTCGCCTATGCGGCGTACATCGCGTTCGCGCCGAGCCTGGCGGGCAACGTCGAGCGTCGTCTGGCGGAGATCGGCGGCAGCAGCGTGCGCCGTCGAGGCGCCGACCGTGGGAACGGCTCGCGGCGACGTTCAAGCGCATGGGGCGGGTGGCGCCGCAGTCGCCGTCCGAGATGGGCAAGCTGCAGCGGCGGCTGGTCGCTGCGGGCTACCGCAACAGCGAAGCGCTGGTCGTCTTTCTCGGCGTCCGCGTGGCCTGCGCGGCCGTGGCATTCGCGCTGCTGGCGACGCCGCTGTTCTTCCGGCCCAACATCGATGCTGGCGTTTGGCGCTGCGGGGCTTGGCTATCTGCTCCCGAACATCGTCCTGGCGCGGCTGGAGAAGCGCCGCCAGCACAGGATTCGGCTGTCGCTCCCTGACGCGCTCGACCTGCTGGTGGTGAGTGTCGAGGCGGGTCTCGGGCTCGATCAGGCGATGCAGCGCGTGGGCGACGAGCTCGTGTTCGCCCACCCGGAGCTGTGCGAAGAGCTCCGACTGATTAACTTCGAGCTTCGCGCCGGCAAGGCGCGCACCGAGGCGCTCCATAACCTGGGGGAGCGGACCGGGGTCGATGACGTCATCTCGCTGGTGGCGATGCTCGTTCAGACCGATAAGTTCGGCACGAGCGTGGCCAAGTCGCTGCGGGTGCACTCCGATACGCTGCGGACGAAGCGTCGTCAGCGGGCGGAAGAGGCGGCAGCGAAGACGGGCGTGAAGATGGTCTTCCCGCTGGTTCTCTGTATTTTTCCGGCGATCTGGGTCGTGACGCTGGGTCCGGCGGCGATCAAGATCGTCCAGGTGCTGGGACCGATCGCCGCCGAACAATGACGCAGATGCCCCCGAAGATCGACGTCCCGCGCGCGGCCCCGGTGCCGCCGGCGCCGGTGACGCTCGCCGACACGGGGCTGACTGCCGACAAGGTCGAGGCCCTCATCATCAAGACGCTGTACTCCGGCGAAATGTCCGGCCTGCAGCTGGCTGAGAGCCTCCGACTTCCGTATCCCATCCTCGAGCCGATCATCGAGCGCGCCCGCAGCGAGCGCCAGATTGAGGTCCGAGGCGCGGCGGGTGCCGGCACTGCCGGCTACAAGTACGTCTTGACCGACCTGGGCCGCGACCGCGCACGGGAGGCCATGGAGGTCAACCAGTACACCGGCCCGGCGCCGGTGCCGCTCGAGGCGTACGTGGCGGCGATGAAGTCGCTGTCCGCCGCCCGCGGATTCATCGATCGGCAGCGGCTGCGGGACGGGTTCGCGCACCTGGTCATCAGCGAGCACATCTTCGAGCAGCTCGGCCCGGCGGTGAATTCGAACAAGGCCGATCTTTCTCTACGGGTCGCCCGGCAACGGCAAGACGGTGATCGGCGAAGGCCTTGGACGGGCCATCGGCGGCGACATGTACATGCCGTACGCCATCGACGTCGACGGCTACATCGTCACGATGTACGACCCGATCACGCACGAGTCGCTCGAGACCGAGAGCGCGCCGAGCAGCATCATTGCCGAGGCGCAGCGCGACCGCCGGTGGGTGCGCATCCGGCGTCCGGTCGTGATGGTCGGCGGCGAGCTCACGCTCGACATGCTCGACCTGACCTTCAACAAGGTCTCGAAGTTCTACGAGGCACCGCTCCAGCTGAAGGCCAACGGCGGCGTGTTCCTGGTTGACGACTTCGGCCGCCAGCGGATGCGGCCGGAAGACCTGCTCAATCGGTGGATCGTGCCGCTGGAGAGCCGGTTCGACTACCTGACGCTGCACACCGGCAAGAAATTCCAGATTCCCTTCGACGTGCTGACCGTGTTTGCGACGAACCTCGACCCGCTGTCGCTGGCCGACGAGGCGTTCCTCCGCCGCATTCCCTACAAGATCGAGATCGAGGATCCGTCGCTCCAGCAGTACGCGCGCATCTTCGAGATGATCTGCGACAAGCGCGAACTGAAGTTCCACCCGGTGATGGTCGCCTACCTGCACCGGCGTCACTACCGGCCGATCAGCCGGCCGCTTCGCGCCTGCCAGCCGCGCGACCTGATCGAACAGGTCACCGCGTTGTGCCATTACCGCGGCGAGGAGCCGCACATCACCAGGGAACTGCTCGATGCCGCCTGCGCGGCCTATTTCGTCGACGACACCACGGAGTCGCAGACGAGCAGCAGGCTGCGCCGGCGCGACGCCCAGCTGATGGCCCCGATCGAGCCCGACGGGCACATGGACATCGACTGGCAGCCGGTCGACCACTATCCGGCGGCCACGCGCGAGATGATGGCGAAGCGCGCGACGGCGCCGGCCTCGTACGAGACCGTACTACGGTCTGGCGGAACCGCCCTTCAGCCTGTCGCCGACTCCTCGTTTCGCGTTCCACAGCGGCAGCTATGCGACCGCGCTCGACCAGGTGCGTCGTGCGCTCGAGCGGCGCGAGGGGTTCATCGTCATCACCGGCGAAGTCGGGCACCGGCAAGAGCATGCTGTGCCGGGCCGCGATGCAGGACAGCGGGCCGAATACGTTTGTCTCGCTCATCCTGGACCCGTGCGTGACGGCCGAGGAGCTGCTCGCGCAGGTCCTCAGCGACTTTGGCGTGCTCGACCGCGACACGCGGTCGCCACGCCGCCTCGTCCCTGCACCGCTGCACCAGCTGATCGTCGTCCTCCAGCGGTTTCTGACCTCGCTGGCGCCGCTCGGCGGCCGCGCCGTCGTGATCATCGACGAGGCGCAGCATCTGCACCCGGTGCTGCTCGAGCAGCTCCGACTGTGGTCGAACCTCGATGGGGACGGACCGCCGCTGCTGCAAGTCGTGCTGTCCGGACAGCCTGAGCTGGACACGCTGCTGGGGCGGCCGGAGATGCGCCAGGTACGACAGCGCGTGTCTCGCCGATGCGAGCTGACCGGCCTCGAGCGCGACGAAGTTGCCGAGTACATCGAACATCGCCTGACCGTCGCCCGCGGCCCGGATACCCGTGAGGAGCCCGGTCCGGCCGGCGTGCTCACCCAGGGCGAGTTCTGGCGCGTGCGGTTTTCGCCGTCCGCGGTCCGCACCGTGGCCGCGTTGTCGCAGGGCGTACCCCGGCTGGTGAACCTGCTGGCCGATCGGTGCGCTCGAAGTCGGCTGTGAGCGCCAGGCGCGGACCATTGACACGCGCTTCGTCCGCGAAGCCGCGCGGCGCTTGAACCTCCAGCCAGCCGGCATTCCGCGGTGGCAGATGCAGGTGGCGGCAGCCGCCGCCGTGATACTGCTGCTCGCCGGCGGCGTCGGGTGGAAGGCGATTGCGCAGCGCAGCCAGAGCCAGGATGCTGCACCGAAGGTGGCAGACGGCCGTGGATGCCGTGCCGCAGCCAACGCCCGAGATACGAACCCTCGACCTTCGCGAGAGTGTGACCGTCACCGTCGCGACGCTTCGGTCGGAGCAGCGGGCCGCCGCCGTGGTCGCCCAGCTCGTCGAAGCCGGCTTTCCGGCGTTCACGCGCCGCCATCCCGACGGCGTCTCCCATCAGGTCATCGTCGGCCCGTACGTCTCCGCCGAGGAGGCGGCCGCGGCCCAGCGTGCGCTCGAGGCGCAGGGTGTGACCGGGACGAACGTGCGGCTCGAAAACACCATGGCCGGTGGCTGGTAGGGCGAACGGCGAACGATCATTGGTGATTGGTGATCTGTGATTAGTGAATGGTTGATGAGTGGTGATCGCAGACCACTAATCACCATTCTTCTCGTCCTGATCACCAACGCCTTCGGCGCTGCGGCCCACGCGGCCGAACCTCGCTTCCAGAACGTCGCCCTGCTCGCCGCACGCGATCGTGTGTCGCTCGTGTTCGAGCTGACTGGTGAGCCGCGGGATGTCGCGACGCGCCGTGTCAGCGCTGCGGTGCTGGAGCTCGACGCGGGGCCCGTCGTTATGCCGGCGAAGCCGACATCGTTCATGGCGCCGCCCGGAACCCGATTCGTGATGGGGGTGTCCCTTCAACCGGGCAATGGAGTGGCCGGCGGACGCCTCAAGGCGCGCATCACGCTCCTCGAGCGCGCGCGCAGCGGAGTCCGTATCGTCGGCCGCCGCGTGTATGTGGACTTTTCGCCCGACGCGGCCCTGGCAGGGTCGAAGGGCCTGCCCTGAGCAGAGTCGAAGGCCTGCCGGCGACCGCGTTGACGGAGCGCGCCGGATCTGCGCGTCCTGCGGCCCCGACTGTCGCGGCTCCCGCCGGTCCGCCGCCGGCCGCGGCGTCAGTGGCCAACCCTGCGTATCGGTCGACGATGCAGACCGCTATCGAGCGGTTCGAGCAGCTGAAGCCGTTCATGCTGTCGGCGACGACGTCTCCGAGCGAGCCGGTGCTGAAGGCTGTCGGGAGCACGCTCGCAGGAATCCAGGGTCTGCTGATCTCAGTGGACGTCCCCGGCGACTCGCGGCAGGCGCACGACGTGTTGTCGTCAGCCGTGGCAGCCGCCGTGACCGCCATGAGTCCCACATTTACAGGCGATCGCGCCGCTCAGGCGCGCCAGGCGATGAGCCTGTTTGAACAAGCGAAGACTAGTTGGTCAACTAGCCAACTATCTAACTAACTGGCGGCCGCTGATCGGAAGGGTAGAACCGTAATCCCGTGTCGGTTTCCCGTCGAGGATTGCGCTTCGAGCATTTCCTGGGCCTGGCGGACGCGGGAGGCGTGCACGGAGTTGTTCGGCTCGCGCGCCGCCAGGTCCTCGGCGATCGCCAGTCCTTCTGCGGTTGCGCCGCTGGCGAGATAGGCGTCCGCCAGCATCTCCTGGGCATGTCCGGCGGTTGCCCCGAGCTCGCCGTCAACCGCCACTTCAACGAGCCTGACGAGCGCGGCAATGCATCCTGGCACGCGCGTCACGAACCGCTGCAGCGCGGTCGCGGCGGGCTCCCACTGCGAGAGTCCGGTCCAGTGCGTGGCCACCATGTCGACGAGCGCCACGGCCGCGTCGAGCGTGTGCGGGGCTGCCGACGCTGCCAGCCGGGCGAGGGCATCAACCGTCTCTGGCGAGTCGGACAGCGTCCGGCGGGCGATTTCGATGGCCTCGTCGGCCCGGTTGCCCCGCAGCAGCACTTCGACCAGCGCCACCCGAGCTTCCGGATCCGAGCCAGCCATGCCCGGCGACAGATGTTCGGCTGCGGCAACGGCGTCGCCGGTTTCGACCA
Organism: uncultured Acidobacteriota bacterium; assembly: GCA_963793705.1. Classification (GTDB taxonomy): domain Bacteria; phylum Acidobacteriota; class Vicinamibacteria; order Vicinamibacterales; family UBA2999; genus Gp6-AA40. Next base: position 265,660 of record CAWCBC010000009.1, on the reverse strand, counting down.
GCAGCCGCACGAGCCTGGCGACGGTCGGGAGATGGTCGGGATCGTGATGCAGCGCCTCGCGCAGCAGCTCGACGGCCTCGTCGGCGAAGGCCGGAGGCGTGCAGCGCGTCGGCAACCCGGCGGCGGTGACTGGTCGTCAGCGCGTGCTCGCGGGCGCGGGCAAAGTTGCCTGCCGCCACGGCCATCTGGAACACGCGCTCGCGCAGCGCCGCGTCGGATGGATCGAGTGTCGCCGCTTCGGCCAGCGAGTCGCCGGCGGCGGCCATGTCGTTGCGCGCGACCTGACGGTCCGCCAGCAGCAGGAGGAATTTGCGTCCCTCCACCGTCTGACCTTGCGTGATGGCCAGAGCCGCCGCATGTCCCAGCGCGTGCTCGTCCGTCGGCTTGATCGCGAGGATTTTCTTATAGGTGTCGAAGGCCGGCTCGAGCTTGCCCTCGAGGCGCCAGGTGTCGGCAATCGACGCAAAGCGCCCGGCGGCGCCATCGATGTCGCGCGCGCGCAGATGCAGCTGCGCGAGCAGCAGTGCAGTGTCGAGGTCACCCGGCTGTTCGTCGACGAGACGGGTATAGGCCTCGATGGCCGCCGGCAGCTTGCCGACCCTGAGAAGCTTTTCTGCGGCCCTGAGAGCCGCTTGACGGTCGCCTGACATAGAGGGGGATTCTCCGTGAAGGGGAGGGCAAGTTGCGTTCCCGGACTGCGCCGTGGACGCCTTCACTTCTGTCGTGATTTGCGGCCTGTTTTGGGACTCTGTGCCCCTTAGGTGACGCTCGCCGGGTGTAGAACGACCGGCCGCCGCACAAAAACGGTCCGGCGCTTACAAAAACGGCAAGCCCGATCGCGGATGACTTACACACCGAGACACTGAGGTCACCGAGGAACGCTTTTCAATTCTCGGTGCCTCGGTGCCTCGGTGTGTCGTAGCCTCAGGCGCCGGCGGCCAGCCAGACAGCGCCAACCGCGACCGCCAGCGTCGCGGCCGCCATCATCATCGCGCGCTGGGGAAGCGCGCCGTTGGGCAGCTTGACGGTGGCCGTGCCGACGGCGGCCGCGAATCCGGTCATCGCCACCACGGTGCCGACGCCGAACGCCGCGATGTAGCTCAGCGACGCGGTCAGCGACGGCAAGGCCAGCGCCGGAAGCACACCGAAGAAATGCGAGCTGCCGGCGATGCCGTGGAGCACGCCCAGGCAGAACGATGCGTGGGCATGACCAAGACGTCGAAGCCACGCCGGGCCTGCCTGTATGTGGAGATGCTTGTGTGACACCACGCCATGCGCGTGCGCGCCCGTCCGCATCTGCGTGCTCCGGCGGAACGCCCACAGCCCGACGGCGATCAGGGCCACGCCGACAATACGTTCACTCCACGCGGAGATCGCCTCGACGGGTGGCAGCACGTTGCGCAGGAGGGACGGCGAGCACCGCGACGAACACGACGCCCGACGCATGGCCGAAACCCCACGTCCATCCGGACACCCATCCGCGCTCCCGACCCGCGACGGCCATCGGCGTCACGGCCGCGAGATGATCTGGACCGGAAAGAACGTGGACGAATCCGGCGAGCGCGCCAGTGACGATGGTGAGCACGGGAGGTTCTATCGTAATTCAACTTCCAACTCCCAACCTCCAACTCCCAAACGGTAAGCCGCGAAGGCACCTTCGAAGTTGGCGACTTGCGTAACTATCTACTTGCGACTTGTTACTTGGGAGCCATTCGTATGGCGCCGTCGAGGCGGATGACTTCGCCGTTCAACATCTCGTTCTCGAACACGTGGCGGACGAGCGCCGCGTATTCGTCGGGACGACCGAGGCGCGAGGGAAAGGGAACCTGCTGGGCGAGCGATTGCCGCGCCGCTTCAGGCAGCGCCCCGAGCAGCGGCGTATCGAACGTCCCCGGAGCAATGGTCACCACGCGAACGCCGATGCGGGCAAACTCGCGAGCGATCGGCAGCGTCATCGCCACGATGCCGCCCTTTGAGGCGGAATACGCCGCCTGTCCGATCTGTCCCTCGAACGCGGCCACCGATGCCGTGTTGACGATGACGCCGCGCTCGCCGCCGGCGGTCGGCTGATTCTGCGACATGGCCGCGCCGGCGAGCCGGATGACGTTGAAGGTCCCGACGAGATTGACGCGGATGACCCGCTCGAAATGCGAGAGCGGCTGAACGCCATCCTTGGGAAGCACTCGCTCCGCCGCCGGGATCCCCGCGGCGTTGACCACGCCGTGCAGTCCGCCGAGCTCGATGGCGACATCGATCGCGCGCTGCACGTCGGCGTCGGCGGTGATGTCCCCCTTGACGAACCGGACGGCGCTCCGATGCGACGCTTCCTTCGCACGCCCCGCATCCTCGTTCACGTCGATGACCACTGCGCGGCCGCCCTGGGCCACGACCATGTCGACCGTAGCGCCGCCCAATCCCGACGCGCCGCCCGTGATCAGAATCGTCCGTCCGCTGAGTTGCATTTCGAGATCCTAGAGTAGGAATTACCAGCCACCAACCACCAACTGCCAACTCCCAAACACAACCACGAAGCCCACGAAGGTCAACGAAGTCCGCGAAGAATGTGAGAGGCTCGCGCCTGTCCCGACTCATCGATTCAGACGTGGTCCCTGCGTTGCTCCCTCTGCGCGACGTCCACGACAAGGAGGTTGATGATGAGACAGTGGTCAGGTGTGTTCGTCGCGGCGGTAGTCGCGACCACTGCGGCTCTCGGTGCTCAGGGGAATCAGTCGCCGGCGAACACTCCGCCAGCCGATGCTGCGGCGCCTCCGGGTATTCAGCAACCGGCGCTGCCCGCCCCGGCGCAGGCGAAGGGCAACACCGTGACGACTCAGCGGCTGCATCCAGGACGCGCCGATGATCGCCGCCTTGGCGGCCAACACGGCAAACCCCGGCCGGACCGCGGAAGCCAAAGCCGCGGCTGCTGGACCCGCGAAGACGTTCTACCTGAACAACGCCACGATGGCAGCTGACGCCGGACGTGATCGGCCGGCGTCGGAACGTCTGGGTTGGCGGCTACCGGCTATCGCCTCGACGGCGACGACGCGCTGATCACGCCCCATCTGAATCATCAGGTCCGCATCGTCGGGATGGTCCAGAGCAGCAATGCATCTCCGAGTGGCGCGGCGAACGCGGCCCCGGGATCCACCGCCTCCGGTCCCACTCTCAAGGTGGAGTCGGTGACGATGGTCGCGGCGAAGTGTGAGACCAGCGAAGTAGAGCGACTACTTTCCATCGACAGAGAAGGCGAGAAGCACGTTTCCGGGCGTGCCGCCGGCGGTGGGATAGCCGGAATTGACGAAGACCATTCCACCGCCGATCACCGGGCCGGGGCCGTCGATGGATCCGCCGCGGCCTGGAACGCCGTTGACGGTCTCGTATTCGCGGATGGTGTCGAAGTCCCAGATGATGGACCCGTTCGCGGCCGAATACGCGCGCATGTGTCCGTCAACCGAGCCCGAGAACGCGACACCGGGCGACGCCGATACCGCCGCGGACTGGGCCGGACTGCAGCGCGGACGCGTGCCGCATCCAGGTGGCGGCGTATACCAGACGCGTTCGCCGTCCGACAGCCGCAGCGCGAACATCCCTCCGCCCTGCTTGGGGTCGGCGTCGGTGCTTGCGCTGTACGTCAGCATGATGCGACCGATGTCCGACAGCGCCACGTAGATGTTCGTCCCATCAGTGGCGGAGCCCCACTGAATGCCGCCCATCGTGCCGCCGCGTCCGATGCGCGTCTGCCACAGCACCTCACCGTTGGCGTCGGGATCGAGGGCGTGCACGATGCCGGATTTCTGTCCCGCAAGCAGCAGACGGCGGCCGTTGGGTTGCGTCACCAGAATCGGCGACGCCCCGAAGTCGAGGTCTGGCCCGTTCGAGACCGCGCAATTGGTTTTGTCCGGCAGACGGCAGGCGGCCGTGTAGGCGTCCGACGTGGTCATCTGCCGCGACCACAGGATCTTTCCACTCGCGAGATCGAGCGCCACGAACGCGTCGCTGAGCGTCGTCGTCGGATCCGAGTAGTTGTTCCCGGTGGTGACGTAGAGCGCATTGCGGCGGGCATCCACGACAGCCGTGCCCCAGACAGGCACTCCGGAGGGTCCCCAGAGCTGCGCACCGGCGGCGTTCTTCTTCGTCGGCGTCGGCGCGTCCGGAATCAGGAACGTCTTCCAGATTTGTTTACCCGTGGCGACGTCGAGCGCGACCATGCTCCCGCGGAAGCGGCAGCATTCGTAGGTGGGAACCGCGGCGGCGCCTTCTTCGCCAGACGCCACGCCCACGTAAATGCGCCCGTTGTACACGGTCGGTGACGCGCTGACGCGCGCAACCGGGAAGTCGTCGACTTTGACGCGCCAGATCAATTGACCGGTGACGGCGTCCAGCGCGAAGACGTTGGCGGCCATGTCACCGAACACGGCGATGTGGCGCGAACCCGATTCAGCGATCGAGATGGCAGAGCGCACGCCGCTGCCGGCGTCGAAGAACCAGTGCACGCATCCCGAGGACGCATCGAGCGAGTAGACCTTGCCGCCCCAGCTGCCGACGAAGAGGCGTCCGCCGGCGAGCGTCGCCTGGCTGTATGACTGCAGATCGCCGGGGAACGCGAATGCCCACTTGAGCTTCAACCGTGGCACGTCGGCGGCGGTCAGGCGGGCCGAGGCGGCATCCTGAAACCGTGCGTTGTTCGAGTTCCCCCACGCAGTCCAGCGTGGCCCGGCAGCCGGATCGAACGATCGGTTCTGCGCGCGGCACATGGCGGCCGCTGACGGCGATGTGTTCAGCGCGGTACCGAATCGCTTGCCGGTGAGGTACTCAGCAAGCGCCCGGCGCTCGACTGCCGTCCGGTTCGTCGCCATGGATACCATCGTTCCCGTTTCGATGGCGGCGAGCACGCGCTCCGGGGCCATCGACAGGAACGCGTCGCGCTGCGGCGCGCGGTTGATCCCGGCATCGTGGCACTGCGAGCAGTTCCGCTGATAGAGCGTGGGCGCGTCGACGTTCTGGCCGTACGCCACAGCTGGTCCGAGGACGACTGCGGTCGTCGCCAAGACAATGTGGGCGATCGTGGTGCGCATGGCGGGGAGTATAACGTTCGAATCGTTCGAATCGTTCGAATCGTTAGAGTCGCGTAGAATCAGCGCGTTCCATGGCGCTTTCACCAGGGACCCGATTCGGGAACTTCGAGATCCTGTCGCTGCTCGGCGCCGGTGGCATGGGCGAGGTGTATCGCGCCCGCGACGCGAGGCTGAATCGCGACGTGGCCCTCAAGGTCCTGCCCGACGCGCTCACTGCCGATCCCGAGCGGATGGCTCGCTTCACACGTGAGGCGCAGACGCTGGCGTCCCTCAATCATTCGAACATCGGCGCCATCCACGGACTCGAGGATGTTCAGGGACGTCAGGCGCTGGTGCTCGAGCTCGTCGAAGGTCCCACGCTTGCTGATCGCATCGCGCAGGGTGCGCTGCCGCTCGACGAGGCGCTGCCGGTCGCTCGGCAGATTGTTGAGGCGCTCGAAGCCGCTCACGAGCAGGGCATCGTTCACCGCGACCTGAAGCCCGCGAATATCAAGCTGCGTCCGGACGGGACGGTGAAGGTCCTCGACTTCGGTCTTGCCAAGGCGCTGTCGCGAACCGAAGGAAGCACGTCGAGCCGGCCGGATGTGACGGCGTCGCCAACGCTGCTTTCGCCGGCCACGATGACGAGCGCAGGCATGATCCTCGGCACCGCTGCGTACATGGCGCCCGAGCAGGCGCGCGGCAAGGCCGTCGATCGTCGGGCTGACATCTGGGCGTTCGGCTGCGTGCTGTACGAGATGCTCACCGGCCGTCGCACGTTCGAAGGCGAGGAAGTGACGGATACGCTCGCCGGCATTCTCCGCGGCGACCCGGACTGGAACGCACTGCCGCCATCGACTCCACAATCGCTCCAGCGGCTGTTACGACGGTGTCTCCAGAAGGATCCGCGCGAGCGGCTGCAGGCGATCGGCGACGCGCGAATCGAAATCGTCGAGACGCTGGCCGCACCTCGGGATGAACCCGCGGAGCCGGTTCCATCGGCGCCGGAAGGCGTCGCGTCTGTCTGCCGTGCGGCGGCGGCCAGTGTGCTGACGGCGCTCCTTGTCGGAGCGGCTGTATGGACGCTGAAGCCCGCGCCCGTCGCCGTGGAGCCTCGCGTCACGCGGTCGCTCATCGCCGTCGATCCGTTCGATCAGCGTCCGCGCGGCGAACCCGGCGAAACCAGGCAGCCGGTGCCACGGCCGGACCGGACGGCCTTGGCGCTTGTCGCCCGATGGCCGCACGCTCGTATTCAGAGGCATCGGGCTGAACATCAACCCAGGCGGCCTGAATTTCAGATCCGCCCTATATCGTCCGCCCGCTCGACAGCCTGACGGCGCGCCCGATTACGACGACGACGGGCGCCGACAGCCCGTTCTTCTCTCCGGATGGGGCATGGATTGGCTACGTGGATGGCGGTGAGCTGCGGCGTGTTCCCGCGACGGCAGGGGAGGCGACGGCCACCACGATCACTCCGCTGCCGAACCGCCGGCAGCGCATCGCCGGTGCGAGCTGGGGCGATCAAGGCTTCATCGTGTTCGCGACGGCTGATGGGCTGTGGCGTGTGGCGGCCTCGGGCGGTATGCCTGAGCGAATCGTCGAGGCCGGCGACAACGAGAGTGCTCGTCTGCTGCCGCAGGTCCTTCCCGGCAGCCAGTGGATGCTCTTCACCGTGCAGCGGACTCCATTTCGGTGGGACGACGCGCAGATTGTCGCGCGCTCCCTCGTCAATGGCGAGGAGAAGGTTCTGCTGACCGACGCGTCGGACGCCCGCTACGTGTCGAGCGGACACCTCGTGTTCCTGCGGCGCGGCAAACTGATGGCTGTTCCGTTCGACGCCAATCGCGTGACGCTTGCCGGAGCTCCTCTCGCCGTCGTGGACGACGTCATGCAGGCGATCAACATGTCGAACACCGTTGCCGACTCGGGCGCCGGTCAGTTCGCCGTGGCGGCCGCGGGAACGCTGGTGTACGTCACTGGCGGTGCGCAGCCCACCCAGCCAGGGGAGCTGATCTGGGTGGACCGCGCTGGAAAAACTGAGGCCGTCGGTGCACCGCAGGGACCGTTCGGCAGCCCGCGCCTGTCGCCGGATGGCCGCCGCATCGTCATGTTCAGCGGTGCAGCGGCGAACGACGAGAAACCGCGTCTGGGTGTACGACATTGCGCGTCGCACCCACACCGCGTTGACGCCACGGGACGAGCGCGTCTTATGGGGCCAGTGGTCGCCCGATGGCAGTCGCGTCGTCTTCGAGCGTCTTCACGAGGCCAAAGGAACGCTGTACGTAAGGTCCGCTGACGGCACAGGAGGCGCCGAGCCGATTGCCGAGGCGAGACACGCGTTTCAGACTCCGAGTTCGTGGGCGAAGACGGGCAAGCTCGCGTTCGTGGAGAACGCCGAGGGGACCGGTGCCGATATCCACGTCATCGACGTTGGCGCTGGAGACCGCAAGGGATCGGTCGTCATTCAGACGCCGGCGGAAGACAGCCATCCGGCCTTTTCGCCAGACGGCGGGTGGCTGGCGTACGTGTCGGGCGTATCTGGCCGTTCGGAAGTCTATGTGCAGCCCTATCCGGGACCTGGTCCCCGGGTCCTGATCTCGACCGGGGGTGGCACGGCGCCGGCGTGGAAAGGGGATGGCCGGGAGCTCTACTACCACTTCGTCCAGGACGGTGCCTTGCGTCTGATGGCGGTGCCGCTCACGGTCAGCGGCTCAACGCTGTCCGCCGGCACGCCTCGCCAGTTGTTCGAGGCCAAAGGGCTGAGCACCACTGGACCTGCGCGCGGGTACGACGTGACGCCAGATGGCCAGCGGTTTCTGTTCGTACGCGCCGTGGATGTGCCGCCTCCGCCTCCGCCGCCGCTGATACTCGTCGAGAACTGGATCGAGGAGTTGAAACGCGTAGCGCGCCGCCGGCGCAATGAAATAGAAGGCCTCAGGAATCAGGCCCCAGGCCGAAGGGCTGGTCCAGGGATCAGGAATCAGGACGTGACGCGGCGATGAACGAGGAGCGCAGCGACTGCTGAGAGCCGAAGCAGGAATCCGAGGACGAGTCCCACGACGAGCCCCAGCAGTCCGTAGGCCCCCACGTACGCCAGGCCGAGCACAAACGCCTGCGGCTGGCCCCACGCTCCCGGATTGAACTGGCGTGCGACGACGCCGGGCAGGACAAACGGGAGGGTCAGCGCGAATCCCAGCGCGCCTGCCTCCAGCACACCCTGCCAGCCCGTTGTCACGCCCGGCACGAGCGCGGGCGACCACGTCGACACCACGATCGATGACGGCGGGCCCAGATACAGCACGGCGTCGAACTGCTCTTCAGCCTTCAGCTGCCGCCATTCGCTTCGCGGTATCGGCGTGATCTTCCCGTCTCGAATCGCGAGGCGATCGTTGTTCTGGGCAAAGTACTGCCCAAAGTCGGCCGTTCCGAGCGTTGTGCCCTTGATCAGCGCGATGACCGGGGGCTTCCACGTTTGGGCGTCCGATTGGATGTCGGCGACGCCCGCATCTCTCCAGACGATAAAGGCGCGGGTCCCAGTGGCCTGTTCAACCAGGCTGATGATCGTGTCCGTGAGCCGGCCGTAGTTCTCGTAGTTGCCCTGCACGTTCTTCCGTTGAAAATGGCCGTGCCCATAGACAACGAGCGCCCGGCGCTGTTTGGCCAGCACCTCGAGTTCGATCAGGGCGGCCGGATACCACTCGCGCTGTTCGATCCACGCGCGATGGTCGGCCCTGGTTTTGATCCTGTCCCAATCGATCGGCGGGTCGCCCAGGAGCACTCGCAGCTTGCGCTCCTGGGGAAGAGTCCTGTTCACGTCGCGGACCACGCGATAGAACTCTTCGTTGATTGGAAGATCACCGCCCGCGCTGGCCTGCGTCGTGTCCCTCCATACGCGGCGAAGCTGCTCGTAAGGAACGTCCTCCCCCCGAACGAAGCGGTCGATGACGCCTTGATAGCGCGCGGTCCCGAACTCGACAACGATATCGTTGACGTTTTCGGCGAAGCGACGATCGCGAACGAGCGAGATGAGGAAGTCCTGCGCCTGCTTGTTTCCGTGGGCATCGCTGAGGGCGACGATCGAGTGCGACCGGAATGCCTCGATGATCCCCGTGATGGCATCAACCGGAACCGCCGGGCGCGGGGGCTGCTGACCGGACGCCGAGCTCGTCAGGATGAGCAGGAGCGCGGCGCACGATCGCCTTCATAGGCACCTCCCGAATGCGCACCATAACAGAAAAAGGCCGGCGATCCGAAGACCGCCGGCCCAACGATTCGAACGTTTCGAACGCTAACTCCGAACGATTCGAACGACTCTACACGACGTCCTTGTGCGTGACTTCCTGGACTTCCTGCTTCTTCTTCGTGCCGCCGAGCCCCTGAATCTGGAGGGTCGGCTGCTCCTTGAGCACCTGCTGGCGATAGAGCTTCTCCATCTCCTTGTGGGCTCTGAGCTCTTCCGGCGTCATCGACGCGTTCTTGCGCGCCTGCAGTTTCTCTTCGCGAGCGTTCTTGGCGATGCCGAGATCGTCGAGATCGGTCTGCGCGCCGGCGGCCACCGCCTCGGCGTTGAGCTGCAGCGTGTGTTCCTTGCTGGCGAGTGGCACGGGCTTGTTGCCGGCGAAGATCTCGTGGCGGCCGTGCTCCTCGTACCACTTGGTGAGCGTCGCCGTCATGTGCATCTTCTCGAGGATGTTCCGCCAGCCGATGCCGGTGTTGTAGGCGCAGAAGGAGATCTCACCCTGCTGCGTGCCGTAGGGGATGATGCACATCTCCGTGCGGCGGAAGTCGTAGTTGAACAGATCCTGGAACCACATCCCGGCGATGAACAGGAAGTTCCAGCGATCGCCGCGGCGCTTCTCGATGTCTGACTTGGTGCGGTCGCCGGTGACCTTGCCGTAGTCCTTGCCGGTGGCGCCGAACGTCTTGTCGAACTTCTTCATCAGATCGACGATGCGGAAGTGCGTCGGCGCCTTGAACGGGTCGTAGTTGCGCATCAGCGCGAGCGCCATGCCGACGATCGAGAGCGTCTTCCCGCGCGACCCGTCGTTGACCTTCGCCACGTCCCTGGCCAGTTGGTCGGCATTGAGGAACGCGGTGACCGGCACCGCTTCCTTCGTTTCCTTGTCGATCATGACCGCCATGCCGATGCCGCAGTTCGGGTGGCAGCCGCACGTCAGCTGGCCGAACTCGCGATCCGGTCCGTGCACGACGTCGGCCCAGTCGGTGAACGTGGACATGAACGAAATCGGGAACCAGTCGCGGATCGGCTCGCCGATGCCGGTCTGGTTCTTCACGTCGTGCGCCAGATGCGACAGCGTGTAGCGCTGCGCTTCGCGGCGCTCGACGGTCACCTCCTCGTCGCGGCCGGTGAACGACACCGGCTGGAACGACAGGAAGTTGATCCGCTTCGGGTTGTCGAGCGCGAACTCGATGATGCGGCCGACCTGCTCGTTGTTGACCCCGTTGACGATCGTGACGACCGGGACGATGTCGACGCCGGCGCTGTGCAGGTTCTCGATCGCCCGGAGCTTGACGTCGAACAGGTTGCCGACGCGGCGATGCGCGTTGGCGGCGTTGCCGATGCCGTCGAACTGCAGGTAGGCGTAGCGGAGACCGGCCTCAGCGGCCGCCTTGGCGAACTCGGGGCTCTTGGCGAACTCGATGCCGTTGGTCGCCGCCTGCACGCAGTTGTAGCCGACCTTGCGGGAGTAGCGGATGGCGTCCAGGAAATACGGCGACATCGTCGGCTCGCCGCCCGAGAACTGCACCGACATCTGGCGCCGCGGCTTGATGGTGATGGCGTTGTCGAGAATCTGCTTGATGTCCTCCCAGCCCAGCTCGTGGACGAAGCCGACCTGGTTCGCGTCCATGAAGCACGGGTCGCACATCATGTTGCAGCGGTTGGTGAGGTCCACCGTCAGCACGGAGCCGCGGCCGTGGAGCACCGTCGACGATCCGTGGTTGTGCAGCTTCTCGTCGTTGTGCGCGCGGATGTCGCGGCCGGGGAACGACTCCTCGAGGTGGCGGAAGAACGCCGCGTCCATCGCCATCACGTCCTCGAAGTGGCCGTGGATGGGGCAGTCCTTCACCATCAGGATCTTGCCGTCGCGCTCGAGGATCGTCGCCTTGATCTCGCCGACCTTCTCGTTCAGCAGGACGCTCACGTCCTTCTTGCCGTCGAGGATGTCCTGCCGCGCTTCGCGGGTGCAGACCGGGCAGAGCGAATCCGTCACGCGCGGCCAGCCGAGCTGAGGCTTGGTCTTCTCCCAGGATTTCTGCAGCGGCTTGTCGGACCAGCGAGGCGTGAATGAAGGGTTCTGCTTGATCTGGTTGGCGGTGTTGAACACGTGCCAGAGGCCATTGGCGGTAACGGCCAACCCCTTTTCCACGTACTTCATCGGCGCATGCATGCAGTTCTTCTCCTCAGCGTCACTTCTAAGGGTCCGCCTTCGCCCAAGGCTTCGGCGGAGGTCGAACGCCCCAGCAGATCTGTAGGCGGCGTCCGCGATCCGCCCATGATAGGGGCCGAAATGGCGGTTCTGGCCAGATTTCCAGCTAACTGGCATATCCGGCCGTCGATTGGCGCATCCGACCGGTGGACGGCTTCACCGACCGGATTAGTCGGATTTCATTCGGTTGCGCGCAGAGGCGCACGTCTGGGCCGGAGAGGTCTGACGCGGGGCCATCATGCGCTGCGTGCATGAAAATCCTCAGATCATTGTATTTCCGTAATGCTGCGCGGAATTGCAGAATAGGCCGACCATGTTCACTCCAGAGGTGTCCGCCTTCGCTGAGCTTCGGCGGGCAGGCCTACAGGGTCTGTATCGCCCGCAGGACGAGCGCGACGCGTGTGGCGTCGGCTTCGTCGTGCACATGAAGGGCACGCGCTCGCACGACATCGTGCGCAAGGCGCTGCAGGTCCTGATCAATCTGGAGCACCGCGGCGCCTGCGGCTGCGAAGCGAACACGGGCGACGGCGCGGGCATTCTGATTCAGCCTCCGGATGCGTTCTTCCGGAAGAACGTCTCGTTCACGCTGCCCGACGCCGGCTCGTACGGCGCGGGCCTCGTCTTCCTGCCGCACGACGAGCGCGACCGCGGAAAGATCAAGGAGCTGATCGCGAAGATCGCCGACGAGGAAGGGCAGCAGGTGCTCGGCTGGCGCGACGTGCCGACCGACAACCGGCTCGTCGGCGACAGCGCGCGCGCAACGCAGCCGGTCTTCGAGCAGGTGTTCATCGGCCAGCGTAGGCCGGGTGCCGCCGGAGACATCCGGCGTGTCCGTCGGAGGCGGACGCCGGCGACTGGCAGCGCCGCGCGATTTGAACGGAAGCTCTACGTCATCCGCAAGCGCGTCGAGCACGCCGTCGATCGGCTGAAGATGAAGGCGCTCTCACGCCGCTTCTTCTACATCGTCTCGCTGTCGGCCAATCGCGTCATCTACAAGGGGATGCTGCAGGCGCGGCAGCTCGAGCCGATGTTCCCCGACCTGTCGGACGAGAGCCTGGACAGCGCGCTGGCGCTGGTGCACCAGCGGTTCAGCACGAACACGTTCCCGTCGTGGCCGCTGGCGCATCCGTACCGCTTCATCGCGCACAACGGCGAGATCAACACGCTGCGCGGCAACATCAACTGGATGCACGCGCGCGAGGGGCTGCTCCAGAGCGATCTGTTCGGCGACGACCTGGGCAAGCTCCTGCCGATCATCCGTGAAGGCGGCAGCGACACCGCGACGTTCGACAACGTGCTCGAGCTGCTCGTCATGGCGGGCCGCTCGCTGCCGCACGCCATCCTGATGATGATTCCGGAGCCGTGGAGCAACCACGAGTCGATGAGCGCGGAGCGGAAAGCGTTCTACCGCTATCACGCGTCGCTGATGGAGCCATGGGACGGTCCGGCCTCCATCGCCTTCACCGACGGCACGATGATCGGCGCGGTGCTCGACCGCAACGGCCTGCGTCCGTCGCGGTATTACGTGACGAAGGACGACCTCGTCATCATGGCGTCGGAAGTCGGCGTGCTCGACATCGCGCCCGAAGACATCCTCGTCAAGGAGCGCCTGCACCCCGGAAAGATCTTCCTCGTCGATACGGTGAAAGGCCGGATCGTCGACGACGAGGAGATCAAGGGGGAGCTGGCGGCGCAGCACCCGTACGGCGAGTGGCTGAAGACCCACATCATCGACATCAACGATCTGCCTCCCGCGCGTGCGGAGCAGCCTGAGCACGAGACCGTCTTCAGCCGCCAGCAGGCGTTCGGCTACACGCAGGAGGACCTGCGCGTCCTGATCACGCCGATGGCGACCAACGGCGAAGAGCCAATCGGGTCGATGGGCACCGACTCTGCGCTGGCGGTGCTCTCTGACCGGCCGCGCGTGCTCTACGACTACTTCAAGCAGCTGTTCGCGCAGGTGACGAACCCGCCGCTCGACGCGATCCGCGAGGAGCTCGTCACCGACATGGCGTCGACGATCGGGCCCGAGCGCAACCTGCTCAAGCCCGAGCCGGAGTCGTGCCGTCAGATCACGCTCAAGTACCCGATCATCCACAACGAGCACGTCGCCAAGCTCCGGCATCTGCCGCCAAGCTCGCCGTTCAGGTCGACGACGCTGTCGATGCTGTTCGATCCGGAATTCGACCCCGAGCGGGCGCCGGACATGGGCGGCGCGGCTCTCGAGAAGGCGATGGCGGACCTGTGCCGGCGTGCGAGCGACGCCGTCGCGGCCGGTTTCAACATCCTGATCCTGTCGGACCGCGGCGTCGGCCCGCACACGGCGCCGATTCCGAGCCTGCTGGCCACCGCCGGCGTACACCACCACCTCGTGCGCGAGGGCACGCGCACGCTCTGCGCGCTGGTCGTCGAGTCCGGTGATGCGCGGGAAGTGCACCACGTCTCGCTGCTGCTTGGCTACGGCGCCGGCGTGGTGAACCCGTACGTCGCGTTCGAAACGATCGACGACATGATCGAGCACGGGCTGCTCACCGGTGTCGATCGTGAGAAGGCGATCCAGCACTACATCAAGGCGCTCAACAAGGGCGTGCTGAAGGTCATGTCGAAGATGGGCATCTCCGCGCTGCAGAGCTACTGCGGTGCGCAGGTGTTCGAAGCGATCGGGCTGAATCAGGCGTTCATCGACAAGTACTTTACGCACACCACCTCGCGTGTCGGCGGCGTGGGCATCGACATCATTGCCGAAGAAGTGCGGCTGCGCCATGCACGCGCGTTCGGGCGCCAGCCTGCCCGGCCGCACGAGCTCGAGTCGGGCGGCGAGTACCAGTGGCGGCGCGACGGCGAATACCACCTGTTCAATCCCGACACGGTCTTCAAGCTGCAGCACGCGACGCGCAGCGGCCAGTACACGATCTTCAAGGAATACACGCAGGCCGTCGATCAGCAGAACGAGCATCGTGCGACGCTGCGCGGGCTGTTCCGCTTCAAGCCGGCCGCCGCACCGGTGCCGATCGACGAGGTGGAACCGGTGTCCGCGATCGTCCGGCGATTCGCCACGGGGGCGATGTCGTACGGGTCGATCAGCGCCGAGGCACATGAGACGCTCGCCATCGCCATGAACCGTCTGGGCGGCAAGTCCAACACGGGTGAGGGTGGCGAGGATCCGGAGCGCTATATCCGGATGGCCAACGGCGACTCGAAGCGGAGCGCGATCAAGCAGGTCGCCTCCGGCCGGTTCGGTGTGACCAGCGAGTACCTGGTCAGCGCCGACGAGCTGCAGATCAAGATGGCCCAGGGCGCGAAGCCGGGCGAGGGGGGCCAGCTCCCGGGGCACAAGGTGTATCCGTGGATCGCCAAAGTGCGCCATTCCACGCCCGGCGTTGGCTTGATTTCCCCGCCGCCGCACCACGACATCTATTCAATCGAGGATCTGGCGCAGTTGATCTTCGACTTGAAGAACTCGAATCCCGAGGCGCGCATCTCGGTGAAGCTCGTGGCGGAAGGCGGAGTCGGCACGGTTGCGGCTGGCGTCGCCAAGGCCCACTCCGACGTCGTCCTGATCTCCGGCCACGACGGCGGTACCGGTGCATCGCCGCTGACCAGTCTGAAACACGCCGGCCTCCCGTGGGAGCTGGGCCTGGCGGAAACGCAGCAGGTGCTGGTCCTGAACAAGCTCCGCGATCGCATCGTCGTGCAGGTCGACGGCCAGATGAAGACCGGGCGCGACGTCGTCATCGGCGCGATGCTGGGCGCCGAGGAATACGGCTTCGCCACGGCGCCGCTGGTCGTGATGGGCTGCATCATGATGCGCGTCTGCCATCTGAATACCTGCCCGGTTGGCATCGCGACACAGGATCCGGTGCTGCGCAAGAAGTTCGACGGCTCTCCCGAGTTCGTCGAAAACTTCTTCCGCTTCATCGCCGAGGAGGTGCGCGAGCTGATGGCCGAGCTCGGCTTCCGGACGATGGACGAGATGATCGGCCGCGTGGACTGCCTCAACATCGAGCGCGCCGTGACCCACTGGAAGGCCAAGGGGCTCGACCTGCAGCCGCTGCTGCACCAGCCGAGTCTGCCCGCGTCCGTTGCGCGGCGCCGCGTGCGCAAGCAGGAACACGGCCTCGAGGTCGCGCTCGACAACGAGCTGATCGAGCGCTGCCGCCCTGCGCTCGACTCGCGCACACCGGTCGAGTTCACCATTCCGATCCGCAACATGGACCGGACGGTCGGGACGATGCTCGGCTACGAGGTGACGAAGCGGTACGGTGGCCAGGGGCTGTCCGACGACACGATTCGGATCACGTTCACCGGCTCGGCCGGTCAGAGCTTCGGCGCATTCGTGCCGCGCGGGATGACGATGACGCTGGTTGGCGACGCCAACGACGGATTCGGCAAGGGGCTGTCGGGCGGGCGGCTGGCGGTGTTCCCGCCGAAGGCTTCCACCTTCAAGTCCGAGCAGAACATCATCGTCGGCAATGTCGCCTTCTATGGCGCGACCAGTGGGGAAGCGTTCGTCAACGGTGTGGCGGGCGAGCGCTTCTGCGTCCGCAACAGCGGCGCCACGGTGGTCGTCGAGGGCGTCGGCGATCACGGCTGCGAGGTACATGACGGGTGGCCGCGTGGTCGTCCTCGGCAAGACCGGGCGCAACTTCGCCGCCGGCATGAGCGGTGGCGTGGCCTACGTGCTCGACGCGGATGGCGAGTTTGCGCGGCGCTGCAACCGCGACATGGTGGATCTCGAAACGCTGGTCGACGGCGACGAGATCGGCTGGCTGCAGGACGTGATCATGAAGCACGCCAGGGTCACCGGCAGCGCGTATGTGGAAGGCCTGCTGTCGGACTGGGCGGGGTTGCAGCGGCGCATCGTGAAGATCATGCCGCGTGAGTACAAGCGCGTGCTGGCGGAGCAGGCCAAGCGTGAACGCGAAGCGCCGCACGTGCCGTCGTCCTCAGCGCCGGCCGCGGTTCCAGTCGCCGTGGTCGCCAAGGGCGCACATTAGATCGTGTGGGTCAATCACGATGGTCCATCGAGCGACGGAACCGACGAACGCAATCAGGATTCATCAACTCCTTCGTGGTCGTCCGAGCCGCTTCGTGCCATTCAGCGGATCCGTCAGCAGAATCTCATGGGCAAACCAACAGGCTTCATCGAAATCCAGCGGAAGAAGCAGCCGACCCGGCCGGTCGAGGAGCGGATTCAGGACTGGCAGCGAGATCTACCAGCCGTATCCCACCGGCGATCTGGAGATGCAGGGCGCGCGCTGCATGGACTGCGGCATCCCGTTCTGTCACCAGGGCTGCCCGCTCGGCAATCTGATTCCCGACTGGAACGATCTGGTCTATCGCGACCGCTGGCATGCGGCAATCGAGCGCCTGCACAGCACCAACAATTTCCCGGAGTTCACCGGCAAGCTGTGTCCGGCGCCCTGTGAAGGGTCGTGTGTCCTCGGGATCAACGACTATCCCGTCACGATCAAGTCGATCGAAGCCGCGATCATCGATCGCGCCTGGGATGAAGGGTGGGTCACGGCGCGGCCGCCGGTGACTCGGACGTGGAAAAAGATCGCGGTGGTCGGTTCCGGGCCGGCTGGCCTGGCGGCTGCTGACCAATTGAATCACGCCGGGCATTCCGTCACCGTCTTCGAGAAATCAGATCGGATCGGCGGTCTGCTGCGCTACGGGATTCCCGAATTCAAGATGGAGAAGAAGTTCCTCGACCGCCGGCTGGCGGTGCTCGAGGAAGAGGGCGTGGTCTTCAGGGCCGGCGTGAATGTCGGCGTGGACGTGCCGATGACGCGCCTGCGCGCCGACTACGATGCCATCCTGCTGGCTGGCGGTGCCGGCCAGCCACGCGATCTGCCGGTGCCCGGCCGCGAGCTGACCGGCATCCATTTCGCGATGGACTACCTGACGCTGCAGAACCGGCGCAACGAAGGCGATGTCATTCCCGAGTCGGCATTCATCACCGCGAAGGATGCGCACGTCATCATCATCGGCGGCGGAGACACCGGCGCCGATTGTCTCGGCACGGCGCATCGCCAGGGCGCGCTGTCGGTGCACCAGCTCGAGCTGATGCCCATGCCGCCCGAGACCCGCGCGGCGGACAACCCATGGCCGCAGTGGCCGCAGGTCTTCCGCATCTCGGGGGCGCATGAGGAAGGCGGCGAACGGCTCTACGCCGTATCCACGCAGCGGTTCACCGGCGACGCGGACGGACACGTCCGGCGGCTGCACGCCGTGCAGGTCGAGCTCATGAAGCAGACAGGGGACGGGCGCATGCAGTTCCAGCCGATGCCCGGCACCGAGTTCGAGCTGCCGGCGGACCTCGTGCTGCTGGCGATGGGCTTCGTCGGCGCCGAGAAAGGCGCGCTGCTCGACGATCTTGGCGTGACGATGACCGATCGCGGCAACGTCGGTCGGGACGCCCGCTGGATGACCAACGTGCCCGGCGTGTTCACCGCCGGCGACATGCAGCGCGGCCAGTCGCTGATCGTCTGGGCGATCGCCGAGGGCCGCAGTGCCGCCCGGGCGATCGACGAATTCCTGATGGGCGAGTCGCAGCTGCCGGCGCCACTCTCCTAGTCGTTCGAATCGTTCGGTCGTTCGAATCGTTCGAGTCGTTCGAGATCGTTCGAGTCGTTCGGATCGTTCGTGGCTCGTTCGCCGTCGAGCTGTGGCAGGATCGTGCCGCGCATGGCCAGCCTGCTGCGTCACCTGCTCGCTTGTCGCCCTTGCCGCTGCCGCCCGCCCCAGGCGGCACCCGTGACCGTGCGGGTGTCAGGACGGGTCGTCGACGCCACGACGAATGAGCCATTGTCGGGCGTTGAGATTGCGTTCCAGCGGACTCCCTCGGCGCCCGGTGCGACCTCGTTGCGGGCAGTGACGCGCCGCACTGGCGAGTTTTCGATAGACATCCCGTCAGGCGATTACGGCTTTCTGACTCGCCGGCCGGGATATGTCCCCTCCGGCAAGAACGAAACGCCGACTCCGATCACCGTGCGCGGACGTGCGCAGACCATGCCGGAAATCCGGCTCGAGCGCGGTGGCACGATTGCCGGACGGATCGTCGACGTGCGCGGGAACCCGTTGCCGCGACTGCTGGTCGCTGCCGTGCGTCCGGCCGTGCTCGGAGCGTCGGACCTCGATCCGGCTGGTGGATCCGTCCAGACGAATGATCTCGGCGAGTTTCGTCTGTCGGGATTGCCGGTGGGCAGGTACTTTGTCGCCGCGGAGCTGCTGCCGGCGCCATTCGCTTCAGGCGGGGCCGCTTCAGCGGCGTTTGTTTCCACGTACTACCCCGGTGTCTCGGACCAGTCAGCGGCGTCGCTGATTGAGGTGACGGCGGGCGGCACAAGGACCGGAATCGATTTCTCGATATTCGAAGCCCCCACGCGTTCTATATCAGGCATTGTGGTCGACGAAAGAAACCGGCCGATCAAAGGCGCGGTGGTGATGTTCTCCCGCGCACGACAACTTCTGGGCATCTCGCCTGTCCGTGACCACTGACGACGGCGGCAGGTTTCGCATGATTTTGCCCGAGGGTGACTATGTCCTGGTCGCGTCGATCCCGGTTACGACGTCTGGTGGTGGACGCGGAACCGGCTTTCGCCTCGGCGGACCGGGAGTGATTCCACTCACCGTCGGCGCCGATCCGGTTTCTGACATCCGACTGGTCGCCCAGCAGAACCGCTGAACGCGCTGGAACGATCCGAACGATCCGAACGATCGAACGACTCGAACGATTCGAACGACTCGAACGACTCGAACGATATGATCTCTGAATGTCCGTTCGTGACGTTCTGATTGTCGGGGCCGGTCCGTCCGGTCTCGCCACCGCCATCGCGGCCAAACAGCGCGGTCTCGACTACGTCATCGTCGAGAAAGGCGTCCTCGTCAACTCGATCTTCAACTTCCCGACGCACATGGTGTTCTTCACCACGCCGGAACTGCTGGAGATCGGCGGGTTGCCGCTGGTCACACCGTACGACAAGCCGATGCGTCTCGAGTCGCTTCGCTACTACCGCCGCGTGGTGGACACCTACGGGCTGCAGATTTCATTTCACGAGCAGGTCGTGTCGATTGAGCGCGAGGACGACCGCGGCGAGGGCGGGTGTTCGCGCGTTCGACGACGAAGCGACCCATCGCGGCGTCCAGCGGGTCAGGCACGCGCGCGCCGTGGTGCTGGCGATCGGCTACTACGACCTGCCGAACTACCTGGGCATACCGGGTGAAGACCTGCCACACGTGTCGCACTACTACACCGATGCCCATCCGTATTACCGGCAGCGCGTGGTCGTCGTCGGCGGCAAGAACTCAGCGGCCGAGGCCGCGCTGGAGCTGTTTCGTGGCGGCGCGCACGTCACGCTCGTCCATCGTCATGCGGCGCTCGGCGATTCGATCAAGTACTGGGTCCGGCCCGACATCGACAACCGCATCAAGGAAGGGTCGATCCAGGCCAGGTTCGAGACGACTGTGTGCGAGATTCGGCCGACCGACGTCGTCGTGCAGCGGCGGCGATTCGCGGGAAGAGATTCCGGCCGACGGCGTGTTCCTGCTCACCGGCTATCATCCCGATGCCGACCTGATGAGCACCGCCGGCATCCAGGTCGAGCCGGACACGCTGGCACCGGCACTCAATCAGGAGACGTTCGAAACGAACGTGCCGAACCTCTTTCTGGCCGGCGGATGCGTGGCGGGGAAGGCCACCGGCAACATCTTCATCGAGAACGGCCGTTTCCACGGCGAAAAGATCATCAGCGTCCTCGCGGAGCGATTCGACCATCTGTAGAGCTCGACGTTACCCGGCTGCCCACGTAGCTTCCAGCGGAGTGGGTAAATGATTTCGCCGGGAGTCTGGTATAGAGTCACAGAGCCTGTTTTGACTCAATCGGAGGACAACAGCAGATGAAGCGTTATCTCGCGGTGGCGGCGGCCATCACCCTTATTGCGACGGCGGCTGACGGTGGCCGCGCAAGCGCCCGGCTGGAAGCAGCGCATCGACGCGCAGCACGAGCGCCACCGATCCCGACCCGGCCGGCCAGGTGAAATTCATGGCCATGGCCGGCGGTTTCCATACGGCGAATCCTTCGGCGGCAATTTTCTGGAACCCGAAGAACACTGCGACGGAAATTCACGCTCAAGGCAACGTTCGCCGCAGAATCAGCCGAGCAGCCACCCGAATTATCTCGGGCTGCTGTTCGGCGGCAAGGACCTCGACAGCCGACCCAGAGCTACACCTACTTCATCGTTGCGCCGCAGAACGGCACGTGGCTGGTGAAGCAGCGGGTCGGCGAGCCATCGAAGGATGTCCTCCCAGGGGCAAGATCCCGCGGTCGTAGCAGCTCGAAGCGACGGGCAAGGCCACGAACACGCTCGAGGTACGCGTCGCCGCCGACAAGATTGATTACGTCGTGAATGGTACCGTGGTCGGGTCGTCGCCGAAGACCGCCGTGCCGACCGACGGCATCTACGGATTCCGCATCAATCACGCGCTGCCGGAGGTGATGATCACCGGCCTCGCCGCGACCAAGTAGCTTCCGGTAGCCTTCCGCCTGACGGCGAAGCCACGCAATCTGAGCGTCCGCCTACGGCGGAAGCCGTATCGTGCCGCCGCCACGGCGGCGCCGTCGCTTCTATGGCGACCTGACGTTCCGCGCCGTTCGCCGTGCTGTCTCCTCTTCGCCGTGCTCGCGGCCGTCATTCCGCTATTCGCGCAACCGACCGATGCCCAACTGACAGCGCAGCGCCGGCAGATGGTGAACGAACAGATTGCCGCACGCGACGTGAAGGACGCCCGCGTCCTCGACGCGATGCGCAAGGTTCCGCGCCATCGGTTTGTGCCGCCGAATCTCATCCCGCGCGCCTACGACGACATCCCGCTGCCGATTGGCCATGACCAGACGATCTCGCAGCCGTTCATCGTCGCGCATATGACCGAAGCGCTTGGCGTCGAGCGATCGCACACCGTGCTGGAGATTGGTTCCGGGTCGGGCTATCAGGCGGCCGTGCTCGGCGAGCTCGCGCGCACCGTGTACACGATCGAGATCGTTCCCGAGCTGGCGCGTCGCGCGGCGGATACGCTGAAGACGCTCGGCTACGCCAATGTGCACGTGCGCGGCGGCGACGGCTACGCGGGCTGGCCGGAGCATGCGCCATTCGACCGGATCATGGTGACGGCGGCGCCGGCGGAAATCCCCAAGCCGCTCATCGATCAGCTGGCGCCGCGCGGGCGGCTCGTGATCCCCGTTGGCGAGCAGGGACGCACGCAGTGGCTGACGGTGGTTGACAGGACGGCGCAGGGCGTCACCGAGCGGCGGACGATTCCGGTCAGGTTCGTGCCGTTCACGCGGAGCCAGTAACGCCTCAGTGAACCGCGCGGCCTTTCCAGGCCGCGCCGCGTCCCAGCGTTTTCATTTCCAGCAGTTCGATCAGTCCGCGGCAGCGCGCCAGCACGCCGTCGCGTTCGAGCAGCGCCTGGCGCTCGAGCGGCTCCAGTTCCATGTACTGCGCCAGCGCGTTCACCAGATCCTCGTCCGGCATGGCTGGCGGGAATTTCGGCTCGCCGCCCTCGCGCTCGACGGCCGCGGCCAGCAGCGCTTCAATCCGCAGGCGGTGGCGGTGCAGCTCGGTGCGCTCGGCCTCCGGCACCTGCTCCGGCATCGGCATCGATCGTCGCCAGCCGGTAGGGCCTGCTCGGGTCCTCGTCCGTGACGCGAAACTTCTCGATGCCCTTGAGCACGATGTTGAATCGCCCGTCCTGGAGCGGCTCGGAATGGGTGATCACGCCGGCGCAGCCGACCGGAAAAATCGGCGGCCGTCCGTTGTAATCCGCCTCGAAGCCCGCCTTGAGCAGCACCATGCCGATGATGCGATCGCCCGCCAGCGCCTCCGACACCATCGTCCGGTAGCGCGCTTCGAAGATATGCAGCGGCATGAACACGTTGGGAAACAGAACGGCGTTGGGCAGCGGAAAGATTGGAATCGTTGGCGGCAGCATCACAGCGCTCAGTGGATCGTCTTCGTCTTCCGATCCATGTAATCCATGAGCACGTACTGGCCCAGCGTATAGGGCGTCGTGAAGTACGCCTTGCCGCGGCAGATCGACGCCACGCGCCGGACGAACGCCACGAGATCGTGGTCGCGCGCCAGCATGAACGTATTGATCATGATGCCCGCCTTCTGGCAGGCATTCACCTCGGTGAAGGTCTCGGCGACGATGTACGGGTCGAGGCCGAAGGCGTTCTTGTAAATCTGGCCGTCCGCGCGCGTGAGCGCCGACGGCTTGCCGTCGGTGATCATCACGATCTGCCGCATGTCCT
This sequence comes from uncultured Acidobacteriota bacterium, assembly GCA_963793705.1. Taxonomy (GTDB): domain Bacteria; phylum Acidobacteriota; class Vicinamibacteria; order Vicinamibacterales; family UBA2999; genus Gp6-AA40. The sequence goes on along the minus strand of CAWCBC010000009.1, from coordinate 242,842 downwards.
TCTTCTGCCGCTCGAGGATCCGGCGGGCGACGCGCAATCCCTCGCGCGTGTTGGTGTAGTAGGGCCCGACGCGGACGCGGCCAAGCTGCTTGAGCGGGATCTCTTCCGCCGAATCGTGAAACAACACGGCGTGCAGCGAGTCGCCCGGGTACTGCGTGCGGATCAGGTGGGCGAGCGCCAGCGCGACGCGCTTGGCGGGCGTGAACCGATCCTCACCGTACAGGATCATGCTGTGGCTGCAATCGAGCATGATGACCGTGGCGCACGAGCTCTGATACTCGCTCTGCGCGACCATCAGGTCGGAGTAGTCGATGTCAATCGACGCCGAACCCGGCCCCTCGTTCCGGCCCTGATCAAGCCGTCCTTCGTGATGTAACCGCTGGACCGCGTTGAGGATGGTGCCGCTCGGATCGATGTTCAGCGTGTCGCCGAACTCGTAGGGCTTGGGTGCCGCCACGGTCTCGATGCCGGTGCTGAGATGACGCGTATCGTGCCGGCCCACGCTGCTGCGCCCGATCGATCCCAGCAGATCGCGGAGCGCGCGGTAGCCGAGAAAGTCGAGGGCCTTGTCGGTCACCTCGAAGCGCACCTGGCCCGCGTCCTCTCCTGAGCCGCCGCCGGAACCCTGGCGGTGCTCGCGCTCGCTGTCGAGGTCCGGCGCGCCGGTGAGGAACCCCTGTTCCATCATGCGCTCGATGATCTGCTGGATCAGGTCTTCGAGCTGTTGACGGGCGGCCTCCTGGTCGCCATCCGCGGGCTCGCCCAGCAGCCGCTGCAGCGCCTCCTCCGACAGGACACCGCCGCTGAACAACGCTTCGAGGATGGCGTCGTGCAGCGCCTGCATCGTGCGGTCCTCATCGCTGTCCAGCGGATTGCTCCACGGGTTGCTGAACCCGCTCGTGAGCAGGAGGTCAGACAGCTTCGACACGAGATCCTCGAGGTCGATCTCGTCGAGCAGGGAGCCGGTGTATTTCGTGTAGCGGAACTTCATCGGGTTGCCTGGGTTGCCTGGGTCGCCTGGGTTGCCTGTGGGTTGCCTGGGTTGCCTGGGTTGCCTTGGGTTGCCTGAGTGGTCTGGTATACTACCTAGGCTACCTAGGCCACCTAGACATCACACTCCGGCCACCTAGTTGTAGTACTTCTTCGACTTCCCGCCGGCCGTCGGCATCGGCGCTTCTTCCTTCATCGCCACGTCGCGCGTCGGTCTGCGCGGCGCGGGATCGCTGCCGTGATAGCCGCGCTCCTCGCTGCGGCTGATCTTCTTGGTCGCGTACAGGCCCTCGAGGACGAAGTCGATGCCCGAGGCCAGCAGCGGATCAGACGCATTCTTTGGAATGCCGGCACTGCGTGTCAGCTCGACCAGGCCCTGCACCTGCTGCGCGTGCTGCAGGACCTCGGCAGCGCTCATCGTGTCACTGAGCTGCAGGCTGCCACCGAGATCGAACCACTCGATCACCTGGCGCGTTTCCAGGTGCGAGAGATAGCCGTCGGCCACGGTTGCCACGGCGCTGCGGATGATGTCGCGCGCCACCGTTTCGGCGCCCTTGAGCTCGCCTTCGTACTCCATCTCGAACTTGCCGGTGATCGACGGCAGCGCCGCGTAGACGTCGGTCACGCGGGCCACCGCATGATCGTCGCGTGAGGTCAGCGCCCGTCGTTCGGCATTGGAGACGACGTTTTCCATCGCCGAGATGGGCAGGCGCTGGCTGACGCCCGGACCGCTTGTCGACGCGTCGATCCTGTCGCGCCTGGAACGCAATCTCTTCAACGACTTCGGCGACGAACGCGGGGATCTCGGTCCGGAGCCCGCCGCCTCGCGTCAGCCACGCTTCCTGCGCCGTGATCGCCATGGCATCGGCCCGAGCCGCGGGATAGTGCGTCCGGATTTCCGAGCCGATGCGATCCTTCAGCGGCGTGATGATCTTGCCCCTGGCGGTGTAGTCCTCGGGATTCGCGGTAAACGCCATCAGGACGTCGAGCGGAAGCCGCACGGGGTAGCCCTTTATCTGGACGTCCCCTTCCTGCAGGATGTTGAACAGGCCGACCTGGATCTTGCCGGCGAGGTCCGGCAGCTCGTTGATGGCGAAGATGCCGCGGTTGGCGCGCGGCAGCAAGCCGTAGTGCATCGTCAGCTCGTTCGAGAGCTGCAGGCCTGATTTCGCCGCTTTGATCGGATCGATGTCGCCAACCATGTCGGCAATGGTGACGTCTGGAGTCGCCAGTTTTTCCACGTAGCGTGCGTCCCGCGACAGCCAGGTGATTGGCGTGGCGTCGCCGTCCGCCGCCAGTCGGGTGCGGCACGCGGCGCAGATCGGGTTCAGCGGGTCGTCGTGGATCTCGCAGCCGGGCATGGCCGGGATGTGCTCGTCGAGCAGCGTGACCAGCGCGCGCAGCAGGCGCGTTTTTGCCTGCCCGCGCAGGCCGAGCAGGATGAAGTTGTGACGCGACAGCAGGGCGTTGACCAGTTGCGGGACGACGGTGTCGTCGTAGCCGATGATGCCGGCGAAGAGCGATCCACCCGCTCGCAGCCGGGCGATGAGATTTTCGCGGACTTCTTCGTGAACGTACGATGCGGGACGCTGCCGGCTTTGACGGCGCGGCGCAGCTCGCCGACGGTGGAAACCTCGGGTCGGACCATACGCGATTCTATCTTGGGTCGGATGGGCAGGATGGGTAGGATGGGTTGCCGAGCAAATCCATCCCTTGACGATCTTTCTCGCCAACGAGCCGCCCGCAGGTGTTCGCGCACCGCGGCGGGTGCGCGCTCGGACCGGAAAACACGATCGCGGCGTTCGACCGTGGCCGCGCCGCGGGAGCCGACGGATTCGAGCTCGATGTTCGCTTGTCGGCTGACGGCATCGTGGTGGTCTGTCATGACGACACGCTGGAGCGGACAACGGGTGCCGCTGGCCCGGTCCGGGCAAGGACGGCGGCTGACCTGGCGAGCGTGGACGCGGGGCACCGGTTCGTCGATGCGGCGGGTGAGTTCCCGTTCCGCGGCCTCGGCATCGGCGTGCCGGCGCTGCGAGACGTGCTGGAGCGCTTCCGCGACATGCTGCTCATCGTCGAGATGAAAGAGGACACGTCCGAACTGGGGCACGCGGTCGTCGAGGCCGTGCGTGCCGCCGACGCCGTCGAGCGCGTCTGCGCGGCCGGATACGGTCAGCGGTCGCTCGACACCGTCCGGTCGACGCTTCCCGATCTGGCGACGAGCGCCAGCTATCGGGAAGCCCAACGGGCCCTCTATCGTTCGATGGCCCGATGGCCCGTGCGCCGCGCGCCCTACGACGCGTTCCAGGTTCCGGAGTCGGCGGGGCGGCTCCGCATCATTTCGCCGCGATTCGTCCGTCACGTGCACGCCGCCGGTCAGCGCCTTCAGGCGTGGACGATCGATGATGAGGCGGATATGCAGCGGCTGCTGGGGTGGGGCGTCGACGGGCTGATCAGCAATCGCCCCGACGTGGCCGTGCGCGTACGCGACGACTTCGTTCGTGGCGGGCGGCTTTAACCGTGTCCGGTTCGTACGTGGTGTCCGGCTTTAGCCGGATTCTCAAGACATGACACGAACTCTCATCGCATCAATTGTTCTCGTGGCGTTGTGCGCTGGCATGCTGGCGGCACAGGCGCCAGCGCCGCCGGCGGAATCCGTCCGTGCGGCGTCGTTTGTCCGTGCGCTGGCGCAGGCGCTCTCGCGGCGTGATCGCGCGGCCGTGGCCGACATGGTCCGTTATCCACCCGCAGTGACCGTGGGTGGGATCGGGATTCCGATCCGCAGCCGTGCGGAACTGCTCAACCTCTACGAGGGGGTCTTCACCGCTGAAGTGCGCTGCCTTGTCGACGACTCCGTCGCGAAGGGCGCGGGGGCGATCCATGTCTATGCTGGTGGCGCGTCGTTCGGTGACGGTCGGATTCACGCGGAGGACGTTGGCGGCACATTCAAGATTAGGAGTATCAACGTGCCACCTGTCACGGGGATCGCGGTCCCGCCGCCCGCGCCGCCGCGTCGCGTCACCGTTCAGCGCGGCAACGTGCAGTACGCGGGACGGTTGTACGGCGACGGCGTCGACTCGTACATCCTTTCGGCACGGCGCGGCGCCGTCGTGCAGGCCCGCATCGAACAATTTCCAGGCCGCAGTGCGGCGATTCGGGTGGTCGAGCAGAAGACGGGGAAGGCGCTGGGACAGCCGGGCGCGTCCGCGCCACGCCTATGGAGCGGGACGATCCAGGAACCGGGCGATTATCACATTGAGGTTGTGCGGCTCGCGCCGTACTGCATGCCGTCGTTCACCTACCTGCTGACGATAACAATCAAATGAAGCGGCGCATCTCCCTGTAGTCTGCGGCTCCGGCTCATAGGCCGCGTTCAGCCGACGCAGTCAGTCGCTTGTTATCGTCATCTTGATGGTGGCGATCATGTTCATGCCCGGTAGCGCGGCGGGCGCGGCTCCCGCGGGCATGTCCATCTTCCCGACGAGAGTGATTGTTGTTAGCCCGGAGCGCAACACACCCCTGTCGAGGTCCATGACCATCGTACCTGTGCCGCCCATACTGAAATTCATGACCATCTTCGCTTTTCCATCGGGCGACCCGAGCTCCGTGACCATCTTGCCGTCAAGCGCCGAGTCGAACCTGGCGGAGCGCCCCCGGGCGTCCTTGTCGATCGAGACCAGCTTCACTCTGGTCTCTCCGGTCATCTTCATTGGCCCAGCGCCGGGCAGTGGCAGAGGCAGCCCGAGCTCCAGTGGAGTCGTTGTCGTTTCGCCAACGCTGAGTGCCGCTACCGGCAGATTGCCGTAAAGCGATCCCAGCATCTGCTTGAACGCCTCGTCGGTCAGGCCGGCGGCGGGAAGACCTTTGATGCCGACCATCTCTCCGTTTCGGTTGTAGGTCACGATGACCGTCTTCCCGACAAGTTGATTGTTCGCGTCGGCGGCAGGCATGGGTTGTCCGTTCATGGTCATCTCGGCGCGGATCTGGTCGTAGGTCAACTCCGCATCCAACGTGCCGTCCGGTTTGACGGCGCCCGTTTTCTGCGTCAGCCCCATCGTCGATGTCATCGACATTCGCATGGGTGTGAGGCCCGGCACCGCCGCCGCGCTGTCGAACGACACGTCCATCACCATTTCCTGGATCATCGTCATCCGCGCGGACTGGTCCGGGCGGGGCGCCATCCGAACGCTGACCTTTTCGGACTGCGCGATAACCGCAGGAGCTGCCAGGCAGGCGATGATCCCGGCCGCGATGACGTAAGACAGTCTTTTCACAGTAGCTTCCTTGCTTTTCTGAACACGTCCGCCATCATCCGCGGCGTCAGCTTGCCGGTGTTCGTGTTCTGCCGGCTCGGATGATAGCAGCCGAGAAGGTATCGTGGCGCGGACCTTGTCAGGTCCGCGGCCGAATCGATTTTCACGACGACGCCGTGGCCGAATTGCGGTCGTGGGACTGATCGACAACCCCTCGCCGCTTCAGCGACTGCAGCCACGCGTCGAACGCGATCTTCCCCAGCGCGACGACGACCCGGACATTCGGCAGCGCGCTCACCTCTGCTTCCAGATGATCGAGACAGCGCGTGATCTCCTCCGGCAGCGGCTTGTTGTCGGGTGGCGCGCACCGCACGGCGGCGGCAATGTACGCATCCGTCAACTGCAGACCATCGTCGGCGCGTGCGGATGTCGTGAGGTTGGCGAAGCCGGTTCGATGGAGCGCCGTCATCAGGAAGTCGCCGGACCCGCCCGTGCCGTCGCCGGTGAACACGCGGCCGGTGCGGTTGGCGCCGTGCGCGGCGGGTGCGAGGCCAAGCAGCAGGAGCCGCGCGGACGGATCGCCGAAGCCGGGAACCGGACGGCCCCAGTAGACCTCATCGCGGTACGCGCGCTTCTTCTCTGATGCGATGCGCTGGCAGTAGCTGCGCAGGCGCGAACATCGCTCGCATGACACGATCGCATGATGAGCATCAGCAAGTTGCTGAGCAGTGTCTTGAGGAGTGGCCTGAGCGGGCAGAGGACGCAGATTCGCCACGGAAATGGGTTCCATCCTGAGAGAACCGGAGACTAGAATAAGGGGTTGTTATCTGATGATGAATCGTTAATGGGGCCTGTCCGCCGTAGCTTTAGCGGAGGCGGACGCGTGCTGCCGTAGAGGACTCATGCGCAATACAGCCCCCAAAGACGCTGCGGAGATCGAAGCCCTCGAAACGCGTGAGTGGCTGGAGTCTCTCGACTACGTGATTCAATCCGGCGGCCCCGCGCGAGTCAGTCGCCTCCTTCGCGAGCTCAGCGATCACGCCCGCCGCCACGGCGTTCGGCAGCCCTTCACGGCGAACACTCCATACATCAACACCATCCCCGTCAACGAGCAGCCACCGTTCCCCGGCAGCCGCGAGATCGAACGCCGCATCAAGAGCCTCGTGCGCTGGAATGCGCTGGCGATGGTCGTCAAGGCCAACAAGATCGAGGAAGGCATCGGCGGCCACATCTCGACGTTTGCCTCCGCCGCCACGCTGTACGAAGTCGGGTTCAATCACTTCTTCCGCGGCAAGGGCGAGCGCAACGACGGCGACATCATTTATTTCCAGGGGCATGCGGCTCCCGGCATCTACGCCCGCGCGTTCATCGAAGGCCGGCTCCCGGCGGAGAAGCTCGCCAACTTCCGCCGTGAGCTCGCCGAGGGCGGCGGCCTCTCATCCTACCCGCATCCCTGGCTGATGCCGGACTTCTGGGAATTCCCGACGGTGTCGATGGGGCTCGGCCCGATCTGCTCCATCTATCAGGCGCGGTTCATGCGCTACCTGGAAGATCGCGGCTTGAAGAACCGGTCCAACGCCAAGGTCTGGGCGTTCATCGGCGACGGCGAGACCGATGAGCCGGAATCGCTCGGCGCGATCACGCTCGCCTCGCGCGAGAAGCTCGACAACCTGATCTTCGTCATCAACTGCAACCTGCAGCGGCTCGATGGTCCGGTCCGCGGCAACGGTCAGATCATCCAGGAGCTCGAAGCGATCTTCCGCGGCGCCGGCTGGAACGTGCTCAAGGTGCTCTGGGGCAGCGAATGGGACTCGCTGCTCGAGAAGGACCAGGACGGACTGCTCGTCAAGCGCATGGGCGAGGTGGTTGATGGCGAGTACCAGAAGTACGCGGTCGAGTCCGGCGACTACGTCCGCAAGCATTTCTGGGGCGCCCATCCGAAGCTCCTCGAGATGGTGGCGCACCTGTCGGACGAGCAGCTGAAGAAGCTGACGCTCGGCGGCCACGACCCGATCAAGGTCTACACCGCCTATAAAGCCGCCGTCGAACACACCGGACAGCCGACGGTGATCCTGGCCCGAACGATCAAGGGCTACGGCATCGGCGAGGCCGGCGAAGGCAAGAACATCACCCATCAGCAGAAGAAGCTGAACGAAGACGAGCTCAAGGCCTTCCGCACCCGCTTCGGCATCCCGATCGCCGACGACGAAGTCGCCAAGGCGCCGTTCTACCGCCCCTCCGACAACAGCCCGGAAATTCAGTACCTCGTCGAGCGGCGCAAGCAGCTTGGCGGATTCGTGCCGCTCAGGCGCGTACAGGTCGAGCCGATCAAAGGCGAGACGCTGCCCGAGCTGTTCAGCGAGTTCACCAAGGGCAGTGAGGGCCGCAAAGCCTCGACGACGATGGCGTTCGTGCGGATGCTGGCGAAGATGCTCAAGGACAAGGAGATCGGCGAGCTCGTTGTCCCGATCGTCCCCGACGAAGCGCGCACGTTCGGCATGGAGGCGCTCTTTCGCCAGGTCGGCATCTACTCGCATGTCGGGCAGCTCTACGAGCCGGTCGACATGGACGTCCTCCTGTACTACAAGGAGGCGAAAGAGGGGCAGATCCTCGAAGAGGGGATCACCGAGGCCGGATCGATGTCGTCGTTCATCGCCGCGGGCAGCGCCTACGCGACGCACGGCATCAACACGATCCCGTTCTTCATCTACTACTCGATGTTCGGCATGCAGCGCGTGGGCGATCTGGTCTGGGCGGCTGCCGACACCCGGACGAAAGGCTTCCTGCTTGGCGGCACAGCCGGACGAACCACGCTGGCCGGCGAAGGACTGCAGCATCAGGACGGGCACACGCATCTGCTGGCGCTGGCCGTGCCGAACCTGATTTCGTACGACCCGGCGTACGCGTACGAGATCGCGGTCATCATCGAAGAGGGCATCCGCCGGATGTACAAGGAGGGCGAGAGCGTCTTCTACTACCTGACCCTCATGAACGAGAACTACGAGATGCCGGCGATGCCCGACGGGGTGCGCGACGGCATCCTCAAGGGGCTGTACCGCCTGCGCGCCTCCACGAAGAAGAAAGCCAAGGCGCGGGCGCAGCTGCTCGGCAGCGGCGCGATCCTCAACGAGGTGGTGCAGGCGCAGCAGATTCTCGAAGAGAAGTACGACGTGTCGGCCGACGTGTGGAGCGTGACCAGCTATCAGGAGCTCTATCGCGACGGTCACGCCGCGGACCGATGGAACCGGCTGCATCCGGGCAGCACGCCGCGCGTGCCGTATGTCACGCAGTGCCTCGGCGACAGCGATGGCGTGCTCGTCGCCGCGTCCGATTACGTCAAGGTGTTGCCGGATGGCATCGACCGGTGGCTGCCGCGGCGCCTGACCACGCTCGGCACGGATGGCTTCGGCCGCAGCGAGGGACGCTCGGCCCTGCGCGACTTCTTCGAGGTCGATGCCAAGCACATCGTGGCGGCGACGTTGAACGACCTCGCCCGCGACGGTGCCATCGACGTCAAGGTCGTGCAGCAGGCGATCAAGGATCTCGGGCATCAATCCGGAGAAGCCGAATCCTGCGATTTCTTAGGCATAGCTATCGTGACTGAATTCAAAGTCCCTGAGCTGGGCGAAAACGTCGCCGGCGGCGACGTGATGAACGTGATGGTCAAGGTGGGCGACACGGTCGCCCACGATCAGCCGGTCCTGGAACTCGAGACCGACAAAGCGACCATCGAAGTCCCGTCGACGGTCGCCGGCACGGTCAAGGAAATTCGCGTCAAGAAGGGCGACAAGATCAAGGTCGGCGCCGTCGTCCTCACCGTGGACGAAGGGGCGGCGGGCGGCAACGGCGCATCGGCGGCGCCAAGAGGCCGCGCCGAAGAAGCCGGACGCAAAGGGCGGGCAAGGAAACTGCCCCGAAGGCGGCAAAGCCAGAGGAGAAGCCCCCCGATTCCAAGGTGCTCGCGATGCCGCCGCGCGTCGCCCAGGAAGCGCCGGCACCCGCACCCGCCGCAGCACCCGACACCGGCACCACGGGCAGAGGGCAACGGCGCTCGCGGGGCAGTCGCTCCCGCATCGCCCGCCGTTCGCCGCCTGGCGCGCGAGATCGGCGTGGACATCGACGAAGTGCAGGGCACCGGGCCGGGCGGCCGCATCTCGCTGGACGATGTGAAGGAGCATGCGCGCCGCATCCTGAGCAGCATGCCGTCGGGCGCGTCAGGTGCGGGGAGCGCGGCCGTCGTCGGCCGCCCCCCGCGCGCGCTCCCGGACTTCCAGAAGTGGGGCGAGGTCGAGCGCCAGCCGTTGACCAACATCCGGCGGGTGACGGCGGAGCATCTGAGCTACGCCTGGAACGTCATCCCGCACGTCACGCAGTTCGACAAGGCCGATGCCACCGAACTCGAGGCGCTGCGGAAGAAATTCAAGGATCAGATCGCGCAGGCCGGCGGCAACCTGACGATGACCGCGATGCTGGTCCGGATTCTCGCCAACGCGGTCAGGAAGTTCCCGCAATTCAACGCGTCGATCGACACCGACCGCGGCGAGCTGATCTTCAAGAAGTACGTGAACGTCGGCGTGGCGGTCGATACCGATCGCGGGCTGCTCGTGCCGGTCATCCGCAACGCCGATCAGAAGAACATTGCGGAGATCTCCATCGAAATCAACCAGCTGGCGGCGAAGGCGCGCGACAAGAAGCTCACGATCGAGGAGATGAGCGGCGGCGGCATCAGCATCTCCAATCTCGGCGGCATCGGCGGCACGTATTTCACGCCGATCGTGAACTGGCCGGAGGTCGCCATCCTTGGCGTCTCGCGGACGCTCACCGAGCCGGTGTGGAACCCTTCCACCGGCCGGGGCAGGGAACCCGGGTTCGAGCCGCGTCAGATGCTGCCGCTGTCACTCTCGTACGACCATCGCGTCATTGACGGCGCCGACGCGATGCGATTCCTGCGCTGGGTCGTCGAGGCGATCGAGCAGCCCTTCCTTCTTTCACTCATCGGCTGATGGCAGACACCACTCAACTCGTAGTGCTCGGTGCGGGACCGGGCGGATATGCCGCTGCGTTTTATGCGGCTGACCTTGGCATGCAGGTCGCGCTGGTCGACGAGGAAAAAAACCCAGGCGGCGTCTGTCTCTATCGCGGCTGCATCCCGTCGAAGGCGCTGCTCCATGTCGCCAAAGTGATCGACGAGGCGAAGCACGCCGGCAATCTGGGCGTGACCTACGGCGATCCGAAGGTGGACATCGACAAGCTCCGCGGCTTCAAGCAGGGCGTCGTCGACAAGCTCACCGCCGGCGTCGGCAGCATCGCGAAGATGCGGAAGGTCAAGTTCGTGCAGGGGCGTGCGACGTTGACCGGGCCGCGGTCGATGTCCGTCGCCGGTCCTGGCGGTGACCACCGAGCTGCAGTTCGAGCACCTGATTCTCGCCACCGGCTCGCATCCGACGAAGATTCCCGACGCTCTCGCTCGACAGCCCGCGCATGATGGATTCCACGTCCGGACTCGAGCTGCCGGACGTCCCGAAGTCGCTGCTGGTGATTGGCGGCGGCTACATCGGCCTGGAGCTCGGCACCGTCTACGCGGCCCTCGGCAGCAAGGTGTCGGTCGTCGAAATGACGCCAGGGCTGCTTCCCGGCGCGGATCGCGATCTCGTGGCTGTGCTCGAGAAGCGGCTGAAGGGTCTGTTCGCCGCGATCATGCTGAACACGAAGGTCGTGAAGGTCGCGCTCGCCAACGAAGGCAGGGCATTCGCGTGACCTTCGAAGGGGATATCCGCCGAAAAAGAGCAGGTGTTCGACCGCGTCCTCGTCGCCGTCGGCCGCCGCCCGAACTCGAAGATTCCCGGGCTCGAGACGACGAAGGTCAAGGTTGCGGCGAACGGGTTCATCGAGACCGACGAACAGCGGCGCACCGCCGAGCCGAACATCTTCGCTATCGGCGACGTCGCCGGCGAGCCGATGCTCGCGCACAAGGCGTCGCACGAAGCGCGCGTGGCGGTGGAAGTCATTGCCGGCCACAAGGCGGTGTTCGAGCCGCAGGCGATCCCGGCCGTCGTCTTCACCGATCCGGAAATCGCCTGGTGCGGCATGACCGAAGCGCAGGCGCAGACCGCGGGGATCGAGTTCGAGGTCGCCAAGTTCCCGTGGGGCGCGCTCAGCCGCGCGATCACCGTGGACCGGCCGGACGGGCTGACGAAGCTGATCCTCGAGGCGAAGACCGGACGGGTGCTGGGCGTCGGCATCGCCGGATCCGGTGCGGGCGAATTGATTGCCGAAGGCGTGCTGGCGATCGAGATGGGCGCGACGGCCGAAGACCTCAAGCTGGTCATCCATCCGCACCCGACGCTCTCGGAGTCGCTGATGGAGAGCGCGGAAGTGTTCTTCGGACAGAGCACGCATGTGTTCAAGCCGAGGAAGAAGTAGCTTCCGCCTTTAGGCGGAAGGAGCTGGTTATGTTCACGCTTCCACGTTCTCGCTTCTCGGTTTCCGCCTCGCCGAGGCTTCGGCGAGACCTCGTCGGAGCGCTTGCGCGTAGGCGGGCGTGTTCAGGGTTCGGTCTGGCTTCTGTGTTCTGGTTCTGACTTCTGCGTTCGCACAGCTTGCACCGCCGGCCCCGGTGCCGACATCCGCGCCGAATGTGTCCGCTGAGGCACAGAAGCACATCGAGTCGGCGCGGCTGGCGGCGGGAACGATGTGGGAAGGGGTGTTCCAGCCGGTCTGCAACGGCGCCGTCAGCCTGGCGACACCGCCGCGCCGCGCACCGGCGGAGCCGGCACCCGGTCGAGGGGGTGCTGGACGCGCCGCCGGACGCGCCGCCGGGGCGCCGGCCGGCCCGGCACGTGAGACCTGGTACGCCGAGCCGCAGAAGGTCTTCGACAACCTCTACTTCGTCGGGCAGACGGAGTACTCGGCGTGGGCGATCACCACGTCGCAGGGGATCATCCTGCTCGACGCGATCTACGACTACTCGGTCGAGGCGGAAGTCGACGAGGGCCTGCGCAAGCTCGGCCTGAACCCGGCCGACATCAAGTACGTGATCGTCAGCCACGGGCATCTCGATCACGCCGGCGGCGCGAAGTTCCTGCAGGAGAAGTACGGCGCGCGGCTGATCATGTCGGCGGCCGACTACGACCTGCTCGATCAGCAGAATCCGACGTGGAAGCCGAAGCGCGACATGGTCGCCACCGACGGCATGAAGCTGACGCTGGGCGACTTCACGATGACGCTGTACCTGACGCCGGGCCACACGGAAGGAACCATCTCGACGATCTTTCCGGTGCGCGACGGCAGCGCCAGGCACGTCGTCGTCGACGTGGGGCGGCACGCTGTTCAACTTCGGACCGAATCGTCCGCGGCTCGTGTCGTACGCGCAGCAGGCGGAGCGGTTTCGCGAGATCGCCACGAAGGCGGGTGCCGACGTGATGCTCTCGAATCACACGGTCTACGACGGCAGCAAGGTGAAGCTGCCGGCGGTCAAGGCGCGCAAGCCGGGCGAGCAGCACCCGTACGTCATCGGCACCGACGCGGTGCGCCGCTACCTGACGGTCGTTGGCGAGTGCGCGAAGGCGGCGGTCGCGATCGTGCCGGTGCACGTCGATCGTTCGAATCGTGATCGCGAGTCGTTCGAGTCGTTGGAGGCAGTTGAATGGAGGCGGTACCGGTCAAGCTCGTGCCGCGCGGCTATGGCGAGACAGAGCGTCAGGACGCGTGGTGGATCGAAGCAATCCTCGTCGTCGTCGTGTTCTCGTCGTTCCTCGGCTACGGCACGTGGGCGGCGATGCAGAACGAGCACTTCGAGTTCGGGCCGTATCTCTCGCCGTTCTATTCGCCGCTGCTGTTCGGCGAGTCGCACCATGCGTGGTTCGGCCCGAGGCCGGACTGGTTCCCGCTGGCGCTGTTCTCTCCGGCGCTGCTGATCCTGCCGTTCCCGGGCCTCTTCCGCTTCACCTGCTACTACTACCGCGGCGCCTACTACAAGGCGTTCTGGCAGGACCCGGTCTCGTGCGCCGTCGGCGAGCCGCGCGGCACGAGCTACTGGGGCGAGCGCTGGTTCCCGCTGGTGCTCCAGAACGTGCATCGCTACTTCGCCTACGCTCGCGGTGCTCTTCATCGTCATCCTGTCGTACGACGTCTGGCTGGCGCTGTGGTTGCCGAACCCGGCGACCGGTCAGACCGAGTTCGGCATCGGCGTCGGCACGCTGGTGATGCTCGTCGAACGTGCTGCTCATCGCCAGCTACACGTTCGGCTGCCACTCGCTGCGGCACCTGTTCGGCGGCCGCACGGACGAGGTCTCGAAGGCGCCGATCAGCGAGGCCTGCTACAGGCTGCTCGAGCGCGCTGAACGGCCGGCACATGCTGTTCGCCTGGTGCAGCCTGTTCTCCGTCGGCCTGACCGACGTCTACATCCGGCTCTGCTCGATGGGCGTGCTGACCGACCTGAGGATCCTCTGATGGCGGCGCACGCAACGTCTACAACTACGACGTCCTCGTCATCGGCGCCGGCGGCGCCGGCCTGCGCGCCGCGATCGAGGCGGCCAACGCCGGCGTGTCGGTCGGCCTGATCTGCAAGTCGCTGCTCGGCAAGGCGCACACGGTCATGGCCGAAGGCGGCATGGCCGCGGCGATGGCGCACAACGACGATCGCGACAGCTGGAAGGTGCACTTCGCCGACACGATGCGCGGCGGCCAGTACGTCAACAACTGGCGCATGGCCGAACTGCACGCCAAGGAAGCGCCCGATCGCGTCCGCGAGCTCGAAGGCTGGGGCGCGGTGTTCGACCGCACGCCGGACGGCCGCATCAACCAGCGCAACTTCGGCGGCCACCGCTATCCGCGCCTGGCGCACGTCGGCGATCGCACCGGCCTCGAGCTGATCCGCACGCTGCAGGATCACGCGGTCTATCTCGGCATGACGGTGCACATGGAGCACACCGTCATCGAGCTGCTGCTCGACGGCGGCCGCGCCGCCGGCGTGCTCGGCCTACGACCGCGAGCGCGGCCGCTTCCACGTCTTCGCGGCGAAGGCGATCGTGCTGGCGACCGGCGGCGTCGGCCGCGCCTACAAGATCACCAGCAACAGCTGGGAGGGCACCGGCGACGGCCACGCGCTGGCGTATCGCGCCGGCGCCGAGCTGATCGACATGGAGTTCATCCAGTTCCATCCGACCGGGATGGTCTGGCCGCCCAGCGTCCGCGGCATTCTCGTCACCGAAGGCGTGCGCGGCGAAGGCGGGCGTCCTCAAGAACAGCGAAGGGCGCCGCTTCATGTTCGACGACATCCCCGACAACTACAAGCCGCAGACGGCGTCGGATGCCGAAGAAGGCTGGCGCTACACGCAGGGCGACAAGAGCGCCCGCCGTCCGCCCGAGCTGCTGACGCGCGACCACGTGGCGCGCTGCATCAACCGCGAGGTCAAGGCCGGGCGCGGCTCACCGCACGGCGGCGTCTTCCTCGACATCGCGTGGATCAAGGAGAAGCTGTCGGACTCCGAAGCGCACATCAAGCGCAAGCTGCCGAGCATGTACCACCAGTTCAAGGAGCTGGCGGACCTCGACATCACGAAGGAGCCGATGGAAGTCGGCCCGACGACGCACTACATCATGGGCGGCATCCGCGTCGACGCCGACACGCAGATGTCGACGATCCCCGGGCTGTTCGCGGCGGGCGAGTGCGCGTCGGGCATCAACGGCGCCAACCGGCTCGGCGGCAACTCGCTGTCCGATCTGATCGTGTTCGGCAAGCGCGCCGGCGAGTACGCCGCGCAGTTCGCGCGCCGAGAACGGCGCGGCGCCGCATCGACGAGGGTGCCGTCGAGCGGGCGACGAAGGACGTCGCTCGACGCCGTTCGACGCGGCGACGCCGGCGAGAACCCGTACAAGGTGCAGGCCGACCTGCAGGACACGATGCAGAACCTGGTCGGCATCGTCCGCCTGGAAGCCGAGATGCAGGAGGCGCTCGCGCGCATCCAGCAGTTCAACGAGCGCGCCGTCGCGCGTCGGCGTCGCCGGCCACCGCGAGTACCACGCCGGCTGGCACACGGCGATCGACCTGCGCAACCTGCTGGCGGTGTCCGAAGCGATCGCGCGATCGGCGATCGAGCGCAAGGAGAGCCGCGGCGGCCACTTCCGCGAGGACTACCCGGACAAGGCCGCCGAGTTCGGCACGTTCAACATCATGGTGAAGCAGGGGAGCGACGGCGCGATGCAGGTCACGCGCATCGCCGATTCCGCCGATGCCGGACCTACCTGAAGGAGGTCATCGAGGAGCAGAAATCGATCAACGCAAGTTCCAACTCGAATCCAAGAGGATCGTCGGATGGATTGGTCTGTTGCGGAGCAGTCGTATGGCCGACAGCGACTTCAAGATCTGGCGCACGCACCCGAAGGCGACGGGACGTATCAGACCTTCCACACCGAAGTGTCGGAGGGCATGGTCGTGCTCGACGCCGTGCACCGCATCCAGGCCGAGCAGGCGCCGGACCTCGCCGTGCGCTGGAACTGCAAGGCGGGCAAGTGCGGGTCGTGCTCGGCGGAGATCAACGGCAAGCCGCGGCTGATGTGCATGACGCGCCTGAGCCAGCTGAACCTGCACGAGCCGGTGACCGTCGAGCCGATGCGCGCGTTTCCGCCGATCAAGGACCTGGTCACCGACGTCTCGTGGAACTTACCGGGTCAAGAAGCAGATCACGAAGTTCAAGCCGCGGACGCCGGATGCGCCCGACGGCACCTGGCGGATGCAGCAGCGCGACATCGATCGCGTCCAGGAGTTCCGGAAGTGCATCGAGTGCTTCCTGTGCCAGGACGTCTGCCACGTGCTGCGCGATCACAACAAGCACGAGGAGTTCATCGGCCCGCGGTTCTTCGTCTACGCGGCCAACCTGGAGATGAACCCGCTCGACACCGAGGATCGCATCCCGGAGCTGAAGGACGCAGCACGGCATCGGCTACTGCAACATCACCAAGTGCTGCACGAAGGTCTGCCCGGAGCACATCCACATCACCGACAACGCCATCATCCCGCTCAAGGAGCGCGTCGTCGATCGGTACTCGACACCGCTGACGCGCCTGCTTCGCATCTTCAAGAGTAGGCAGAGGCCGACCTCCAGGTCGGCCTTCGACGGAGGCGATCGGATGAAACTCAAATATGCGATCAAGTTCGTAGCCGACATGGACAGGGCCGTGGTTCGTCATGCCTCCGACTGAGCTGCCGGGCCGACGCGTCGCCAGATTTCTGGATTGCGAGGGTGCGGAAGTACGGCGTCGAGGTTGAGGTCAACGTCGGCCCTGCCCCTTCCCGGTAGGAGCAACGGAAGACCGCGGAGACAACGGATTTCACAGGAGGAACGGAGAAAACGGAGGACGAACGGAGGAGAGGCCGTTCGATTGGTCGGCGTGCGAAGCACGCCGACAGCCGCGATGTAAGAGCCGCAAATACAATCCGCACAGGCGCTCTCAGCGGCTTGTATTTGCGCTCTCGTACATCGCGGCAGGCCGCCTTCAGCGGCCCATCGAACGGCCGCACCCCTTCGTGATCTTCGTGCCCTTCGTGGTAAACCAGAAACTCCGTTCGTCTTCGTGTTCTCCGTTCCTCCTTATGTTCACTCCGTCTTTCCTTGATTCCTCGGGGGCCTCAGAGAACCATCTCGTCGCGACCGATGATCACCTGTCCGGAGAAATGCTGCCGGACGCCCTCGATGTAGGACGTGTCCGGGAACTCCTGCGTCGCGTTCCTGTTTGATCCGGGCAGCAGGTGCGACAGCACCAGGGTCTTGACCTTCGCCTCCGCCGCCATCCGCCCCACATCCACCGTCGTCGAATGGGTTTCGGCGACGTGTTCGCCACGCTGTTGACGACGCCCTTGGCTTCGGCGGCTTTCGCCTGCGCCATCATGTTGGTGTAGATCGACAGGTCGATCACCTCACAGACGAACAGGTCCGCTCCCCTGGCGAGCTCGACGAGGCCGGGTGAGTAGGCGGTGTCGCCCGAGATGACGATCGATCGCGTCGGCGTGTCGAAGCGATGGGAGATCGACCGATGGCGCATATTGGCTTTGGCGCGATCAGGGAAGTGCGCGTTCTCGACGGTCGTCACCTTGACCCGGTCGTCCGAGAAGGCCTGCGCCGGCTTGGCGGTCGCCGTGATGTCCTGGCCCTTGAAGAGTGCTTCCGGCCGCGTCGTACGTCCTTCGTCGGTGATACGGATGTCGGCGTTCGCCTTCAGGAAGGCGACTGCCGCTTCGACCAGCGCCGCGGTGCCGTATGGTCCGTAGATGGTGGTCGGCGTGGCTTTCGAGCCGGTCCACTGCTGGGTCAGCAGCGCCGGGATGTCGGTCGTGTGGTCGTCGTGCAGGTGTGTGAGGAACACGGCTCCGATCTGCTGGAACGCAACGCCTGACGCGACCATCGAGCGGATGGTTCCGTATCCGCAGTCGATCAGATACGGCCGTCCATCGACGACGACCGCGCTCGAGTTTTGCGAGCGGCGCAGGTTGACGTTCGGGCCGCCCTGGGTGCCGAGCAGCACCAGCTGTGTGCCCGTCGGCGGCGTCACCGGCACAGCGCCGGTCGCGCCGGTGCCGCGTTGCGCGAAGACCGTACTGGTGCCGGCCGGCAGCAGCTGCGCGGCTGCGCCCAATGCGGCCATGCGTGCCGCGCTGAACATCATGTGACGCCGCGATTCGTTGATCCGGCGCCCGCCTCGATCGCCCATCCACGTCCTCCGCGCCGCCGAGCTTATCACTGCCCTGCGATGCATTTAACAAAGCTTTACGTCGTCTTGACACCGCAGTGTCGTTGCGCGTCGTCGAACTCTTCAGAACGCAAAGAGACGACGCCTGGCGCCGTCGGGGAGGTCATATGAAGTCAGTGATCACAGTGACGATGTTTGCGATGGTTGGACTCTTCACGCTCGCGGCCGCCGCCCACGCGGACACCCTCAACGTGAATGTGCCGTTCGCGTTCATGGTCGGCTCGCAGAAGATGCCCGCCGGGGTCTATCGGCATCGAGCGCGAGACGTCGATGGCGTCATCGGTCGTGCTGATCCGTGGACAGCATGGCAACAGCGCGCAGCTGTTCGTGCTGACAACTCCGCTGAAGGGCGAGAATCCTGCCGGAGAACCTGCGCTTGTCTTCGTGCCGGACGAGACCTCGCATCGGCTGACGCAGGTCTGGGGTACTGCAGCCGTCGGCCAGGAAGTTCAAACCGGCCGCTGAACGTCAGTTCTCGGTCGGCGGCTGCACCTGGTCGACAACAAGAACGTCGACCGGTGCGCGGCCGCCTTCGAGGCGCAGTCCCAGCTGGTCTTGCAGCGCGGTGAACAGCGACGGGCCGGTGCGCTGTGCTGGTGGGGCCGAACCCGCTGGCCGTCGATCGGGCCGCCAACCGCAACACCGACACCGGCCCCGGGGAACGGCGTCTCGAATGCCTCCGGAGCGTAAGTGATGTCGATGTCGAAGGCACCGGGCGATTCCGGTCTCATCGATCACCGGGCGCCGGACGAGACGTTCCAGGGCGACGGCGAACGCCGGCATGCTCATCGATCGGAGCGACCAGCCGCCGGGAAAGAACATCGACGGGCACGTTGCCCAGAGCTCGCTTAGCCCCAGTGGCGTGCCCGATACGCCGCCGGTGGCGGGGGCGGCGGCGGTGGCGCGCCGGGGCCGGACGGAAACGTCGAGCGGCGCGCATTCGGTGCCCGACGGTTTGAGTTGCGCTCCCAGCCGAGCGGCGTTGACCCGCTCGAGTGTATACACCGGCAGCTGGCGGATTTCACGGTGCGTCTTCAGGCCGAAGCGGTCGGCCAGCAGGCCGCGCAACATCGCCGCGGCTTGTTCACGTGTCGCGTTTGCGCCGGCTCGCGCTTCCAAATCGAACCGGACCTCGGCCAGCGGTGACGCGAGTATGACCTGGTTGTCCCGCACTCCATAGGCCGCGCGAATCAGCTCCCGCAGCGGCACATTGATCGCGAACACCCGTCCGCCCTGCTGGAGTGCGGGCAACGCCTGCATCGCTGCATCCGATCGATTGACTTTAACGGACGCGACCTCGAATTGCTGTGTCGCCGGCGCCTGCGCTCCGCCCGCAGCGGTAAACAGGACGACGAGTCCAAGTGTGGTCAGCCGCGTCACCGGCGCCCTCCTTGTTGGAAATTGGGAGTTGGAGGTTGGGAGTTCGTCAGGTGTGGAGTCCCAGGCGCTGCGTGGTCGCAGGCGCCTCGTCGAAGTCAATCGGTGGCCGGGCGGTGCGCCGTCCAGACGCGACCCGCACCACGGCGATGATGGCGCCGAGCAACACCAGCAGGCGCACCGCGGCGATCGGATCCTGCAGCGCGCTGCGTTCCATGCGAGCGAATGCCGACGCGCCGGTCAGGAAGATCAGCACGTAGAACACCGCGAGCGCTTTCATGTTTTCGCTGGGGAGGTAGGTGCACGCAAACGGCACCTTCTCGTACGAGAACAGCAGCACCTCGAGCATCACCACGGCCCCGGCGAACCCGAGAAGCGCGTGTGCGACAGCGAGCCTGAACCCGAGGAAATACCAGAACAGCGGCAGCACGATCAGCAGCGCCGGAACAACCACGCCAGCCAGAGCGCCACGTCGCACCCCGGTCAGGAACTCGCGCGCCCGATCGCGCCACGCGAGCTGAAAGCCCCAGTTGGCCCTCAGCTCTGCTGGGACGCGGATACCGTGACGGAAGGCCACGAGCAAGGCGCCGTAGAACATCGGCTGGATGGCGAAGACCCCAGTCGGGAGGCCCGACACGCTCGACACATCCTGGAGATTCAGTCCGGAGAGCGTGACCACCGCAGCGGCGACACTTGCCGCGCCCGCGCAGGCGATCGTCAGTCGATGCAGGTTGCTGCGCCATACCGCCGCGAGCGTGAAAAAGAACCCGGCTCGCGCCGTCTGTCCGCGTACGATTGCCACTCGCGTCACAGCCGCGGCCGCCTGCCATCGACGTCGACGACGGGAGCGCAGCGGCCCCGCGGACGGGAAGCGCCGCGAGTTCCACCAGTACGCAATGACCGCCAGGAACGCGGTCAGCAGCGAGACGGTTCCTGCCCGGCGCGCCAGCGTCACAAACCGCGATCGGTGCCGGTCGTAGGCCGCCGAGGCCGCAATGTCGGCTCTCGCCTTCCGAGGCGTGAGTCGCGTTCGTGGCGCATGTCGAAGGACGTCGCCCGCCATCACTTCGTAGACGCCCAGAAACCACATCGGCGGCGACAGCGCCCGCCATTCGCTGGACAGGCGTTTGGTGATCTGGTCGGAAGACGGTGGAATCAACAGGAGCGCGCTTCCCAGGACGACGATGAGCGCGCCCTGGACGAGCGGAGAGAGCACGGCGAGCCAGCGAGTCGGCACGAGAGCGGCCAGCGTCTCGCGGAGCGCGATGATGCTCAGATACGCCCAGACCGCGGCCGCGACCGTGACCACCGCGTGGGTGACGATGAGCGTCAGCATCGCCAGGACGGACAGCCGCGTGGTGTACACCAGGAGCCACGGAAAGATCAGCGTCGGCATCAGGTTCACGAGCAGAGCGCCGGCCAGTCCCAGGACCGCGACGGCCGCCAGCTTCGCGCGCCTGATCACCGTTGGCCTGACCGGCAGCGGCTCGAGAATCGACGCGTCGCGAAGGTCCACGACCAGCGAGTCCCATTGCGCCACGGCCAGCAGCGCGCTGACCGTCATCGAGAGCGCGATGTAAAAGTGGCGGTCGTTCAGCGCCGCGATCGCCAGCCCCGACGGCGTCCAGCCGCCGCTGACGTAGGCGAACGACATGAACAGCGACATCATCATCGTCACGGAGAAGAGCGCTGCGCCAACCACGGCAAGCAGCTGCGAGCGGTCGGCCTCCGGCGAAATGAGATCGTTTTCGAGGAACCGCCTGAGAAAGTGGCGGGTCAGCGTGGAATGGATGCTCCTCGCCGCCATGGGCCGCCTAGGCGCCGAGCGCCGCGACCGAGGCAAGCTCGCCCGCGATGCGGGCGGGGTCCTCCTTGATGACCAGCTGCGAGAACACGCCTTCGAGCGAGCTCCGCGACATGAGCGTCTGCAGGTGCTCCACCGAATCGTCGGCGACCACCGCGCCCTTGTAGAGCACGATCACGCGGGAGCAGACCCGCTCGACGACCTCGAGGATGTGCGAGCTGTAGAGGATCGCCTTGCCGCGATCGGCCAGCAGGCGGATCAGATGCCGCAGGACGAGCGTGGTGGTGACGTCGAGCCCGGACTCGGGCTCGTCGAAGAGGATCACCGACGGGTCGTGCAGCAGCGCGGCGGAGATCACGATCTTCTGCCGCATCCCTTTCGAGTACGACGCGATCCCCTGATCCGCGGCGCCCATCAGGCCGAACAGTTCCAGGAACCCGTCGATCTTCATCGTCAGCAGCCGTTCCGGTATTTCGCGGAGGCGACCGATCAGCTCCAGGTACTCGCGACCGGACAGGAACGGATACAGATAGGGCTCTTCCGGCACGTAGCCAAGTTCGTGGCGGAACGCGATCAGATCGTCGCGGACGTTGCGGCCGTCGTATTCGACGCGGCCCGACGAGGGCTCGACGAGGCCCGCCACCATTCGCAGCGTGGTCGTCTTGCCGGATCCGTTCGGTCCGAGGTAGCCGACGATCTCGCCCGGCCGCAAGGTGAAGTCGACGTTCCTGACGGCGATCGACGCCGGAGAAGTGCTTCGTGAGAGCCCTGGCGCGGAGCTCAGGCATCGGCCACGTCCGGCCGTGCTGATCGAGGCGATGTCCGTTCCGGCCAGCAGCAGACGAGGACCGGACCGAAGGACAGCACCGCGATGCCCACGGCCAGCGCGAACGGTCCCCAATGGCCTGTGACGAGCGCGCCGGCCTCGGGCACCACCAGGACGAGCAGGAAGGCGTAGTAGAACGCCGGGAATGAGCGCCGAGCCCGGCGAGCTTCAGGAGCCGGAGGTCCGAGGTGAGCTCCTCATACGCGGCGCCGGCAAGCGCCACGAGGACGGAGAAGCGAGCCCGTACGCCGGCATCCTGCTCGCCGGAGTCGTACTGCACGTCGGCGATGGCCGGCGCAACGATCAACTCGTGCGTGCGATCGCTGAGGAAACGCGTGGACAGCGACTCGATGCGGTCGATGAAGGTCATTGCGCCTCCGCCGGTTTGAGGGCGAGCGCGTCACGCAGCAGGCGATAGGCGTCCCGGACTTTCAGGCCGTAGGGGGTGGAGCGATACAGGCGCCGCGGCAGGCCGATAGCCCCCGCCGCGCGCTCCTCCTGACGGGATTCGACGAATCCTTTGGCTTCCATCCGCGCGAGGGTGACGTAGACCGATCCGCGCTTCACCTTGCCGCCGGACGCCTCCACCAGCTCGAGACCGAATCGCTCGCGATGTTCCAGCAGATCGAGCAGCAGCGACTCGGTGCTGGAGATCGATGGGAGGCGCGTTTCATTCATGGGCGCTGATCTTACATTTTGTAAGACCTATGTCAAGTAGAGGAACGGAGGGGACGGAGCAAACGGATTCAAGGAGTAACGGAAGGAACGGAGACGAACGGAGTCTTAGCCACGAAGGCCACGAAGAAATCGAAGACCACGAAGGAGTGCGGCCGTTCGATGGCCGCCGAAAGGCGGCCTGCCCGCAAGGAAGAGAACGCAAATACAAGCCGCGCTGTCCTGTCGATCGGCGGCTTGTATTTGCGTTCTCTTCCTTGCGGGCTGTCGGCGTGCTTTGAACGCCGACCAATCGAACGGCCTCTCTCTCCGTTCGCCTCCGTTCACTCCGTTCCTCCTGTGAACCCGTTGCCTCCGCCCATCCCCTACCTCACACCGTCGTGATGAACTCGCGCATCCGCTTCCGCGCCGACTCGTCGGGCAGCGGACCGATGGCGGCCTGCGCGTTTTCGGCCATGTGCTTCGGGTTGCTCGTTTCGGTGAGCACGACGGTGACACGCGGATTCGCGAGGATGTACTTCAGCGAGAACTCCGCCCACGTCGTGGCCCCGAACTCGGTGGCCCATGGCGGCAGCGGGCGTCCTTCGAGGCGCTTGAAGTAGGCGCCGTTCATGAACGGGCGGTTGATGATCACCGCCACGCCGCGATCGGCGGCCAGCGGGATGAGCCGATCCTCGGACTCGCGCTCGGTGATGGAGTAGTTGACCTGAATGGTGTCCGGCCGCTCGCGCTTGAGGAAGCTTTCGAGGTCCGCGTGCCGGCGCGGCTCCGACACGGTCACGCCGATGTAGCGCGCCATGCCCGAGTCCTTCCACTCGCGCAGCGTCGGCCAGTGCGTGTCGACGTCCGTGAGGCTGAAGATCTGCGCCAGGTCGAGCACCTTGCGCCCGTACAGCTCGTTGCGCCTGTCGCAGCTGCGCGATGCCCGCATCCTTGCCGGCGCGATCGATCTTGCTCGTCACGAACAGCCGTGTCGCGGAACTCCGGCCTCGTTGATGACGCGTGCCGAAGCGGCCGTCGTTCGCCGGATTGCGTGGCCACGTATCGATCACCTTGCCGCCGTGCGAGACCAGCGTGCGCAGGACCTGACGAAGCGGGTCGTCGCCGTTCTTGGCGATCTCCTCGACGACCTTGCTCGAGCCGAGGCCGATGACCGGCAGCGCCTCGCCGGAACCGGGCATGCGCCGGACAGGCAGTCCTTCTGCTGGCGCGCAGGCAGGCTGCTGGGCGAATGCCGTGGCGTAGGCGGCCAGCGGCAGCATCGAGAGCACGGCAAGAAAATCGCGGCGGGTGGATGGACATGCATGTTCGCTCTTATGCCGCAAACATTTATCGCGAATGCAAGATGATTGAATCGGATCTATCCGCGCGAAGGTGCCGCCCTCACGGTCACAATGATAGAGGTCGACCTTCAGGCATCGGCCTTTCAGCCTGCGCCTCAAACGCGTCGGCCTGCTCGTGGGCGTGGTACGACGACCGCACCAGCGGCCCGGATTCGACGTGCACGAACCCCTTGTCCAGCGCGATGCGCTTCAGCGCGGCGAATTCGTCGGGATGGTAGTAGCGCGTCATCGGCGCGTGCTTCGGCTGACGGCCGCAGGTACTGACCGATCGTGAGGATCGACACGCCGACGCGGCGCAGGTCGTCGAACACCGTGACGACTTCGTCGTGCTCCTCGCCGAGACCGACCATGATGCCGGTCTTCGTGGCGATCTCCGGCCGGTACTGCCGGGAGCGATCGAGCAGCTCGAGCGAACGGCGATAACGCCCGCCGGATCGCGCCATCCGATACAGCCGCGGCACGGTCTCGATGTTGTGATTGAGGACGTCTGGGCCGGCGTCGAGCACGGTCCGCAGCGACGACTCGATTCCCTGGAAGTCTGGAATCAGCACCTCGATCCGGCAGCCGGGCACGCGCGCCCGCGTCTGCTGGATCGTCTCGGCGAAGATCGACGCGCCGCCGTCGGCCAGATCGTCGCGATCGACGGAGGTGATGACGGCGTACTGCAGGCGCATGCGCTCCACGGCTTCAGCGACGCGCGCCGGCTCCGCCGTGTCGAGCTCGGTCGGCCGTCCATGGGCGACGGCGCAATACGCGCACGCGCGGGTGCAGACGTCGCCGAGAATCATGAACGTCGCGGTGCCGTGGTGCCAGCACTCGCCGATGTTGGGGCAGCGGGCGTCCTCGCAGACCGTGTTCAGCTTCAGGTCCTGCATGATGCCCTTGAGGCGGAGGTAGTTCTCGGACCCCGGCGCGCGGACCTTCAGCCACTCGGGCTTCGGCTCGCGCGGCCTCACGAATTCGAGCGGCGCCTCGACTGACACTGTCACCAATTCTATCGGACGACGGCGTGGGTTCGATGATGTGCGAAACGCGGGCGGAGCATAATCCATCCGCATGGACAAACTGTCGATTACCTGGTTCGGACACTCCACATTTCTGCTGCGCACGCCGGGCGGGAAACGCGTGCTGTTCGACCCCTGGTTCACCAGCAATCCCTCGTGCCCGGAGGCGCTGAAGAAGCCGCCGAAGGCCGACCTGATCCTGGTCTCGCACGGCCATTTCGATCACATCGAGGATCTGCTGCTGTGCGCGCGCGACAGCGGCGCGCCGGTGGTCGCGATCTTCGAGCTGTGCGACTGGCTCGGACGCAAGGGCATTCAGAACACGTCGCCGATGAACAAGGGCGGCTCGCAGACGATCGCCGGGCTGCGCGTGACGATGACCGATGCCCGGCACAGCAGCGGCTTACGTCGACAACGGCGCAGATGGTCTACATGGGCGAGCCGGCCGGCTACGTCTCACGCTCGAGGACGGCCGCGCGATCTACTACGCGGGCGATACGTGCCTGTTCGGCGACATGCGGTTGATCGGCGAGATGTACAAGCCGGAGATCGCGTTCCTGCCGATCGGCGACCGGTTCACGATGGATCCGGCCGCCGCGGCGAAGGCCTGCGAGTTCCTCGGCGTCAGGCAGGTCGTGCCGATGCACTGGGGAACGTTCCCGCTGCTGACCGGCACGCCCGCGGAACTCAAGACGCTGGTCCCGCGTGGCGTCGACGTGCTCGAGCTGCAAGCCCGGAGAGACGGCGCGAATAGCGGCCGCCTTGAGGAGGACGCGCATTACTGCACGCGAATCGTTCCCTGGAGATTCGGCGTTCGTGTCGTTGATGTGGTCGTGGTAGGTGCACGACCATCGGCGTATTCAGGTTGCTGCTGGTGCTTGCTCTGGCCGGCGGAGCAGGAATCCCGACGATGTTCAGCGACGGGCAGAGCGTGTGCTCGGGGTGTGGATCCGACATCATCTCGTGAAGGCGCGTGTGGTTGTTCGTGAACGTCACGCGCGAGCCGGCGGGGACGGTCACGTCCTTCGGCGTGACGTTCCCCGTGGCGTCGATGGTGATCGTCGCGGCGATCGTGCCGTCGTTGCCGCCTGGCGCCGTGGGCGAGTCGCTCCCACCGCACGCGGCAAACCCGAAGATCAAGCCCGTCACGACTATGACAGTGCCGAGGATTCGAATCCGCATCCGCCAGACAGGAGACTTCCGTTGAAATGTTGAAGACCCGAGATGTGAACCAGTCCATCGTCGCTCGACGTGCCGCCGCGCGCCAGCTGACCGATGGTGTTGCCGAAGCCGTTGGAGAGATTCAGCTGGAACACATGCCCGCCGGCGCGCTTCTCGAGGGCGAACGACGCCTGATGCGCGCCAGGTGAGTAGCCCGCGCGCGGGGTGAACTCGCCGACGAGATAGACGGTCGGGCGCACGCGCACCCGCGCGCCGAGCCCGACCAGGAACGACGTTGTCGTCGCCGGGCAGGTCGACGAGGTTGGAGTTGTTGACCCAGATCGGCTCGACATACACGCGCGCCGTGATCGCCGAACTCGCGCGACAGCGCCACGCCGATCGCCGGCGAGTAGCTGTCGCGGAAGTTGTTGGTGCCGTCGACCGATGCCAGGACGCCGAGGCCGACCGGCCGCGCCGCTCCGCTGGTTCAGCACGTTGTACTGCCCGAAGAACTCGATCGTCCTGTCGCTGCGTGCGCAGGAGTCCCGCCTGCAGCCCGCGCATCAGCCCGAAGCGGTATTCGAGCCCGATGATCGCGCCGTTGTCGAGACCGAACAGGTCTCCGGCCAGCGTCGCCGAAGTCGCCCTCGCCGAGCGGACCGCCTGAACCGGTGGGTGACGCGGAACGCGCTCTTGAACCGCGGCAGCCGCAGCGTCGTCGGCAGATTGACGAGCGTGAAGTCCGGCTGCGACGGATTCGGATCGCGATCGGTGTCGTCGGCGGGGGCAGGCCGGCGGGTTCTGGCCGGCCTGTGCGCGCGCCTGGCGATGCCAGCGCGAGCAGCAGGAGGAAGAGCACGACGAACGATGCGCACCGCTCATGGGTTCGCGCTCGCGACGCTGCGGACGATCAGCATGCCGGTCATGTCGTCGTGGCCGTTGCCGCAGTACCTCGGAGCAGAGAATCGGAAAACTGCCCTCGGTCGTCGCAGTGAAGTCGATGGTCACAGGCTCCCCGCCGCGCGGGATCTCCTTTTTGATTTTCAGCTTCTTGATCTCGAGGCCATGGACGCCGTCCGCGGACCGACCACCAGTTGCAGGTGCTCGCCGACCGTCGCCGTTCACCTCCGCCGGCTCGAACGCGAACCGGCGGGCGGTGATTTCGATCGACCGCGGTTCCGGCGATCTGCGCCGACGGACCGACGTCCCCGATGACTGAGCGCCGCGACCGCGAAACCGGACAGTGCGAGGTAGCTTCCACGGACCGATTACGGACGTTCGACATGGAAATGACACCATGCCGCCTGGTGCGATGCGAGCAAGCGCGATGCCCGCGCCAGCCGTGCGAAAAGCCCTGCATTCCGCGCAATCGTCCGCTGCGCGTTACCCGCCGTTAGGCCTCGCGACTGAAAGCACGGGCTACGAAAGGTGTCTGAAGACGTCAACCACCGAGTGCCCCGTCAGATCGATCCGGTACTTCGCCAGGTAATAGCTGAGGGCGCGCTGGCTGATGCCCATCAGCTCCGCCGCGTCCTTCTTGACGCCGCCGGCCTGCTCGAGCGCGCGCCGGATCGTCTCGCGCTCCACCCACTCGAGGTTCTGGTGCAGGCGCATGGACGGCAGGCCGGCGGACGGCGCCGACGTCGCGCCGACCAGCGAGATCGCCGCCGCGGTGATCACGTGGCCCGTCGTCAGCACGACGGCCCGCTCGATCGTGTTTTCGAGCTCGCGCACGTTGCCCGGCCAGTCGTAGCGTTCGAGCGCCGCGGTGACGCCTGTCGTCGACGCGGTCGATCCGCTTGCCGGTGCGCTGCCGATGCTTCTCGACGAAGTGCTCGACCAGCACCGGGATGTCCTCGCGGCGCTCGCGCAGCGGCGGAATCTCGATCGGGATGACGTTCAGCCGGTAGTACAGGTCCTCCTGGAACTTGCCGTCCGAGACCATCTGCTTGAGGTCGCGATTGGTGGCCGCGATGACGCGGACGTCCACGCGCTGCGTGCGCTCGGCGCCGAGCGGCTCGAATTCGCGCTCCTGCAGCACGCGCAGCAGCTTCGACTGGATGGCGGGCGACATCGTGCCGATCTCGTCGAGGAAGATCGAGCCGCCGTCGGCGAGCGCGAACTTGCCGCGCTTGGTCATCGTGGCGCCGGTGAACGCGCCGCGCACGTGGCCGAACAGCTCCGATTCGAGCAGCGTGTCGGGAATCGCCGCGCAGTTCACCTTGATCAGCGGCATCTCGCGCTGCGCGCTGCGATGGTGAATCAGGCGCGCCACCATTTCCTTGCCGGTGCCGGTCTCGCCGGTGATCAGGACGGTGCTCTTGGTTTCGGCGACGAGCTCGGCGCGCGTGATGAC
Organism: uncultured Acidobacteriota bacterium; assembly: GCA_963793705.1. Lineage (GTDB taxonomy): Bacteria > Acidobacteriota > Vicinamibacteria > Vicinamibacterales > UBA2999 > Gp6-AA40. The sequence goes on along the minus strand of CAWCBC010000009.1, from coordinate 214,305 downwards.
TTCCTGCATCGCGCGGCTGCGGCCGACGATGCCGTAGTGGTTGAACTCGGCGTCGCGCTCGCTGATCAGGTACTGCTTCTCCGTCTGCAGCCGCCGGCTGCGCACCGCGCGGCGCGCCAGGGCCAGCAGCTCGTCGACCTCGAACGGCTTCTCGAGGAAGTCCTCGACGCCCAGCTTGAACGCCTCGCGGACGATCTGCGTCGAGCCGTGCGCCGTCATCATCACGATCTGGGGCCGCTCGCGCCTCGGGCAGCGGTCGAGAACACGTCGCGCAGCAGCTCGAGGCCGGTCATGCCGGGCATCACGTTGTCGACGACGAACAGGTCGAACGGCCGCTCGTGCAGCTGGCGCTGCGCCTCGCGGCGCCGACGCGGCCTCGACGACGTCGTGCCCTTCGTCCGCGGAGCGCGCGGCCGAGCCGCTTCAGGATCTTCTCCTCGTCGTCGACGAGCAGGACGGTGCCCGCGGGTCCGCTCATGCCGCGTCTCCAGCCCGGCTGACGCCGGTACGAGCGTCAGCGGCAGCTCGATCCGGATCTCGGTGCCGTCGCCGCGGCCGGCTGTCTACCGACGAGCGAGCCGCCGAGGCCCTCGATGATGTTCTTCGCGATGGGCAGGCCCAGGCCGGTGCCGGCGCGGCGCGTGGTGAAGTAGGGGTCGAAGATGTGGGCCATGTCCTCCGGCGCGATGCCGGCGCCGCGGTCGCGCACCGTGACGGCGATCCGGTCGCTCGTGCCGCCGGGTGCTGGCACGACGACCGGGTGCCGCGCCGCCGCCGTGCGCTGACGCCTTCGACGGCGTGGCGCGCGTTCGTCAGGATGTTGACGAGCGCCGTCCGCAGCCGCTCGGCGTCGGTCACGACCGGCGGCATGCGTCGGGTCGAGATCGAGCTCCACAGGCGGCACGCTGCTCGCCGGCCCACGCCGCCGCCGACGAGGCGCGGCAGATGTCGTTGACCTGTGTCTCGCCAAGGTCGAACCGGATCGGCTTCGAGAAGTCGAGCACCTCCGTGACGATCCGGTTCAGGCGCCTGGTCTCCTCGTCGATGTCGGCGACCGCCTCGCGCCGCTCGGTCGGCGTGACGTGCTCGCTCCACAGCGACGCCAGCGACGCCCGGATGATCATCAGCGGATTGCGGATCTCGTGCGCGATCACGGTGGACAGCCGGCCAAGCGACGACAGGCGCTCCTTCTGCGCCGCCTCGCGCTGGAAGCGCGCGATCGATTCGGTCAGCGTGTTGAACGCCGACGCCAGCAGCCGGGCGTCCTCATCGTCCCAGGCGCGGCTGCGCACGCGTGACCTTCCGCGTCAGGTCGCCGGTGGCCGCGACGTCGCGCATGGCGTCTGGTCACGGCGGCAAGCGGCCGGGTCATCGTCCGCGCCACGCAGATAGCTGAGGACCGTCGCGAGCAGCACCGTGACGACGAGGATTCCGCCGAGCCCGGCGCGCAGGGTGCGCAGGACGCGGAGGCGTTCGGTGCGGGATCGCAGGACCAGCGTCATCGTGCGGCCAGAGGCGGTCGTCCCGGCGGCTGCCGCATCGGACGGGCCAGCGCCAGAAACTCTTCGTCGCCCGAGCTGCACATTGAACGGTCCGCCGGACGGCGACCAGCGCTGCCAGCCCCGGCCGCATGGCTGCCGGCAGCGACGACGCCAGCACCCGTCCGTCGGCGACGAACGCCACCTCGCTGCCGGTCAGCTCGCGGAGCCGGGTGGCGACCGCGTCGTCCATGAAGAAGCCGACGGACAGCCGGCCGAGCACCTCCGGCACGCCCGAGTCGATCAGCAACGGCACGCTGATCACCTGCAGCAGCCCGCGCGGATGCGGTGATCAACGTCTCGAGACTCCAGTCAACCGAATCGGCCGGGGAGCTCGACGGCGCGTCAGGCTGGCGACTTCCGGGCCCGAGCGGCCGAGCACCGCGCCCTTGCGACCGGTCACGAGGTACAGCTCCGACGTCCAGCGGCGCCAGGTATTCGTCGGCCAGCGGCTGCACGGTCGGCGGATCGCCGGTGTCCACGGCGGCCTTCAGCTGCGGCAGTTCGGCGACGATCCGCGCCACGCGCGGTGAACGTACTCGATCAGGTCCTGCTGCCGGCGATCGACCAGCGTCGCCGCCTCGTTCGACGCTGCGGCGCAGCTCGGCCTCGGCCTCCGCGGAGACGCGGGCGTTGACGAAATAGAAGCGCGAACCCGAGCGCCAGCACCGCCAGCAGCGTCGAGGCCAGGAAGATGCGGTTCGTCAGCGACGAGGCGGCGCGCATCATTGGACGACGAAGTCCAGATCCACGTCGCCGCCCTGCGGCGGGCACGGTGACCGTCTTGCGTTTCGCGCGTTTCGCCTTCATGCCACGCCGACACCGTATAGGTGCCGGGCGGGACGTTGTCGATCCGGTAGCGGCCGTCGGCTTCCGCCTTCGCGTAGTACGGATGGCTGAACACCAGGACGAACGCGCTCATGTGCGAGTGAATGTCGCAGAAGACGCGCACGATGCCCGGACGCTCGAATCGGATGGACTTCGACTTGCCGCGGGCGTAGCGCCCGAGGTCGAACTTCCTGGTCTTCGAGAGTGAAAAGACGTTGTGGTAGGTGGTGTCGTTGTTGGGGAAATCGACGACCGTTCCGGCGTCGATGGCCAGCACATGCGGCAGAAACGTCTCGTTCCGCTGGTCCATCCGGGCGCGGACAGGCTCCCGCGACTCGAGCGCAGCCGCGGGCGCCGTTCTCGAGATACACCACGGCGCGGCGCAGATCGGGGATCTCGCGCGGCGGGGGAGTGCCGAGCTCGGCGGCGCTCGGGCCGTCGCTCGGCCGGCACCACGACACGGCGGACGTCGACGCGGCCGCGAATCGCCACCCAGGCGCGGCTGCGCCGGCGACATGCTGGTCGTCAGCACGAGCATCACGGCGACGCACGATGCGGTGTACAGGCGCACTGCGCATCAGAACCAGTAGAGCAGCTGGAAGGCCAGCAGCTGCGCGCTCCTGACGCGGCCGCCGTCGCGGCGATTGAACTGCAGTGACGATCTTCGCGATCAGGTTGCGCTGCACGTAGTAGCCGCCGCCAACCTCGACGCGCGTGACCGGCGCCTCCCATTCGTCCGTTTCCGTCGCCGGTGACGATGCGGCTGAAACCGAGATGTTCGACGCGCGCCGCTCCATAGACGCCGGCGGCGACGGTGTAGCGCCCCTCGACGGATGCCGCCACTGCGCGCAGGGTCGTCGCCGCGCCGCTCGACGCCAATCGGCATCGTCCACTCGCTGAAGACGGCTTCGGCCCGCGCCAGCCAGTGATCGCGCGAGTATTCGACGTCGAGTTCGGCCGCGCGCTGGTCGTAGTGGTCGTCCGTCCGGCAGCAACGCGCGGACTCGCCGGTCAAGGAACTCGCCGCGGGCGAGCGAGCCGCCGATCGTCAGGCCGATCGGTCGGCGTCGCCGTCGCCCGCACGGCGACCTGCTTGCCCGGGTTGTCGTCTGACACGCGCGGATTCGAGGCCGTGCCATTGGTCACGGCCACCGTCGTCGTCAGGACGTTCCAGCCGGCGGACACCTGCACGCCCGTGTCCCACGTAAACGCGCTGACCAGCGGCACGCCGCGATCGGGCAGGGGATTGCCGACTGAAAAGTTCGACAGACCATCCGCGCCCGCGCATCCGCAGCAGCTCCTGCTGCGTCGGCAGGCGCGCTGTCGGCGCGCAACGACGTCAGGTACTGATAGGCGAGCGGAGAGCCGATCAGCGGATTGTCGTGGCCGTAGGTTCGCCGTGATGAGGAGCTGCCGAACGTCGGCGGGATGCGCCCGATCTGAATATCGATCGGCTGTGTCTGGCAGCGGGCGGATCCGGGCGTAGATCGCGAACGGCTTCACGTACTCGAAGTTCTCGGATCGGAGCTCGCCAAGAAGGGAGACGCGATCGGAGAGACGCACGAGCGCGGTCATCCCCAGGCGGACCTGACGCAGCGTGGTCTGTTCGTAGTCGCTGTAGTTGAAGAAGCCGTTGTCTTCGGGCGCGACGGCGACCGCCGCGTCGCCGCCGATCACCACCCGGCCGGCGCCGAACGTCACCGGTTCGGAGGGAATCACCTGCGCCGCCGCGCCGCCGGCGGTCACGAGCGGCGCGACGAACGCCGCCGCGCGAAGGACACCGAAGAGCCGTCCTGGTCATGGCGCCACTGGAGGATAAGCCGCATCGTGCCCGGATGGAGCGTGCGCAGGTCGGCGGAGGGGTACGGCGAGATCAGCGTCCACGACTCGATCACGCGGCCGCGATCCATGCGGGCCCCGCGGGCGACGCGCAGCTGTTGGCTGCCGTAGAGGCGCTGCGAGCAGCCAGCGGTTGTGCAGGCCGGCCGTGCCGAACGCGTCCTGCGCCGACTCGCTGCGGGGCTGCCACGCGCCTGGTGCGCGGACGGCCATCTGGTCCGCGGCGACGTCCGCCAGGACGTTCTCCAGGGAGGCCGGCGTGACCGCGATCGCGTATGCCTGGTGCCGGTTGACTGGCGTGAAGAGGTCGAGATAGTCGGATGCGTCGCGCCAGCGCACGGCGCTCGCCTCGCCGTTGCCGTCACGGCGACGGCGGGAGTGCGCCCGCCAGAATCGAGGCGAGAAGCAGGCGAGTTATAATTTGCACCTTGGCCTACATCATCTGTGAACCGTGCGTTGGCACCAAGGACACCGCGTGTGTGGACGTGTGCCCGGTCGATTGCATCCATCCCAGGAAGGACGAGCCGCAGTTCCAGTCGGCGGAAATGCTGTACATTCACCCCGACGAATGCATCGACTGCGGCGCCTGCGTCCCAGCGTGTCCGGTCGAGGCCATTTTCGCGCTCGACGAGACACCCGAAAAGTGGACGAGCTTCATCGCGGTGAACGCCGAATTCTTCCAGAAGGCCTGAACGCTCTCGGCGCGGCAGTCGTCGCTGCCCTCGTTCTGGCCACGACGCTCGCGCTGCGCGCGCGAGACCGACGCTGACGCGGAGCTCCAGTATCAGCTCGGGTCGCTGCTCTTCGAGGAAACGCGATACAGCGAGGCGCTCGACGCCTTCGATCGCGCCATGCAGCGCCAGCGACACCGGCGCTGGCCACGCGCGCCCGCAAGGGCAAAGTGCGCGCGGCGCTGCGGGTCGCCGAGTTTGGCGTCGCCCGCGAAGCCGCCGAGTCGCTGCGCGCCAGCCCGACGCCGAGGAGCGATCGCCCTCTACGGCGACGCGCTCTGGGCCTCGGGCCGCTTTGACGAGGCGGACGCGGCCTATCTGCAGGCCGCACAGCGAGCGCCGGGTTCGGCGCGCGCGCTGTTCGGCCGCGCCCGCACGCTGGCGGCGCTCACCGGCTCGACGAAGCGCTCGACGTCGCGCTCGCGGCCTCCGCCGCCTCGCCGCGCGACGGCGAGATTCACGCGCTCGTCGGCGAGCTCTACGAGCGCTGCTACCGCTACGACGAAGCCGCCAACGCGCTTCAGCAGCTACATCAACCTGCTGCCCAACAAGGAGCGCAGCCAGAAGGCGGCGTGGGCGCGCGCGCAGGCGGACTTCCTCGAGTCGTTCACGGGGTCACGCCCGTCGACATCGATGCCGAAGACCGCGAGGTGCTGCACACGCTGCCGTTCCGCCTCGTCAAGGACAAGGTCGTCGTCCGGGGCACGCATCAACGGCAGCGGCGCACAGGATTTCATTCTCGACACCGGGTCGGAGGAGACCATCATCTCGGCGGATACGGCGCGGCGCGAGCGGCGTGAGGCCAGTGACCTACACCGATCAGCGCCGGCGTCGGCGAGGTCGGCATGCGCGGCCTGCAGCTGGCGCGGCTGCGTACGCTCGATCTGGGCACGCTGCAGGTGCGGAACGTGCCGGTGCTCGTCAAATCGCCGGCGCTGCGCGGCATGCCGAAGCGCGAAGGCGAGAGCTTCTCGCCGCTGGCGATCGGGATGTCGATGATGATCGACTACGAGAAGCGGATCGCTCACCATCGGCAGCCGCTTGCCGGACGACGGACGCCGACCACCGGCTGCCGATGCGCATGCAACCGCCTGGCGATGGTGCGCGGCCTGCTCAACGAACGTCATCCGGCCTACTTCGTCGTCGATACCGGCGGCGAAGTGATCTCGATCAGCGCGGACACCGCGCGGCATCTGCCGCCGTCGCGTACCGGCGGATTCCGCTACGGTGTGGGGCACCTCCGGCTGGGATCGCGACGCGTTCCTGCTGCCGGGCGTGAATCTCGACTTCGACCGCCTCGAGTACCGCAATTTCCCGCTGGTCGTCCTGAACCTGCGCGCGCCCAGCCTGCTGCTCGGCTTCCAGCTCGGCGGCATCGTCGGCCACAAATTTCTGGCGCCCTATCGCGTCTCCATGGATCTGATGCCGAGAGCGAACTGCGGCTTCAGAAATTCTGAAACATTCGAAAGCCACGAAGCGATCGACAGGGCACGAAGAATGAGATCAGGTAAGCTTTGCTCGCCAAAGGAGTCATGCGATGAGGAATTTCGGACTGGGTGTGCTCGTGGCGGTGGTGTTCAGCGCCGGAGTTGCCTATACGGCCCAGAAGCCAGATGACCAGGTGCTGCGCGAGGCGCGCGATCGGGCGGAGATCGAGGAACTGATGTGGCGCTATGCGCGGGCGCTCGACACCGGCGATGGAGATGCGTACGCGGCGGTCTATACGCCCGACGGGCAGTTCGGCACCGGCGCCAACGCGACGAAAGGACGTGAAGCGCTCAAGAAGCTGGCGGGTGGGCCGCGCGCCGGCAACACGGCCACACCGGGTGCGGCGGCTGCTCAGCGCGGCCGCCGATGTACCACATGACGCGAATCACGCGATTACCTTCATCGACAAGGATCAGCGCGCGCTTCGATGCCTACTACCTGACGGCCTCAGCCGCCGCCGGCCAGGACACGCCGCTGCGCGTCGCTCGCTGTTGGACGCAGTGTCGACGAGCTGGTGCGCCTCAATGGCAAGCTGGCTGATCAAGGTCGCGGAACGTTCAGCCGACGAACTAAAACCACGAAGCTCACGAAGTAATCACGAAGGATCAGGGTTTTCGCTGTGATCTTCGTGATCGTCGTGGCCTTCGTGGTCTAGAAGTCGTAGCCGATCCAGAGCGAGAACTGCGGCTTGCGGAAGGCGTTGCTGCCGCCGAACGCCGCAAACCGCAGCGTCCTCCCAGTCCCTGTTCAGCAGTGTCCGCCATGACCAGTCGAAGTGCACGGGGAAGCCGAGCGCAAACGTCTCCAGGCCGAGGCCGTAGGAGCGCGCGGGCGTCGACCAGCCGCAGCCCCTTGACGACCTGTGGATCGCCAAAGATCGGCACCTGCTGGAACGCGTTGACCTGGTCGTAAGCGACGATCGGCGTATAGACTTCTGTCCCCGATCTTCATCCACTTGAACTGCTGCCCGGCTCTCGCCGGGATCGGTCGTCTCGCCGAAGCTGGCGCCGCCCATGTTGGCGAACAGCACGCCTCGGATTCCGCCGAGCACGCCCGAGCGGCGTCAGCATCGCTTCGATGAGCGGGAAGCGCAGCTCCGCATTGAAGAAGCTCGCGCGATCGCCGATGAACTCCAGGTACTCGTAGCCGTGCATCTCGGAGTTGCCGCCAAAGTAGAGGAAGTCCGACGACGTCGCCCCAGCTCTTGAAGCCGCGCGCGCGAAGCGCCAGCAGGCCGCTGCCGCCCAGGCGCTGGTAATAACGGACGTCCGCGTCCATCGTCTGCCGCGACAGCGAGCCGTCGCCGATCTTCGGCGCGTACTCGTAGCCGAGCCGCATCGTCCGGCCGGCAAGCGGGCCGAACTCGCGGAACACGGTGGTCTCCTCGACGAAGTTGATGCCGAGCGGCAGGACGTTGCCGGAGCGGAACAGCTGCCGTCCGAACTGGTCCTGCTGGTACTGGCTGGAGAGCTCTCCGAGGCTCGGGTCGTTGAACTGCTCTTCATACTGCATGAAGCCGGTAAAGAGCTCGACGCGCCGGTAGCGGTTGAACGGCCAGATGCCGAAGACGGTTCCGCCGCGAATCGTGCGTGTGGCCTGCGCGAGGTCACGGTCGACGAGCAACGACCCGTCATACAGGACGTTCTGGAGATTGCCGTAGAAGAACGTCGTCTGTGAGAACGCCTGCACCGCGTAGTTGAAGCGGCGCGCCAGGTTCAGGTACGAGAACGACAGCGTCCGGTACTGCGAGATCGACGCGGCGTAGAGGTTGAACTGCTGATCGCCCAGCACGTCGCTGAAGGTGACCGACGAGCCGCCGAAGACGTCGCCGCCGCTGGTCACGCCGACGTTCACCGGCGGCCGGCCGTCGAGGAACAGCTTCTCGAACGTGCCCTTCTTCTTCTTGTTGTCCGCGATCAGCGTGTGGCTGAGGGGGGCCTGGAACGGGATGATCGCTCCGGGCTCGCCGAAGTCGGCCAGCGCCGCCTTGACGATCGGCTCCCGGCGCTCGAGCATGTGCAGCTCGTAGTTGGCTTTGTAGTAGCTGACGAAGGCGATTTTGGTCCGGTCGCCGCCATCGTTCACGACCACCGCGTACAGGTTGCCGCCGACGGCGTCGGTGTACTGACGCAGCTCGCCGGTCTTCAGGCCGAGCGTCCAGATGTTGTAGATGTTGCCGTTCCGCGCCACTTCAGGATCGATGGGCTTCGTCGGGTCGGTGGCCGTCGAGGCGAAGACGAGCGTGTCCGCGTCCAGGAACTTGGCGGCGCCATCGTCGTGGGTGCCAAAGGTCAGCTGCGTCTTGCGTCCGGTGTCCAGATCGACGCGGAACAGCTTCTCGTTCTGGCTGACGCGCGCCGATGTAGATCAGCGACTTGCCATCCGGCGACCAGGTCGGCGCCGAATCGGCGAACTCGTCCTTGGTGACGTTGATGACGTCCTTGGTCGACGAGATCGACGATGAAGATGTCGCCGGTGCCGCCCTGCAGCGCGGCAAAGGCCACGCGCCGTCCGTCCGGAGAGATGTCGGGCGACTCCGGATCGTCGACGGTGCGCATGTCGATGCGCTCCTCGATCTTCCTGTTGAGGGTGTTCTGCAGGATGCAGCGTCCTCGATTTCTCGGCGCGGGCGAAATAGGCGAGCCGGTTGCCATCGGGCGACCACGACAGCCACGGCACCGTGACCCAGCGGCCGCCCGGCGTCGACAGGTATTCGAACCCGAGGTCCTGATCGAAGCCGCTGGTCAGATTCGTGACGACCTTGCCGTCCTTCGCCGACACGAGGACGATGTCGAGCTCGCGGTCGGATCCGTTGCCCGTGGCGACGGCGAACAGCTCCCCCGGCGGTGAGGGCTCGACGGAGTAGGCGTTCCTGAAGGGTGTGCGCTCCGGATTGGGCGACAGGTTACGGCCGTAGTCGGCCGGGCGTTCCCTGTCGCGGAATGGCTTGAAGCGATCCTTCAGGTACTTGTCGAATTGCTGATCGAACTCTTCAGCGCTGATCTGAAACGATTCCTGGTACGCTTCCTCGCCGCCGCCGATCACCGCCTTGCGCAGGTTGAAGAGATACTGACGGATGCCTTCCTTGCCCCACTTGGCTTCGATGAACTCGAAGACCGCGTGGCCGAGGTTGTAGACCATGCGGCCGCCCAGCTCGCTGGCGCCTTCGAGCTTCGTCATCTTCGGGAGGATGTCGGCGATGGCGGCGTCGCGGACGGACATCAGGTCCTGCGGACGCCACACGCCGGTCATGTAGTCGGAGAGTCCTTCATTCACCCACAGCGGCACGGCGCGGCGAACCAGCGAGGTCGGGATCATGTCGTACTCGAACTGATGCGTCAGCTCGTGCACGATCAGGCGGTAGAGCAGGTCCTGCGGTTCGTCCATCGGCATGACGATGCGCTGACGGACCGGCTCGGCAAAGGCGCCGACGCCTTCCTGGGCGGCGCCCGGCACGACGTTCTGCTGCTGGAATTCGCTGCTGGTCTGGAAGAGGATCAGCGGCACCTTGTGGGCGAGGTCGTATTTGAGCTCCGAGCTGACATGCTGGTAGGCGCTCTCGGCGTAGCCCGCCATCCGCTCGAGGTGCGGCTCGATCTCAGGGTAGTAGTAGATGATGAAGTGGTCGGTTTCGTACGTCCACCACTCGAACCGGTCGTAACGCACCTGATTCTTGCCATGGTACGGAACGTACGGGGTCTGCGCGGCGAGCGGAGGTCGCCAGCGTAAAGACGCCGCCAGGCCTGCGGCAACGGGAAGGCCGATGCCGCCTGCGGATGGTCATGGTGTCTCCTCGAAGGTCACGGGGGAGGTATGGCAAGAGTCGCGATCTTACTGCTGACGGTTTGACGCTCGCAATGAGCGCATCCGGCGCGCAGAGCAAGGGACGTACCGATGACGTGTGTCAGGAAGCTGCCCGTTTTACGCCCGGTACGACGCACGTCCGTGGTGCGCTCACCACATGTGTCCACTCGAATTGGTGACAGTCGGTCCGCGACGCGGACCGACGAGCCAGCACTGCTGGTCGGGTCGCTCCGCGACCCGACCGGGAATACCCGGCAGGGCGCGCGGGTTATGGGAAGGGGTCATGTTTCGCGGCCGTGAGGGTGACAGCCGCCTCCGGGAGGGCGGCGATACGGTCGCGGCCCAGGCCCTGGAGTTTCTGGAACCGCTGTACGCCACCGCGCTGCGGCTGACCCGGAACCGGCCGACGCCGAGGATCTGGTCCAGGACACCTTCGTCAAGGCGCTGCGGTTTTCGGACCGGTTCGCGCCAGGCACGAACCTGAAGGCGTGGCTGTATACGATCCTGATGAACACGTGGCGGAACAGGCGGCGCGACGCGGCACGCGACACGGTGGAGATTGACAGCCCGCGCGTCGAGGCCGCGGCGCGACGGCGGCGGCCCGGCGGCCCTCGACACGCCGGAGCAGATTCTGCTGCGCGCGACCGTGCGCGAGGATCTGCAGGTGGCGCTCGATGCGCTGCCTGAGGTTTTTCGCGAGGCCGTCTGGCTCCGCGACGTGGAAGAGTTCACGTATGCCGAGATTGCGGAGATGCTCGGCATACCGATTGGAACAGTGATGTCGAGGATTTCACGGGGCCGCCGCCTCTTGTTCGAACAGCTCAGCCGGTCGCCGGGTCACGCCGGCGTCGAGGGGCGTCTTAAAAGATGATGAACGACGACTGCCAGCCGCACCGCCGGATCGTCTCGCCTCGTATGTCGACGACGCTGCTGCCGGCAGGAGAGCGCGCCGACGTCGAGCGGCACCTCGGCGCCTGTCCACCGTGTCGAGCGGCGGCGCGGCAGGAGAGTGGCGCACGGACCGTGGTTGCGCGATCAGGCGCGCGAGCTGAGAGACGTCCCGCTGCCGCCCGGCCTCCGCAGCCGCTGCGAAGCACTCGCCCGCGAGCACGCGGCGGCGTCCTCGCGACGTGGATTCGGACCGCGACGATTTGCGCCCGCTCACCGCCGTCATGACTGTCGTCATCGGCTTCCTCCTGTTCTCACTCGCCACGCATCGATCGGACACGGTACTCGCCGCGCAGTTGACGGCGGATCACGCGAAGTGCTTCCGCCTCTTCGCGAAGAGCGATGCACCCGACGGGGACGCGCGGCTCATTGAGCAGAGGCTCGCGGACGACTACGGGTGGAACCTGCACGTGCCGCCCTCGTCGGCCGCCAACGGCGTGCGCCTGATCGGGGCGCGCCGCTGCTTGTACGCGGATGGTCCTGTTTCGCACGTGATGTACCGGTTGATGGGCACGATGTGTCACTCTTTGTCCTGGATGGCGTCAGCCGGTCGGCCAACGACGTCGTCTCGTTCGGTCATCGTTCCCGTATGTGGTCCGCGGGCCGGAGGACGTATGTCCTGGTGTGGCCCGTCGACCGCTGGCGATCTGACCGCCGCGGCGCGGTACGTGAAGGAAGAAGCGCGATAGATGGACGTGGAAAAGTGGAGTAAAGTGGAAAAAGTGGAACATGACGTGCGACGAACCGCCTCGAACCGTAGCCCGGACCAGACGCGCCGTTGCCGGAGCCGCGGCTGTCGCGCCGCGCGGCGTGGATGGCGATGGGCGCTGTCGCGCTCGCGCTCGGCCTGCTCTGGGCCGCGTCCGACCTGTCGTCACCGCCAGCCGAGGAGCCGTCTCCGGGTCCGACGTGCCACTCCTCGGGGAGGACGACACCAAGGCGGAGCGGGAAACACGGCGCCGCTCAACTACACCGTCAAGGACATGAACGGCGCCGACGTGCGGCTCGCCTCGTACAAGGGCAAGATCATCCTGCTGAACTTCTGGGCGACGTGGTGCGAGCCCTGCAAGGAAGAGATCCCCGATCTCATCACGTTGCAGGAGCAATACAAGGACGACCTCGTCGTGCTCGGGTTCTCCATCGACGACACGCCCGAGGATCTCGAAGGAGTACGCCACCGCATACAAGATGAACTACCCGGTGCTGGTCGGCGCCGGCCACGAGAACATTCAGGAGGCGTACGGACCGATGTGGGGCGTTCCGGTCACCGTCATCATTGGGCGCGACGGCAAGATCGCGAAGAAGCAGTCGGGGATTCGCAGCCTCGAGCAGTTCGAGCGCGAGATCAAGCGGCTTCTCTAGAACTCCCAACTTCGGGAGTTCGGTAGTATGATGCCTTCATGTTGAAGGGGTTCACGCACGCGCGTCTCGCCTGCGGCTGCCGCATCGCCTTTCGTGAAGGCGTTGAAGGTAGCCCGGTCACCGTCGTCGTGGACGAAAAAGGGATGAGTTGCGTGATCTCGCTGCACGTGCGCGATCTGCCGCTGTACGACTATCGCGAGGCGCTGCGCCCCCCGACGCGCTCCCTGCCGCTCGAAGAAGAAGAGTACGAAGAGGAAGGCTAGGTAGCTGGGTAGCCTGAGTCGCTTTGGTAACCCTAGGCAACCTAGGCAACGCAGTAACCAGCACTAGGAACCTCGAAACTGCACCCGCAGCTCAGCGATGAGCGGCAGGTGGTCCGACGCCATCAGCGACAGCCGCGTCCGCGGCAGCTCGACCTTCACCACTTCCACGTTTCCCTCGTAGTAGATGTGATCCAGGTGCAGCACCGGGAAGACGCCCGGGTAGGTGCGTCTGCGCCGCAGGTGTGCCCGCAGGTCGATGCTCTTCAGCCGCTCGGTCAGCATCTCCGTCGCCATCCCGCGCATCCATTCGTTGAAGTCGCCAAGCACGACCTTCGGGACGCCGACGCGCCGGTCGTGCAGGATGGCGCTGAGCCGTCCGGCCTGGTGGCGCCGCTCGAGCAGCGCCGTGCCCAGATGCACGTTGTACAGGTGCAGGGTGTCGCTGCCGATGTCGATGTCGACGCGCTGGCAGCAGCGGGGCTCGCAGGTGCGCCACGACAGGTCGTATTGGGAATGGTGCTGAATCGGCAGCCGGCTCATCACGACATTGCCGAACAGGGAGCCGCGCAGGTGGCGCGTCGGCGACATGACCCATCCCATGCCGAGCATCGCGCCGAGCTCCTCGGCGTGCCCGGCTGACGTCTGGCCGGCGCCAATCACTTCCTGGAGCGCGACGACGTCGGCGTCGATGCTGCGGATGACCTCGGCGATGCGGGCTGGATTGGTGCGGCCGTCAAGGCCCCGGCAGCGGTGGATGTTGTAGGTGGCGACCCGGAGTGTTCGCCAGTGGGGATCGGTCACTACCCACTAGAATAGCCGCATGGCTAAGCTGAAGAGCGAGATCGAAGTGACCTGTCCCTGCTGCCGCTCGTCGCTGGTCATCGATGTCAACCTCGGGCGGGTGGTGTCGCACAGCGAGCCGGAACGCGGGCGACAAGCCGGAGCTGCACGACGCGTCGCAGATTCTCGCGGCGCAGGAAGCGCGGCGCGAGGCGTTGTTCGAGCAGTCGATCGAGAACGAGAAAGGGCGCGACGACGCGCTGTCGCGGCGGTTCGAGGAAGCGCTGAAGCAGGCGAGCGGCGAGCCCGTGTCGAGACCGTTGCGCGATTTCGATCTCGACTGAGAAGCTTCGCGTCCGAGTTCTCGCTTCTGGTTCGTGTTCACGGGTCCGTCACGTAGTTCAGTGTTCGCGCTCGGTGCGCCAATCCGGAACCCGGACCTGAACCAAGATGACACGAACCGAGAACCGAGCACTACGGAAATGGACTGCGCTATCCCCGGTCTCTGAATTCCGGCGGCAGCGGCATCCACCGCTCGCGCCCCTTGTAGTACTTCCACGGCTTGTAGCCGTGCGCCTCGCGGAACGCGCGATACCGGCGACGCATCGAGTCCGCTTTGCGCGTCGGACGTGCGAATCGGCCGGTGCGGCCAATCGATCAGCATCTGCTCGACCTTCCACACGTTGTTCTCCGAGAGGCGCCAGTCGTACGGTTCGAGCACCCGCAGATTGGCGACGCCGTAGGCCTTCACGCGTCCGGTGAAGTCGATGTATCGCTCGTAGTAGCTGAGCGCCAGCGCGCGCGGCGTCGCGAACAGCGGCTTCCGGCCGTGCAGTCCCGGATCGCGCGACCGCGCGACCGATCCCCAGCCGCTCGGCGTGCGGTAGACGAAGATCACGTGATCGAGCAGGTCGATCGACTCGAAGCTGAGAACCAGCGGCGGATAGCGATGCTGCTCGAGGATGACGGCGGCCGAGAGCGCGGCTTCCAGGCAGTGCGCGGTTCCGGTGCGCACGACGCCGCGGAAGGATCGCAGCGTCTCGCCGCCGACTTCCTGGTTGTACGGCAGATCGTTCAGCCAGTCCTGGACGGCGGCAGGCGTGCGCAGGCGCGCGATCACGCGCCGCTCCGCGGCCGTGAACGGCAGGCGCGGCGGCTCGACCGGCTCAGTGCCGCGGGAGCGGGAATCGCTTTGAGGTCCGCAACGAGATCGGCCGGCGTCCAGTCGTTGCCGGAATGCACTTTCACCAGCCGCCCATCGGCGTCGATGATCGCGGTGCGCAGGTTGTGTGTCAGGTTCGCACCAGTCCCGAGGTCTTTCTCCGTATAGATCCCGAACTGCTGGGCGAATTGGGCGGCGGTCTTCGGTTCTCCCGTCACGAAGCTCCAGACCGCCGGGTCGGCCTTGAGCCGCGCGGCGTGCTGGCTGAGCACGGCCGGCGTGTCGAACTCCGGGATCGAGCGTCATGCTGACGAGGCGCACGTCAGCCATGTCCGCCGCTCCCTGCACGGTCTTCTGGACGGCGGCGAAGTGTCGATCCATCAGCGGACAGAAGTCGGGCAGCGGGCAGCGGGTGTAGATGAACGTGAGGGCGACGCGATGGCCCTTGAAGCTGGAAAACGGCCGCGGCTTGCTCCTGCTGGTCCACGAGCAGCGCATCGGCGACCTGTTCTCCAGCCATCAGGATGCGCGGCGCCAGCCGACACCGCCGGAGGCGCGTCGAGCTTCGCATGTCCGGTGCGTGTCAGCGACGACAGGTGCGCGTTCGTTTCGCCGACGACGAGCGTGGCCGTGACCAGATCGCCGGGCTCCTTGCCCGACAGCAGCGCCGGGTCCTTGACCGTGAACGGCATCGTCATCGCCGGCATGAAGCCCTTGATGTCCTCGTGCCTGATCAGGACCTCGTTGCGAGCCGGCTCGATGCCCACGATCTGTCCCTGCAGTTCGTACTGCCTGACCGGCGGCTCACGGCTGCACGCGGCCAGCAGTGTGACGACCGCGAGGGAAACCATTCGAAGGCGCATCCGTATTCACTCTAGCAACATCGCGTTCACGTCCGTGGTATAACCCGCATCGTCGTAGGTCCGCCTGCAGGCGCGACGGCATAGGTAACACACTTGATGGAACCAGCGCTGCGGCTTCAGCGCCTGACGAAGGCATTCGGCGCGACGCGTGCCGTTGACGAGCTCGATCTCGTCGTCCCACGCGGCGCCACCTACGGCTTCATCGGTCCGAGCGGCGCCGGCAAGACCACGTGCATCCGCATGATCATGGCGATTCTGTTCCCGGACTCGGGCGAGCTGTCGGTGCTTGGACACCGGTCGGCGCTCGAGGCGAAGGATCGCATCGGCTACCTGCCGGAAGAGCGGGGCGTCTATCGCCGGATGCGCGTCGGCGACTTCCTCACCTACATCGCGCAGCTCAAAGGCGTGTCCGCCGAGGAGGCGCTGCCGCGCGCGAAGGCGCTGCTGGCGCGCACCGGGCTGGTCGACATCGAGAAGAAGAGGTGTGAGGAGCTGTCGAAGGGGATGCTCCACCGCGTCGAGTTCGTCGCCGCGATCATCAACCGGCCCGAGCTGATCATTCTCGACGAGCCGTTCAGCGGCCTCGATCCCGTCAGCGTCAAGCTCCTGAAGGAGCTGGTCGCGGCGGAGCAGCGGCGCGGGGCGACGATCCTGTTTTCGACGCACATCATGGCGCACGCCGAGGAGCTGTGCCAGCACGTGGTGATGATTCACCGGGGCCGGAAGGTCCTCGACGAGCCGATGGCCGGACTGCGGCGCCAGTACGATCCGCGCTTGATCCAGGTCGAGCCGCTCGACGAGGCCAGCCCGCTCGACGTGCTCCGTCAGGTCCCCGGCGTGGCCGACGTGCGGACGACGACAGACGGGTGTGACGTGCACCTGCTGCCGGGCATCGACGCGACGACGGCGATGCAGCAGATTGCGGCGACCATTCCCGTCGCGAGAATCGCGCTGGCGCGGTTGCGCCTCGAAGACGTCTTCCTGCGGCTGGTGGCCGCGGACGCGCAGGGCACCGAGGCCGAGCGCGCGCTCAGGGCGAACCTGCAGGGCGTTGGAGCCGAAGGAGCGTTGGTGTGAAGAAGATCCTGCTTATCGCGCAGCGGGAGTTCATGGGCACGGTTTCGAACAAGGGCTTCCTGATCGGCCTGTTCATCTTTCCGGCGCTGATCGGCCTGGCGGTCCTCGTCGGTCCGAGGCTGCTCAGCGCCACGCGGCAGCCGCAGGTCGTCGGACAGGTCGCCGTGATCGATCCGACTGGTCGCGTCGTTCCGTACCTGCGATCCACGCTCGCACCATCGGCGATCGAGGCGCGCCGCAGAGAGAACGCCGTCAGGGCGATGAGGGTCGTTCCCGGCGCCACCGCATCCGATGCGGTGATTCAACGGGCCATCGGCAGCGTTCCCGACCTGACGCTGGTCGAGCGTCCGGCCGACGCGGATCTGGCGGCGGAGAAGCGGGTGCTGTCGTCCGCCGATCCGGCGGCCCGTCCGCTCGCGCTGGTGGTGATTCACCGCGACGCCACGGAGCTGGCCAACGGCTCGGCGGAGTTCGGCACCTATGACGTCTATGTGACGCCTGGCCTCGGCGGCGACACTGAAACGGTGCTGTACGAGTCGCTGCGCGAAGCGCTGGTTCGCGCGAGGCTTGGCGTGGCCGACCTGGATCCGCAACGGATCGAGACGATGACGCGCGTGACGCGACCCGACTCGGTCATCGTGACGGCCGCTGGCGAGCAGAGGGCGGAGCGCCGCATCACGGCGTGCGCTCCCGTTCATCGTCGGGATGCTGCTGTTCATCGGCGTCATCACCGGCGGTCAGACACTGATGACATCGACGGTGGAGGAGAAATCCAGCCGCGTCGTGGAAGTGCTGCTCGCGGCCGTGTCGCCGTTCGAGCTGATGGCGGGCAAGCTGATCGGGCAACTCGGCATCGGCCTGCTGGCGATGGGGATCTATCTCGGCCTCGGCCTGCTGGCGCTGTATTCATTCGCGATGCTCGGCATCATCGACCCGATGCTGATCGTCTACCTGCTGGTGTTCTTCCTGATCACCTATCTGATCTTCGGCGCCCTGATGATGTCGATTGGCGCCGCGGTCAACGAGATCCAGGAGGCGCAGTCGCTGATGGGGCCGGTGCTGCTGCTGCTGATTCTCCCGTACATGTTGTCGCCGATGATCGGCAACGCGCCGAACTCGCCGTTGAGCGTCGCGCTCAGCTTCATTCCGCCGGTCAACACCTTCGCGATGATGACGCGCATGGCGTCCGATTCACCTCCGCCGGCGTGGCAGGTGTGGCTGACGCTCCTGGTCGGCGTGGGCGGTGCCTGTGCGGCGGTCTGGTTCGCGGGCAAGGTGTTCAAGGTCGGCCTGCTGATGCACGGCAAGCCGCCGAACGTCGCGACGCTGATCCGGTGGGCGCGCGCAGGCATGATCTGGATCGGAACGTCTGGCTACAACTACCCGGAATGGCGGGGGACGTTTTATCCGGAGAAGCTGGCGGCGGCGAAGATGCTGCCGTACTACGCCGAGCGGTTTCCGACCGTCGAGATCAACTACACGTTCTATCGCGCGCCCAACGAGAAGATCCTCGAGGGCTGGAGCAGCGCCACGCCCGAGCGATTCAAGCTGACGCTGAAGGCGCCGAAGCGCATCACGCACGACGCGCGGCTGCGCGACTGCGCCGACCGCGTCCGCCAGTTCCTGGAGACGGCGGCCGTCCTCGGCCCCAAGCTCGGCGCGCTGCTGTTCCAGCTACCGCCGAATCTGAAGAAGGACGTGCCGCTGCTCGACGCCTTCCTCGACGCGTTTCCGCCGCGCGTCTGCGCCGCGTTCGAGTTTCGCCATGCGTCGTGGCTGGACGACGAGGTGTATGGCGCGATTGCGGGCGCGCAACCTGGCGCTGTGCGTGGCGGACAGCGAGAAGCTCGCGACGCCGGTCGAGATCACCGCTGACTACGCCTACTTCAGGCTTCGTGATGAGGGGTACACACCGGACGACATTGCGCGCTGGGCGGATGTGATTCGCGAGAAGGCGTCAGGATGCGGGGACGTGTTCGTCTATTTCAAGCACGAGGAGTCGGGGAAGGGGCCTGAGTTCGGACGGATGTTGATGGAGCTGCTGCAGGTTCAGTAGGTCGGCCTACTTCCGCACCTCATGGCGGAGTGCCACGATGCCGCTGTCGTACGCCTTCACCTCAACCAGGTGCAGGGCAATGTCCTTGAGGGCGGTGTCCTGTGTCGAGCCCCTCGAAGAATGAGATTCCATCACCAATGAGGACGGGCAGTATCGAATAGCGAACCTCGTCGGCGAGCCCGAGGCGAAGGCATGCACCGGACACGGCACCACCTCCAACGAACCAGATACTCAGGAAGGCTGGCCGTAATCGTTCGTTCACCAGCCGCGCAAGGTCTCCTGAGTAGAACTCCACGGTACTCCCTGGTCCTCGGCAGCTCGCGACTGGTGAGGACGAAGGTTGGCTTGTTGCCGTAGGACCAGCCGAACCCCTTGGCCTCGAAGTCCAATGCCGTTTCGTAGGTTCTCGAGCCCATCACGTAGCAGTCGATGGTCTTGAGGAACGCTTCCACGAACTCCGGGGTCATGGTGGCCCCGCCTTCGAATTTGTCTGCGGTCTCGAGCCAATCCACACGGCCGTCCCGTCGAGCGATGAAACCGTCGAGACTCGCCGCCATGTGGATCGTGACGCGGGAATTCGTATTGGCCATGACGTCGCGATCATACGGAAGGGCGCATCGTCGGTGGTGACGCGTGCGCCGATCATGGATGCTGCGGATTGCGGGTCTAGACCGCCTCTGGAGGCTGCTTCTCTTTCATCAGCGAGTGGAATGCTGAATAGGTTCGCTGCACCTTTGCTTCGAGCGCAGCCCGTCCGGTTGCCGGTGCTGCCGCAATCCGCGCGCGCAGCTTGTTCCTCTTTTTCGCCCGATGTTGACGCAGATGTATGTCGGTGGGTCGATGGCTTGCACTCATGATCACACTCCTCCGAGCAAGCGTATCTGGCCCATGTTCCCGTCAGCTGTTCACAACAGCACACTGAACCTACTGAACCTCTTGCACCCTCTGAACCTGAACGTTTGCACTCACAAACCGCACAATCTCGCGCTCGGCCCAATACCCGTCGTACCCGTTCTCGGCTCGCTCGACAAACGCGCAATGACCGCCATGCGGCGTGACCACCACCGTGATGCACGGGTTCCGTCTGACGGCCTCGTCGTAGAACGGCGGCGTCGGCACGAACGGGTCGTCTGCGGCCGTCAGGATCAGCGCCGGCACGCGGATGTTCTCGATGACGCGCAATGCGCTGGCGCGATGGTAGTAGTCCGTGGCGTCGCGGAAGCCGTGATGCGGAGCGGTATAGGCCTCGTCGAACTGGCGCACGGTCCAGATGCGCGGCAACGCCTCCAGCGGGAACACGCCGGGATGCGCGGCCGCCTTCCGCCGCATCCGCGCCTTCAGATTCCGAACGAAATTGAATTCGTAGGCGATGTTGGACCGGCGTTCCAGCGCTTCCACACACGCTGACAGGTCCATCGTCGGCGACACGGCGCAGACGGCTTGCAATTCAGGCAGCTCGCCCGCGCCCAGCTCGCCCGCCAGCTTCAGCGTCAGGTTCCCGCCGAGCGAGTAGCCGGCGACGGCGATCTGCCGGAGGCCTTCGGTCCTGATCAGCTCGCGGATCACGAACAGCGGGTCGTGGGTGAGACCCGAGTGGTACAGGCCGCGCGAGAGGTGTTCGGTGTTGCCGCAGTTCCGCTGATTCAGCCGGACCACATTCCAGCCGGCCGCCCAGGCCTTGTCGGAAATACCGGCGATGTAGTGGGCGAGGCTGGAGCCTTCGAGGCCGTGCAGCAGCAGCAGCGTCGGATGCGCGTCGCGCTGGTCGTGCCAGTGACAATGCGCGAGCACGCGCGCATCCTCGGTCACATCGAAATATCGCTCGACAGGCGAGGGCAGCCGCTCGAAGCGGCGCGGCTTCGCCCACGCATACAGCGTCTGCAGATGCCCGCCGGTGAAGCGCGGGCGATAGGTGGACGGCTCGAACACGCACCTGACTCACATTAGCAGACGGCCCGAACGATTCGAACGACTCGAACGGCTCGAACGATCCGAACGATCCGAACGACTGATAATGGTTCGATGTCCGATTACACCTATGCCGCGGCGGGAGCTGTGGCGCCGTCAGTGCTGAGGCACCTGACACTCCACGTCGACGCGGCACGGAATAGGGGCGAGACCGGCCTTGGCCCCGTCCCGGACGAGCGGGCGATCGCGCGGATGATCGACGCCGCGTTCTGGGCCAGCCTGCGGCGTGAAGAAGGGATGCAGCCGAAGATCTCGCTGGCCTTCCTGCGACGCGACGAAGCCGCGTATCCGCTCGTCCTCGAACGCTCGATTCCGCTCGAGGCGGCAGCGCTCACGCGCCTGGCGGCGATTGTCGAACGTCCCGGCGTGCACCTGGGCGTCGCCTACCAGGGCAGCGAGCTGCTGGTCTGGGGCATGGTCCGCACCATCCCGAAGTACTGCTGCGTCGTCGAGGTCGCCGAGCCGGGTCTGCTCGTCATCAAGCATCACCGCGGCGAGGCGCAGGCCAAATTCGTCAACGTGGCGGTGCTGCAGGGCGATAGCGTCAAGGTGATCGACGAACACGCGTCGAGCCTTCCCGACTGCCCGTCGCTGCTGACGTCGCTGCTGGCGTTCGATTCGCCGTCGACGTGGGCGGGCAACGTCAACGTGCTGGTGCAGGTCGCCGTCTCGATGCGTGCGCATGGTCGCGGCGGCGTGCTGCTGGTGGTGCCCGACGGCACGGATGCGTGGCGGCAATCGATCGTGCATCCGCTGACCTACGAAATCTCGCCGCCGTTCAGCGAGCTGGCGATGCTGGCGTCGGGGCCGGCCGACGGCGTCAGCCAGCGCGCCTGGCGTGAGGAGCTGAATCGAGCCGTGGACGCCGTTGCCAGCCTGACCGCGATCGACGGCGCCACGATCATGACCAGCGGGCATCACGTGCTGGCGTTCGGCGGCAAAGTGGCGCGGCGCAAGGGCGGGACGCAGATCGAGGAGCTGACGATGACGGAGCCGATTGAGGGAACCGAGGCGCGGATTCTGTCGCCCGGCGAAATCGGTGGGACGCGCCACCTGGCGGGCGCGCAGTTCATTCACGATCAGCGCGACGCGCTGGCGCTGGTGGCCTCGCAGGACGGGCGGTTCACGGTGTTCGCCTGGTCGCCATGCGAAGGCATGGCCCACGCGCACCGGATAGAGACGCTCTTGCTGTAACGGCACCCCTGAAAGGGGCGCCCTACGGAGGTGACTCGGCGAGCGCGTACACCGTGAAACGCTCGTTGCGATAGGTGACCGGCAGGGGGAGATCCGTTGCCGCCACGAGGTAGTCGAGGTCGTAGCGGGCGGCGAGGTCTCGCGCGCGCGTGTGGCCGTGAGCTGGTCGAAATCGCCGACTGCGCGCATGCGTTCCGTGTAGCGGAGCGCGACGTCGCGCGAGTAGATGGCGATCGCAGAATCCTTCACCTCTTCAAGAAGCACATCTCGCTCGGCCGACACACGGACGCTGGTGCCGTATTTCCATGCGTGACCGGGATCCGCGAGCACGTGAGTGTCGAGCGGCTGAGTCTTGATCCACTTCATCGCGTCCTCCCAGTCCGACGCAGGAAGGTGGACCGCGAATAGCGGACGCTCAGAATGCTCGACGGACATGACGTAGCCGCCTCGGGCCACGGCGACAGCCGCGAGGGTGGCCGCGACCAACCTGGCCGCGCGGCCGCTCCGGGCTATCCCGATCACGCAGATCAGGGCCACGAAATCGACCAGCCAGAACACCCGCGAGATCTGCAGTTGAACCGGGAGCGCGACCTTCGCGAGCACCAGCGGCAACGTTACGAGGAAGAGCGCCACGAGCGCGGTCGCACCCCAGAGCAAGGCGTACTCGTCGATACTGGCCGTGCCTTGTCGCTGCCGTGCGGAATGTGCCGCCCACGCGGCGCCGATGAGGAGCAGGTTCGCCGCCCATGCCCATAGCGGCCAGTCCGACGGGAACAGGGAATCCTTTCCCGCGACCGCCGCCAGCCACGCAGCGTCCATCGTTGCGAAGGATCCGCGAAGCGGACCTGCGAGGCCTGCCCAGACCAGGAAGGCGACACCGGCGATAGCGCCGCCGACGGCGAGCCGGCGGAAGCTGCGATCCAGGCGTGCGATGGCGACGCCGACCAGCACCGCGAACCAGAGACCGGTGGTGACATGGATGACAGCCGGCGAACGCGACGAGACCGATCGCCAGCCAGAACCTGCGGCGGAGCAGGGCGGCAATGGCCAGGGCCCCGACGCCAAACGCGAGCATCCGCGGATGGAAGTACGGCTCAAACGAGTTGGCGCTGGTGCGGGGAATCCGGTGCCGCAGCGTGAACGCCGCGGCGAGCGCCACCGTCAGCCACGCCGACGGATACATCCGACGGCCGATCGCCACAAGCGCGATCCAGATCAGCAGGAGTGACACGCAGGTACGCCGCCAGGAACAGCACGTCGAGCGGGAGCCCGGTGACGCGCACGAGGGTGGCGACGGCTTCGTCCGCCAGCATCAGCCGGCCCTGCGAATCGATCAGCGACGCGTCGTGCGGGAACGCCGCCGGCTCCAGCGCCCGGACGACGACGGGGATGTAGAACGCCTGATCGGACGTGCCGTAGCGGTAGCCTCCGCCGTTCGCGGTGGCGACCAGGACGAACGAGAACGAAGCCCAGCGCCCCACCGAGCGACCATCGGCTTCGGACGCGGGCGTGGGGTTGGGCGTCAGAAGGCTCCCTCGTCCGCGCTGGGCCCGTACACGGACGGGAGCGGCACGTCGTGCATGCGCAGATACACGCCCAGTTGCGCGCGGTGGTGAATGAGGTGGCTCATCACGAACGATCGCCACACCGAGGCCTTCGGCATCGAGAAGATGGTGTGGCCGTCGCGCTTCAGCGTCCACGGCGCCATGAACTCGCCGTCGCCGCGGCCGACCAGGGCGGCGCGCGTGTTGGCGACGTGCTGATCGAAGGCGGCCAGCAATTCGTTCCGCGTCGTCACGACAGGCAGGCTGCGGATTGCGGCCGACGTCGAATTCCGATTGGTTCAGCGTTACTCGATCCCCACATCGGGATCGTCGCGACGTGCTGCGCCAGGCGGCCGAGCGTCATCGACTTCGGGTGCGGCTGCCACTCGAACTTGTCTTCCGGCACGCGCTCGAGCAGCTTCCGTGGTCATGCCCATCTCATGGTCGAATTCAGGCAACAGCGCATCGACGATGGCCATGGCTACTGCTTCTGCCCGCCAAAGTCCACGCGCGGAACCCGTTCGGCTTCAGGCGGCGCGTTGAAGACGCGGGTATTCCTTGAAACCGAAGATGCCGGCGGTCACGTTCGACGGAAACGAACGACGCGACGTGTTGTACGCCTGCACGCGCTCGTTGTAACGCATCCGCTCAATGGCGATCCGGTTCTCGGTGCCCGACAGCTCGTCCATCAGGCGTGCGAACTGCTCGTTCGAACGCAGCTGCGGATAGTTCTCGACGACCACCAGCAGCCGGGCCAGCGCTGAGCTCTGCTGATTCGCCGCCTCGATCGTCTGCTCGGGCGTCGTGGCGCCGGCGAGCTTGGCGCGCGACTCGGCAATCTGGCCGAACACGTCCTTCTCCTGCTGCGCGATGCCTTTCACCGTTTCCACCAGGTTGGGAATGAGGTCGTTGCGCCGCTGAAGCTGGTTCTCGACCTGCGCCCACTGCGTCTTGATCGCCTCTTCCTGCCCGACGAACCTGTTGTACGAGCATCCTGAGAGTCCCATCGCCACGAGCGCCACGAGTACCGCGGCGCCAGTCCTGCGCATCAGCTTCATTCCGTTTGCTCCTTCTCCGACGATACGTGTTTACCACGAGCCACCGCCGCCACCGCCGCCGCTGCGACCGCCGCCGAATCCACCAAATCCGCCGCCGCCGCCGCCAAACCCGCCGAAGCCGCCGCCGAAGCCACCGCCACCGCCGCCGAATCCGCCGCCAAACGGGCCGACGCCGCTGTTCCACCCGCTCCACGAGCCGCCGCCCCAGAACCGCCGGCGCCGCCGCGTGCGCCCGATGATGTTCAGCAGGATGCATCAGCACGATGAACACGACGATGCCTGATCCCGCCGAACCCCACTTCGTCCTCGTTGCTGTCGTCGGGCGGCGGTGCGGCGCCCTGCCAGCGTGACGTTCCGCCGCTCGGCAATCCTGCCCGCGATGCGCGTCACGCCCGCCAGCAGTCCGGCGCCGTAGGCGCCGCGGCGAAACTCCGGGACCATCGCCTTGCGGCTCAGTTCGCCGGCGTAGCCGTCGGTGATGAACTCTTCCAGGTCGTAGCCGACTTCCACCCATACCTGACGATCCTGGACGGCAAGAAGGATCAGCAGGCCGTTGTCCTTGCCCTTCTGCCCGATCCCGCGGCCGCGGTTCTCGAACATCTTCACGGCGTACTCGCGGATGTCGCCGTACGGCTTGAAGGTGTCCACCGTGGCGACCACCACGACGTCTCCGCTGGTGGCCTTCTGCAGCGAGCGGATCAGCTCGTCCATCGCGGGCGGCGCTCTCCGGATCGATGACGCCGGCGAAGTCGTTGACGGGCTGGGTGAGTTCCGGCGGCAGCGGCTGCGCCGAGCCGACGGAACCACGAAGAACACGAAGAGCAGGTCCACAGAACAGCAAGATCACGAAGAAAGGTTGTCCCTTTGTGGTGCTCCGTGCTTGCGGCCACGATCTTCGTGGCCTTCGTGGTTAGACGCGCCACGCGTCGACGGCGCTGCGCGAGCTGTTCCACGGCGGCGAGGTACTCGGGAAACAGCCGGGCGGGATCGCTGGTGCGCGCGTCAGGCTGCTGCTCGAGCGCGATCATGCCCGCGACGATGCCGTCGGCGATTCCGGCGGCGCGCGCGCCGGCGCGGGTGGCCTCGTTGCGCTCGCGGCGTCGTCGCCCCGCTCAGCCAGGCGACGTGGCGGAGCAGCGCCGTGAACGCCGGTGCCGACGCCGCGACCAGGCTGGCGACCGCGGACGGGCTCGCCGCCCGATTCGAGGAATCCTTCGCGCAGGTGAACGAGATGGCTCTTGATCTGGGTTTCGCAGGCGCGCCGCAGATCGGCCTGCGCAATGGCGACGCCGTCGAACGGGTCGCTGCCATAGACGCGCTGGTGCGCGCGGATGATCTCTCCGTATTCCAACGGGAACGCGTCGAGTGAGGTGCGGAACTCCGTTTCTGAGATGACGAGCGGCGTGGCGATCCGGTTCCGGCGCCATCGTGCGGTGTGCCGGGCGCACGCCTCGAAGTCGGTGACGATCGTGGCTGCTGACCAGCGCCAGGCAGGCGAGCGGCGCCGCGCTGTGCCCTTCGATGTGCGAACCGTAGGCGACCACCGATCGAAGCCGGTCGCCGAAGACGTTGCGAAGATCGTCGACCAGCCCGAGCGCGGCTGACTGCCACGTTGGCGGGTCGCTCGAGTGCTCATACGCGCTCGCGGAACCCGCCACAACGTGTCATGGCCTCATTGTAGTGGCAGGTACAATGTGCGCGATGCATCTGCGCGAGCTGAACATCGGCTGTGTCGGCGGCGGGACCGGACTTCCGAGTCTGCTCGGCGGGCTGAAGAGCAATCCCTGGCTGCACGCTCAACGCCGTCGTCACGATGTTCGACAGCGGCGGCAGTTCGGGACAGCTGCGGGATGAGCTCGGCGTGCTGCCGCCCGGCGACGTGCTCAAGTGCGCGCTCGCGCTGGCGCGCAACGAAGGCGAGGCGCGTCGGGTGCTGCTGGCCCGGCTGCCGACGCTCGAGCAGCACGACCGTCTCGCCGGACACACCGGCGGCAACCTGCTGCTGTCGATGATGGAGCAGTACAGCGGCGACTTCCTCGCCGCGGTCGACGGCCTGCGCAGTCTGCTCGGCTGCCGCGGCCGCGTCTGGCCGGTCAGCGTCGAGCCGGCGTCGCTCGTGCGCCGAGTACGGCGACGGCACCACGTCGCGCGGCGAAGTCGAGGTTGACGCGCGGCAGTCGCGCGGCGATCAGGTTCGCAGGCTCTGGCTCGAGCCGACGGTGTCGATTCACCCGGCGGTCGCCGACGCGATTCGCGGGTTCGATGCCGTGATCATCGGTCCCGGCAGCTTCTTCACCAGCCTGATGCCGCCGCTGCTGGTCCGCGGCGTCAAAGAAGCGCTGGCGCGACGTGCGCGGGCCGATCATCCTGATCGCCAACCTGCTGACCGAAGGCCGGGGCATGTCCGGCTTTACCGCGGCCGACGCCGCGCGCTGGGTGTCGGAGGCGATCGACCGGCCGGTCGATGTGGTGATCGCCAACGACGGCCGCCCGTCGGACGACGCGGTGACGCGCTACGCGGCCGAACACAAGGAGCCGCTGGCGCTGGGCACGCTCGATCCGGCGATTGAGTCGGTGCACGGCGCGTTCTGGTGCACGGAGATCGCCCGCCACGATCGGCGGCGGCTGGCCTTTGCCGTCTGGTCCGTGCTCAGCCAGCGGCTGCTGCAGGAGCCGCGCGTCACCGCGTCCGTTTCCGCGCCGCTTTCTTCTTCGTAGCCGCTGCTTTCTTCTTCACGGCTTCGCTGCGCTTTCGGTCTTCGCGTCGGCTTCTTCGTGGCCGCCGCCGGTCGCTTCGTCTTCGCCGTGCGCTTGACCGGTGCTGGCCGCTCCTCGCGGAGCGCCAGCGCGCGTTCGACGATCTTCCTGAACATGGCGCCGGTCTCGCCGCCCTCGGCCGGCCGATGCGAGATCCAGATCGCCGGGTTGTCCTGCGCGAGGATGTCGGCGAAGTCGCCCTCGCTCTTCACGCTCAGCGGCGCGAACTCGGCGATGTCGACGTCGCCCGCCCAGTCGTCGCGGTGCTTGATCAGCAGCCACGAGCGATCGCCGCCGCTGCCGGCCCACCCGCCCTTGGTGCGCACGAGCACCCACGATCCCTTCAGCTTGAAGCCGTCGAGCGTGAACTTCAGGTCGCCCTTCTTCAGCGCCGCGTCCACATCGTCGACTTCCGGCGTCCACGTGCCGCGGTCCCACAGCATCACGATGCCGGCGCCGTAGCCCGACGGAATCACGCCTTCGAAGTCGCCGTATTCGATCGGGTGATCCTCGACGTGCATCGCCAGACGCTTGGTTGCCGGATCGAGTGACGGACCTTTGGGACCGCCCACGAGAGCAGCACGCCGTTGTGCTCGAGGCGGAAGTCGTAGTGCAGGTGGCTGGCGAGGTGCTTCTGGACGCAGAAGAAGCGCGGCGTCCGCCCGGCAGGCGACTTGTGTCGCGTCTCGCCGGCGGGCTCTGGCGACTCCGTGAAGTTGCGCTTGGCCTTGTATTTCTCGAGCGCCATTGTGATGACTGTCACGACATCAGCAATCAGCTCACGCCTCCCATCAATTTCTTGAATCGGGAGGAGAGGGCGAGCATGACGATGCCGGCGACGATCGGCAGGATGCTGATCCGTCAGGAAGAGGCGCTCGAGCGGCATCTCCTCGTAGAACGACGCCATCTGGCCGGCCATGAAGTTGCCGACCGATGCGCCGAGGAACCAGACGCCCATCATCGCGCCGACGATGCGCGGCGGCGCCAGCTTGGTCATCGAGCTGAGGCCGACCGGGCTCAGGCACAGCTCGGCGTAGGTGTGCACGAGGTAGACCATGACCAGCCACATTGGACTGACGAGGGCGCCGCCGGCCGCGAGCCCGGCGGCCGGGACGATGATCAGGAAGCCGAGGCCCACGCCGATCAGCCCGACGAGAACTTCACCGGCGCCGACGGCTGCTTCGGGCCGAGCTTCAGCCACAGCCACGCGAACATCGGAGCGAAGATGATGATGAACAGCGCGTTCAGCGACTGGAACCAGCTGCTCGGGAAGCCGAACCCCAGGATCTCGTTGCGCGTGCTGCGATCGGCGAAGAGGTTCAGCGTCGAGCCGGCCTGCTCGAACACCGACCAGAAGATCGCGGCGCAGATGAAGAACACGAAGATCACCTACAGGCGGCCCCGCTCCTGCGGCGTCCAGCTCCGATCGAGGAACAGCGTGGCGAAGAAGACGACGGTGATGACGAGGAGCGAATAGCCGGTGACGTCGCGGACGGTCGTCGGTGAAATCGTGATGACGCCGGCCAGCGCGAGCAGCGCCACGGCGACCACGAGCGCGCCGGCGCCTCCCGCGTAGCGAACCGCTTGCCGCTTGTACTTCGCCGCGAGCTCCGGCGTGGTCGCGCCGCCCGGCTTGAGCCCCGCCGATCCCATCGCCTTGCCCATCGCCACGTACTGGATCAGGCCGAGCGTCATGCCGACGCCGGCCGCGCCGAACGCCAAGTGCCACGCCGAGTTCGGATCCATGCCCCATCCCGCGATCAGCGCGCGGAAGCGCTCATCCTGCGCCAGGAACCCGGTGAGCAGCGGCCCGAGGAACGCGCCGAGGTTGATCCCCATGTAGAAGATCGAGAAGCCGGCGTCGCGGCGGACGTCGTCCGGACCGTACAGCTGCCCGACGATCACGCTGATGTTCGGCTTGAGCAGGCCGGTGCCGAGCACGATGAGCACGAGCCCGAGGTAGAACGATCCGTCGAGCGGCACGGCCAGGGTGAAGTGGCCGCAGGCGATCAGGATGCCGCCGTAGAGCACGGCCTTGCGCTGCCCGATCACGCGATCGGCGAGCCAGCCGCCGGGGACGCTCATCAGGTAGACCGAGCGACGTGTAGGTGCCGTAGATCGCGGCGGCGGTGGCGGCGTCGAGACCCATGCCGCCGGCGGAGGCGGCGGCGGTCATGTAGAGGATGAGGAACCCGCGCATCCCGTAGTAGCTGAAGCGCTCCCACATCTCGCTGAAGAACAGCGTGGACAGGCCGCGCGGGTGGCCGAAGAAGCTGGTATCCGAGCTGGCCGTCATCGTCGATGAGTTCACGCGCCCTCCATGGCCACACGGTGCGGTGCCACGCGCTTCGGCCGGACCTCGGGGAAGGATAACGTGGAACAATGAAAAGCCGTGCGGGTTCTTCTCGTCTCGACCTACGACCTCGGCCGGCAGCCGTTCGGCCTGGCCTCGCCGGCGGCCTGGCTGCGGCGCGCGGGGTCGAGACGTGGACTGCGTCGACACTGTCGCGCGAACCGCTGAGCGACGAGACGATTCAGCAGGCGGCGCTCGTCGCGTTCTACCTGCCGATGCATACCGCCACGCGCCTGGCGGCGCCGGTCATCGATCGCGTCCGGATCGTGAATCCGGACGCGATCGGTTGTCGCGTACGGGCTGTATGCGCCGCTCAATGCGGCTGGCTGCGCGAGCGCGGAGTGTCACACGTGCTGGGGCCGGAGGCGGAGGAGGAGCTGGTGGCGCTCGCCAACTCCCCAAGCCCAACTCCCAACGCCCAACTCCCAACGCGCGGTGACATCCCGCGGCTGCAGTTCATTCAGCCCGATCGCTCGACGCTGCTGCCGCTGCAGCGCTACGCGGCGCTGCAGATGCCCGACGGGTCGCGCCGCGTCGGTCGGCGCCACCGACGCGACGCGCGGCTGCAAGCACCTGTGCCGTCACTGCCCGATCGTGCCGGTCTACCGCGGCGCGTTTCGCGCGATCCCGGTCGACGTCGTGCTGGACGACGTGCGGGCGCAGGTCGCGGCCGGCGCCCAGCACATCTCGTTTGGCGATCCGGATTTCTTCAACGGCCCGACGCACGCGCGCCGCGTCGTCGAGCGGCTTGCGCGCGGAATGTCCCGGGCGTCACCTACGACGTCACGATCAAGATCGAGCACCTGCTGAAGCACGCGGAGATGCTGCCGCTGCTGCGCGACACCGGATGCCTGTTCGTGACGAGCGCGGTGGAATCGATCGATCCGGTCGTGCTGGAGCGTCTGCGCAAGGGGCATACGCGCGCGGATTTCGTCGCGGCCGTCGCGCTCTGCCGCGACGCCGGCGTGCATCTGTCGCCGACCTTCGTGCCGTTCACGCCGTGGACGACGACTGGACGGCTACGTCGAGCTGCTCGATCAGCTCGCGGCGCTGGACCTCGAGGAAGACGTCGCGCCGATTCAGCTCGCCATCCGGCTGCTCGTCACCGCCGATTCGGCGCTGCTGGAGCTCGACGAGATTCGCCAGGGCGTGGGCGCCGTTCGACGCCGGCTCGCTGACGTGGCCGTGGCGTCACCGCGATCCGCGGTCGACGCCTGCAGGCGGAGGTGATGCGGATGGTCGGGTCGCTGCCAGCGAGCGTCGCGGCTCGAGGTCTTCGATGCGCATCGACGCGCTGGCGCGCGACGTCGCGCGCGTTGCCTCGCCGGCCGTCGCGGGCCTCGCGCAGCCGGCTGGCCG
Organism: uncultured Acidobacteriota bacterium; assembly: GCA_963793705.1. Classification (GTDB taxonomy): domain Bacteria; phylum Acidobacteriota; class Vicinamibacteria; order Vicinamibacterales; family UBA2999; genus Gp6-AA40. The sequence continues at coordinate 183,333 of CAWCBC010000009.1, read as the reverse complement.
CCCCGCATCTCACCGAGGCCTGGTACTGCTGCGCCGAACCCGGCTCCGCTGAGCTACGGTGGGCGGCCGAGCCACTCGACTCGTGTGAAGCGCGTCCTTCTGCTCGCGACGACGACCGGCTATCAGATCCGCTCGTTCGGGGAAGCGGCGCGCGCGCTCGGCGTCACGCTGGTACTTGGCGAGCGACCGGTGCGATCAGCTCGAGGATCCCTGGTCCGATCACGCGATTCCGGTCCGGTTTCATCGACGAGCCGCAGCGCCGTCGACGCAGCGATCGCGGCCTGCGCGGCGGCAGCGTCCCGATGCGGTTCTTGCCGTCGGCGACCGGCCCGACGGTGCTGGCCGCGCACCTCAACGCTGCGCTCGGTCTTCCCGGGCAATCCACCGGCGGCCGCCGGCCGCAGCAGGAACAAGCTGCAGGCGCGCGCAGGCGTTCCGCCGCGCCGGTCTGCCGACGCCGGAGTTCCAGGCGGTCTCGCTGCTGCGACGATCCTGGCGCCGCTTGCAGCGGCGACGCACGTATCCAGCGGTGCTCAAGCCGCTGGCGCTCTCCGGCAGCCGCGGCGTCATGCGCGTCAATGACGCCGGCGAGTTCGTCGCGGCATTCGAGCGGCTGCGGACGCTGCATGCATGTCGCCGGACATCCGCGTCGAGCGCGACGCGGCGCACGACGCGGCGCTCATCGAATCGTTCATCGCCGGGCGCGGAGTACGCGGTCGAAGGGGTGCTGACGCGCGGTACGTTCCAGCTGTTCGCGATTTTCGACAAGCCGGATCCGCTCGACGGCCCGTTCTTCGAGGAGACGATCTACGTCACGCCGTCGCGGCAAGCCGGCGGCAGTCCAGCAGCGCATCGTCGACGCGGTGTCGCGACGCCGCGCGGGCGCTCGGGCCTGCATCACGGCCCAGTCCACGCGGAGTGCCGCGTCAACGAGCACGGCGTGTATGTGCTGGAAGTGGCGGCGCGGCCGATCGGCGGGCTGTGTTCGAAGGCGCTGCGATTCGAACGGGCATCCGGCGGCCGGCTGCCGTCTCGCTCGAGGAAGTGCTGCTGCGTCACGCGCTCGGCGAGGACGTTCGACGGCTATCGGCGCGAATCGCAGGCGTCGGGCGTGATGATGATTCCGATTCCGCAGCGCGGGATTCTGCGCGGTGTCGAGGGCGTCGAGGCGGCGCGAGCCGTGGCGGATGTGGACGACGTGCGGATCACGGCGAAACCGGACACGGTGCTGGTGCCGCTGCCGGAGGGACGCAGCTATCTCGGATTCATCTTCGCGCACGGCGCCGATGCCGCGGCGGTCGGAGCAGGCGCTGCGCGAGGCGCACGCCCGGCTGCGGTTCGTGATCGAGAGGGAAGTGCCGTGTCAGGTCCGACCTGAGCCGGGACGCTACTTCGTCTGCTGCGGGACGTACCCGGGCGGCAATGCCGCGCCCTCGCCGAAGAAGAAATCCTCCATCTGCTTGGCGATCAGCTCCTGCGCCTCTTTCTGCCAGGGCATCAGGCGGTACTCGTTGAGGATCATCTTCTGCCGCTCTTCCCACAGCTTCCACGCCTGCGCCGAGACGTTCTCGAAGACCCGCTGCGCCCAGCTCACCGGGCCATGGCGGCGAGTCGAGGCCGGGAAGCTCCTTCCGAACTTCACGCACTTGCACCGTCCGGCCGCTCTTGTTGCCGACCGGTGGCTGAGTGGGGAGCGGGAGCGCAGTCGTCAGCCATATGCGCGATGTTAACTCGCCAACTCGGCCAGTCCGCCGACCTGCAGCCTGCATGCGTCGGACGCTGGCGACTCGACGGCGGACGTGGGAGTTTCAAATCGCTACGCAGTGTGAACCTCATCTGTAGCGTTCTGCTTCAGACAGCCGGTCGCCTCGATTTCGCGCGCTTGCGCTAACTCGTTGAATTCACGGCTGCTTTACGATCGATCCAGTCATGTCGTGGTGGCATACGCCTTGTAGCCTCGGCCTGCCCAGACCGTGCCGGTGCACGGTGATCGTCGAACGAGTCGGCCGTGACCGTCACGGCGTTGACCGAGGAGGAGTGCTGTGGACGGAATTCGAAAAGAACGCCGTGGCTTTGCGTCGATGTCGCCGGAGAAGCAGCGCGAGATCGCCAGCAAGGGTGGCCGCGCCGCGCACGAAAAGGGCACGGCCCACGAATGGACCGCCGACGAAGCGCGTGCAGCCGGCCGCAAGGGCGGCCAGATCAGCCGCGGCGGCCGCGGTCGTCTCATGGCCACCGCGAGTCCGCGCCGATGTGCATAATGTCGGAGCGGCTCCTGCGTCCGGCATGGAGCCGGGCCGAGTAGACTAGCGTCTAGCCCGCCGCCCGCAATTTTCGACATCGACCGGAAAAGAGAGGCGTCTGTGTTCGTGCGTATTTTGTCTTGCTGCGTTCCTGGTTAGCGCGCTCGCGGCGGCGCCCGCCGCGGCGCAGGCACAGCAAGGCGGCGGCAAAAGCACCACGACGACCACCACGTCGGGCCCGGTCGTCACGTCGGATGAAATCGTGCTCGAGGGCGACACGACGCCGCGGCCCGCACTTCCGACCATCAACGGCGACACCGGCCTGTGGTTCGTTCCGACCGCCGAAACGCTGCCGGCGGGCAAGTGGTCAGTTCAGCGTGTTTCGCGCGAACTTCGACCGCCGGCAGGGTCTCACCGACGTCAACCAGATCGGTCTCACCGGCGCCGTCGGCATCGGCGATCGCTTCGAGCTGTTCGGATCGTGGCGCCTGGTGCGTCTCGACCGCGACGTGCAGTCCGACGTTCGTCCCGGGCGATCCGGTGTTCGGCGGCGTGTCGCAGGAATATCCCGTACGTGCGGCGCGGCTGGTCCGGCAACGCTCGGCGGTCCGCTCATCGTCGGCGGCAAGTGGAGCCTGATCTCAGCAGTGCGCGCGGCGACGCGATGAGCCTCGCGCCGCGCGTCATGGTGAAGTTCCCGAGCGGATCGACCTGGGCGAGCACCAACGACTGGGACGGCCACCTCGATCTCGTCGCCAGCCGCGAGTTCGGACAGCAGGTTCGAACTGACCGGCATGCTCGGCGGCGTGCATCCGCGGCGACCCCGACGAGTTCCGCGTGTCCGACGGCCTCACGTGGGGCCTCGGCGCGACGTTCCCGAGCCGCTCGCGCGTTCCGCGCGCTGGTCGAATGGCACGGGGAGTTCGTGATCAAGGACAACACGCTGGTGCATCAAGCCGCCGTTCGTTGCCGAGGACGGCAGCGTCGCGCCGACTGCTCAGCCCGATTTCCGATCCGACGAACTTCAAGTTCGGCGGCGTCTGGCAGGCGACGAGCGGCTTCTTCGTGCACGCGGGCGGTCAACTACAGCTCCGGCACGGAAGGCCGCGTCGTCGGCGGCATCGACATCGACCACAGCGCGTGGGGCCTCGACCTTCGCGTCGGCTGGCATCCCGGGCGTGACGCCGCCGCGTCAGCGCGTGCGGCGGATCAAGGAGACGACGACGGTCACCAATACGGTGACGTCACGCCGGCGCCGCCGCCGCCGCGCGCCGTCGCCGAACCGGCCGCCGACGGTGACGGATCAGCTGCGACCCGAGCGTGGTCGAGCCGGGCCAGACGTCGAGTGCGCGGCGCAGGCGACCGATCCGGAAGGCGGTCCGCTGACCTACCGGTGGACCGCGCCGCAGGCAGCTTCAGCCCGACCGACGCGGCCGAACACGACGTTCACGGCGCCGCAGACAGGAAGGTCCGGTCACCGTGACGGTGACCGCGACGGACAACGCGCAAGAACGAGGCGCACGGCGTCGGCGACGCTCGCTCGTCCGGCGCGCGGACGGTGATCGAGTTCGAAGACGTGCACTTCGACTTCGACCGCTTCAACCTGCGGCCGGATGCGCTGAAGATCCTGGACGAGGCGGTCGCGAAGCTGCAGGCGAACCCGAACATCCAGGTGACCATCGAAGGTCACGCGGACAGCGTCGGCACGCAGCAGTACAACCTGGCGCTCGGCGAGCGGCGCGCCAACTCGGCGCGCGACTACCTCCTGAGCGCGGCATCGCGGCGTCGCGGCTGCGCACGGTGAGCTACGGCGAGGATCGTCCGATCGATACCAACGAGACCGCCGCGGGTCGCGCACGCAACCGCCGCGCGCATCTCGCGGTGATCATGCAGTAACGGCCTAGGGCTAAGGCCCAGGCTCAGTGCTGGTCAAGGCTAGGGCTGAAGCGCCTCAGGCCGTTTTCTGTACACCGTCGACCTGCTCAGCCCTGCAGGCCTGCCTGGGCTCTGAGGCATCCTTCATGCTTTGCAGACGCATGAAGTTCCTGAAACTCTACCTCGTCGGTTACTTCGTCCTTCTCGTCGGCGCCGGCCTCGCGCTGTGGCAGGCGGGCGTCCTCGACGAGATCTCCGGGATCTGGCTCGCGATCGGCGATCATCGTCGCGGTCGGGCTTGGCATCATGCTCGCGGTGGCGTCCGCGCCGCGCGCCGTCACGACAACGCGCGACGTAACGGCCTGAGCCTGCAGCCTCGGCCCTAGCCTTGGCCTCTGACTTGGCACGTCTGTGTTACTGCACAGACCGCCATGCCGGATCGCGCTCCGTTCCTCTTATTGGTCGTCGCTGGTGCCATCTGCGTCGCCGGCTGCCGCGAAGAGGGCGACATCCAGATCTCCAGCCTCACCTTCAACGGCGTCGAGCAGGTCGACAAGGGCGCGCTGGCCAACGCGCTGCAGACGAAGAAGGGCTCCTGGATCCCGTGGGGCCGCAAGCGCTACTTCGATCGCCGCGCCTTCGAGGCCGATCTCAAACGCATCGAGGCGTTCTACCGCGACCGCGGATTTCCCGACGCGCGCGTGCGCTCCTTCGACGTCAAGCTGAACGACGCGCAGGACAAGGTCGACATCACCGCTCAACATCACCGAAGGCGAGCCGATCCGCGTCGACGGCGATCGAGCTCAGCGGGTTCGACGTGCTTCCGGCGGACCAGCAGCGAGCGCTGCAGCGAGACGCTGCCGCTGCAGCCTGGACGCCCGCTCGATCGCCAGCTCGCGATCGCCTCGCGCGAGCGCGCGCTCAACGTCGCTTCGCGACGAAGGCTATCCGTACGCGGAGGTGACGCTGATCGAAGAGGAGGCCGGCCCGCAGGCGCGCACGCGTCGACGCTCGAGGCCGACGCCCGGCGTGCTGGCGCAGTTCGGCGAGATCGACATCCGGGGCTATGCCAGCGTCGGCGAGCACGTGATCCGCCGGCAGCTGACGTTCAAGCCGGGCGATCGGTTCACCCGCCGCGAGATGCGCGAGAGCCAGCGGAAGCTGTACGGCCTCGAGCTGTTCGAGTTCGTCAACGTCGAGTCGCTCGAAGAGCCGGTGCTGATGAACGAGGAAGTGCCGGTCCGCGATCACGGTGGCCGAAGGCAAGCACCAGCAAGGTCGACCACCGGCGTCGGCTACGGCACCGAGGAGCAGGCGCGCGCGCGCATCCGCTGGGAGCATCGCAACTTCTTCGGCGGCGCGCAGCAGGCCGGCGTCGAAGGCAAGTGGTCGTCGCTCGATCGCGGCGTCCGCGCTCGACTACCGCGAGCCGTACTTCCTCGCGTCGCACCTCTCGCTCAACTTCGACGGCCAGGCCTGGCAGGCGGCCGAGCCGGTCTATTCGACGAATCAGCTCGGCGGGCGCGTCACGCTGCGCCACCAGGCGAACTCTGCAGAATTTCTGGACCGTCGTCGCTGATCAACGAGTACCAGCGCAGCACGATCGACTCCGGCGGCGCTGCTGGACTTCACCATCCGCGACGAGCTGATCGCGCTCGGCCTCGATCCGACGACCGGCGAGTCCGAACGGCACGCTGTCGGCGGTCGCGTTCGACATCACCCGCAACACGACGAACAGCCTGCTCGAACGCGCGCAGCGGCTACGTGCTCAACGGCCACGTCGAGCAGGCGGGCAAGTGGCTGTGGGGCACGCTACAACTACTGGTCGGCGTCGGCCGAGGGCCGCCACTACCTGCCGTCGGCAAGCAGCGTCGTCGTCGCCAACCGGCTGCGCGTCGGCTCGCATCGACCCGAGCGGCGATGACGAGGCGAACGTGCCGTTCTACAAGCGCTTCTTCCTCGGCGGCGTCGTCGAGCATCCGCGGCTGGGGGCGATTCGAGGTCAGCCCGCTGAGCGGATTCGGCTTCCCGATCGGCGGCCTGTCGATGCTCGAGGGGTCGTCGGAGGTGCGCGCTGCCGCTCGGGGGCAAGTTCGGCGCGGTGGCGTTCGTCGACTTCGGCAACGTCTGGCGCGAACCGTGGAACTTCGACCTCGGCGACCTGCGCTACGCGGTCGGCCCCGGCCTCCGCTATCAGACGCCGATCGGACCGGCGCGCTTCGACGTCGGCTATCAGCTGAATCCGATCGACGGCCTGCTCGTCAACGGCGAGCCGCAGAAGCGGCGCTTCCGCCTTCACTTCAGCATCGGCCAGGCGTTCTGACCTGTCGATGTCCGTACACCAGACGCTCGCTGCAGGTCGTCGCCTTCCTGCACCCTGGTCGTCGGCGTGGCCTCGATGGCGGTCATCGTCACGCAGACGACCTGGTTCAAGGAATGGCTGCGCGGGTTCATCGTCAGGCAGGCCGAGGACTACGTGAACGGCCGGCTGTCGATCGGCCGGCTGGACGGCAACCTGTTCTTCGGCGTCGAGCTCGGGGACGTCGACGTCACGGTGAACGGCGAGACGGTCGTCGACGTCGAGGACGTCGGCCTCGACTACAACGCGTTCACGTTCATCGGCGGCGGCGTCGTGCTCGACGACATCCGGCTGACGCGGCCGGTGCTCCGCCTCGAGCGGACGCCGACGGCTGGAACCTCGCGCATCTGATCAAGGCGCGCACGCCGGATCCCGACCAGCCGAAGAACCGGCCGCACGCTGGAGATCGGCGAGATCGGCGATCAGCGACGGCACGCTCTACGTGGAGGAGGGCGCCGTCGGCACGATCGGGCGTCGACGTGCCGTCGCGGATCGAGCGGCTCGACGCCTCGGTCGGCGTCAAGAGCAACGAGGACGAGCTGACGTCGACATCGCGCACGTGTCGCTGCGCGCCGACGGAGCCGAACGTCGGCATCAACGCGCATGTCCGGCGTCATCCGGCGCACGCCGAACGAGATTGCCTTCGACAACGTCGCGCTCCGCACGGAAGAGAGCGCGCTGCGCGTCAACGGCACGGTGCACAACATCGAAGGCGGCTCGCCGGTCGTCGACCTCAAGGCGTCGTCCGACAAGCTGGCGCTCAACGAGATCGCGAGGCTGGTTCCGGCGCTTGCGCGGCTACGCGCTGCAGCCGGCGTTCGAGGTCACGGCGACAGGGCCCGGCCGATCGGCTGGCGGTCGATCTGGCGCTGCGTGACGCCACGGCTCGGCGACGTCACGGCGGACGCTGACCGTCGACGCCGATCGCGCCAGGCCTGCGCGCGCGCGGCACGGCGCGAGTCGAGCGACTGAACGTGCAGGCGCTGACGCCGGCGCGACACCGCAACCGCCGCGCGGCTGGCGAGCGACATCACCGGCAACGGCCGGTTCGATCTCGCGCTGCCGACGGCACGCGACCCGTCCGCGGCACCTACGCGGTCGACGCTCGATCGCATCCGGATCGCCGGCTACGACGCGCGCAACGTCGTCGGCAGACGGCCGCATCGACGGAACGACCGTCCGCGTCAACGCGCGCGGGAACGCGTACGGCGGTCACGCGACGGCGACCGGCGTCGTCAGGGCCGGCGCGCCGTTCGCCCTTGATCTGCGCGGCCGCGCGAGCAACGTCGACCTGCGCAACCTGCCGGCGCATGCGTGAACGTGCCGCGGGTCGACCAGCAACCTGCAGTTCGACTACACGCTGAGCGCGCGCGGCGACGCGTGGCAGGCGACGGGCAGCACGTTCGATCGATCGACGCTGGCCGGCGCGATCGATCAGTCCGGGAACGACCGGGACGTTCGTCGATTCGGCGACGGCGGCGCGCCGACCTACACCGCCAAGGGCGAGGTCGCCGGCCTCGACGTGCAGCGGGTCGGCCGCGAGTTTCAGATCGCGGCGCTCGCCACCGACCGCTATCGCAGCCTCGTCAACGGCACGTTCGACGTGACCGGGTCCGGCGGCGGCCGCTATCCGCTGACGCTCGACGTGACCGGCACGCTCGTCGACTCACAGATGTTCGGCGCACGTGTTCCCGCGCATGGACGTGACCACGAACCTCGCCGGCGGCGACGTCCGCGTGAAGACGACCGGATCGTTCGCCGGTCTGGATCCGGCGGTCGATCACCGGCAACGAGCGCGTCGCCGGGAGCTCAGCGGGTCGATCGACGCCGACACGACGATTCGCGACTACGCGACCGGCGTCACCGTCGATTCGCTCGATACCGCGGGCCGCGTCGATCTTGGCCCGTCGACGTTGGGGAGGCTGGCGATCGATTCGGCGGTCGTCGACGGCAGCTACGCCAATCGCGAGGGGCAGCTGACAGCAGCTGCAGATCGCCGGTGCCGATGTGAACGTGACCGGGCAGGGTGCGATCGCGCTCAACGACACCGGCACCTCGAACCTGACGCTGCACGCCGACACGCCGTCGCTCGATCGCATCGGCGAGCTCATCGGACAGCCACTGAAGGGCGCCGCCGTCGTCGACGCGACGGTCACCGGCAACGCGCGCGAGCTGAAGGCCGCACGGCACGCTGAACGGCAGCAACATCGGCCACGGCGACAACGAGGCGCTGAGCCTGACGAGCACGTTCTCAGCGGCTGTGCCCGATCTCACAGCTCGCGCAGGCGCCGCATCCAGGCCAACAGCACCGCGACGTTCCTCGAAATCGGCGGGCAGAAGATCAACGAGCTCACCGCCGAGACGACCTATGTCGCAGTCGCGGCTCGACTTCAAGGCCGTGGCGCAGGAAGGCCTGCGCGAGCTGGCCGCCGGCGGCTGGGTCGTGCTCCATCCGGACCATCAGGAGGTTCACCTCGGCGATCTGGCGCTGCGTCCGAACAGATCGAGTGGCGCACGCCTGCCGGGACGTCGGCGACCGTTCGGTACGGCGAAGCGATCGCATCGAGGTCGAGAATCTGCAGCTGGTCGAACGGCGACCAGCGAATCACGGCGAACGGCGTCATCGCCGGTCGCCGATCGAGACGCTGCAGCGTGCGCGCCGAGAACGTCGACGTCGCGCAGCTCGACACGCTGCTGCTCGGCGACGGCCGGCTGGCCGGACGCTTCACCGGCGACGCGCAGATCTCCGGCACGACCAGCGCGCCCGAGCGTCAGCTCGAAGTTCACGCTGACGCAGGGCGCGTTCCGGACGTTCAAGTTCGAGTCGCTGACCGGAACGGTCGATTACACGCCGGAACGGCGTGGCGATGGACGTGCGCCTGCAGCAGACGCCGACGGCGTGGATCACGGCCAAGGGCATCGCGCCGCTGACGCTGTTCCAGCCGACGCCACCTGGTCTGGATGCCGCACGACGAGGCGCGCGCGGGCGGCGTCGTCGACATCCAGATTGCGAGCAGCCAGATCGACCTCGGCATCATTCAGGGGTTCACGCCGCTACGTCACCAACGTGACGGGACGCTCGCAGGCAAACGTGCGCGTCACCGGCACCGGGTACGACCCGCACGCCGATGGCGCGATCGAGGTGCACGGCGGCGCGTTTGCGATTCCCGAGCTGGGCACGCGCTACACCGGCCTGGACACCCGCATCGACCTCGCAGCCGGACGTCGTCACCGTCCGCGAATTCAAGATCCTCGACAGCCGCGGTTCTCCGATGACGATTGGCGGAACGCTGGCCGTGCACGAGCGCTCGGTCGGCGCGGTCGAACATCACGCTCGAATCCGAGAACTTCGAGGTCGATCGACAACCGCTCGCCGAGTCTGAAGCTGGATGCACGGATGCAGCTCACCGGCGAGCTGCGCAAGCCGCGGCTCGAGGGCACCGTTGAGGTCGAGAGCGGGACGATTCACCTGCGGAGCTGCTCGAGCAGATCGACGGCGAATCCGTATTCGACGACAGCGGCCGACGATGGGCTGGCTGGTGCCGATGAAGCGGCGCGCGCGACGCCGCCGCAGCCGGAGCCGGTCCAGAAGCGAACAGCCGACGCTGTTCAACGCCCTCGAGCTCGATGTCGACGCTGGCGGTTCCGGACAACCTGGTTCTGCGCGGCGACGACCTGCGCCCGGCCAATGCGCCGATCGACATCGGCGACATGAACGTCACCGTCGGCGGCGAGCTTCAGCTCCGCAAGGCCGCCGGTGGCGAGCTGCTCCGTGCGTCGGCGATGTCAACACCGTGCGCGGCAGCTACAACTTCCAGGGCCGGCGCTTCGAGATCCTGCGCGACGGGCGCATCCGCTTCGACGGCACCGACGAGCTCGATCCGGTCGATCGACATCCGCGCCAGGCGGATCATCTCCGGCGTCGAAACGTTCGTCCGCGTGCAGGGCACGCTGAAGCAGCCCGAGCTGTCGTTCAGCAGCAACCCGCCGCTCGACCAGGCCGACATCCTGTCGCTGATCGTGTTCAACCAGCCGATCAACGAGCTTGGCGAAGGGCAGCAGGTGTCGCTCGCCGAGCGCGCCACCGCTCTGGCCGGCGGCTATCTGGCGACGGGTCTGTCACGCTCCATCAGCAACGCGCTCGAGCTCGACGAATTCGAGATTCAGGCGGGGGAGCGCGGGTTCGGACCGACCCTGAGCGTTGGCGAGCAGGTGGGGGAGCACTTCTTCTTCCGCGTCCGCCAGGGGTTCGGCGACGCGCAGGCGACCGAGCTGATCCTCGAGTATCAGCTGGAGGAGCTACCTGCGCCTGCAGGCCACCGCCGCGGAGACGTCCAGCACGCAGCGCGTCACGTTCAGGCGCGTCGAGCGCGCCGGCCTCGATCTGATCTTCTTTCTTCTGGTCACGTCAGTGCATGCATCGGCTCGATCGGCCACGAAGGATACGATGGCTTAGCCAGCGCGCTCGACCTGCACGCGCGCGTCGTTGAAGCAGGCGCCGCCGCCGAGGTCGGTCAGCGTGTCGGGGGCCAGCGCATTGGCGGTGTAGCCGTTGGCGGTGTGCTTGCGCCAGAGCCCTTTCGGCAGCAGACACCGTGCCAGTGCGGATCCAGGTGCCGACCTGCAGGTTGCAGCGCACCTCGCCGAGCGTCGTTGAACACGCGCACGGCGTCGCCATCCTTCAGCCCGCGCGCCCCGGCATCGTCGGGATGCATCAGCAGGCGCACTTCGGGCCGCGGCAGCTCCGACGAGCGTCGAGGTGATCGTGCGTTCGCTGGCCGGCGAAATCAGCGTCAGCGGGAACGCTGGCGTCGCCGGGTCGGCCTGGTAGCCGTACAGGCCCGCCGGCGCTTCGGCATCGAGCGCTTCCGGGAACAGGTCGGCCTTGCCGTCGTGCGTCAGCGGCCAGACGTCGCGGAACTGGATCGGCCGGCCGCCGATACGGCGGCGTCGCGGCGCCGATCGTCGCGAAGGTCCTCGCCGATCGCCTGCGGCAGCTGCGCGATCACGTCGAGCATCTCCTCCAGCTCGCCGGAGGGTTCGCCGGCCTTCATCACGTCCAGGCGTTCCAGCAGCTCGCCGAAGACGTCGGCGTTCGGCCGGGCTTCGCCGATGCGCTCGATCACCGGCTGGCCGAGTCGCAGGCTGATCGGGCCGTAGCCGCGGGCGAGGTCGTAGCCCTCGAGGAACGTGGTCGCCGGCAGCAGGACGTCGGCGTACCGCGCCGTGTCGGTCATCACCTGGTCGAAGACGACCGTGAACAGGTCCTCGCGCTCCAGTCCGCGCAGCACGCGGCGCTGATCGGGCGACGTCACGGCGGCGTTCGAGTTGTAGACGAACAGCACCTTCACCGGCGGGTCGTCGTATTCCGTCAGCGCGCGCCCGAGCTGGTTCATGTTGACGATGCGCGTGCGCGGCTCGTCGGCGGGCACCCAGTTGCGGGTGATGCCCCACGCCGACGAGTTGCTCATCGCGTAGCCGCCGCCGCGGACGCCGAACTTTCCGGCCACCGCGGGCAGCGCGAGGATCGCCAGCGTCGCATTGCCGCCGTTGCGATTGCGCTCCTGTCCCCAGCCGCAGCGGATGACCGCCGGACTCGTGGTGGCATAGAGCTCAGCGGCCGCCTCGATGTCGCTGCGCGGGCACGCCCGCTTCGTGCGGCCGCGCGCTCGAACGTCCACGTGCCGCGCCTTCGCACGCAGCCGCTCGGCGCCTCGCGTGTGCGCCGCGAGGAACTCGGTCGTCGCGCCGCCGCTCTCGAACAGGTGACGATGGATGGCGAGCGCGACCGGCAGGTCGGTGCCGGGACGAATCGCCAGATGGAGGTCCGCGTGTTTGCGCGAGTTGCGTCGTGCGCGGATCGACGACGATCAGCTTGGCGCCGAGGCGCTGGGCCTCGCGGATGTGCGGCACCAGGTGAATGCCGGTCGCGGACGGATTCGCGCCCCAGACGACGATCAGGCGTGCCTCGCGGAAGTCGAGGTAGGTGACCGACGCCATCTTTCCGTACATCGCCGACGTTGGCGGCACCGGTCGCCGCGGCGCAGACCGTCCGCGCCAGACGCGACGCGCCCAGCCGGCGGAACAGCGTCGCATCGCTGGTGTCCTGCGTCAGCAGTCCGTTCGAGCCGCCGTAGGAATACGGCAGGATCGACTCGCCGCCCCAACGCTCCGCGCGCGTCGCGAATGCGCTCGGCGATGAGTCGCCAGCGCCTCATCCCACGTAGTCGCGCTCGAAGTGGGCGAGGCCCTTCGGGCCCTTCCGGATGGCCGGATAGAGCAGTCGATCCGGCCCGTAGACGCGTTCGCGGAAACTCGCGAACCTTGGCGCAGATGTAGCCGTCGGTGACCGGATTGAGCGACGACCCGTCGATCGACGGTAATCCGGCCGTCCTGAACGCGCACGTCGAGGCTGCAGGAGTCCGGGCAGTCGAGCGGGCAGACGGTCGAGACGGCGTGCTCGGTGGCAAACGTGCTGGAATTCATGACGTCGATGCCCAACTTCCAACTCCAACTGCCGAACGCAATGTCCGGAGTAGCTCCTTTCGTGACGTTGGTGCGTATGGGCGTTGCGACGTGTACTAATAGTGCCATGTCTGAGCCACATGTTGTCGTCATCGGCGGCGGATTCGGCGGGCTGTCGGCGTGCAGAGTCCTGCGAAACACCCGATGCGAGTCACGCTGCTCGACCGGCGCAACCACCACGTGTTCCAGCCGCTGCTCTATCAGGTGGCAACGGCGACGCTCTCGCCCGGCGACATCGCCGCGCCGATCCGCTGGATCCTCCGGCACGCCAGCGAACGTCCGCGTGCTGCTCGGCGAAGCGGCTCGGGTCGATGTCGCGGCGCGGCGGGTCGAGCTCTCCGACGGCGACAGCGTCGACTACGACTATCTGATCGTCGCGACCGGCGCGAGCCACACCTACTTCGGCCACCCCGAGTGGGAGCCCTACGCGCCAGGACTGAAGACGCTCGAGGATGCGCTCGAGATCCGGCCGCCGCCTGCTGCTGGCCTTCGAGCGCGCGGAGCGCGAAACCGATCCGGCGCGCCAGCGGGAGCTGCTGACGTTCGTCGCTGGTCGGCGGCGGCCCAACCGGCGTCGAGCTGGCCGGCACGCTCGCGGAGATCGCGCGGCAGACGCTGCGCGACGAATTCCGATCCATCGACACCAGCGCCGCGCGCATCGTCCTGGTCGAGGCTGGACCAACGATCCTGGCGACGTTCCCGGAGAAGCTGCGCGATGCCGCGCGCGAGGCGCTTGAGACGGCTGCGTGTCGAAGTGCGGGAGGACGCGCGACGCGTGACCGGCGATCGACGCGCACGGCGGTCGCGGAGCTCGGCTGGCGCAGAGCGGCTCGACGCCGGAACCGTGCTCTGGGCAGCGGGCGTCGCCGCGTCGCCGCTCGTCGCGGACGCTTGGCGCGCCGCTCGATCGCGCCGGACGGGTGCTCGTCGCAGCCGGACCTGTCGATTCCCGGTCATCCGGAGGTCTTCGTCGTCGGCGATGCCGCGCGTCCTTCAGCATCAGGACGGGCAGCCGCTGCCCGGCGTGGCGCAGGTCGCGATGCAGCAGGCGGCGCACGCGGCTCGCGGCATCCTTCGCGGGTTGCGAGGCGATCAGCCCGTGCCGTTCGTCTATCGCGACCTGGGCAACCTGGCGATCATCGGCCGCGGCTCCGCCATCGCCGACCTCGGCGGCTGGAGTTTTCCGGACCGCTCGCCTGGCTGTTCTGGCTGTTCCTGCACATCTTCAAGCTCATCGGATTCCGCAATCGCCTCGTCGTGCATGCTGCAGTGGGCGCTGGCCTACGTCACCTTCCAGCGCAGCGTGCGGCTGATCACCGGTACCACGAAGAGCACGAAGTACAGGCCGAGGTCGCGACGAAGCGATCAGCTGCTCTTCGGATATCGCGTGGCGACGTAGTTGTCCACGAGCGCGCGGAATCCTTCGGCCAGCTCGTCGTAGGTGCCGCGCAGCGTCGTGAAGTGCTCGCCGTCGATGTAGACGGGGCAGTTCGGCGCCTCGCCGGTGCCGGGCAGGCTGATGCCGATGTTCGCGGCCTTCGATTCACCGGGTCCATTGACGACGCAGCCCATGACGGCGAGCGTCAGCGTCTCGACGCCTTCGTAGGTCGTTCTTCCACTGCGGCATCTGCTCGCGGATGTAGTCCTGCGTCCGCTCGGCCAGCTCCTGGAACGTGCTGCTCGTCGTGCGGCCGCAGCCGGGGCACGCGGTGACGCTCGGGGCGAACGGCGCGAATGCCCAGCGCCTGCAGCAGCTCGCACGCGGCGTACACCTCTTCGCGGCGATCGCCGCCCGGTCGCGGCGTCAGCGACACGCGGATGGTGTCGCCGATGCCCTCGTGCAGCAGGATGCCCATCGCCGACGCCGACCAGATCAGCCCCTTCATGCCCATGCCGGCTTCGGTCAGCCCGAGGTGCAGCGGCTGCTCGGTCTTGCGGGCGAGGTCGCGGTAGATCGCGATGAGGTCGCGCGGCCGCGAGACCTTGCACGAGATGATGATCTGGTCCTTGCGCAGTCCCGGTCTCGAGGGCCAGCTCGGTCGACTCGACCGCCGAGATCACCATGCACTCGTTCAGGATCTCCTCGGAGGTCCTGCCGAGATTGCGGTCGGTGTTCTCCTGCATCTTCGCGACGACCAGCTCCTGGTTCAGCGAGCCGCCGTTGACGCCGATGCGGACCGGCTTGTCGTGGTCGATCGCGACCTTGCAGATCGTGGCGAACTGCTCGTCGCGGCGGCGGCCGGTGCCGACGTTGCCCGGATTGATCCGGTACTTGTCGAGCGCCGCGGCGCAGTCCGGGAAGCGCGTCAGCAGCAGATGGCCGTTGTAGTGGAAGTCGCCGATGAGCGGGGCCGTGCAGCCGGCATCGAGCATGCGCTGCTTGATTTCCGGCACCGCGGCGGCGGCTTCGGGCAGGTTGACGGTGACGCGCACCATCTCGGATCCCGCCTCCGCCAGCTCGATGCACTGCGCGGCCGTCCCCTCCGCATCCGCCGTGTCGGTCATCGTCATCGACTGGACGACGACGGGCGCGCCGCCGCCGACCTGGACGCTGCCGACGCGGACGCCGACGGTCTTGTGGAGACGGGCGGTTACAGACACGCGATTAAGAATACGCAGGAGGGCTGAACGGAGCGTGTGACTGCTCGCTAGGTCTCCTTCCACCCATCCCTGATCAGGATTCCTCGATGTCCTCGGCCCGCGCCATGGCCAGATCCACCGAGTCGTAGTTCTCCGCGCGATCCATCACGCCATCGAAATACCACGTCACCGTCGTCGTCAACGGCCCGGGGAAGATCGTGGCGTGCGCGGTCGAGCGGCCGCGCGTCATGCGCCACAGCACGGTGGGATCGTTCTGGTGCAGCTCCATGTTATCGGCTCTCCAGGCCGAGCAGGCCCACCGAAATGACGGCGAGGATCCACAGCGTCGGGCTCAGCTCCCGATGACGCCCGGCCACCACATACAGCACGGCGTGCAGGATGAAGCCCCACAGGATGCCCTGCGTGATCGACAGCGTCAGCGGAATCAGGACGATGGTGACGAACGCCGGCAAGGAGTCTTCGATCGTTCGAAAGTCGAGGGCGCCCACCATTTGAAACATCGACAGGCCGACCAGCACCAGCACCGGTGCGGTCGCGTACGGCGGTACGGCGGCGGCCAGCGGCGCGATGAACAGGCAGGGAAGAAAACAGAGCGCGGTCACGACGGACGCACGTCCGGTCCGGGCGCCAACGCGAATGCCCGCGATGCTCTCCACGAACGCGGTGCCGGACGATGTGCCGGCAAGGCCGGCTCCGAGCGTGGCCCACGCGTCGACAATCAGGCCGCGACGAAGGTTGAGCGGCCGCCCATCCGGCTCGGTGAGTCCGGCCGCGCTGGCCACCCCGATGAACGTCGACAGCGAATCGAACAGGTCGGTGAACAGGATCGCGACGATGGCCGGAAGCAGCGACCACTTCAGCGCACCGACGATGTCCAGCTTGAGAAAGACCGAGGAGAAATCCGGCGGGCTGGCGAGCTGCGCCGGCGGCGTGGCGAAGCCGAAGAGCCAGGCGAGCGCCGTCGTCGCGAAAATCGCCGCCAGGAACGCGAACGGGTTGTGGCGGCGGAGCAGGACCACGGCGACGACGATGCCCAGCAGCAGGAATCCGGCGCGATGGTCGAGCACCCCGAGGCGGACGAGGGTGGCCGGATCAGCCGCGATCAGACCGGCGTTGCGGAATCCGATGAACGTCAGCAGCAGTCCGATGCCGCCGGCGGCAGCGACGCGCAGCCCGGCGGGAATGGACATCGCCACGCGCTCGCGCAGCGGCGTCGCCGAGACGAGCAGGAACAGCACGCCGGCCCAGAACACCATGCCCAGCGCCGTCTGCCACGGCACGTGGTTCTGGAGCACGATGGTGTAGGCGAAGAACGCGTTGAGGCCCATGCCCGGCGCCACCGCGAACGGCAGGCGCGCGTAGAGTCCCATCAGCAGCGTCATCGAGAAGGCGATGAGCACGGTGGCCGTGAGCGCGCCGGAGAAGGGCATGCCGGTGCCGGGCGTGGAGAGGATGCCGGGATTGACCACCACGATGTAGGCCATCGTGAAGAACGTGGTCACGCCGCCGGCGAGATCGCCGAATTTCGAGGGAGACGCGGAGGAGCGCACCGCGGTCATTGTGCCGTCAGTGAGGCAGGAGCTGTTCTACACTCGATAGCGTCCGAGGCGTGCGGTGAGCACGGCGCGGAGATCCGCTTCGGACCGCGTGCCGGTGAGATCGAGGTCCGACTCGCTGAGGGCGTCGATCAGCGCGCGAATGACGTGCGCGCGACTGATGGCGACGCCGCTGGCGGCCCTGATGTCGGCGCCCAGGCGATCGAGAAACACGATCTGCCGGTCGAACAGGACGACCGTGACCTTGGTCCAGTGCTCGGTGTGCGACGGCCGCCGTCCGCGCTTCTTCGGTCGTTCGGCATCGCTGTTTTCCACGGGCGGCACGAAGATGTCGTCGCCGCTCTTGCCCAGACGTTTCCGCGTGTCCCATGGTTCGATTCGTGGTCATGCCCTGCATTGGATTATTTCAGTAATTAAAGTCTGATGTCCGTAATTCGAAACCGATCCTAAAGCAACTGTCGCGGTTGGTGCAAGGCGCGGATGCGGTCAGCGCGGCGCGGCGCGCGAACCGCTTGACGAGCTCGGCGGTGAATTGCCGGTAGGCGCGGCTGCCACGCGCGGTCGGCGCATAGTCGACGACAGGCAGGCCGTGCGACGGCGATTCGGCGACGCGCGGATCCTGCGGAATCTCCGTCGCGAACACGCCGCGCCGGTTGTGCAGCCGGATGATGTCGACGATCTCCCGCGTCGCCTGGCGGCGATAGTCGACCATCGTCAGCAGGATGCCGGCGAGCCGCGCCGTCGCCTTTGCGCGACGGCTGAAGATCGCGATACCACGTCAGGAACTGGGCGAGCGATTCGAGCGACAGATACTCCGCGCGGATCGGCACGATCAGCTGATCGGCGGTCAGCGGCACGCTGCGCGCGAGCAGCGAGTAGCCCGCCGGCGAATCGAGCACGATCGTGTCGAACTGCGGTGCGAGCGGCTTCACGACGTCCGCGAGCCGGCGCTCGGGCTCGCGCGCGTTGCGCAGGCTGCTATCCATGTCGCGCCAGCGCCGGCGAGCCGGTGATCAGCGACAGGTTCCGCGCGCCAGGCACCGGTCGGACGGCGTCTGCCGGGCGCACGTCGTTGAGGAGCACGTCGGCGATCGACGGTTGCGCATCGGACGGACGAACCCCGAGGGAGATCGAGGCATTGAGATCCGCCTCGAGGTCGATGAGCAGCACCTTCCGGCCCATCGACGCCAGGGACGCGGCGACATTCACCGCGGTGGTGGTTTTCCCGCCACCGCCTTTCGGGTTGTACGCGGCAATGATCACGACGCGTCGCGCATGACTGGGATTTAGAGACGTATTTCAATCCGATTATAGCGAAGCCCTCGGTGCGACTCAGCGCTCGGCGAGACGAGCGCGAACGATGAACCGCTGCGGCGCGGAGCCGACGTAGCGAAACGGATAGCAGGTCACCAGCGTCAAGGCGGGCTCCTCGGTCGGATCCAGCACCCACGTGTCGCGCGGCTCGACGATCCGCGTGCCTTCAACGCGGTAGTCGAACGTGCCCTCGGCCGTCACCAGCCGCACCTGATCGTCCGGCCGGATCTCGCCCAGCCGGCGGAAAAACGTGTCGCGATGGGCGGCGAGTCCCATGTTGCCGCGTTCGCCCGGCAGCGCCGTGCCGCCGATGTGTCCGACGGCCAGGCGCAGCGTGCGTGCATCGCTGCCGGCGCGAACGATCGCCGACACGCCGAGCCGCGGGATCTCGAGGCGGCCCAGCGCGCTGCCGGCAGCCGGGCGTGTGCGCAGGATCACCGTGGTCTCTGAGCGCGGGATAGCCGCGCGCGTCTGCGCGCGCAGTGCGCTCGCCGGTGCGCTCGCGAGGATGGCGTCGAGCTCGCGCGTTTCGTAGGCCTGGTAGAACGCGGTCTCTGCCGAGACGTAGCCGTAGTACCCGAGGCACACGATGCCGATCATCAAGCAGCAGACGCTCGAGCAGACGGAGTCCACGCCGCGGCCGGCGGACTCGCGTGCGGCGGCAGCGGTCCGAGATCGTCAGTTGGTATCAGCGTGATGGGGCGCCAGGTAGCCATCGCGGGCGATCACCTTGAGGTTCTTGAGGCCGGGTGCGCGGACCGCCACCTTGACACGACGGAACCGGCCATCGTGAACGGTGTTGGTCGGCACGTAGCCGATGCTGTAGCCGCGGCGGATGTTGCCCGCGATCTCACGAAACGCATCGACGACCGCGCGCTCCGATTTCGGCCTGTACGCCACGCCGCCGGTCAGCTGCGCCAGCTTCTTCAGCAGTCCGGGCTTGCCGTCGTCCGACACGAGCTCGGTCGGTCGACACCGTGTAAATCAGCGTGTCGCTGCGGGCGGCGCGCTCGAGCATGACGTCGTCTGACTGCTGGCTGGCGTTGTCCTCGCCGTCCGAGAGCACGACGAGCACGCGCTTCTGATGCGAGGCCTCCTCCAGGTGCTCGAGGCCGGCAATCACCGCGTCGTGCAGCGCCGTCTGCCGCCCGGCGGGAAGCGCGCCACCGCGGCTTCGATCTGCGGCGCGGCTCCGTGTGAACAGCGACGGTGTCGGGCAGGCCATGACGGACGTGCTCGTTGAAGACGATCGTGAACAGCTCGTCCTCCGGATGGCTCGATTCGGCGAATGCCTTCGTGCCCGCCAGCACCATCGGGCGCCGGGTGATCATGCTCCCGCTGTTGTCGACGATCAGCCCGACGGCCACCGGCACGTCCTCGCTGCTGAAGAACGTGATCTGTTGCGGGTGCGTCGTCTTCGGCGACGTGGAACACGTCTGCGGCAGGTTGGGAACGGCGTCCGACTTCCGGTCGAAGACGTTGACGTGGAGGACGACGAGATCGGATTCGGCCTTGAAGACGGGCGCGTCCTGTCCTGTCGTGCGCTCGCAGGGAAGGCCGCCACCGCAGCGGCCAGACATGACGCGAGACCGACAGGCACTTTCATCGGGGTCCCTCAGGTACCTGTGAACATCGTACACCTGTCGATGGCACGTCGGTGTCCGGCAGAAGCCGGACACCACGTGCGTGCATCAGGTAGCGAAACAGCCGGAGACCGGCGGCGCCAGCCAGCGACAGCAGGCCGAGCAGGCCGCTGAGCGCGAGCGGGCTTGCCGTCCGCGGCAGCTCAGGTGCTGCCTGTCCGCTGGTCCCGACCGGGCGGGGTTCCGCCTGGGCCGCGGGCGCTGCGGCGATGCGCGTCTCTGCGACGACCGGCGCTGGCTCGGGTGCCGGCGCTGCAGCTTCGGCGACGACCGCGGGGGCGCGGCGCCGGTTCACGGCGCTGGGGCTTCAGCGACGGCTCCGGGGCTGGCTCGGTGCCGGCGCCGCTTCGGCTGACAGCCGCAATGCCGGGGCCTTCAATGACGCCCTCCTCGGTGCGGACCTGCGTTCCGGTGCGCGCCGCGATCCGTTCCGCCTGGTCCTTCGGATAGATGAACTCCTTCCCGATCTTCTCGCCGGGGAAGTACCAGAACTGAACGGCCGGCGTCGCGCCCTCGCGCGTCTCCTTGAACATCACGACCGTTCTTCGGTGACCCGTGGGCGCTCCGCCTGGACGAACATCCAGTGGCCGATCATGTTCTTCTCGTCCTTGTCCCAGACCTGGACGACGTTGCGGGACGGCGTGTCCGCCAGCTTGAACATGTACGTGCCCGGCTGCAGCGTCACGCCCGGCATCTCCACGGCGCTGCTGAACGTCAGGAACGTCCGCTCAAGCGTGTTCATTTCCTGGGCGGTGACTCTGCCGGCCAGCACCGCGACGACCGCCAGCGCCAACACGGTCGCAATTAACTTCATCCGTTTCATGTCACTCCTCCTCGCACGCATTCGATGTATGGCTGGGCGCGGCGGGCCGCGTCGCCGCTTCGTTGAATTGCATCTTGTGTGCCTCATGCCGCTGAGCTGTTCGTGATCGCCAACAGTGACTCATCGCTTGAACGCCGCGGCGAGGATGCGCGCGCGGAGCTCATCGTCATCGGGGCAGGTGCGGCAGGGCTCGCCACCGCGATCTTTGCCGCGCGTGCCGCGCCCGCCTGCCGCATCGTCTGCGTCGACGGCGCCCGCCGCATCGGCGCGAAGATCCTGGTCAGCGGCGGCTCACGCTGCAACGTCACGAACCGCGTCGTCACCGAGCGCGATTTCTGGGGCGGGTCGACGCGGTTCGTCCGCAACGTGCTGCGCGCGTTTCCGGCGGCGCGCGCCGTCGACTTCTTCGCGGAGCTCGGCGTCGCGCTGCACGAAGAGGAAGACGGCAAGCTGTTTCCCGACTCGAACACGTCGCGCACGGTGCTGGAGGCGCTGATGAGAGAGGCCGATCGGCTGGGCATTTCGATCGTGACCGGCGAGCGCGTGACCGGGCTCGAACGTGTCGGGCGGGTTCCGCCGGAGACTGGTGTCCTCGCAGGCGGACCCGCCTTCGTGACCACGACGGCGACCGGCCGCACGTTCCGATCGCACGCGGTGGTGATGTGCACGGGAGGGCGGTCGCTGCCGAAGACCGGCAGCGACGGTTTCGGCTACGAGCTCGCGCGGCGGTTCGGTCACGGCTGCGTCGATCCCATTCCCGCGCTCGCGCCGCTGCTGTTCGATGGCTGGGAACCGCTTGCCGGAGTGGCGCATCCGGCCGCGATGACGCTGCGCGTGGACGGCCGTGTCGCACTGACGCTCGAAGGGCCGCTGCTCTGGACGCACTTTGGCGCCAGCGGCCCGCTGGCGCTGAACATGTCGCGCCATTGGCATCGCGCGCATGCAGAGGGACGGGCGTGCGACGTGACCGTCGACGTCTGTCCGGGGGACACCTTCGAGAG
The DNA here is from genome assembly GCA_963793705.1 of uncultured Acidobacteriota bacterium. Lineage (GTDB taxonomy): Bacteria > Acidobacteriota > Vicinamibacteria > Vicinamibacterales > UBA2999 > Gp6-AA40. The sequence continues at coordinate 161,393 of CAWCBC010000009.1, read as the reverse complement.
CCTCGACGGTTGGCTGCGTGCGCAGGAGCAGAGCCGCCCGCGCTCCCGCGTCGCCACCATCGTCGGGGCACGCGTCCCCAATGCGGTCGCCGAGCGATGGGTGAGCGCCGCCGGCATCGAGCCGGACCTGACGATGGCCCACCTGACGCGCGAGCATCGACACGCGCTCGTGCGGACGCTGCGTGAAACGGCGCTGCCTGTTCGAGGCAGTCGCGGCTTTGCCTATGCTGAAGTCACGGCCGGCGGCGTGCCGCTCGACGAAGTCGATTCAGCGACGATGGAGTCTCGCCTGTGCCCGAATCTGTTCTTCACCGGCGAGATTCTTGACGTGGATGGGCGCCTTGGCGGGTTCAATTTTCAATGGGCCTGGTCGTCCGCCTGGGTCGCCGCGCAGGCGATCGCGCGCGTGTTGGTCGGCTTCCGCCTGCGCGCAATGCGCTACGGCGGACAAGAAGCCGGACACTACGACACATGACAGGCAGCGTGACTACTGAACCGGCTCGCTGGCTCGTCGATCATGCCCATGTCCTTCCGTTGACTGGCGATGCGCTGGATGTTGCGTGCGGCAGCGGACGGAACGCGTTCTGGCTGGCGGCGCGCGGACTGAGAACCGTTGCGATCGATCGTGATGCCGGCCGCGATAGCCGGAATCCGCGAGACAGCGGAGCGGCGGCGGCTCCCGCTGCGTGCGGACGTCGCCGACCTGGAAACCGGCGAGGCGACGTTGCCTGTCGCCGCGTTCGATCTGATCGTTGCCGTCCACTATCTTCACCGGCCGTTGTTTCCCGCGCTGAGAGCGGCGCTGCGCCCAGGTGGCATCCTGGTCTACGAAACGTTCACGCGTGGGCAGGCGCAGCGGGGCAAGCCAACCAATCCTGCCTTTCTTCTCGAGCCTGGCGAATTGCGCGAACTGGTCGCTCCGCTCGACGTGCTCTTCGAGCGTGAAGGCGACTTCGAAGGGAAGATGCTGGCGAGTGTTATTGCGGTGCGGCCCCTCGACCCGGCTCGGGACAAGCGCTGAGCGCCTTCTTCACCGCATCGGCGGTGACGCGGAAGTGGGACGCCGCCCACACCACGCGTCCGTCCCGAATCAGCAGGGCCTGAGGCGTCTCGTGGCGCACGCCGAGCTTCGTCGTCACGGCGTTCGAGACGTCACGATGAGTCTGCACGGTCACGATCGCGTATTTCGTGTCCGGACCTCCTGACGCGACGATGTCCTCGTTGAGGTGTTCGATCAGCTCATCCAGCGCTTCGGCGCTGGTGCCGCACGTAAAGCTGTGTTTGAACACGAGCAACGGCCGGGTATGACTCTCGGACAACAGCCGATCGAATTCGTCCACGTGCTGCAGGTGAATGAGATCCGGGTGCATGGATCTCCAGTGTAACGGCTGGGCCGCTCAGCCTTCCGTCTGGGTTGCCTTGAAATGCGCGATGCGAGCGGCGATCGTCCGCTGGTCCATGTCGATGCGGCCGTTGAATGTCGTGCCGTCGGCGAGCACCACGCGGTTCGCGCTCAGGCTCCCTTCGACCGCCGCACTGGGCGTCAGCTCGATACGCTCCGTTGCGACAATCGAGCCCTTCACCTGACCGCGCACCAGCACGCGCGCGCCACGAACATCGGCACGCAGCTGGGCCTGCTCGGCGATGGTCAGCAAGGCGTCACGCACCATGAGCTCGCCGTTGACGCGGCCCTGAACGGTGATGTCCTCGCCGCTGGTGAGCTCACCTGAAATGACGATGGTGGGGCCGATGGTGGTCACGTGGGCCGCAGAATACCCCAGGTTCCCGGAGTTCGCCGAGAGTAAGACTTTGCTCGAAGCGTGCGTCGAGGCGCGGTCTGCGCCGAAACCTTCCAGCTGTAGTGGCGTACTCAGCTGTGTACGACTCGGCTGGCGGCTTGTCAGGCCGCCAGCGGAGGAATGTCGCGGCGTGCCGGAAGCGGTCGCCTTGCAGGTGGTCTGTACTTCACTTCGCAGACGCGCTCGATCCGCAACGGCTCCCACGACAGATCCTTGCCGGCGCTCCAGCGACTGTGGCCGCCAGGCATCCGTTGCCCAGTGTCTTTCAGCCTCTGCCCACTCACGCCAAGGATGTTTCGCCAGCGCGTTCTTGCGCAATGGTTCGAGTTCCTTGACCAGCGCCTGACGCGTCGCCATCGTGAACGACGAGGTGACGCCGACGTGGTGCAGCGTGCCCGTCTCGTCGTACAGGCCGAGGAGCAGCGAGCCGATCGCGTCGGGACCGCTTTTGTGCCAGCGGAACCCCGCGACGACGCAATCGGCCGTGCGGGCATGCTTGATCTTGAACATCGCCCGCTTGCCTGGCGTGTATAACGTGTTTCTCGTCTAGCAATCGGCTTCGGTCTTGGCGATTTCATGCCGTTCTTGAGCGTACCTGCGTCTCCGGTTCGCAATGACGCCGTCGAGCCCGCACCTTCCAGCGTGCCACCACGGCGCAGCGCTCGCGCGTCATCGGCGTCAGATAGACGGGTGGTGTTGCTTCCGCGAGCAGCTGTTCGAGCGCGCGCCGACGCTCACTCTGCGGACGATCCATCAGCGACGCGCTCCCGGCTGCCAGAACGTCGAACGCGACGAACGACGACGGTGAGGCCTGGGCCAGCTTCGCAACGCGGAGGCCGCCGGATGCAGACGCAATTGCAGCGCATCGAAATCCAGACCGTCCGGTGTCGCGATGACGATCTCACCATCAAGGACGCACGGCGTCGGAAGTCGCTCGATCAGCGCGTCGTGGAGTTCGGGAAAGTAGCGGTCCAGCGGCCGAAGATCCCGGCTCTGAATGTACACGTCGTCCTTGGTTCGGAAGACGATGGCCCGGAAGCCGTCCCATTTTGGTTCGAAGAGAAACCCGTCGCCCTCGGGGATGCGGTCGACCAGTTTCGCCAGCATCGGTCTCGATTGGGGGAGTCGGCATCATGGCGTCAGGGGTGCCTTTCGACTCAGCTTGGCGCTCGGCTCGATGGCACGCACTCACGACGCCCGGTGACGGGCCTGACACGTAGCGAGCCCGCGCAGCGGGCGAGTCGAGCTGGTGCCGGAGGGGGGAATCGAACCCCCATGACCTTGCGGTCACCGGATTTTGAGTCCGGCGCGTCTGCCAGTTTCACCACTCCGGCCCTTCGACTCGCTTCCGCTCGCTCAGGGCAAGCCCGAGACGTGGCTTCAGTTTAACTCCCAACTTCCAACGCCCAACTCCCAAACCACGAAGTTCGTTCGGGTCCTTCGTGGTTGCGCTTCTTTTGGGAGTTGGGAATTGGAGGTTGGGAGTTGGATACTGTTCCCCGTGAACAACCTCTACATCCTGTTTGCTGTGGCCGCGGGCGCAGGCGTCGCTGCGCAGGCCGTCATCAATGGACGGCTGCGGTTCGTCCTCGGCGCGCCGGTGTGGGCGGCGACGGCGCAATTCGTGGTCGGTCTGGTTCTGTTGGTGCTGTTCGCCGCCTTCAGCCGGCAGGCGCTGCCGGCCGGTGCCGACATCGCGCGCGCGCCATGGTGGATGTGGACCGGCGGGTTCTTCGGCGCCACCTTCATCCTGATGGCGGTGATCTCCACGCCGGTCCTCGGCGCCGCACTGATGCTCGCGTCGAGCATCGTCGGTCAGCTTGGCGCGGCACTGGTGATCGATCACTACGGTTTGTTTGGTGCCACGGTGATCCCGATCACCGCGACGCGCGTGATCGGAGTCGCGCTGCTGGCTGTCGGCGTTATTCTGATTCGATGGACGTGATGAATCGTTCGAATCGTTCGAGTCGTTCGAGTCGTTCGAGTCGTTCGAGTCGTTCGAGGTCGAGGGGTCGTTCGGAATGGCAATGACGGATACCGATCGGCAGTTCTTATTCGACCTCCGGAAGTCGCTGCTGCATCTCCACAAGACGCTGCTCGACTGGGAGCGAGCGGCGTACGAGCGCATCCATGGACGCGTGTCGTCGAGCGAGCTGCTGAAGGCGATTGTCGAGGACCCGCAGTTCGGCTGGCTGCGGCCGATCTCCGAGCTGATCGTGCGGATCGACGAAACGGTCGATACGCGAGCCGCAGGGCGGGGCGGTTGACGTCGAGGCCATCGCGGCGCGGGCGCGAAGCAGTGACCGCTGCGGACGAAACGGGAACGCCTCACGCTCAGCGGTACCACGCGGCGCTGCAGGAGAATCCGGACGCGGTGTTCGCCCATCGGGCGGTCACGAATGTGTTGAAGACCCGCGCCTGATTACGCTGCGGGTCTCTGCTGCGCCGCTGCGTCGTGACGCCGGCCCAGCCACCAGCCATTGAAGGCCCATAGGGCGGACGCCACCACGCCCACCACCGCGATCGCCTGCGGGTCAATTCCTCTCAGGGCCGTGATTGCCTGTGCGCCCGCCGCGTCGGCGGCGCGATAGACGGGTACATCGACGAACTGCTTCGCCTTGTACTTGGTTTCGCTGTCGAACACGCTCCACAACATCTCGCGGCCCGGGCGCACGAAGGCGTACTCGCCGGCACGGCGCGCGACGAACACCACGGTGAGGACCGCGAACGTGTTGAACACCGCCAGCGTGAAGAAGCCGAAGATCATTGCGACCGGCACCATGGTCAGGAGCACCACGAGTCCCAGCCGCGCGGCGACACGGCCGGTAATAAACAGCTGCGCGACGATGGTCAGGCTCTGAACCACCCAATCCAGCCGCGCGAACACCCGCGTGCGCTCAGCCGAGTCGGTGAACGTCAGGGCGACCAGGCGAAGCTGTTCGAAATAGAGCAACGTGCTCACCGCGGAGAGCAGCATGACGTACAGCGCGATGGCCAGCAGGTAGGGCGATCGCAGGACAAGGGTTACGCCCGCCCACCAATTGCCGCCGAGCCCCTGGTCGGGCGGCCGCGCCGGGCCCGCAGCGCCGCCAGGCCCGGTCGCCAGTCCGGATCTCCATAGCGTGATCAGCACGCGCTGCAAGATGATGGCGATCCCGAAGAGCGCCGCGCCCGTGAAGAGGATGCCGCTGTTGCCTATCGCTTTCACCGTCAGATCGGTGAACAGTGGACCGGTCAGTGCGCCGGCGGTGCCGCCGGCGGCGATCACCGGGAACAGGCGTTTCGCCTGACCGCTGTCGAACAGATCGAGCAGAAAGCTCCAGAACACCGAGACGATGAAGAGGATCAGGACGCTGATGAAGACGTAGAAGAATTGACCGGTGGTGATGCTCTGCTCGTTGCCGCGCAGCACGATGCCGACAGCGGCCAGGGCAACGGCGATCGAGCCGTATGTCCAGGGCAGGAAAACGCTGCGTCGGACGCGGGCGACAATCCAGGCGTAGATCAGCACGATGGCCAGAGAGGCAATCGCGTTGGCCACCCAGAGATCGGCCACGCGGTCTTCGCCGAGCATCGTGCCAACCGTCTCGCGCACCGGTCGCACCGAGAAGTAGCCGGCGAAGACGCAAAAGAACAGGAGGAACGAGGTGGCAACCGCCGGCATTTCGTGGCGCTCGATCGCTGCGATCGAGGCCAGGATCCGGCCGCGTGTCGAGAGGCGTGTGGGCGGTTGGCTATGGTCGACCATTAGATAGTCGGCCGGACTGGAGGCGCTAGGCGACCGGCGACGTGAGAGTGCGCGCCGGCGCGCTGGCTGGTTCGGACGTGCGATCGGCCTGCATCGAGTCCTGCCGGCGGCCGAGCCACAGCCCAAGCACGGCCCACCCAGCGGCGAGCGGCACGACCGCCGCAGCGAGCCCGATCAGTCCGAGTCCGAGCTGACCGAGCCAGCCTTCGGTCCACGCGCCGAGCGAGATCGCCGCCCCGGTACACGAACGTATCGGTGACCGCCTTGGACTTGTACTTGTCTTCGCGGCTGACCACGGTGAACAGCGTTTCGCGCGCCGGGCGGGTGATGGCGCGTTGAATCGCGCGGTAAAGGCGTCCAACACGATGAGCGCGGCAAACGACGCCACCATCGCCAGGCCGATGAAGCCGAGCGACGCCACGACGGGTAGCACCGCCAGAGCCACCCCCACGCCGAAGCGCTTCATGAGGTGCCCCGTGACCAGGAGCTGCAGCACGAGCGTCGACATCTGGGTGATGAGGTCGATCTGTGCCAGCACGGTGGCGCGCATGTCCGTGTCCTCGCCGAGCGCGGCCACCATCTGCAGGCGCGTGAAGTAGATGAACGTCGCAACCACCGTGAGCAGCAGCACGTACAGCGAGATGCCCGACAGGTAGCGCGATTGCAGCACGCGACCGATCCCCTTCCAGGCGCTGCCGCCGATGACTGCGCGGTCGAGCGAGGCAGCCGACGCCTGTGGCTCCTTCCGCATTCACTTCCGGCTGCAGCCGGGTCACCAGCCAGGCGGCGGCCACCCCCAGGCAAGCATCGACGCCGAGATGAGCAGCATCGCCGGCGCGCCCAGCGGGCGTGCGAGCATGCTCGCGAGCCACGGCCCGACGATCGCGCCGAGGGTCCCCCCCACGGCAATCGCGCCGAACAGGCGCTTGCTCTGCTCGAGCGAGAAGCGGTCGGCCATGAGCGCCCAGAAGACCATCGTGCGAACAGATTGAAGACGCTGAACCAGACGTAAAACACGCGGCCGCTCACCTCGCCCACGGCGCCGGGTGCCATCTCGATGAGCAGGTAGAAGCCGACCAGGCTGGCCGCGAAGAAGAGATACGTGACGGCGATGAACACCATCCGACGGAAGCGGCTCACCAGCCATCCGAACATCGGATTGACTGCCAGCGTGACGACCGCAGTGCCGATGAAGAGCCACCGAATCGAGTCGAGTCCGCCGCGCATGCCGATGGCATCGCGCGCCGGACGCATCACGCCGATCGCGGTGAGGACGCAGAAGAAGTAGAACGCCGACACCACAAGCGGCGCGACTTCGCCTCGCCGCACGTTGAGAAACCGTTGCACGAAAGCCGTCATGCGCATGCGACTATACAGCGATATGACGACGCCAGCGACAGACCCCCGACGCCTGCTCCCTCTTCTTGTCATCGCCGCGGCGGTGGGGATGCCGGCGGCGGCCCAGACGGTGCCGCCGTATCGGCAGATGGTCGTCGTCACCGCCGCTACGACGCCCGGTCGAGATGGGGACGGTGACGCGCACGCTCACGGTGATCACGCGCGAGCAGATCGACGGCGCTGCCGGCGCATTCGATCGCCGACGTGCTGCGGCTCGTGGCGTCGGTTGACGTGCGTGCGCGCGGCATTCGCGGCGTGCAGACGGATTTCGCGGTGCGCGGCGCCAACTTCGGCCAGATGCTCGTCCTCGTCGACGGCGTCCGCATGAACGACGCGCAGTCGGGCCACCACAACGGCGATATCCCGGTGGCGCTGGACGACGTGGAGCGGATCGAGATTCTGCACGGCCCGGGCTCGGCGCTGTTCGGCGCGGATGCCTTTGGCGGCACGGTCAACGTCATTACGCGCCGAAACATCGATCGGCCGTCGCTCGCTCGTGCAGGGCGGGAGCTTCGGCCTGGCGAGCGGGCGCGGCGCGGCGGGATTCGAGCGCGGCTCGCTGCAATCAGACAGTGGCGCGTGTCGACCGAGCGGTCCTCGGGTTTCATGTACGACCGCGACTACGCGAGCGTCATCGCCCGCACGCGCACGTCGATTGGCAGCCAATTCCAACATCTCGTTCGCGTTTCTGCGGAAGGAGTTCGGCGCCAATAACTTCTACGGTGGCAATGCGCCGTCGCGCGAGTGGACCAACCAGACGCTGTCGCCGGCGATCATCGGTTCGGCGACGGCAGCAGGCTGGGCGTTCATCGCCCGCGGGTCGTATCGGACGCACGGCGATCACTTCATCTTCAATCAGGAGAACCCGGCGCTCTCCGACAACCGGCACCGCACGCATGCCGTGCTGGGGGAGCTGGCGGCCTCACGGCGCGTCGGCACGCGGTCGGTCACCATCGGGATGGAAACCGGCGGCGACTGGATTCGGTCGACGAACCTTGGCGATCACGAGCTGGGCCGGGTCAGCGGCTTTGGCGAATGGCGGCAGGAGATCGGCCGGCGTGTGCAAGTGGACGCGCGCGCTCCGCGTCGATCGGTATTCGCAGTTCGGCGCGTCGTGGAATCCGTCTGCCGGCATCGGCTGGTGGCCGGCGGACGCCGTCCGCCTTCGCGCATCGGCCGCGAGAGCGTTCCGCGTCCCGACGTTCACCGAGCGGTACTACTCGGACCCCGCCAATCTGGCGCGCGCCGAGGTCGGCCCGGAGACCGCCTGGGCGGGCGAGGGCGGAGCCGACCTGTTCCTTCGCGGTGGCTGGATGGTGCAGGCCACGTTGTTCGGACGCGCGGACTCGCGATGTCATCGACTGGCTGCGGCCGACCACGGCCGATCGCTGGCAGACCTACAACGTCCGCGACGTCGATACGCTCGGCTTCGAAGTGGGCGCGCAGAAGACGTTCACCGGGGGCGCGTTCGTGAGCGCGCAGTTCACGGCGATTGACCTGGATGCCGCGGCGGTCACCCAGCTGTCGAAGTACGTCCTCGACTATGCGCCGCGTTCGTTCACGGCGGCCGGCCTCCTGCCGCTCCCGGGCGCGCTGCACGTCGCTCCGCGCATCGAATACCGTCGCCGGTCGCGCCCGGCCGGCACCAGCGATTACGTGCTCCTGGACGCCCGCGTCAGCCGTCGCATCGGCCGCATGCTGATCTGTTTGTCGAAGGATCGAACCTGCTCGACGAGGAGTATCAGGAGATCGCCGGCGTGCGCATGCCGGGTGCGACCATCAGCGTCGGCTTCGCACTCCGCGCCGCGAGCTCGAGAACCGAAGAGCACGAAGAATCCGATACTTCTTTCGTGATCTTCGATTCCTTCGCGCTCTTCGTGGTTACGCTTTTGCCAGCGGCTCTTGCTGCGTCAGGCAGTGCAGCGTCCCGAGCCCCCACACCAGATCCACCGCATGGATGCCGATCACGCGATGTGACGGCATCAGCTCGGCCAGCGTGTTCAGCGCGACGCGATCGTTCGCGTCGTTGAAGGTCGGTACCAGCACCACGCCGTTGGCGATGTAGAAGTTGGCATAGCTCGCCGGCAGCCGTTCGCCATTCATGATGACCGGCCGTGGAAACGGCAGCGTCACGATGCGCAGGCGGCCGACGCCTCGGCGCCGCTCGGCCAGCTCGAGCCGGCGCACGTTGTCGATCGACCGCGCGTGGTTCTCGTCGGCCGGGTCAGCTTCGACCGCAAGCACCACGGTGTCCGTGTCGACAAACCTCGCGATGTCGTCCACGTGACCGTGGGTGTCGTCGCCGACGCAGCCTTCGCCGAGCCAGATCGTCCGTCGGATGCCGAGCCACTCCGCAAACAGCCGTTCGTAGTCCTGCCGCGTCAGCCCGGGATTCCGCACCTGGACGTCGCTCAGCAGCCATTCCTCGGTGACCAGCAGCAGGCCGTCGCCGTTGACCTCGATGCCGCCGCCCTCGAGGACAACCCGCCGCGACCGTCGGGGCGCTGCGGCTGTTCGAGCGGCAGGCCGGTGATCCGGGCAATCGCCTGGCCCGACACCGACGTCGCGCTGCCAGTTGTCGTACTTCGCCCAGCCGTTGAACGCCCAGTCGACGAGCACCACCTTGCCGGCTGCGTCGTGCACGGCCGTCGGCGCCGAGTCGCGGAGCCAGACGCGGTCGGTCGGCACCACGTGCAGCCGAACGCGCTCGGACGCGACGCCGTGAGCCGTCAGCGCCTCGCGCGCCGCGGCCTGCGACGTCCGCCGAGTGGCAGAGGATCTCGACGGTCTCGTGCTCGGCGAGGACGCGCGCGATCTCGGCGTAGACCCACGGAATCGGTCCGAGCTTGCCCGGCCAGTCGGGCTCGTGGTGAGGCCAGGCGATCCAGGTAGCGCGGTGTGGCTCCCACTCCGCAGGCATCCGGTAGTTCACGCTTCCAGTGCTCCCTTCTCGGTGAGTCGGGTTCGGTTCAGGGTCAACCGAGGTAGCGATTGAGGATCGAGCCGTACGCGTCGACGCGCCGGTCGCGCAGGAATGGCCAGTTGCGCCGAACCGTTTCAATCAGCGCCGGGTCGCACCTGGCGATCACGATCTCCTCCGATTCGCCGGCTTCGGCGAGGTAGCGCCCGAACGGATCGGCGATGAAGGAGTGGCCGAAGAACGTGATGCCGTTGGTCCCGGGCTCGTCTTCGTGCCCGACGCGATTGGGCGAGGCGACATAGACCCCGTTGGCGATGGCGTGGCTCCGCTGAATCGTGCGCCAGGCCTCGACCTGGGCGCGCCCCCATTCGTCCTTTTCAGCCGGATGCCAGCCAATCGCGGTGGGGTAGAACAGGATCTGCGCGCCGAGCAGCGTCGTGATCCGCGCGGCTTCGGGATACCACTGGTCCCAGCAGATCAAGACTCCGATGGTCGCGTAGCGGGTCTTCCAGACCTTGAACCCGTTGGCCTCGCCCGGGCGCTCGCCGTGGTAATCGAGATGGCCGTCGCCGGGCGTGAAGTAGTACTTCTCGTTGAAGAGCGGGTCGTCCGGGATGTGCATCTTCCGGTAGACACCGAGCAGCGATCCGTCGGCGTCGATGATGGCTGCCGAATTCCGGTAGACCCCGGCCGCCTGCCGTTCGAACAGCGGCACGATGAGGACGACCGCCAGCTCGCGAGCCAGCCGCTGCATGGCGTCGGTCGTCGGTCCCGGGACCGGCTCGGCCAGGTCGAAGCGGTCGGCACTGCTGCGACTTGCAGAAGTACAGGCGAGTTGAAGAGCTCCTTCAGGCAGATGATCTGGGCGCCACGGGCGGCCGCATCGCGGATGAGCCGCTCAGCACGGGCCAGATTGGCGGCCGTATCGGCCCCGGCTCCCCTGGATGACGCTGTCCTGGATGATCCCGACGGTGAATGGGCTGGTCACAACTCCATAGTGATATCATTTTTGTTTCGTGTCACTTAAGACCGGCAGCACAACCCTCGGCAGCGAGGTGCGGGTCCCCGGGTCCGTCGCCAACCTGGGCGGTGGTTTCGACACCCTGGGAGTGGCGGTTCAGCTGTACCTTCGCGCAACGATCGCCGACGTCCGGGACGATGGCGGCGCGAAGCTGGTTGTCACGAAGAGCACGCCGCCCGTGAATGGGCGGAACGCGCTGGAGCAGGCGTTCGAGCCATCGCCGACCGGACCGGCCGTCCGGCGCCGACGGTGTTCGTCGAGGTCGAAAGCGACGTGCCGATGGCGGCGGGCCTGGGCAGCAGCGCCGCGGCGACGGTCGCCGGGCTGCGCGATTTTCGAGCGGCGTCACGGGACCGGTTGCCGGATGCAGTGCTGCTTGGCAGCGGCGACTGAGGTCGAAGGGCACGCCGACAACGCGGCGCCGGCGCTGTTCGGCGGGTTGAATTCGGTCCTCGAAGTGAGCGGCGCGGATCCGATCGCGTTGCGCTGGTCGTGGCCGGACGACCTGCGGCTGGTGGTGGCGACGCCGGCCGTCGGCCTGGCGACAGCCAAGGCGCGTGCGGCGCTGCCGGACGCGATGCCGCGCGCCGATGCGATTTTCAACCTGCAGCGCGTGCTGTCGCTGGTGCATGCGCTGCAGCATCGGGAGTACGACCGGATTCGCGAGGGTGTTCGGGATCGGTGGCATCAGCCGGCACGCGCGTCGCTCGTGCCCCTGCTCGGCGACGTGATCGAGCTGGACGACCCGGATGTGCTCGGTGCCTTTCTGTCTGGTGCCGGGCCGTCCGTTGCCGCGATCGCGCGGGTCGGACGTGGCGCCGCGGGTGCGAGCGGCTCCTGGTCACGATGTATGCGCGCGCCGGCGTTGAGGCAACCGTCCGCGTCCTGGCCGTGCATGAAGGCGCGTCGAGCGCCGAACCGCCGGCAGCGATGCGAATCGAGCTGGCGGATGCAGGCGCGTCCGCGCGCGGGAGAGCGCGTATGAAATTCGTCGCGGGACTGGCCTGTCATCTGTGCGGCAAGAAGTATCGGGCCGAGGCGCTCGTGGGTCTGCACCGATTGCCTGGGGCCGCTCGAGGTCACCTATGACTACGCCGCGATCCGCGGCGCCATCAGCCGCGAGCTGATCGAGTCCCGTCCGAAGTCCTTGTGGCGTTACCGGGAACTCCTGCCGGTTGAGGAGCCGAAAACGGGGTTCAACTCGGGGTTCACGCCGCTCGTCCGCGCGACACGCCTGGCCCGCGAGCTTGGCGTCGCCGAAGTCTTCGTCAAGGACGACTCGGTCAACCATCCGACGTTCTCCTACAAGGACCGCGTCGTCTCGGTCGCGGCCACGCGAGCCGTGGAGCTCGGGTTCCAGGTATTTGGCTGCGCGTCAACCGGCAACCTGGCCGGCAGCGTCGCCGCGCATGCGGCGCGGCTCGGCCTGCCGTGCTACGTCTTCATTCCCGCACGACCTCGAGCCGAACAAGGTTCTCGGCGCCGCCATCTACAAGCCGACCGTCGTCGCCGTCGAGGGCAACTACGACGACGTGAACCGGCTGTGCACGCAGATCGCGGACAACTACGGCTGGGGCTTCGCCAACATCAACCTTCGGAGCTACTACGCCGAGGGCGCGAAGACGATGGGCTTCGAGATTGCCGAGCAGCTTGGCTGGCGCTTTCCCGATCACATCGTGTCGCCCGTTGCCGGCGGAACGCTGCTGCCGCGCATCTACAAGGGCCTGCGCGAGTTCAAGGAAGTGGGGCTCGTCAGCGGCGATCTGCCTCGCATCCACGCGGCGCAGCCGATCTGGCTGCGCGCCTGTGGTTCGTGCGCTCGAACAGGGGCTGGAGTTCCCGGACCCGGTCAAGCCGAACACGATCGCCAAGTCGCTGGCCATCGGCAACCCGGCAGACGGCTTCCAGGTCGTCAAGGTCGTCAAGGAGACGGGCGGCAGCGGCGCGATGGTGAGCGACGACGAGATCCTCGACGCCATCCAGCTGCTGGCCAGCACGGAAGGGATCTTCACCGAACCTGCCGGCGGAACCACCGTCGCCGCAACACGCGTGCTGATTCAGCGCGGTGTCATCAAGTCCGGCGACTCGGTGGTCATCTGCGTCACCGGCAACGGCTACAAGACCGCCGAAGTGATGGCCGGGCGCGTGGAAGCGCCGGTACGAATCGGCCGCGCGCTCGCGGATTTCGAACGGGCCATGGCGCCGGAGACCGGCGCCGCGTAAGCGTGACCTCTATCCCGTCTTCCTCAAGCTGAGGGGCAGGCGAGTTCTTCTCGTCGGGGGTGGAACCGTCGCAGCGGCGAAACTGGACGGGTTGCTGGCGGCCGGCGCGCAGATCACGGTGGTGGCGCCGGACGTTTCTCCCGCAATTGAGCGGGACGGCGTGACGCTCCAGCGCCGGGCGTTCCGGCCCGATGATCTGGACGGGGTCTGGTGGGTGGTTGCCGCGGCGCCGCCTGATGTGAACCGGCAGGTGCAGGCCGCCGCCGAGGCGAGACAGCTCTTCGTCAACGCGGTTGACGATCCGGTGCACGCCACCGCCTATCTCGGCAGCGTCGTCCGTCGGGGTGACGTGACGGTTGCGATATCGACCGGCGGCCGGGCGCCGGCGCTGGCGGCGCTGCTGCGGGAAGCTCTGGACGCCTGGTTGCCGCACGACATCGACACGTGGATGGCCTCGGCGGACGAGGCGCGGCGGCAATGGAAAGAACGCGGCGTGCCGATGGACGAGCGGCGACCGTTGCTGCTGGAAACGTTGAATCGACTGTACGAGTCGAAGAAGTCATGAGCGTCGGTCGGGAGCGTGTCACTCGTTGGCGCAGGGCCGGGCGACCCGGAGCTCTGGACCGTTCGCGGGCTGAAGCGCGTCCAGGAAGCCGACCTGGTGCTCTACGACGCGCTGATCGATGCCGAGGCACTGCGCCGGCTGACCAACGCCCAATGCTTCTGTGTTGGCAAACGCGCCGGCCGCGCGAGCGTCAGGCAGGAAACGATTTACCGGCTGATGATCCGGGCGGCGAGAGAGGGCAAGCGCGTCGTGCGGCTGAAGGGTGGCGACCCCTTCGTGTTCGGCCGTGGCGCTGAGGAAGCGCTGGAGCTGGCGCGGGCGGGAATCGCGTGCGAGGTCGTTCCTGGTGTGACGACCGCCGTGGCCGCGGCGGAGCTGGCCGGCATTCCGGTTACGCACCGCGGCCTGTCGTCCGGATTCCTGGTGATTGCCGGACATGCGGGCGAGACGTTCGACGCGTCGCTCAACGCCGTGCATCCGAACAGCATTACGCTCGTGGTGATGATGGGGATGGCGGTTCGTCGAGGTGATCGCCGAACGCCTGCAGACCCACGGCTGGGCCGCCGACTCGCGCGCGGCGCTGGTCTGCGGCGCCGCGACGCGGGACGAATGGGCGTGGACCGGACGATTGCAGGATGTCGGATCGGCGACGCCGCCGGAGGGCGTTCCCGGCGTGCTGGTCGTCGGCGAGGTGGTTCAGATTCGGGAAGCGCTCGAAGCGGCAGGATGACAATCACGGAGCACGAAGACGAATGGAAAGCAATTAGATCCGTCATTCGTGTTTCGTTTCATCCGGTATCTGGTAGGTGATGCTATGGCGGTAATCGACAACCCAATGACCTTCGGACGTCCGCGCCTCGACTACGCGAGCCAGCACGACATCGACGAGTTCGTCGAGGTCCTCGGCAAGTACGAGCGCGCCGAAATCACGCCCGAGGAGTGGCGACGCTTCCGCCTCGTGCGCGGCACCTACGGCCAGCGCCAGGACAACGTCCAGATGATGCGGATCAAGATCCCGCAGGGCATCATCACCTCGTCGCAGATGCGGGCGCTGGCCGGCGTCGCCGCGCGCTATTCGCGCGGCTTCTGCCACGTGACCACTCGCCAGAACATCCAATACCACTTCGTGCAGCTCTCTGTTGTCGAAGACATCATGCGTGAGCTGGCGGCCGAGGGACTGACGACGCGCGAGGCGTGCGGCAATTCGGTGCGCAACATCACCGGCTGCCAGTACGCGGGCACGTCGGAGGACGAGATCTTCGACCCGACGCCGTACGCCGAGGCGATGACGCGCTACTTCCTGCGCCACCCGCTGGCGGCGTCGCTGCCGCGGAAGTTCAAGATCGCGTTCGAAGGCTGCCGTGTCGATCACGCCGTCGCGTCGATCAACGACCTCGGATGGCGCTCACGGATTCAGGACGGTCGCAAGGGCTTCCGCGTCACCGTCGCCGGCGGCACGTCGATCCTGCCGGTCTCCGGGTACGTGCTCTATGAGTTCCTGCCCGTCGAGGAGATGCTGGAGGTCGCCGAGGCCGTGGTCCGCGTGTTCCACCGGTTCGGCGATTACGAGCACCGGCAGCGGAATCGTTTGAAGTTCACCATCAAGGTGATGGGTTGGGACGCCTTCCGCGCCCGGTTCGACGAGTGCCTCGCGGAATTCCGAGCCGAGGGCGGTGCGCGACTGCCATTCGATCCTGACGCGGTGACGTCAGAGGGTGCGCCGACGTGGTCTCCCGCGGAGCCGCCGACGCTGCAAGCCGCGGCTGCGGCATCGGCCAGCCCTGTCATGGGTCCCGGCATCCTGCCCGGAAGCGTCAAGCTGCAGCCGTTGCCCGATACCTACGTCCGCTGGATGCGGAGCAACGTCAGCCGGCAGCGGCAGGACGGCTACTGCCACGTCATCGCGCGGCTGCCGCTCGGCGATTTCACGGCCGGGCAGATGCGCGTGCTGGCCGATCTGGCCGACGCCTACGCCGACGGCACGCTGCGCGTAACCGTCGATCAGAACGTGCTGTATCGGTGGGTCAAGACGGGCTCCGTCGAGCCGTTCTACCAGAGGCTGGTTGCTGCGGGGCTTGGAGCGCCAGACGCCGGCAGGCTCAGCGACGTCGTCAGCTGCCCTGGGGCGGAAAGCTGCCGTCTGGCGGTGACCCAGTCGCGCGGTCTCGGACAGGTGCTGACGGAGCACTTGAGCGCGCGCCCGGAGCTGGTGGACATGGTCTCCGACGGCCACATCAAGATCAGCGGCTGCCCGAACGGCTGCGGCCAGCATCACATCGGCTCGATCGGGTTCCAGGGCAGCGTGCGCAAGGTCGCCGGGCGCGCCGTGCCGCAGTACTTCGTGCTGGTCGGCGGCGGTTGCGCGGACGACGGAGTCGCGCATTTCGGCAAGGTCGTCTCGAAGGTGCCGGTGCACAGGCTGACGGACGCCGTCGATCGGCTGCTGGCGCTCTATCGCGACCACCGCGAGGGCGACGAGGAGCTCGGCGCGTTCTTCCGGCGGGTGCCGCCAGTCGCTGGCGACCGACGCGCTGAAGGATCTGGCGCAGCTGCTGCCGAACGAGATTGGGGAGCGGGACCTGATCGACCTCGGTGAGAACCAGACGTTCAACCCAGAGGTGATGGACGGCGAGTGCTCCGCGTAGCAGTCGCCGTCTCTTCCTTCTCGCTCTATCCGCGGACCTGACAGGGTCCGCCCCACGACAGACCGCGCCACGACAGGCTGCGCAGCCGCAACAAGCCTCAACCACTCCGTTCACGACCGGCATCACCGACGCCGCATCGCTGAAGCGCGTCGTCGACGCGCGCATCGCGCGCGCCAGAACCCTCCTCGATTCCATGCTGGCGGTCACCGGGCCGCGGACCGTCGCGAACACACTCGCGCCGTATGACGAGCTGCTCGACGAGCTGAACACCGCCAGCGGCCAGGTCACGGTGATGATGGACCTGCACCCGGATGCCGGCGTCCGGCAGACGGCGGAGGAGCTCGATCGCACGGTCAGCGCGCTGCTCGATGAAATCCCGCTCCGAACCGACGTCCATGCCGCGCTGAAGGCCATCGACCTGCGCCGGGCTGATGCGGCCACGCGGTACTACGTCGCGCGCGAGCTGCGCGATGCCGGCCGGGCCGGCGTCGACAAGCCCGAAGCCGCGCGCGCCCGGTTGAAGGAGCTGCGCGACCAGCTCACGCAGGCGATGGCCGAGTTCGCGCGCAACATCCGCGACGGGTCGCGCACGGTGACAGGCTTCACAGCCCGCCGATCTGGACGGGCTGCCGGCCGACTTCATCGCCCGCCATCCGCCGATGCGTCGGGCACGGTCACGCTGTCGACCAGCGCCGTGGATGCGCGCCCGGTGCTGATGTACGCGAAGAACGAGGAGCTGCGCCGGCAGATGCTGGTGGCGACCTATAACGTCGCCGCGCCGGCCAACGTCGCCGTGCTCGATCGAATCCTGCGCGTGCGCGCCGACATCGCCGGTCTCCTCGGCTATCGCAACTGGGCGGCCTACGACACGCAGGTGCGCATGGCCGGCGACGAGAAGGCCGTCTCGGCGTTCATCGATCGCGTCGTGGCGGCGGCCCGCCCTCGCGCGACGCGCGAGCTGGCGGAGCTGGCGCGCCGGAAGGCGCAGGATCGTCCCGGCAGCACGCTGCATCCGTGGGACCGGCTGTATTACTCGGAACTCGTTCGTCGGTCGAACTACGACTTCGACTCCCAGGTCGTGCGCCCCTACTTCGCGTTCGAGCGGGTGCTCGGCGGCGTGCTGCGCGTGACCGGCACGATGTTCGGGCTCACCTATCGAAAGGTGACGGACGTCCCGTGTGGCATCCGTCCGTTCGCGTCTACGAGATGCGGGATGGCAACAGCCTCGTGGGGCGGCTGTATCTGGACCTCCATCCCCGTCCGAACAAGACCTCGAGCGGTGCGACGACGCTCACGGTTCGGCCGGGACGCGAGGGCCAGACGATCCCGGAGGTCGTGCTGTCAGCGAGCCTGCCCGGGGATCAGCCGAACGATCCCGGGCTGATGACGCACGACGAGGTGCGGACCCTGTTCCATGAATTCGGCCACGTCGTGCACCGGTTGTCCGGAGGCCACCAGCCGTGGCAGGGCCTGAGCAGCCTCGCCATGGAGCGCGACTTCACGGAAGCGCCGTCGCAGATGCTCGAGGAGTGGGTCTGGGATCCGAAGACGCTGGCCACCTTTGCGACGCACTACCAGACCGGACTGCCGATTCCAGCGGCGCTCGTGCAGCAGATGCGCCGCGCGAGCGAGTTCGGGCAGGGCATGGAAGTGTCGCAGCAGATGGTGCTGGCCCGCGTGTCGCTGTCGCTCCACGACCGCGATCCACGGCAGCATCGATCAGAACGCATTGTGGAAGGAGATCCAGGCCCGCACTGTGGACATTCCGTTCATCGACGGAACCGCGCGGCAGGCGTCGTTTCCGCACATCGGCCAGGCCGGCTACGCCAGCGCCTACTACACGTACATGTGGTCGCTGGTGATCGGGAAGGATCTGTTCAGCAAGTTCGAGGGACGCGATCTCACGGCGCCCGGCATTGCGCGGAAGTATCGGGAGACGATCTTCCTGCCCGGCAGCTCGAAGACGGCCACTGCCGTCGTCACCGAGTTCCTCGGCCGTCCGTTCAACTCGGACGCGTGGGAGAGATGGCTAAACGGGCTTCCACGCTAGCGCCACCAGCCGCACATCCACCCCCGTCTTCTTCGGCTTGATCTCTGTCGTTTCGATCGAGGCGTCCGGCGCTCCGTCCTGCAGTTCCTGCACTTCGCGCTCGAGTTCCGCCTGGATCTCCTTCAACTCGGCCTCCGCGTCGCGCTGACGCTCCTGCGCCTGTGCGATGTCCCCGGACTCCTTCATCGAGCGGCTGACACCGCGGGCGGCGGTGGTGGCCCGTCCCAGTGTGGACATCGACACCGCCTTCCGGCCCAGCACCGCGCCGAGCAGCGTGGCGCCGAATGACACGGCCGTCTGCAGTTTCTGCTGCGACGCCTGCTGTTCCTCCTTGGCGACCGAACCCTGCGTGCGCCGAATCTTGTCGGTCGCGCGCTCGACTCTCGGTGCGTACTTCGCGCGCAGCTTTTCGACCGCTGCGTCGCGCTTCTCACGCGTGGCCTGCTGTACCCGCGCGGCGAACTCCGCTTCAGTCTCACCGGGCTTCGAGCTCATTTTGTAAGCAGGCGCCGAGAACAGCCGCAGCGGTTTCGCCCGGACAATCCACTGCTCGAAATCGTCGGACCACTCCGTGTAGCTCCTGGGATTCCGTGCGGCGGCAGGCAGCACGCCGAAGCGCGCTTCAGCGCTGGCCGGGCCCTTCGCCAGCGCGTCCGGCGCAATGTCGGTCGCCGATGCTCGCGTCCCAGTCCACCGCCACCGCTCCATCAGTGATCGGCGTCACGGCATGCACATCGGACGTGACGTCGATGCCGCGCTTCGTATCCGTGTACTGCACGCGTGCGCTGCCGTAGAGGACCGGCTCGTACGAAGCCGCGCCGTGGCGACGGGAGGAAGTACTCGTTGATGCCGGTCGGCAGGAGGGGCTTGTCCGCCGCCGCATGGGCGGCAGGTGCAGCCGGAGCGGCGGCTGCAGGCGCGGATGCCCGCTGCGGCGATGCCGCCGGCGTGCCGATGGCCTTCCGCAGCTCCTCACGCGTCAGCGGCCCACGCAGATAGGACAGGGCCCACCGCGTTTCGAAGGTGACCGGCTCCTTCTCGTGAACGTTGTGCATCAGAAACACGCGGCTGCGAAGGCCGGACAGGGTCTGATCCAGCTGGTCGCGTGTCCACGAGCTCGACAGCCCCTCCAGGCCGTCGAGGACGCGCGCCTTGTCGCGCTCGGTCTGCAGCTTTCCGAGAAACCAGGTGCCGGTGTTCGACAGCGCCTTGTAATCCAGATCGACCGGATTCTGCGTCGCCAGCATGACGCCGACGCCGGCCGCTCGCGCCTGCTTCAACAATGTCAGCAGCGGCAGCTTCGACGGCGGGTTTGCCACCGGCGGCAGATAGCCGAACACTTCGTCCATGTAGAGCAGGGCTCTGAGCGACGAGCTGCCGCCCTGCCGGCGAGTCCACTCGAGCGCTGCATTCAGCACGAGGGAGACGGCCATCATGCGCTGCGCGTCGTCCAGGTGCGAGACCGACACGATGGCGATCCGTGGCCGGCCCTCGGGGGTAAAGAGCATGCTGGCGAGGTCGGCCGGCTCGCCCGCCATCCACACATCGAATCCCGGCGTCGCCAGCACGCTGTTGAACCTGAGCGCGAGCTCCTGCCGATCGCGCGACGGAAAAAAGCTTTCGAGATCCATCACGCCGACGCGGTCGAATGGCGGTCGGAGGATCTGCTCGACGAGGCGTGGCAGGTCCGTCTGGTTGTCTGCGCCCCCATGGGTCAGCAGCGCAGCCACCAGCGCGTGCTCGCGGCTATGCGGTCCGGCGTCGGTGACTCCGGCGAGCGACAGCAGGCTGGCCGCGACCGTTGTTGCGCGCGCGGCAGCATCTTCCGGATCCTCCGCCCCGACGCGCAGCGACTTGAGCACCGAGAGGGGAGTGCCGGTCCGGCTGCCAGGGGTGTAGACCCGTACGTCGACCGCGGACTTGAGGCGTTGAATGCGGGCCCCATCCTGATCCCACTCCGCCAGCCCCTTCTTCCACTGCGCCGCGGTTTGCTCGGCTGCAGCCTCGCGCGTCAGCCCCTGCGCCTGGGCCTGCCGTTCGTCAACCCAGGGCGCGAAGTCTTCCGCCGCCAGGTTGGGGAACGTCAGCAACAGGTTCGAGAGGTCGCCCTTCGGATCGATCGCCAGAACGGGTATCTGATCCAGCGCCGCTTCTTCGATGACCGAGATGCCAAGGCCGGTCTTGCCGCTGCCGGTCATGCCGATGCAGACGGCGTGCGTCACCAGGTCTCGCGACTCGTACAGGATTGGCTCGTCCTGCCGTTTTCCTGAACCGAGGTCGAATCGTCGGCCGAGGTAGAACAATCCGAGCTGTTCGTAGGGCGGCAGCATGGCGATTCATTATTAGATCGAGGCTAAGATGACCGGCATGGCGACGACAGCGCTTTCGGCGATCGGGCAGATCGCCATGCCGGTCAAGGATCTGGCACGGGCGTCGAGTTCTACCGCGACCGACTCGGCCTGCAGTTCCTCTTTCAGGCGCCGCCGGGGCTGGCGTTCTTCAAGTGCGGCGACATTCGACTGATGGTCGAGGTTCCCGGGGAGAAGGAGTTTCAGCACCCGGGTTCGCCTCTGTATTTCAAGGTCGACGACATCGACGCAGGCGTATCGCGATCTGCAGCAGCGCGGCGTGACGTTTCGCGGCGAACCGCATCTCATCGCGAAGATGCCCGACCACGAACTCTGGATGGCGTTCTTCGACGATGGCGAAGGGAACACGCACGCCCTGATGCAGGAAAGACGGGAATAGTCACGGGCGTGGTCAGATTCGAGACCCTGGACCCGGAGATTCGCGGCGTTCTCGGGAAGAAGGTCAGCGAGCTCGGGCTCAGAGTCGAGGGCTCTCCGGTTGAAGGCTACGTTCGGTCAGCTGTACAAGGAGCTCGAGCGACGCGGGTTCAAGAAATTCCGTCCTGTCTGCTACCTGACCGACGAATGGGGATGTCCGGACCAGCAGCCGGTGCTCGGCATTCCGTTCTACCTCGCCGATCCAAAGCTGCGAAAGCTCGAAAAGGCGGTCGATGCGCTCGAGAATGAGCGCCAGATCATGATGTACATGCGCCATGAGGCCGGCCATGTCCTCAACTACGCCTATCGCCTCTACACCACTCCCGAATGGCGGCGCCTGTTCGGGCCGTTCTTCCGCGCCTATCGCGACGACTACAAGCCGATTCCGTTCAGCCGCGACTACGTTCGGCACATCGAAGGGTGGTACGCGCAGAAGCATCCGGACGAGGACTTCGCCGAGACGTTTGCCGTCTGGCTGACGCCGCGCAGCCCCTGGCGCCGTCAGTACAAAGGCTGGCCGGCCCTCAAGAAGCTTCGCTACGTCGAGCAGAGTCGCCCGCGCGCTCGCCGACGTCGACCCGATCGTCAAGACCGGCGAGGTGGACATCACGCCCGCGGACATCGGCGTCACGGTGGAGCAGTTCTACGAGCAGGCCGCTGACGAGCGACAGGCCAGAATCGACATCGCGCTGGACGCGCACCTCGGGCAGATCTTCCTCGCGCGGAAGCGCAAGGAATCGCGCCCGGCGGCTGATATTGTCGGCAAATACCGGCCGGAACTCGTAGAAAAGATTACCTATTGGACCGGGGTCCAGCGGCCCATCGTGAACGGCTTGATCGATTCCATCTGCCGCACCTGTGAGCGCATGAAGCTATGGGGAGAGGTCGGGGAGGAGCCTCGTTATCTCGTGGAGGTCACCGCTCTGGCGACAACGCTGGCGATGAACTTTCTCACACGCGGAAAGTTCGAACATTGATGATTTCGTCCATCAATGCTCAAATCAATCAGTAATCACTAATCTCAAATCGCGAAATGGGTACCCTTCGCATCGTCGTCCTCTACGACCGCGTCCTCGTTGACGAGTCCGAGGAGCCGGCCACTGCCACGGACAAGACGCCCGTCGTCCGCACGCTCGACAAGAAGGAAGTCGAAGAGGAGGTCGCTGACGCGCTGACGAAGCTCGGGCACGAGCCGGTGCTCTACGAGCTCGATGGCACGCAGAAGAGCCTGCTTGGCCTTGCCAAAGCGGAATGCGACCTGGTGTTCAACCTGGCGGAGTCGTTTGCGGACGACGACACGGCGGACTTCAAGATCGGCGCCTACCTCGACCTGCTCGGACGCAAATATACGGGCGCCGGCGCGAACGGAATGATGCTGGCGCAGGACAAGGCCGTCGCCAAGAAGATTTTCGCCTTCCACGGCATCCTCACGCCTGTTTTTGCGAAGTGTTTCCGGGGCCGGCTCGATTTCTCCCATGACCTGCAGTTCCCGGTCATCGTCAAACCGGCGCGCGAGGACGGCTCGATCGGCATCGAGTTCAGCGCCGTTGTCACGTCGATCCGGGAATTGATGGAGCGGATGGATTGGCTGCACGCGAATTTCGACTCGCCGGTGCTGATCGAGGAATACATCGAGGGCCGTGAGATGTATGTTGGGGTCCTCGGCAACGACAGCCCGGAAGCGCTGCCGGTCGTCGAGTTGGACCTGTCAAAACTTCCAGATGGAACGCCGAGAATCGCGGCGGCGGAAGTGAAGTGGGGGAAGGGGACGAAGGCGTATCGCGACACCAAGTCTGCGATCGCGACCGACCTTCCCGAGGAGACGGTGCTTGCGCTGCAGCAGACAGCGGTGGCTGCGTATCAGGCGCTGGAACTGCGAGACTACGGCCGCGTCGACATGCGATTGCAGCCGGACGGGCGCGTCCAGGTGATCGAAGTCAATCCCAACCCCTGGCTCAGTTCGCGCGCGGAGTTCGCGATGGCGGCGCGAAAATCAGGTCGGACCTATACCCGCCTGATCGAGGAAATCGTCGAACTCGCCGTGGCGCGGGCCTAAAGGCCGAGCTGCGTCGGTCGGTCGGCGTTCTTGCGTCTGTCCGTTTGTCCTTCGTGACGCAGCCTTCCATCCAAGTCGTAGACGGGCCGTAATTTAGCTCGCTCGATGTTCGTGTCGATCGAGCCGCACCGCGACGACTGAACTGGCCGCACGGGGTCCTAAAGTGCCAAAAACCTCGGTTTTTTGGCCATTTCGCATTGCCGTCACTGGGGCAGGTGGGCTATACTTGGGTGCTGTTCTCCGGCGTAAGTCCGGTCCTACCACCACATTCCTGCTACGGGGGAAACGTGACATTCCAGGTCGGCGACAAGGTCATCTACCCGAACCATGGTCTCGGTATCGTCGAACGGATCGAAGAAAAAACAATTCTCGGTACTACCTGCGGCTTTTTCCACCTTCGCATCGTCGCGAACGACACGACCGTGCTGGTGCCTGTCGCCAACGTTGATGGCGTCGGCCTGCGCAAGGCGATCACCGACGAAGAGGTCAATCGTATTTTCGACCTCCTGGGCGACGGGAAAATCGACAACCATCAAAACTGGAAGGGACGATTCAAGGACAACTCCGACAAGATGCGGACCGGCTCGATCTACGACATGGCCGACGTGCTCAAGAGCCTGACGTTCCTCAGCAAGTCGAAGAGCCTGTCGTTCCGCGAGAAGCGGATGCTCGACCGCGCCAAGGCGCTGATCATCTCGGAGATCTCCGAGGTGATGCGGCAGAAGGCGCTCGAAGTCGAGACCCAGGTCGACCGAGCGCTCGAACGTTGCTTCATGGTCAAGGCGCGGAACCTGGCGCGCGCCACCTCGCGCGCGAAGGTCACCAAGCCGGTGAAGGCTCCCGTGGTTCCCGTGGTTCCACAGCGCCGCGCCGCCCGCGCCTCGTAGGCGAGTCGCGCCATGCGCGCCTCGCTGTGCGCCGTCTCCGGAACGCCTTCACGGCGTTTCTTGTACCTCGATTTCTGCTTTCTTCGCCCGCCCGGACTCGCCCGTCCGGGCGATTTTTTTGTACCCGGTTAAGCTTTTGTCATGTTGACCGCCGTCGCCGCCGTCCGCTCGCTGATCGCCTACATTGCCATCCTGGCGTATATCGCCGTCGCCGCACCGCTCGCGCTCCTCATCGGCGTGGTGCTTCAAGTGGAAAGGCGGCATGTTCGCCCTGGGCCATGCCGGCGCCGCGGCTGGCCCTCGCCGCTGGCCGGCATCCGCTATCGGGTCAGCGGCCGGGAGCACATTCCTGAGACGGCGGTCGTCTTTTGCGCGAACCACGAAAGCAACGTCGATCCGCCGGTGCTGTTCGAGGCGCTGCACCGCACGCCTCCACGTCCTCTACAAGGCGGAGCTGCATAAGTTCCCGATCATGGGGACGGTGTTCGACGTCGGCGGCTTCATTGCCATCGAGCGCAACGACCGCGAACAGGCCATGCAGTCGATTGCGAAAGGGGCCGAGTCGCTCAGGGCCGGCAATTCGTTCCTGATATTCCCTGAGGGCACCCGCAGCCGCACCGGCGACCTCCTGCCGTTCAAGAAGGGGGGCTTCATCATGGCGATCGAGGCACAGGCGCCGGTTGTCCCCGTTGCGATCAGCGGCGGCCGGGCCGCCATGCGCAAGGGCAGTCCCGATCGTCAGGCCCGTCCGACGTCAGCGTGCGGATCGGGAAGCCGATCCCGACCGCGGGCCTCACACTCGACGACCGTGATGCGCTGATCGCGCAGAGTGCGCGCCGAAGTGCAGAAGCTGCTCGCGGAAGGTTCCCGTATGGACCTGATCACCCTGGGGCGCACGCTCGGGTTCTCGTTTGCCGCGGGAGTCAACCTCTATGCGACGGTCGCCATCCTTGGTCTGGCGTCGCGCTACGGCTGGGTCAGCCTGCCGCCGCAGTTTCAGGCGTTCAACAACGACTGCGTGATCGGCGTTGCCGTGGTGATGTATCTGATCGAGTTTTTCGCGGACAAGATTCCCTACGTCGATACGCTGTGGGACGTGCTGCACACCGCCATTCGTCCCGTCGGCGGCGCGCTCATCGCGGTGACGACGCTGGGCGAGGCATCGCCGACGGTGGAGGCGCTGGTCGCGCTGCTCGGCGGAGCCGTCGCCGCCGGCAGCCACCTGACGAAGACCAGCACCCGCGCCGCAGCCAACACCAGCCCGGAGCCGTTTTCGAACTGGATTCTGAGCCTTGGCGAAGACCTGTTCGTCGTTGGGCTTGGCTATCTGGCGCTGAAACATCCGATCGCGGCGCTTGTCGTCACGGGCATCCTGCTGGTCCTGATCGTGATGTTTGCGGCAGTCATCATTCGCACCGTCCGCCGGTGGTTCGCTCGCCGACCGGCCTCCTGATCTACACTCAACCCTGCCAGCCTGCCTCCCGTCGAGGCTTATGCGAACTCGACTTACGCTCGTCGTGTCTGTTGCGGCCGTCGCGGCCCTGACCGCCCAGGCTCCACAGGATCGCTCCCAGCCAACCTTCCGCGCCGGCGCCAACTACGTACGCGTGGACATGTACGCCACGCGCGACGGTGTAGGCGGTCAATGACCTGCAGGCCAGTCGAAATCGAGGTCCTTGAAGACGGCGTTCCCCAGAAGGTCGAGGACTTCGAGCATGTCGTGGTCCGGTCCGCCGCGAGTTCAGGCAACGCGAGCTGAGGCCTGACGGGCTGCGCGCGAGCCGCGAAGCGGCGGGGGATCCCCGCTCCCGCGTCTTCGTCATCTTTCTGGACACCTACCACACGCAGCTCGAAGGCTCGACCGATCATGCGGAAGCCGCTGGCCGCATTTCTGGACCGGGTCCTCGGCCCCGACGATCTCGTGGCGCTGATGACTCCGGAAATGGCTGGCAGCGACATCGCGCTTGGCCACAAGACGACCGTCATCGAGAAGATCGTCAGCACCGAGTGGTGGGGCCGCCGCGCGCGCATCGCGGGCAAGGATCCGAAGGAGCTGCTCTACGAGGAGTGTCTTCGGCGAGCGCGCGGACGGTACTCCGGTGGCGACCCGCTGCTCAGCGAGATGATCGACCGCCGGCGCGAGAAGCTGACGCTGGACGCGTTCGAAGACTTGATGACGCATCTCGGCGGGTTGCGAGACGAGCGGAAGGCCGTTGTCCTCGTGACCGAGGGCTGGCTGCTTTATCAGCCGAACCCGAGACCTGCCGAACCAGATCCGCAAGAGGATGGGCGGCGGCCGGTCACTCCGCCCATC
The DNA here is from genome assembly GCA_963793705.1 of uncultured Acidobacteriota bacterium. Lineage (GTDB taxonomy): Bacteria > Acidobacteriota > Vicinamibacteria > Vicinamibacterales > UBA2999 > Gp6-AA40. The sequence goes on along the minus strand of CAWCBC010000009.1, from coordinate 134,981 downwards.
TTTGAGCCGCCGGTGCTCCCGCCGTCTCAACGCGGACCGTTCACCGATTCGCGTCGCCGGGAGTGCGAGCGGGACGTGCATGAGCTTGCGGCCATCAATAGCGATCTGCACTTTCGCAGGATTACGGAGGATGCGAACCGCGGCAACGTGACGTTCTACCCGGTGTATGCCCGCGGACTGGCGTCGTTCGATGCGCCGATCGGACCGGACTATCCTGCCGCCGATCGCGGACGACATGCGAACCTCAGGACGCGACACAACAACCTGAGGACGCTCGCCGTCGACACCGACGGCGAGGCGATCATCGACACGAACTACATCGAGAAGGGGCTGAAGCGGATCGCCGACGATCTGTCTTCGGTACTATCTGTTCGGGTACTACTCGACCAACACAAAGCTGGACGGCAAGTACCGTTCGATCACCGTGCGCGTCAAACGGCCGGATGTGCGCGTCCGTGCGCGCCGCGGATACCGGGCTCGCACGGCCGCGGAGGTGGCCGCTCTCCCGAGCTGCGGTAGACACTGTCCGGCCTGAGGTGATGAGCGCCCTCAACACGATCGTCGGGAGCAACGCCCGCTCGACATTCAGGGTCCGGCCGGCCGCCTGGGTGCGGGGGCAGGGCGACAACGCGACTGCGTCGGTGTGGATCGTCGGAGAGCTCGACTTCCGAACGCGCCGCGAGGCTGCGTGGGTCAACGGCGCGCGCGGCGGACGTTGTTCTGCTCGCGGCGGACGGTCGTCAGATGGCGACGACGCAGGTGGAGGTCCCGGCAGGGCAGGGGGCATTCGGCGTCCGTGTCCCGACGAACGGGCCGCTTGCGCCAGGCGACTATGCCGTTCGCGTGCGGCTGCGTGGCCGCGACGCCACGGCAAGCGACGCCATAACAAGCGACGCTGCCAGCGACACGGCACGGGTCACCATTGCCGACCGGCCATCCGCGGTCGGCGAAGCCGTGATGTGGCGCCGCGGCACGTCGACGGGTCCGCAATTCGTCAGGACCGCCGATCCGCGCTACCAGCGCAGCGATCGGCTGCGCCTGGAGCTTGCGACCAGCGCCGACAAGCGCAACGGCCCGGCTCCTGGACCGCTCCGGTAAGGTTCTGCAGGTGCCGGTGCAGGTGAGCGAACGGGCGGATGCCGCTGAAGGGGTTCGCTGGATTGTTGCGGATGTGACGCTAGCGCCGCTGGCGCCGGGCGATTATGCGGTCGAGGTCACTGCCGGCGACGCCACCCAGGTCACCGGATTTCGAATCATCCCGTAGGGTTTCCGCCGCGCCAGAGCGCGGAATCTCGCCGTAGCGCGCAGCGCAAAGGTCGGACTGGCAGTTACTCCGCGACCGTAAACGTCAGCGTCCACGGCTTCGCGATCCCGCCGTCGAACGCCAACAACGTCTCGCCAACATCGACCTGCACGCGCCCGGGTGCAAGTGGCGCAGAGAACTTCAGCGTGACGGCTCGGGTGGCTGCGTCGTACGTCGACTTGAACGAGGGAGGCGCCGTGTCCGTGCCGGGATAGCTGACGCGCATCGCGCCGGCAATCGTTTTCGGATCGAGGCCACGCGAGGAACTGAATCCGCACCGTGGTTGTCGCGCTGACGTCTGTCTTCGCCTGGCGTCGGAGACGAGAACACGACCTCAACCGGTGGAACGACGGCGGCGGAGCCGCGGGCTCATCCGCCTCGCGCAGGACCTGCGGCGCTTTTGCGGCGACCAGTTCCGTCGCATCGATGCGCACCAGCCCACGCTCGTAGGCAACGACGCCGGTGACTTCGAGCCATTGATCGGTGTCGAAGCGCCGATCGATGTCCAGATTGAATCCGCGGCCGCGGGGCTCGAGTCCCGTCACCCATGCCGCTCCTTCCGCTCCGCGGATGACGAAGTCGTAGCGGCTCTTGCCGGGCGCGCCGGGCAGATCGCCGAACAGGTTCCGTCCACGGAAGTTGCCGGTCACCGTGATCTTCTGACCGTCAAAGCGCCATGGCTCCAGCGCCAGCGCGCGGATCGACATCGACGTTGATGGTGTCGCCGACGTCACGGCGGTAACCCGCACGAACAGCTCTTCGCCTGGCCGAGGCCAGCGGCCCGCGTCCCGTCCTTCGACCTCAGGAACGCGCGGATCTCCTGGATCCAACCGCCCGACGTCGATCAGCTGCGCGCGCACTTCCACCGGCGCCGGACGTTGTCCGGACGCCAGTGTCCAGGATCGAGCGGATGTTGCCGTCCTCGGATGCGAGAGAAATCCTGCCGCCCTCCTCCTTGAATTCGCCGTGAAGCAGAACGTTCTGCAGGTGAAAGAAGCCGGGGAACTGGCGGAGCCCGGCGATCGTCGTCAGCCGGCGGGGCGGTGGCTGCGCCGAAGAGACGACCGGCGCGAGCAGCACGAGCACCGTGACCGCGGCACCGACTGCGCGTGCAAGCCGGAGGGGTAGGCGCCCACAACCAATTCTAAAACTTTGCAGTACCATTTCCTCTTGTGAATCGGCCGAACAAGCGGCGTCAGACCCCCGATCAGGTGTCGGAGCTGACCACGAACCGCCTGTCCGTATATCTGCGCTGCCTGAACGAGCTCGACGCCGCGGGCACGCAGACGATTTCGTCACAGGCGCTGGCCGAGCAGTTCCACCTGAATGCGGCGCAGATTCGCAAGGACCTCGCCTACTTCGGTGAGTTTGGCGTCCGCGGCGTCGGCTATTACGTCAAGGATCTGCGCCGCCACCTGCGCCAGATTCTTGGCCTCGACCGCCACCTGCGCGTGGCGATCATGGGCGCCGGAAACCTTGGCCTGGCGCTGGCCGACTATCCGGGGTTCCGCCAGGAGGGGTTCGAAATCGCCGCGCTGTTCGACGCGGCGAACGAGAAGATCGGCCACGAATCGCAGGAGCGGCGTCCCGATCTACGACATCCGCGAGCTGAAGCGCGTGGCCAAGAAGGAGCGCCTCGACATCGCGGTGATCGCCGTTCCCGCACCGCACGCGCAGCCGGTCGTGGAGCAGGTGATCGCGGCGGGCATCAAAGCCATCCTCAACTTCTCGCCCGGGGCGCTGAAGGTCCCCGACGACGTCAAGCTGAAGAGCGTCGACCTGACGGTGTCGCTGGAGAGTCTCTCGTTCTATCTGGCGCAGGGAGACACAGGTGGCAGCTAATGGCAGCTAAGCTGTCGCACGTCGACGCGCGCGGCAAGGCGCGGATGGTCGACGTCGGCGACAAGGCGGTGACGTCGCGCGAGGCGCTGGCGCGCGGCGAGATTCAGATGAGTCCGGCCGCGCTGCGCCTGATCCGACGCGGCGCCGTCGCCAAGGGTGACCCGCTGCAGACCGCGCGTCTCGCCGGCGTCATGGCGGCCAAGCAGACGTCGGCGTTGATTCCGTTGTGTCATCCGCTCCAGCTGTCGCACGTCGATGTGGAATTGACTCCCACACGGCGCGGGTACCGCATCGAGGCGCGCGTGCGCACGAAAGGGCAGACCGGCGTGGAGATGGAAGCGCTCACCGCCGTGGCTGTCGCCGCGCTGACCGTCTACGACATGGTGAAGGCGGTCGACAAGTCGATGGTGATCACGGACATCTATCTCGTCGAGAAGACTGGCGGGCGATCCGGAACATATCGCAGAGGCCGACGTCACCTCGCTGAAGCACGGTCGGACGGTCGACGCCGGACGATCGACGCGCGCGTGACCGAAGCTCCCCGCGGCGAGGCGTATTACCGTCTCGCCGTCATCCTTGGCGCGCTGACGGCGATGGGCCCGCTGGCGATCGACATGTACCTGCCTGCGCTGCCAACCATCGCCCGCGATCTGCACACGTCGGACGCGTCTGTCCAAGTCAGCCTGGCGGTGTATTTCATCGGCATCGCCTGCGGTCAGGCGTTCTACGGTCCGCTCTCCGATCGCTGGGGACGCAAGCGCGCGCTGTATTTCGGCCTCGTCCTGTTCTCGGCATCCTCGGTCGGCTGTGCGCTGGCGCGTGACGTGGGTGCGTTGATCGCGCTCCGGTTCCTGCAGGCGCTCGGCGGCTGTGCGCCCCTCGTCGTGCCGCGGGCGATCGTCCGCGACTATTTCGATCAGCGCGGCTCGGTGCGCATGCTGTCGGTGCTGATGCTGGTGATGGGCCTGGCGCCGATTCTGGCGCCGCTCATCGGCGGTCAGCTGCTCGTGAACTTCGGGTGGCGTTCGATCTTCTGGCTGCTCGCCGCCTACGGCGTGTTCTGGCTCGTGATCGCCGCGCTCTTTCTCCCCGAAAGCCTGCCGGCTGCGCGGCGGCGTCGTCAGCGCACTGTGGACGTCCTCGCGACCTATGTCGGCCTGCTCCGCGATCGCGGCTACATGGGCTATGTCGTCACCGGCGCGCTGATCTTTGCCGGGCTGCTCGCCTATATCTCAGGCTCGCCATTCGTGTTCATCGAGCTGTTCCATGTGCCGCCCGAACAATACGGGTTGTTTTTTGGCGTCAACGCGATCGGCATCATTGCCGCCTCGCAGGTCAATCGATGGCTGGCGAACCGCTACGACGCACGCCACATCGTCAGCGCCGTGCTGCCCGTATCGATCGTCGCAGGAGCGGTGCTGCTGATTGACGCCAGCACGGGATTCGGCGGATTCGCCGGCATCCTCGTGCCGCTGTTCTTCTACATTGCCTCGCACGGCTTTGTGATGCCGAACACCACCGCGCTGGCGATGGCGCCGCACGGAGCCGTTGCCGGCAGCGCGTCCGCGCTCCTTGGCACGATGCAGTTCGTGCTCGGCGCAACTGCCGGCGCGCTCGTCGGCGCGCTCGGCAATGGCACCGCGGTCCCGCTTGCGGCCGTGATCGCCGGCTGCGGCGCGCTCGCGTTCGCGACGTATCAGACGACTGCCTCGCTGATATACTCCCGCCCTTGAATCGTTCGAACGTTCGAATCGTCGAATCGTTCGAATCGTTCGAGTCGTTCGGAACGTCCGAATTCGCGGCTGCCTTCGAGAGGACCCGTTGCATGAAGACCGTTGACGTCGGTGCGGCCATCGACGCAGGGCGATGGACCGGCTATCAGAAGCTGCTGATCTTCGGGACGGCGCTGACGATCATCCTTGACGGCATCGACAACCAGATCCTGCCGAACGCCATCCCGTACATCGCCCCCGAGTGGTTCCCCGATATGCCACGTCCCAGCCGCGAGCGCGCAGCTCCGTTCGGCGCTGGCGTGGGGCCCTGCGGGGATGCTGATTGGCGGCCTGCTGGGCGGCGTCATCGGCGACAAGTTCGGCCGCCGGACGGCTCTGCTCTTGAGCGTGATCACCTTCGCGGTCCTGACGTTCCTCGTCGCCTTTATCGATTCCGTCTTCATGCTCAGCGCGCTGCGGTTCCTGGCCGGTGTCGGCCTCGGCGGCGCCATGCCGAATGCGGCGTCCCTCGCCTCGGAGTACGTGCCGCGCCGGCAGCGTCCGTTCGCCGTCACGCTCACCATCGTCTGCATCCCGCTCGGTGGACTTCGTCGCAAGCACGATGACCAGGCTGATCGCACCGAATTTCGGCTGGCAGGGGCTCTTCATTACCGGCGGCATCGTCCCGCTGGTCCTGGCGGCCGTGCTGTTCAAGGTGCTGCCCGAGTCGCCGCGCTACCTGGTCGGCCGGCGCGAGCGCTGGCCCGAGCTCACGAGGACGATGCGCCGTATTGGGCACACCATTCCGGACGATGTGGAGTATGTCGAGGCCGCGGTCGGCGGCGGTCCGGTCAAGAAGGCGAGAATCCGCGATCTGTTCGCGCCGCAGTATCTGCGCGACACGCTGGGGCTGTTCGGGTCGTTCTTCTTCTGCCTGATGGTGAACTACGTCGTGATCCAGCTGCTGACGTCCACGCTGCGCGATCACGTTGGATTCACGCCAGCGGCGGCGCCGAGCGGACTGCAGTGGGTGAACATCGGCGGCGTGGCCGGCGCCGTCCTCGGGGCGCTCGTCATTCAGCGCATCGGTTCGAGGGCCACGATGCTCGGCATGTCGGCGCTGCGATTGTGTTCTCCATCGTGCTGGCCGGCCTGGACCTCGATCCCAACAACACCTTCACGCTCCTGGCGCTGCTGCTCGTCACGGGCGGCCTGCTCAACGCGGTGCAGACGACGATGTACGCGCTGGCGGCGCACGTGTATCCGACGGAGATCCGCAGCACCGGCGTCGGCACGGCGGTGGCGTTCGGCCGCGTCGGCAACATCCTCGCGGTCTATGTCGGGGCCTACGCGCTCGATAGCGCGGGCGTGCCTGGCTACTTCGGATCGTGGGCGGTGTTGATGGCGCTCGTGTTCGTCTCGCTAGCCGTCATCCAGCGACACGTCCCACGCAGTGTGGCGGTGGTCGCCGGTCATTAGCGGCCTTACGACGTCGTGGAGCGCGCGACCCGACTGGAGTACGCGCTACTGCCAGCGTCCGTAACCGGACTCGCGATGCGGTCGCTCGCGCTGGTGTTTCAGTTCGCGGTATCGCGTCCAGGCCATCTTCAGGCCGATCAGCGTCAGCATGCCGCCAACGAACCGATCGACGGAGTAATCCTGCACGTAGCGCTGCGTGAGACGCCGCGGCGTCAGGTCGCTCACCCGTGCCTGCAGCATCGACAGCTTCTGATCGAGCTCGGCCCGGGTCCGACTCATTTCTGCGCGGAGGACAGCCGCTTCGCGATCCATTCAGAATTCTCCTTGAGTGTCGTGACCGTTTCCGGTGGAACGGCGTGAAACGACCGGAGCTGCCTGCGGCCTGACGCCAGCAAGACGAATCCCGCGAGGCTCAGCAGCACAGCGACGAGCAGGAAGCCGCCCCACAGCGGCCAGCCGAGCTTTTCGGCGATAGCCGTTGCGATAGCGATGAGGAGAAACGCGACGCCGAAAAGTAGCGCTGCCGCCGCAAGGCCGAAGCTCATCGCTGCCGCACGCGCGCGCCCGGCCTCCTGGCGAATCTCGACGCGGGCCAGCGCGATTTCCTCGCGGATCAGCGTCTTCAGGTCCGTCAGAATCCCGCGCAACAGTCCGCCGATTGTTTCGTGACGCACGACTTCTGGGTCCATATCGAAGAAGACAGCAATCGGGATGCCGGTGGTGAGGTCGCCTGGGTTGCCTTAGTTGCCTGGGTTGCCGTTGCCGGTGGTACCGAGTTCAGTAGGCAACACATCCTACCAGTGACCCAGCTACCAGGCTTCGGCGGTTCGATGTGGATGATGACGTCCACCAGTTGGGGAAACTTCGTCATGAGCTTGTCTTTGACGACGTGGGAGGTCGAGTGCGCCGATTGCAGCGGCGTCGCACCGTCGAGCCAGAGGTGCAGATCGAGAAACGCGTGATCCGCCGACCCGCGTGTTCGAATCTTTTCGCACCCGAGCACCTCGGGGACGGATTGAACGACCTCGCGCACGGCCGCTTCGGGAATCACGATGTGGTCGGCAAGGATGCCCGACGCCTCCTGCGCGATGCTCCAGCAGGCGTGGCCGATGAACCCGGCGACGAGGATCGCGGCCAGCGGGTCGAGCATCGGATAGCCCCACCACACCCCGATCAGCGCCCCGAGCACTGCGATCGACGTCAGCACGTCACTGCGGGTGTGTTTGGCGTCCGCCCGCAGCACCTCACTCTTCAGGCGGCGGCTCTGCCCGAGCTCGTACCAGACCACGCCGATGTTGATGATCAGCGTGACCGTCATCAGCGCGATGCCTTCCGGGAAGACCCGCGGCACGCCGCCGTTCATCAGCCGATCGATGGACGCCGAGACCACCTGCACGAGCACGACAACCAGGAACACCAGGATGGCGAGCGATGCCATCGTCTCGTACTTGCGGTGGCCGTACGGGTGGTCGGCGTCCGGTGGCCGCCGCGCGGCCGAGACGCCGACGAGCGCGACGACGTTCGAGGCCGAGTCAGTGAGGGAGTGGAAGCCGTCGGAGAGGATCGAGACCGCGCCCGTCGCGTAGCCAAGTGCGATCTTGGCCACGGCGACGGCGAGGTTGACGAACAGGACGCGCCAGAGAACGCTGGTGACCTGGCCGTATCGATCGGTCAATTACCGGGCTTTGAGGTCGTCGGAAAACCACCGAGCGTGCGGGATCGGCCACCAGCGCAGCTGCACCTTGCCGATGATGTACTTCTTCGGCACCATGCCCCAGTGGCGGCTGTCGGAGCTGTTGTTCCGATGGTCGCCCATGACGAAGTAGTAGCCGTCGGGGATGCGCGTCGGCGCGTAATCGTCGTGGCTGCGGAACTCCTCCGGCACGAAGTCGTCGGCCATCGGGACGTCATTGACGTAGACCGTTCCGTCGACGATGCGCACGTCTTCGCCTTCTTCGGCGATCACCCGCTTGACGAACGACTTGTCCGGGTTGATCGGGTAGTAGAGCATCACGATGTCGCCGCGCCGCGGCGGGCCCAGGCGGTAGGCCAGCTTGTTCACGATCAGGCGGTCCTGGTCGGCAAGCGTGGGCGCCATGCTCTGGCCTTCGACGCGGGCAACCTGGAAGCCGAAGGTCACGATGAGCGTGGCGTAGACGGCGGCTGAGGCCAGCGTCTTGAACCACGCCACGAGCTCGTCTTTCCAGACGTTCAGCCGATAGATCACCATCGCGGAGCCGGCCCCGGCGCGTCCTGGTGGATCGCAGCGGCGTCCTGTGGATCGCGACCGCGTCCTGGTGGATGGCGGCGGCGTCCTGGTGGAGGGAGGCGGCGCCGGATTCGCTGTCTGCCCCGGATTCTCGTCGGCGAACAATTCTCGTTCGCCCGTTACAGCCTCCGGCGGTTCGTTCAGAGCTTCAGGTACTCCCGTAGCCGCTTCGTCTGCGCGCGGCTCACCGGGATCTCCGTGCCCTTCGCGTCCTTCATCCGAAGGATGAAATTCCTGCTGAACCAAGGGACGATCTCCTTGATCTTGTTGATGTTAACCAGGTGCGACCGGTGCACGCGCCAGAACACCTCGGGATCCAGCCGTGCCTGTAAGTCGTCCAGGGTCCGGTAGTTGGACGTGCCCGCCACCTGCCCTGTCACTATGGTAATCGACTCGTCGGCCAGGGAGGCGAAGATGATTTCTTCGGCCTGAACCAGCATGAACCGTTCCCCGACCTTGATGGCCACCTGGTCCCGGCGCACCTGACGCCCGGCCATCATTTTGACGATCTGTTCGAGTTGATCGTTTAACGGGGCTCCGGCCGCGGACGGCCGCCCACCGTCAATCCGCCGCCGGGCCCGGTCAACCGCCTGTTCCAGCCGCCCGGGTTCGACCGGCTTGAGCAGGTAATCGACGGCGTTGACCTCGAACGCCTCGATCGCGTGCTGATCGAACGCGGTGACGAAGACCATGGCCGGCGACGTCGTCGCCGCGGGTCAGGAGGCGTCGCGCGACCTCGAAGCCCGTCAGTCCCGGCATCTGGATGTCCAAAAAGATGAGGTCGGGCTCGGCGCGCTCGACCGCCGACAGCGCCTCGAGGCCGTTGCCCGCCTGGCCGATGACGTCGACATCGTTCAGGCGCTGAAGCTGGTAGCACAGCTCCTCGCGCGCAAGCGGTTCATCGTCGACAACCAGAACCTTCAGGGATGTTCATGCCTTCTTCGCAGCTCGAGTTGTCCGCCGTAGCTTCAGCGAGGCGGATCCTTCGTGCCTTCGTGTTCATGCGCTGATCGGGTGCACCGTGGCTAGCTCTGGAACCTCGATCCGCGCCAGCGTGCCCCGGCCCGGCTCACTCGTCAGCTTCAGCTGGTACGTCGCTCCGTAGATCACACGCAGGCGCTCCCGCACATTCGTCAGCCCGATGCCGCTCGACATCGGATGGTCCAGAGAGTCCAGCGAAGAACCCCATCCCGTCGTCCTCCACCTCGATGACGGCGCGGCCGTTCTCGCGATGGCTGCGGATCGTGATGACGCCGGGTCCGACCTTACGCGAGAAGCCGTGCTTGATCGAGTTCTCGACCAGCGGCTGCAGGATCATGCTCGGGACGATCAGGTCCATCGTTTCCGGCTCGATGTCCTTGACCACTTTCAGCTTGGGTCCGAAGCGGATGACCTCGATGTCGAGATACTCGTCGATCGCCTCGAGCTCTTCACGCAGCGTGACGAAATGTTCGTGGCTGCGCAGCAGCCGCCGCAGGAGCGCCGACAGCCGAATGATCAGCGTGCGCGCGGTGTCGGGCTGGGCCCGGATCAGCGATGAGATCGACGTCAGGGTATTGAACAGGAAGTGCGGATTGATCTGGCTCTTGAGCGATTCGATCTTCGCCGCCAGCAGCAGCTTCTCCTGTTCCTGGACTCGATGCTCGATGCGCGCGCTGTTCCAGATCTTGATTGGAAAGGCGACGGCGAGCACCGTAGCCAGCACGACGAGGATCATCATCCACGGCCGCGGCGGATCCAGGTAGAACAGCCGGTGATGTCAGCGTCGGGGTTGTTGAATCGGAGACCCAGGAACTGGCGGAGCAGCTCCAGCGCGACAGGCGCGAGGAGGAGGATGATTTGCCACAGCGGCTCCCGGTTGCGCAGCATCTTGAACAGGTGCTTCGGCAGATCCAGGATCACGAACGGCGTGAACCGCCAGATCGTTTCCTTCGTCGGGCACGCCTCACGCAGGCCGCCGCCGGCGAAGCCGCAGCCGACGGCAAAGGGCAGCGCGATGAACTCGCCAGTGACCACGCTCCCGGGCCACGTCGTGAGCAGGACAGCCGGCAGGCTGACCATCAAGCCAACCAGCGCGCCGGTGTACGGGCCGGCGATCAGCCCGGCCAGCAGCGCGCCCTCGAGCGTCAGATCAGCGGCGTAGTAGTTCAATTGCACGCGGAACGCCACGCCCGCCGGCGAGCGGCACGCCGAGCGCGAGCATGAACACCAGCCGGTCAACCCAGCCGCGGCGCTCGAAGATCAGGATGTGGCGGAAACGGTGATACCTGGCCAGCATCGTCGCCAGAACCGCCATGACCGCGAGCTTGACGAAGAGCGTGAGCAGGAATTGTTCGGGCGAGAGATCCTGCGGCACAAGGGACATTGTAGAAGGCCCAAGGGCCGGCCTAAGGCCTAAGTTATGATTGACCACATGATTCGTCCTTTTCTCGTCGGGTTCTTCACCACGTTCCGGCACATCTTCAAGAAAAAGGTGACCGTGAACTACCCGTATCAGAAGGTCCCGATGTTCCCGAAGTACCGCGGCAAGCAGGTGCTGATGCGGGACGAGAATGGCCTCGAGAAGTGCGTCGCCTGCGGCCTGTGTTCAGTCGCCTGTCCGGCTGATGCGATTTACCTCGAGGCGGCCGAGAACGACGGCTCCGTGCTCGCCGGCCCCCGATACGCGTCGGTCTACCAGATTCACAAGACGCGCTGCATCTTCTGCGGCATGTGCGAGGAAGCGTGCCCGGTGTCGGCGATCTTCATGGGCAAGGATTACGAGCTCGCCGTCTACAGCAAGGACGACTTCATCTGGGACAAGAGCGACCTGCTCGTTGCGCCCGCCGCTGATTCGAAGCTGCCCGCCATCGCGGGATAGAGGTCGTTCGAGTCGTTCGAAGCGTTCGAGTCGTTCACGACGTTCGAATCGTTCATGTTCCTTGGGGCGGTCGCTGACATCCACGGAAATTTCGAGGCGTTGACGCAGGCGATGGAACGCCATCCGGACGTGCCGCTCTGGATCTGTGTCGGCGACGTGGCCAGCCGGACGGGCGCGTATCCATCGCCACCCTCCCCGCTGTTCTGGATCAAAGGCAACAACGAGGACTTCGAGCGTATCGCCGCGTGGGAAGCAGGCGAGCCGCAGCCTTCAAACCTGCACTACATTCGGAACGGCACGGCCGCGGACGTCGGCGCGCCTGCGCGTGGCGGGCCTCGGCGGGACACATGCCCCGAAGTGGTTCGATACGCCGGCCGCGGACCTGCCACCCGCGCGGCGCGACGCGGCCTTCGACAAGCGCGACGACAAAAGACGGCATTTCGTGCGCGAGGAAGCCGAGGCGTGCAAGCAGCTGGCCCCGATCGATATCCTGATGACGCACGAGGCGGCGCGGCCATTCATCGTGGCAGAGGAGCCCATACCGGGGCGGAAGAGCCGCCGCCACGATGCAGGAAAGCCGGTCATCAATGACGTGCTCGCAGCGTTGAAGCCGCGCCTGCATCTCTGCGGCCATCACCATCGGTTCAGCGAAACGGTGCGCGAAGGCGTACCATCGGTGTGTATCGACCGCATAAATCGCTCGTACCTTCTGATCGACGCCGAGACGCTTGACTACCGACGGCTCGACCAATGAATGGTATAGTCCCGAAGCCACTGGTGGCCCGATGAATCGGAGCGTGAATGGCGCTTTTCGAGCGAGAAGAGACTGATTTCGGGAGCGACGTCGGCACGCGCGCGCTGTCAGTAATTGCCGTCGAGAATCATTTCGTCGAACGCGTCTACGAGAAGCTGGCGAGCAGCTACGACGTGTTCTTCGGTCCGACGCTCCATCCAGGCCGACTCGTGGCCCGCGATCGCATGGGCATCAAGGCCGGCAGTCACATTCTGGAGGTCGGCGTCGGCACCGGCATCAACACCTCGCTCTATCCATCGAACTGCCAGGTCACGGGCATCGACCTGTCATCGTCCATGCTGGACAAGGCGCGTGAGCGCGTCGCCCGGGAAGGGCTGCGCCATGTGCGATTGCTGGAAATGGACGCCGCGAAAACGACGTTCGCGGACGACACGTTCGACATCGTTTACGCGCCGTATCTGATCAGCGTCGTGCCCGACCCCGTGAAGGTCGCACGCGAGATGCGCCGCATCTGCAAGCCGGGCGGAAAGATCGTCATCCTGAATCACTTCCGCAGCGCCAACCCCGTCCTCTCACGCGTCGAACGCGCCATCTCGCCGCTCACCGTTCACATCGGCTTCAAATCGGATCTCGACCTGCCAGCATTCCTCGCGCAGGCGGAGCTCCGTCCGGAATCGATCGAAAAGGTGAACGTGCCGAAGATCTGGTCGCTTGTGACCTGCGTGAAATAAGAATCGTTCGAGTCGTTCGAGTCGTTCGAATCGTTCGAATCGTTCTGACGTTCAGACGGCGTTCGGGCTGACACGTCCCGCGCATTTCGTGTCTCTGGGTTGCTGTCCACCGCATCACACGTAGCGGCCGGCTGCGATAGGTCTGCCGGCTTCCGGGCACGAGTCATCGGCATGCGAGGAACGGCCTGATACGCGAGCCGTCCTCAATCCATCCGGCCTGGTAACCGATCGTTCTGGCGCTGACGGGTGTCATCAGGGATGGCTCGTCGAGGAGAGCAGACCAGGCACACTGCAATCACGGTCAGGATTTCCTTCGTATAACGTCCACAGACATAAGCCCTCCATCACAGGCGCACCAAGCAAGACGCCATCGACCAGCAGTGACTGCAACATCTCTTGCGACTGTCCCGCTCGCGCATCGGCCGGCGGCTTGCCAGTGACCTCAAAGCGATCCTTCGTCAGCCATTCACGAGTCCTGACCGACCAGCTGATAGCGACCTAGGCCCGTCACGTCTTCTCGATGAGCATGCCTTCACGCGTGACGTTCTGCGGCCGTCACGAGCCCGCGGGCGGATCAGGATCTGCATCGTATCCCGCCGGGACTCGGCTTCGCGGCAGCGCCGATTTCGACGGCGGGCAGGGAGTGAGGTTTCGATGCCGATCTGCGACGCGGACCGGCAATCGGTACCATGAGCAGGGCCATCGTGAGCGTCATCGACCGGACGCAGCATCGAGCGCCTCCGTGTTCTTCGAACGACTCGAACGACTCGAACGACTCGAACGACTCGAACGATTCGAACGACTCGAACGACTCTAGACTTTCACCTTCGGCCGTCCGCGCGGCTTCTTCGGCGGCTTGTCGAGCGCCTTGAGCAGAATGTCAGCGGCGACGTCGGCGCCGTTCGTTTCCGGCTTCTTCTTCATCTTCGGCTGCGCGAGCAGCTTGTCGAGATGCGACTCCCACTTGCCGTTGAACAGATCGTCGTGGCTGAAGGCGGCCGTGCGCAGGTACTTCGGCATTTCCTCGACGAGGACGTCGGTACTCAGGGAAATGGCCGCGTGTTGTGTAGAGCATCGCCGCGTCGTTGGCGATGCACTCGGCGATGATGCCGTAGCCGGGCTTGGTCACGACGGCTTCGGCCGCGCCCACCAGGTCCTCGTAGCGGACGCCGTGGTCGTACATCCCTTCTTCGTTGATGCTGATGAACGACCCTTTCCGCTCGACGAGCGGGGTGTCCTTGCGCGCGCGGCTCAGCGACACGTTGGCGGTCGTGACGACGGTGTACTTCTTGAACTTCGACAGCAGGTCGGTGTCGAGGCCTGGCAGCCCGTAGCCGCCAAACGACGACAGCACGATCGGCTTATCCGCCGGAATCTTCAGCGCCTTGCAGACCTCTTCACGCGTCTTCGCCGCGTGCCTGGCGATGAAGGGGATGTCCTTGACGTTCGAGAAGCTCTCGAAACCGCCAGACATCGGCAGCCGCAGCGCCATCGACGCCTTGGAGTACGCGGTGCGGATCGCCGGCAGCAGCGATGGGGCCAGCCGCACGCGCGGATAGTCGGCGTAGACCCAGTCCCAGGTGAAGTTGCCAAGGCCGATGGACGGTATGCCGGCGGCGGCGCCTACCGCGAAGGCCAGCGGCGGAATGTCCCCGACGATCAGCCCCGCGCCGAGCTCGCGCAGCGAGCGCGTCTCGCTCGCGGCACGCGTCACGAGATCGCTGTGGAACGACGCCGCGCGACGGATGCTGTCGGCCTCGTCGAGCGTCAGCGCGTCGATCTGCACGACACCGCTATCCGTTTCCAGCGTGCTGAAGGTGACCTTGCCTTTGACGGTCAGGTCGAAGAGCCATCGCGGCGCCGCGGTGCGGACGCCGATCCGGGTTTCGGGTCGGCGGACGAGGATGGCGTTGATGACTTCGATCGAGCGCGACGCGTGGCCGAACCCGTGACCGGAAATATAGAAGACGATCGCTTGTGCCAATCTAGTATGAGTCCTTGTGAATTAGAAAGTAGAAACAGACTTACGAAGCCGTCGCGGCTGGTTACTGCCGTCTGGCTCCGGCTTCTGACTTCTGACGTGCGCCTTCCATCCAGTGCGACGTTGACGACCTGTTCCAGGGTTTCCACGGGGATGAACGTCATGTCCTTCCGGATTTCTTCTGGAAGCTCGGCGAGATCCGGTTCGTTGAGCGCCGGAAGAATCACCGTCTTGATGCCTGCGCCGGCGCGCGGCCAGCGTTTTCTCGCGCACGCCTCCAATCGGCAGCACCAGGCCGCTCAACGTGATTTCGCCGGTCATCGCCACATCCTGCCGCACCGGCTGATTCCGAGCCGCCGACAGGATGGCCGTGGCGATCGTCACGCCCGCCGATGGGCCGTCTTTGGGTATCGCGCCTGCCGGAACGTGCACGTGCAAATCGTGTTGTGCGAGAAAATCCTGGGAAATCCCAAGCTCCGTCGCGCGTGCCCGGATGTGGCTCAGGGCAGCGCGGGCGGACTCCTGCATCACGTTGCCGAGCTGCCCGGTCAGAATGATGTTCTGGTTTCCGCCCGGAAGCAAGGTCGCTTCGATGTAGAGGACGTCGCCGCCCGTTTCCGTCCACGCCAGGCCGGTGGCCACGCCCGGGCGGGAGGTGCGGAAAGCAGCCTCGCGCCTGAACCGGGCAGGGCCCAGGTAATCGTCGACCTGATCCCGATCAATGACCGTCTTTTCGACCGTTGGGGCTTCGGACGGACTGCCCGCCGGTGCGTCAGTGGACGCCGGCCGCGTGGCGATGCGTGCCGCGACCTTGCGGGCAAGCGCTCCCAGCTGCCGCTCGAGGTTCCGGACGCCCGCTTCCCGCGTGTACTCCATGATCACGACCTGCAGCGCCGCATCCGTGAGCTCCAGGGCATCGGACGGCAGACCATGGTCAGCGATCTGCCGCGGCAGGAGGTACTTGCGGGCGATGTGGGCCTTCTCCTGCTCGCTGTACCCGGTGAGCCCGATGATCTCCATCCGATCCAGCAGCGCCGGGTGAACGGTGCCGAGCTGGTTTGCCGTGGCGATGAACAGCACCCTCGACAGGTCCACCGCGATTTCCAGATAGTGGTCGCGGAACGAATGGTTCTGCGCCGGATCGAGCACTTCGAGCAGCGCCGCCGCCGGGTCGCCCTGGTAGCCGGCGGCCAGCTTGTCGATCTCGTCGAGCATGAACACCGGGTTCATCGAGCCGGCATTCTTCAGCGCCTGGACGATGCGGCCGGGCATCGACCCGATGTAGGTCCGGCGATGACCGCGGATCTCCGCCTCATCGCGAACGCCGCCGAGCGAGATGCGCACGAACTTGCGCTCCATCGCCCTGGCGATCGACTGACCGAGCGACGTCTTGCCGACGCCGGGCGGGCCGACGAAGCAGAGGATCGGCCCCTTCATGTCGCCCTTCAGCTTGCGGACGGCGAGGTACTCGACGATGCGCTCCTTGACCTTGTCGAGATCGTAATGATCCTCGTCGAGCACCTTGCGCGCTTCGATCGGATCGAGCCGATCGGGTGTCGTCGCGCTCCAGGGCACGTCGAGGACCCAGTCGATGTAGGTCCGGAGCATCTGATGATCGGGCGACGCCGCGTTCATGCGCTCGAGGCGCTCCACCTCGCGCATGGCGATCGTGTGAACGGCCTCCGGTAGCTGTGCCGCGTCGATGCGGGCGCGCAGCTCCGCCAGATCGTTGCCTTCGCCCTCGCCAAGTTCCTGCTGGATCGCCTTCAGCTGCTGGCGCAGGTAGTACTGCCGCTGCGCGTCGGTCATTTCCTGCTGCGCCTGCGACTCGATCTTGCCCTTCAGCTCGAGGAGCGACACTTCTCGAGTCAACGCCGCGGCGATCGACTGCAGTTTCTTGATGAGATCGTTTTCCTCGAGCAGCGCCTGCTTGTCTTCCGGCTTCATGTCGATGCAGCGTCGCGAGCACGTAGGCCAGCCGCAGCGGGTCTTCGATGTTCATCACGACGCCGCGCAGCTCCTCGGAGAGCCCGGTGGCCAGCGACAACGCTTTCTCGATCAGCTCCTGGATGCGCCTGACGTGCGCGTCGACTTCGATCGTCCGCTCGACGATCTCCGGCAGCGGCGTGATTTGCGCGCGCATCGACGTGCCGGTGCGCGTGACGACGTCGGCGCGGACGCGGGCGACGCCTTCGATGATGATGTTGATGCCGCCGCCGACCTTGGCCATCTGGCGGACGATGCCGACGGTTCCGATGCGGCGGACATCCTCCGGACCCGGGTCGTCCTGGTCGTTCTCCTGGAGGAGCAGCAGAATCATGCGGTCGGCCGCGAGCGCGCGGTTCACCGTCTCGATCGACACCGAGCGGTTCACCGCCAGCGGCTGCAGCGTCAATGGAAAGGCGACCGTTCGTCGAAGGGGAAGGACGGGCAGTTCGGACGGAAGAGTCGGACGCGGTGGCTCGGCCAAAGCAGGACTCAGTTTATCAGTTGGTAGTTGGATAGTTGGCTAGTTGGTAGTAAGTTCGCGAGTTGGTAGTAAGTTGGCCTAAAGCTGACCTGCGGTCCCGAACTACTAACTACGAACCACTACCAACTATCCAACTATCCAACTAGCCAACTAACATGGACGAGCGCCAGTTCTTCACCGAGAAGCCCGAGCAGCGGAACAACAGTTACCAGTGTCCGCGCTGCCGCCGTACCAACGAGTATTCAGTGCGCTGGCTGAGGCGCACGCGAAAATCGCAGCCGCCGGGCGGCTCCGACGAGCGCGCACGTGCCATGTTTAACAAGGTCAAGGATCACCTCGTGCGCGTGGACCAGGATGTCACGTGCAAGAGCTGCGGCAAGCGGTTCGAGATCCCGTCTCACCAGAACATCGTGTTTCTGGAACAGCTGGAAGGATTGCCGAAGGAGGACTACGACGAGTAGAGCACGTTCGGGCGCGTTCGGAATGCGTTCGAGTCGTGCGAACCGCCTAATAGAGTCCGGGGATCAGCTTCCGCGGCACCCGCCGCATGTAGTCGGCGTACGCCTCCGACTGGGCGCGGAGCGTCCGCTCTTCAAAGGGAATCGCGACCAGCAGATAGACGCTGCTGACGACCGCAAACACCAGACGCGTCATCGTCATCGTTCCCAGGGCGAACACCACCAGAATCCATCCCAGGTAGATCGGGTGCCGCACCCATCCGTACGGGCCTGCGGTCTTGAACTCCATGTCGGGCCGACCTGAAGGTCGGCCTCTACCGACCAGGTGCCGGACGCCAGCGAGTTCGAGGCCGTCGATCACGGCCGCGCTTCGGAGCGTCAGCCAGATTCCCGCCACCTGCACCGCCAGCATCGCCCAGCTCCACGGCCTTGGAATGTGCCATGCGACGCCTGGAACCGCCTGCCAGCAGTAGCAGATGCCGATGAGCATCAGGCTTGCAACCCATACATACACAGATCGTTCGAGTTGTGCAGGCACGATTCGCCGAATGAACGCGCGAACGGGAATGCGCGCAAAGATGCTGTGATGCAGAGCAAACGCACTGAACAACGCGACGTCGATCGCCATCGCGCGCAGCGCGCTGTCACCTGGGATATCGCCGGCAGTGATTTCGCCGAACGTAACGGAGTACGAGAAGAGGAAATAGGCGAGCGCGGCAGCAAACAGCAGCGCACCGCCCCACGCGAAGGCGCGGGCGGCGACGTGCTGAGCATTCACAGGCCGGTATTATAGGGCTGGCATGCGGGCACTCGCCCAACCGGGCGTCGTCATCTCGGGCATCGGCGTCGTGTCGCCGTTCGGCGTTGGCCGTGAGCGCTACTGGGATCACGTCAGCCACGGCTGCAGCGGCATCAGCCGCATCACGCAGTTCCCCGTGTCCGAATGGCCGTGCCAGGTTGCCGCCTCCGTTCCGCCTGTTTCGATCGAGGATGCGCGTCGCTCTCGACGGCGACGATGAGGAAGCAGGAAGGTCTGACCCGAAGCGCTATTCGCGCGCGGCGCTGTTTGGCGTGATCGCGGGACGCGAAGCCTGGGCTGACGCCGGATTGCGCGCCGGCGAGCCCGGCGCCGGCGTCATCATCGGCACTGGCGGCGGCGGCATCGACGTCGGCGAGCGCCAGTATCAGGACTTCTTCACGACCGGCGGCCGCCACGTCACGCCGTACGCCATTGCCGTCGGCATCTGCGGGATGGTGTCGAGCGAAATCTCGATCTCACTGGGCCTCCGCGGTCCGAGTCACGTCCTGTCGTGCGGCTGCACCAGCTCCACCGATGCGATCGGCTATGCCGCCGCGCTCATCCGATCCGGCGAGCACGACGTGATGTTGTCGGGCGGCACCGATGGCTGCGTCCTGCCCGGCATGATTTTCGGCTTCGCGCGGATGCGCGCCGTCTCCACGCGCTACAACGACCGGCCGACTGCGGCCTCGCGGCCGTTCGATCGCGACCGCGACGGGTTCGTGCTCGGCGAAGGCGCCTGGATGCTGGTGCTCGAGCGCGAGGATCGCGCGCGGGCGCGCGGCGCCACCTGCTACGCGCGCATCGAGGGCTACGGCTCGACGTGCGACGCGTACCACCGCGTGCAGATGGATCCCGACGGCGACGAAATCGTCCGTTGCCTCGAGACCGCGTTGCGGAAATCAGGTCGCCACGCCGAGGAGATCGGATACGTCAACTACCACGGGACGTCCACGCAGCTGAACGACGCGATTGAGTCGCGCTGTGTCCGCCGGTTCTTTGGCAGCCACGCCAACCACGTGCCGGGATCGTCGACGAAATCGATGATCGGGCACCCGCAGGGAGCGAGCGGCGCGGCCGGTGTGGCGGCGACGGCGCTGGGGATGTCGCGCGGCCTGCTGCCGCCGACGATCAATCTCGAGCACCAGGATGACGGCGTGCGACATGGACTTCATTCCGCACACCGCACGTCCGGCGGACATCGATGCGGCGCTGTGCAATTGCCTGGGCTTCGGATCCAAGAACAGCGCGCTCGTCCTGGGAAGAGTGCGGTGAGCGAAATGCGACGAATGCAGATGCAGATCGGACTGAATTCGGATTGCATTTCGCATTTTGCATTTTGCATTTTGCATTCTGACTATGACGTCCTCGTCGTCGGCGCCGGCCCCGCCGGGACCGTAGCGGCCGGTCAGCTCGCCGCCGCCGGTGCGCGCGTGCGCATCATCGACCGCGCCACGTTCCCGCGCGACAAGCTGTGCGGCGATACCTTGAATCCCGGCTGTGTCGCGATGTTGTCGCGCCTGGACCCCGCGGCGGCGACGCGCGTGCGGGCACGGGGGCTGACGATCACGGGCATGACCATCACCGGTCCGGGCGGTGTGACCGTGGCCGCCGAGTATCCGTCGGGCCTGTCAGGAGCGGCGCTGATGCGCCGCGACCTCGATCAATGGCTGCTCGAGGCAGCCGTCCGCGCCGGCGCGCGGTTCGATCCCGGCGTTGCGCGTCCATCGGCCCGAGATCGCGGAGCACCCGTTCCGCGTGGTTGGCGTCCAATCAACCTGCGGCCGACGCGAGTACGCGTTCCGCGCTCGCGTCGTCATCGCCGCTGACGGGCGTGCGTCGCGCATTGCGACAAGCCTGGGACTGTCGCGATTCACGAAGACGCCACAGCGGTGGGCGTACGGCGCGTACTTCTCAGGCGTCCGTGGAATGACGTCACGCGGAGAGATGCACATTCGCCGCGACGGCTACGTCGGCGTGGCGCCTCTGCCGGGCGACGTGGCCAACGTCTGCGTGGTCCGCGAGCGTTCACACCTGACGGCTGGCCAGCCGCCCGATGCGCTGATCGCTGGAGCCATTGCTGCCGATCCGATGCTGCAGGACAGGTTTATCGGCGCGCGCCGCGTGTCTGATGTCGCGGTGCTCGGGCCCCTTGGCGTGGAGTCGCGTGCGGCAGGTTGCGCCGGGATGCTGCTGGCGGGCGATGCAGCCGGCTTCGTCGATCCCATGACGGGCGACGGACTCCGCTTTGCCATTCGCGGCGGCGAGCTGGCCGCGCACGCGGCGCTTGGCCGAGCTCGAAACAGGCGTTCCGGCCCACGTGCAGCTCCTCGCGTAGAGAACGCGTGAGTTCGCTGGCAAGTGGCGCGTCAATCGCGCGCTGCGGGCGCTCGTCGGTTCCCGTCACGCCCTCGCATGCGCCGCCCTGGCCGCGCGCGCGTGGTCCGCTCCGGTCGAGCATCTGGTCGGCTATTGCCGGCGACATCCGCCTTGCGCGGCAGTCGGCGTGATTGCGCTGACGGCCCTCGCCGTTGCACTGGTCGCTGATGCTCGGCGAACTGCTGCGTCTCGATTCGCCATGAGCGTGCGCTCCTCGCCCGAGGGGCGATCACGCCGCCAGACCCGGTGTACCACGCGATGCGCTGGGCGTATCCGGCGGTGTTTGTGGTGATGGCCCTCGAGGGCGTTGTCTGGCCCCTCCCGTCGGGTTCCGATGCGGCCCATCCTCGTGCTGATCGGCGTTGGTGTATTCACCGCCGCCAAACTCCTCAAGTTCTGGGCCATCGCCACGCTCGGCGAGCGATGGACCTACAAAGTGCTGGTACTTCCAGGTATTCCGCTCGTGGCGAGCGGACCGTATCGATGGATGCGCCACCCGAACTACGTCGGCGTCGTTGGCGAGCTGATTGGCATGGCGCTCATCACCGGCGCTCGCGTCACCGGGCCGGCCGGGCTCATCTTCTTCAGCTGGCTTCTGGTGCGGCGGATCCGGGCGGAAGAACAGGCGCTTCGGTAGGCATATACTGACGAACGGAATGACAAGATCCTTCGCGAAGATGCGCTCGCTGGTGACACCACTGGTGACGCTGCCGCGCGCCGTGTTCGTCGTCGCCCCCTTGGTGATCGTTGGCACGCTGATCGGGCAGACACGGCAGGGGAGCACCGCTAGCCGACGAGGCGCTCCGAGCGCTGAATCAGGGGCGATACCAGGAAATCGACCAGCTGCTGGCGGGCCAGACCGACGCGCGCGCCTTTGCGCTTCGTGGCCGGGCGCTGATCGAACAGGGCCGTTACGCAGACGCCGAGAAGCTGCTGGCCGGGCCCGGCGAAGGCACAACCGACGAGCGACGCTGCGCTCGAGCTCGGGCTGCTGCAACTGATCGTCGGACGCCGCGCCGAGGCCACGCAGACACTTCGTCGCGTCCTCAGCCTTGAGCCGCGCACCGCGGCCGAGAACCTTCGACTGGCTCGCGCCGCCGTCGCGCTGGCGCGGGAGACGTCCAGCACGGAGTTGTTCAAGGAGGCGAACGAGGTCTACTTCCGCCAGGCCGAACGGCTGGCGCCGGGCGATCCGGTGATCAACGCCGAATGGGGGCTTCTCTTCCTCGAGAAATACGAAGTGGACGAGGCACAGAAGTCATTCAAGATTGCGCTCACGTCTGATGAGACCAACGTTGCCGCACGGGTCGGCCTCGCGCACCTGCTGGCAGAGCAGAACCCGCCGAACGCGAAGGCGGCCATCGAGCAGGCCCTGAAGGTCAATCCGAATTCCGTTCCCGCCCACCTCTTTGTTGCCGAGAGCGCGCTCGACGATCGCCGTCTTGACGACGCGACGTGCGTCGATTGACACGGCGTTGAAGGTCAATCCGAACAGTCTCGAGGCGCGATCGCTGCAGGCGGCGATCGCATTCATCCAGGGGCGCGACGCCGAATTCGAGCGGATGACGCAGGAGATCCTCAAGATCAACCCGACATACGGCGACGTGTATCGCACCGCCGGCGATCACCTCGCGCGGCAATACCGCTTCGACGAGGCGGTGATCATGACGCGCCGGGCGTTGACGGTCGATCCGAACAACGCGCGCGCGCAGGCCGATCTCGGACTGCAATTGATGCGCTCAGGGGATGAGGCGGCCGCCCGAACGTCGCTCGAGGCCGCGTACCAGGGCGATCCGTTTCAGAGCAGCCTGCTGACCAAGAACCTGCTGCAGGTGCTCGACGAGCTCGAGAACGAGTTCGAGACGATCACCGACGGCCGAGATCGTCATGAAGCTGCACAAGAGCGAGGTCGGCGTGATGCGCGAGCACGCGCTGCCGCTGGCCAAAGAGGCGCTGGCAGCGCTCGAGAAGCGCTACAACTTCACCGCCCAGGGCCCGCTCCTGATTGAGATGTTCCCGAAGCACGACGGCTTCGCGGTGCGCACGCTCGGCCTCCCGGGCATGATTGGCGCCCTCGGCGCCTGCTTCGGACGCGTCGTCACGCTCGATTCGCCCAGGGCGCGTCAGCCTGGTGAATTCAACTGGCAGGAGACGCTCTGGCACGAGATGGCGCACGTCATCACGCTGCAGATGTCGAAGAACCGCATCCCTCGCTGGCTCAGCGAGGGGACGTCTGTATTCGAGGAGAGACGCGCGCGACCCGAGTGGGGGAAGGAGACCGACATCGCCTTCGCGCAGGCGTTAAGCGAAGGCAAGACGCTGACGCTCGCCGAGCTCAACAACGGGTTCAGCGATCCGCGGATGATTACGATTGCGTATTACGAATCGTCGCTGATTGTGGAGCATCTGATCGACACCTACGGGGAGCCGAAGTTCCACGAGTTCATCCGATCGTATGCACGTGGTCTCGATGACAATCAGGCGCTGAAAGAGGTCTACGGCGCATCGGTAGACGAGATTCACAAGGCGTTTGCCGCGCGAGTTGACGAAGAACTACAGCGGGATGCTCCGGGCTCTCAAGCGACCGGATGTCAAGGAAGTCGAGACGATCGACGCGCTGAAGGCGCTGGCGGCGGCGAATCCCGGAGAGTTTTGCCGTTCAGATGCAGCTGGCGTTGAAGCTCGCGGAAGGCGGCGACAGCGCCGGGGCCATTGCCAGCAGCCGAGCGAGCCGCGAAGCTTCTCCCGACGGCCAGCGGTGATAACAACCCGCATCGGGTCATTGCCGAAATCGCGCTGAAGGCCGGACGACAAGCCGCGCGCGGCCCGCGCGCTGGAAGACGTGCTCAAGATCGATCACAGCGACGTCGAAGTCGGCACGGAGGCTTGTCTCGCTGGTCGAGCCGCTGGGCGACGCCGCCCGCACCGAGGCCGCGTACCGCCGAATCGTGGACGTCGATCCGTTTGATGGGAAGGCGGAGGCGGCGCTGGGACGCCTGGCGCTGAGGCGAAAAGACACGGTGACTGCGGTCCGCTCGTTCAAGAGCGCGCTGGCCACCAATCCCGCCGACCGCGCGTCGGCGCACACCGATCTGGCCGAAGCATTGATTGCGGCGGGTCAGCTCAAGGAAGCCAAGACCGAGACGCTGAACGCGCTGGAACTTGCGCCGAGCTACGACCGCGCCCTGGATCTGCTGCTCAAGATCAACGAAGCGGGCGGCGGGTAATCACCGCACGTCGTTCCACCACTCGACCCGCTGGCGCTCGGGTCGCCTGAACACCAGCACCCCGCTGACGCCGGTGATGAATCCGGCGACGTGCGCCCAGAAGGCGATGCCACCCCCTTCTTCTCCCCCAGTCGCCGCAGCGATTGACCCGACGCCGCTCACGAACTGCAGCACGAACCACACCCCGAGAAAGACGAGCGCGGGAATCTCGATGCGGGTTGAAGATGAACGGCGGCACCAGCGTGACGATGCGCGAGCGCGGGTAGAGCACGATGTAGGCGCCCATCACGCCCGCAACCGCGCCGCTGGCGCCGACCATCGCCCGGATCGAATCAGGATTCATCGCCGTCTGCGCCAGCGCCGCCGCCACGCCGCAGAGCAGATAGAAGACGAGGAATCGGCCGTGCCCCATGCGGTCCTCGACGTTGTCGCCAAAGATCCAGAGGAACAGCATGTTCATGCCGACGTGCAGCACTCCGCCGTGCACGAACATCGACGTCAGCACCGCGACCCAGGCGAATGCCGCCGGCACCAGGCCGAAATAGAGGACGAATTCCTCCAGGTACGGATCGTCGAGCGTCATCTCGTAGAGAAAGACGAGCACGTTCACGACGATCAGGCCGATGGTGACGTACGGCGTCGTGCGGGAGGGGATGACGTCGCGAAGGGGAATCACGGCCGGTGCCTAAGGCTCGGGCTCAGGCGACGCTGCAGCGGACCCGGGCAGAGTTCTGAGCACTACGTATCCCTGACCCCCGATGATTTGCGCACACTGTGGAACCGAGATCGCCGACAAGGCGCTGATCTGCTACCGATGCGGCACCGCGACGACCGAGCCGCGCGTCAAACCGCCCGTTGAAGGCTCGCTGTTCGAGCGTCCACGGCGGTCGCGGCTGCCGATCGTCGCGATCGTGATCCTCATCATTCTGGCGCTCGTGGCCGCCTGGGCCCTCGGCGTCCTCGGGCCGACCTGAAGGTCGGCCCCTACGGCATCCAGAGTTAGGTGAGCCGCTCCTTCACGCCCTCCGAGATCGACTGCAGCGTATCGCCGGAGCGGGAATCCTTGCCTTCCTTGACGGCGATGTCGCCCAGCGACACGATGCCGACGAGCCGCTCGCCTTCGAGGACCGGCAGTCGGCGGATCTGATGTTCGCTCATCAGCTGCGCGGCCTCACGCGTGGACATCTCCGGAGTGGCCGTCACCATCGCCGACGTCACGATGTCGCGAACCGGGCGGTCCAGCTGGCCGCCGTCCGCGACGGCTCGGACGACGATGTCGCGATCGGTGAGCATGCCGACGGCGCGGCCGTTCTCAACCACCGGAACCGCTCCGGTGTCCTCGTCGCGCATGATGCGCGCGGCTCTCTGAATGGAATCGTCCGGTGTCACGGTGCGGGGGTTGGGCGTCATCACGTCGCGAATATGCATGGGGTGCTCCTGAAGGTCGGGCCACAAACCGCCCGCCTGAAGGCGGAAGCTCACGTCGGAACGAAGCAAGAGGAGGGGGGCCGACCAGCGGAACCATATAATCGTTTCGTGACCCGTGCCGTCGTGTTCACCTGCGCTGCAGCGCTTGTCGTGTTTGCAGTCGTTCAGGACCGGCTCACCGTTTCGGGCGTCGGACAGTACGTCACGGCCTACCGCAACGCGGCGACCAGCGGCCGGCCGGCAGCGACGATCGACGAGGTCATGAAGCCCGCCGTCGCGCACGCCGTTCGACAGGGTGCGCTGTGGGGCGGAGTCGTCCTGGTGGCCGGGCTGGCCGTCACGCTGGGAGCGCGGAGGCGTCCCGTCCGTGAATAAAGGGCTGATTTACGACTGGAATCAGCAGGGCGAGCGCGCCCGGCCGCCCAGAGTCCTGCTCAACGACGAGACGCTGAGGGACGGACTCCAGTCGCCGTCGGTCAAGGCGCCCACCATCGACCAGAAGCTCCGCATCCTGCACCTGCTCGATCGCATCGGCATCGATACCGCAGACATCGGCTTGCCCGGCGCGGGTCCGCACGTCGTCAAGGACGTCGAGCGGCTCGCCGCCGAGATCGTCGAATGCCGGCTCAAGCTGCAGGCGAACTGTGCCGCACGAACGCTCGCCGCCGACATCCAGCCGATCGCCGACATCGTCCAGAGGACCGGCCTGCCGATCGAATGCTGCTGCTTCATTGGCTCCAGTCCCGATCCGGCGCTATGCGGAAGACTGGACGGTCGACTACCTGCAGCGGTGCACCGAAGAGGCGGTGGGTTTGCGGTGCGCCAGGGCCTGACCGTCATGTACGTAACCGAAGACACAACCCGGTCTGATCCAGACACGCTGCGGCGGCTGTTCTCGACGGCCATTCGCGCCGGGGCCTCGCGCATCTGCATCGCCGACACCGTTGGTCATGCGACGCCGGATGGCGCGCGTGCCGTCGTTCGTTTCGTCAAGACGATTGCAGAAGAGCAGGGTGGCTCGATCGGCATCGACTGGCACGGTCACCGCGACCGCGACATGGGGACGATCAACAGCATTGCGGCCATCGAGGCCGGCGCGACGCGGGTTCACGGCACCATGCTCGGCCTTGGCGAGCGGGTGGGGAACACGCCGATGGACCTGCTGATGGTCAATCTCGTGCTCATGGGCTGGATCGAACGCGATCTGACCCATCTGAACGACCTGGTGCAGACGGTGTCCGACGCGACGGGCGAGCCGATCCCCGACAACTATCCAGTGTTCGGCCGCGACGCGTTCCGTACGGCCACCGGCGTCCACGCTGCCGCCGTCGTCAAGGCCTTTCACAAGAACGATGAGGAGCTGGCCGACACCGTGTACTCGGGTGTGCCGGCGCGGCTCGTTGGCCGGTCGCAGCAGATTGAAATCGGTCCGATGTCAGGCAAATCCAACGTGGTGTTCTGGCTCGAGCACCGCGGTCTTCAAGCCGACGACGAGATGGTCGAGCGCATTTTCCGGCGAGCCAAGGCGTCGACGACCGTGTTGACCGAGCAGGAGATTCTCCGGGAGATCGAAGCCGCGCGCGCCTACGCGACGACGCGGCTCGACGCGTGAAGCCGCTCAGGGGGCGTCCCTGGCTCGGTACGGCCTCGCGGCGTACTCCGTCTGGGGCCTGTTTCCCATCTACTGGAAGCTGATCGAATTCGTTCCCGCCGATCAGATCATCGCCCACCGCATCGTCTGGTCGTTTCTGCTGCTCGCACTGGTGCGGGTGATGCCGTCTGGCCGGCGTCAGGCACGCCAGCCCGTGGCGATGACGCGAAACGTCGTGGGGCTCTATACCGCCGCCGCGCATCCTGATTGCGCTGAACTGGTTCGTCTACGTGTGGGCCGTGACCCACAACTTCATCGTCGAAACGAGTCTTGGCTACTTCATCACGCCGCTGGTGAACGTGCTGCTCGGCGTGGCGATCCTCGGTGAGCGGCTGCGACGCTGGCAGTGGGTGGCGATTGGGCTGGCTGCGGCGGGCGTCGCGTATCTCGCTGTGGTCTATGGCGACGTGCCGTGGATCGCGATCGGTCTGGCGATCACATTCGGCACCTACGGCCTGGTCAAGAAGAAGGCGCCGCTGGGATCAGTGGCCGGCCTGACCCTGGAAACCGGCCTCCTGTTCCTGCCGGCGGTCGTCTATCTGGCAACGACAGAAGTACGCGACACCGGCGCGTTCCTGAGGCTTGATGGCGGCACTCAGCTCCTGTGTCGCCGCCGCAGGCCCGATCACGACGCTCCCGCTCGTCCTGTTTGCGGCGGCGGTGCAGCGCATCCCGCTGTCGGCCATCGGCATCCTGCAGTTCATCGCGCCGACCATTCAGTTCCTGCTCGGTGTGCTGATCTACAAAGAGCCGTTCAGCCACCAGCAGCTGATCGGCTTCGCGCTCGTCTGGTCGGCCGTGATCGTGTTCGGCACGGAGGGCATCCTGGCGCGCACGCGCGCTACGCCATGCTCGACGAGGGGGAATTCGTGATTGCCGGGGCCGACGTGGCGCGAACCCTGTCGGGTTCGCGAGGCAAGCCTGACGAAGGCTTGCCCCACGGATCGAACCACTACCGGAGTCGCTGTTCGATGTCCGGCAGGGCGGCGAGGACGACGTCGCCGACGATCTGCAGGCTCTTTGCGCTGACGTTCTCGAGCGTGTCAGCGCCGTGTGCCAGGCGGGGTAGTCGAGCGTCGATGATGTCGACGGCCGGAACGCCGCGCCAGGATGAACGGCATGTGGTCGTCGTCGATGGTCGTCAGCTCGTTCGAGAAGACGCTGCGATGGCCGATCGCTCGCGGCGGCGTCCCACACGATATCGACCAGCCAGGGCGTTGAGTTGGCATCGCGCCGGATGACGAGGTTTTTGTCGCCGATCATGTCGAGCAGGACCAGCGCGCAGAGCCTTGAGCGTGCCGCCCCTCCGCGCGGCATCGACGTAGTACCGGCTGCCGTAGGTGTTGTCGTTGCCGGTGCGCCACGATCCCAGTCCACGACGGCTTCCTCGCCATCGAAGAACAGCAGCTCGATCGTGAACTCGTTCTGGCGTCCCTTGAGGACGCGCGCCAGCTCGAGCAGGGCGGCCGTGGACGATGCCCCGTCGCTGGCGCCGACGAATCGGATGTCGCGGAACAGCTTGGTGTCGTAGTGGCTGGCGATGGCGATGCGTTCCGGCCGGCGGCCGGGGATGGTGGCGATGAGGTTCGCCATCGAGGTCTCGCCGAGCGGCGTTTTCGCGATGAAGACCTGCTGCCGCGGCGTCGAGCCCGGCCTTCTTCAGTTCCGCGAGGATGTAGTCGCGCGTCTTCTGCAGCGCGGCGGAGCCGGCGGGTCGGGGACCGAACCCGACCTGCGCTTCGCAGGTCCTTCCAGGCGCGCGCGGAGTCGAATCGCGTCGTGTCGGTCGAGCTGGCCGTTGGTCGGTGCGTCGCCGGTCGTGCGTCGGCTGCGCTGTCGGTGCAATCAGCTCGGCGGCGTCGACGCACGTGCAGCGAGCACACGGCGCCAGCGCGAGCATCACCGAACGCGCCACCAGCCTGCAGCCGTGCACTGCGCACTGCATCGCACCGCTAGCCGCGCTTCTCCCAGCGGAATGTAATCGCGACGTTTCGAACCGATGTAGTTCTGCTTCGGCCGCGAGATCTTCTGCTCAGGATCCAGCAGCATCTCTTCCCACTGCGCGATCCAGCCGGAGGTGCGCGGAATCGCAAACATCACCGGGAACATCGTGACGGGGAAGCCCATCGCCTGATAAATCAGCCCCGAGTAGAAGTCGACGTTCGGATACAGCCGCCGGGTGATGAAGTAGTCGTCCTCGAGCGCGATGCGTTCGAGCTCGAGCGCGATGTCGAGCAGCGGATTGCGTCCGGTGACCTCGAACACTTCGTCGGCCGTCTGCTTGATGATCTTCGCGCGCGGATCGTAGGACTTGTAGACGCGGTGGCCGAATCCCATCAGCCGTCCTTCGCCGCCCTTCACGCGCTTGATGAAGCCGGGAATGTTCTGCACGCTGCCGATTTCCGTCAGCATCCGCAGCACGGCTTCGTTGGCGCCGCCATGCAGCGGCCCATAGAGCGCCGCGGCGGCGCCGGCCATCGCCGAGTACGGATCGACGTGCGAGCTGCCGATGCCGCGCATGGCGCTCGTGCTGCAGTTCTGCTCGTGATCGGCGTGCAGGATGAAGAGCACGTCGAGCGCGCGCTCGAGCACGGGGCTGACGTGGTATTTCAGCTCCGTCATCCGGAACAGCATGTTCAGGAAATTGCCGGTGAAGCTCAGGTCGTTGTCCGGGTAGACGTACGGGCGGCCGATGCTGTGGCGGAAGGCGTAGGCGGCGATGGACGGGACCTTCGCGATCAGGCGGTGGATCTGCTTCTTGCGCGACTGCTCGTCGAAGATGGCCTTCGCATCCGGGTAGAACGTCGAGAACGCGGCAATCGGTGCGATCAGCACGCCCATCGGGTGCGCGTCGTACTGGAACCCCTCCATCAGCTTCTTGATGTTCTCGTGGACCATCGTGTGGAGGGTGATCTGCGTGATCCACTGCTTGAGCTGCGCGTCGGTCGGCAGCTCGCCGAAGAGGATGAGATACGCCGTCTCGAGGTAGTTCGAGTGCTCGGCCAGCTGCTCGATCGGATAGCCGCGATACTCGAGGATCCCCTTGTCGCCGTCGATGTAGGTGATCCGGCTGCGGCAGGCCGACGTGTTCATGAACGCGGGGTCGTAGGTGGCCAGTCCAGGGTCTTCAGGCGCGGTCTTGATCTGCCGCAGATCCGTGGCGCGGATCGTTCCCTCGGTCACCGGGACTTCGTACTGCTTGCCGGTGCGGTTGTCCGTGATCGTCAGCGTGTCGGCCATAAGAGGGTGCGTCAGTCGTTGGAATCGGGATCGGACTCACTATCGGGAGACGGCACGGGATCACTGGCAACCCGGTAGCCCCCGTCGGCCCACCGCGCCAGGTCTTCGTTCCGGCACCGTTCGCTGCAGAACGGCCGCCACTGATCGTCGCGCGGCCGCTTGCGGCACAGCACGCACAATCGGCGGCTCATCCATCCGAACTATTTTAGTGGTACCTTCCTGCCGACTGCCAGCGATCCCGTAGCTCGCCGTTTGGTGACGCGCTCCGCGTGCGCCACTTCCAGCGTCACCGTCTTGCGTATCAGCTTCTCGAAGGGTCGCAAATGGCGGGCGGTGGCCCACAGTTCGAGCTCCGCGTCGGCGTTGGCGGCGGTGTGAATCCGCAAGCGCAATCGTCCCGGCGTCATCGCGCAGTTCGAGGCTGGAAATAACCTGTCCATGGCTGCGATCGAGGCTTTCGGCCACCCGCAGAATCGAGGCCAGAATCCGCACGGTGCGCCGCAGCGCCGCTGGCAGGCCGGCGTACTCGTCGTGCGAGCTCTTGGGCGTGCCGCGCCGATGGTAGCGGGCCACCAGCGCGATTACTTCAATTTCGTCGGGTTGGAAGCCGCGCAGGTCGCCGTTCTTGATCAGGTAGTAGGAGTGACGATGATGCCGGACGAAGCTGATGTGCGCGCCGATGTCGTGTAACAGCGAGGCAAACTCCAGCCATTCGCGCTCCCGGTCCGTCATGCCGTGCAGCGACCGCGTCTGGTCGAAGAGCGCCAACGCCAGCCTGGCAATGTGCTGCGCGTGCGCCGCGTCGTAATTGCAGCGTTCGGCCAGTTCGATGGTGCTGCGCCGGCGGACGTCGGGAATGGTGTCCACGCGCTCGATGCGCCGCTTGTTGCGGCGGACGTAATCGAGCACCAGACCCTCGCGCAGCGCGAGATCGCACAGCGTCAGTTCCTCCGCGCCCAGACGCCGCAGGATGGTGTCGAGCAGGATGCCGCCCGCCACCATCAGGTCGGCCCGCCGCGGATCCAGCCCCGGCAGCAGGAGGCGTTGCTCGAGATCGAGCCGGCACCGACGTCTTCCGCACGCGTCGAAGCTGCTTGGCGGTGACCCGCAGATTCCTCAACTCCGGCGGAAGGGTCCCCTTCGACATGGTGCTGGCGACGACCCCGAGGCTGAGGATCGTTCCGGACGTACCGATGACGCGATCGAACCCCGCCTCGGTGACCTGGCCGCAGTAACGGTCGATCTCCTCGTGGATGTGCTTCACCATGCGCCGCTCGTCGCGGTTGGTGAGCGGGTCGCTGCGGACGAATCGTTCGGTCAGACGGATGACGCCGAGCTTGAAGCTGCGGGCGAGCTGAATGTTGCTGGCCGTGCCGAGCGTGATCTCGACGCTGCCGCCGCCGATGTCGATGACCACGGCGCGGCCGCCGCCGACGTCGACGCCGTAGACGGCCGCCTGGTGGATGAGGCGGGCTTCGTCCGGCTCCCGTGATGACGCGCGCACGAATACCGGTTTCCTGCTCGATGCGGGCGAGAAACTCGCCGCCGTTGCGCGCCTCACGCGTGGCGCTGGTGGCCGCGGCCAGCACGGCGTCCACCTGGCGCGCCTTGGCCAGCCGGTTGAACTTCGCCAGCGCCTGCAGTGCGGAGTTCATCGCCTCGGCGGTGAGGGCCTTGCCGTCGAGACCGCCGGCGCCGAGCCGGACCATGGCCTTCTCGCGATCGATGACCTCGAAGGACAGGTCCTCGCGCACCCTCACGACGAGCATGTGGATGGAATTCGTGCCGATATCGATCGCTGCTACGCGCATGAGCCAGGCGCCGGTCCCGCCGACTTATAGTACGTGGAAGCGATGGGTGTCACAGTAGGGCGTTCTGAATTGCTGATTCGACAGCGGCTGGGCGCCCTGTCTCGCGCGCTTCCGTCGGCGCGCGCCGGAGACCCGAGCGCGATTCATCAGGCGCGCGTCGCGACGAGGCGCCTTCGCGAAGCGCTGCCGCTGGTGGCCCGAGGCGCATCGGGTCGAAAGCTCGCGCGCGGCGTTCGGCGCCTGACGCGGGCGCTGGGATCCGTCCGTGAGCTGGATGTTGCGCTGCTGACGCTGGAAGAACTTGGCGGCGCGCCCGACGTGCCCCGCTCGGGCGTGGAGGCCCTCCATCAGGAGATCCTCCAGGAACGGGCGCGGATGCATCTGGACACGGGGCGTGCGATCGACCGGGTCCGCCTCGACAAGCTGACGGCGAAACTGCTGACGAGCGCGAAGAAGCGGGATAAATCGGGCGGCCGGCCGCGTGCGGTCGACCCGAAGCAGCTGACTGCCGCGCGCGAACGCGTCGCACGGCGGGCCGAGCGCCTGCGTGCCAGCATCGAGAACGCCGCGGCGATCTACCTGCCAGATCGGCTGCACGAGGTTCGAATCGCGGTGAAGAAGCTGCGATACGCCATGGAGATCGTCCGCGAGCTGAGTGGGTCGCGTGCCACTGCCCGCATTATGACGCTGAAGCGCGCGCAGGATCTGCTCGGTCGCATTCATGACCTCGAGGTGCTCATCGCGCGCACGCGCGCCACCCAGGGATCCTCGAACGCGCCGACGCTGCGCGTCTCGGCCGACATGGATCAGCTCGTCCGGCGACTCGAAGCGGAATGCCGGCGGTTGCATGGACGTTACATCGCCATGCGCGCGTCACTCCTGACGATTTGCGACTACGCATCTGGCATCCGCGCACCGCGCCGTCGCGGGCGTGCGGCCTGAGGTAGAGAATGGCGACTCCGACCGAGCTCTATCTCGTTCGCCACGCGATTGCCGCCGAGCCGCGACAGCGAGTGGCCCGACGACACCAAGCGCCCGCTCACCGAACGCGGCATCAGCCGGTTCAAGGAGGCGGTCAAGGGTCTGCGGCATCTGGACGTCCAGCTTGACGAGATCTTCACCAGCCCGCTCGTGCGTGCGCGCCAGACAGCGGAGCTGCTGGCGGCCGGCCTCGACGGCAAGCCCCCGATCAAACTGCTCGACGCATTGGCGCCGGGACACACGCTCTGCGTCGGTGATGACCCAGCTGGCGCGGGTGGCCAAGCGGCGGCGCGTGGCCCTCGTCGGGCATGAGCCGGATCTCGGCGAGCTCGCCGCGCACCTGATTGGCGCCGGCCGCGCGCTCGCCTTCAAGAAGGGCGGCGTGTGCCGCATCGATCTCGGCAGCCTGACGTCGAAACGCGCCGCCTCGCTCGTCTGGTTTCTCCCTCCGAATGTGCTGCGTCAAGTGAAACGCTGAAAAGACGTCACGTGAAACGCCAACACGAAAACAGGGTGAAACGCTGAACGTCGCCGTCATCCTCAATCCCATTTCAGGCACGGGTGGACGCCCTGAGCTGGCCAAGCGTCGGATCGCCGAGGCGGAGGCAGCGCTTGCCGCACGGCGTGTCGATGGCCGCGTGCTCGTGACGGAGCAGCCTGGACACGGGTCGGTCCTCGCCCGGGAGGCGTTGGCGGAGGGAGCGTCGCTGGTCATTGCGTGGGGCGGCGACGGGACGATCAACGAGGTGGCGTCGGAACTCGTGTTCCGCGACGTGTCCTTCGGCGTCATTCCCAGCGGCTCCGGGAACGGGCTCGCCCGCGAGTTGAAGATTCCCTGCAACGTCGAGCAGGCGTTCGCCACGGCGTTCGCCGCGTCGGAGCGTGTGATCGACGCCGGCGAAATCGAGGGGCGGCTGTTCTTCAACATCGCCGGTGTCGGCCTCGATGCACGGGTGGCGCACGAATTCGCCGCCACCGGCCTCGTGCGCCGCGGCTTCACCCGCTACATCGAGATCGCCACGCAGCACCTCTTTTCCTTCCAGCCAGGCCAGTACCGCATCGTCGCCGACGGCGCCGCCACCGAGACGCGAGCGCTCGTGATTGCCATCGCCAACGGACGGCAGTACGGGAACGGGGCCGTGATTGCACCGGACGCGCGCATCGACGACGGCAAGCTGGAGGTGATTGTGGTGGGCGAGCGGTCGGCCCTGAGGGCCCTCACGCAGATGCCGATGCTCTTCACCGGCCGTATCGGTCAGGTGCCGGGCATCACGATGATGCCCGCACGCGAGCTGACGATCACGTCCCAGGATGCGATGGTTTATCACGCCGATGGTGAGCCGTTGCTGGGCGGCACGTCCATCCACGCCCGCATCCGGCCGCAGGCCCTGCGCGTGCGCGTACCGCCTTCCTCGTAACACCGGGTCCGCCTTCGGTGGCGTTGCTGGCCCCGCCTTCGCTGAAGCTCCGGCGGGCAAGCAGTGGGACCCGGCCTACGGCATGATAGACCCGCGAGCACGCGCCGCACTTCGGCGATCAGCGCGTCGGGAGGGCAGGGCTTGGGGACGAACCAGTCGCAGCCGGCGTCCGTCGCCCGCTGCAGCTCGCCGGCCCCGTCGTGCGCGGTCAACGCGACGACGGGAATATGGGACGTGCGGT
This sequence comes from uncultured Acidobacteriota bacterium, assembly GCA_963793705.1. GTDB lineage: Bacteria > Acidobacteriota > Vicinamibacteria > Vicinamibacterales > UBA2999 > Gp6-AA40. The sequence continues at coordinate 99,947 of CAWCBC010000009.1, read as the reverse complement.
CGTCGTTCTTCAGCCGCCGCGTGGCCTCCCAGCCGTCGATACCAGGCAGACTCAAATCCATCAGGACCACGTCCGGCCCGCGACCAGTCGTGTGCGCAATCGCCTGGGCGCCATCTTCTGCCTCGATGACGTCGAATCCCGACATGGTGAGCTGCTCCGCGTACAGCCGGCGCAGATCCGACTGATCTTCGACCAGCAGCACCAGCGGCCGTTCACGTCGCTGAGTCGCGTCTATGAGGTTACCGGTCACCACCGCAAATTATCCCACGCGGTCTGCCGCTGGCCGCGGCTGCCGCCTCAGCTATGATGTCGGGCGATGAACAACCTTGACCAAGCCTCCGAGCCTGCCGCCGGCATGTCCGTCGCACACCGCTGGCTGCCGGCGCTTCTTCTGCTCTTCATTGGCTCCGGCTGCGCTGCACTCATTTATGAAGTCGTCTGGTTCCAGCTTCTTCAGCTCTCGATTGGGTCATCGGCCGTTTCGCTCGGTGTGCTGCTGGGCATTTTCATGGGAGGCATGTGCCTCGGCAGCCTGCTGCTGCCGCGCTACATCAAGCCTGACCAGCACCCGCTGCGCGTCTACGCGTTTCTCGAGCTGGGCATCGGGCTCTTTGGCCTGATCGTCCTGTTCGGCGTTCCAATCGTCGGCGACCTCTACACGAAGATCGCGGGCACGGGGCAGGCGAACCTCTTCCTCAGGGCGATCGTCGCCGGCATCATGCTGATCCCGCCGACGCTGCTGATGGGCGCGACGCTGCCGGCGATTGCCCGCTGGGTCGAATCGACGCCGAGCGGAGTGGCGTGGCTCGGCTACTTCTACGGCGGGAACCTTGCCGGTGCCGTAGTCGGAAGTCTGCTGGCCGGCTTCTACCTGCTCCGCGTCTCCGACATGCCGACGACGACCTATGTGGCCGTGGCGTTGAACGTGCTCGTGGCGCTGATGGCGCTTGGCATTGCGTCGCGCACGAAGGACGCCGTCGGCGTTGCCGAGTCCGGGGCCGGCCGGCCCGCGCTCGTGCCAGGCGCCCGTCTCGTGTACGCGGCGATCGCGTTGTCGGGGCTGACCGCGATGGGCGCGCAGGTCGTCTGGACGCGGATGCTGTCGCTGCTGCTGGGCGCGACGACGTACACGTTCTCGCTGATTCTGGCGGTGTTCCTCGTCGGCCTGGGCATCGGCAGCAGCCTCGGCGCCGCGATCGCGAAAGGCTCGCGCAACCCACGCATCGCCCTCGGGTGGACGCAGGTCGGGCTGTGTGCGGCGCTGGCGTGGGCCGCGTATTCGACCGGCGCGTCGCTGCCGTTCTGGCCGATTAATCCGTCGATTTCCACCTCACTCGCCTTCAACTTCCAGCTCGATCTGATGCGCGCCATCTGGGTCATGCTGCCTGGCGCGATCCTGTGGGGGATGAGTTTCCCGCTGGCGCTGGCGTCTGTCGCTGCACGCGGCCAGGACCCGGGACGGCTCGTCGGCGGCGTCTACGCGGCCAATACCCTCGGCGCCATCATCGGCGCGCTGGTGACCGGTCTGATCCTCGTCGCCTGGGTGGGGACGCCGATGACGCAGCAGATCCTGATCGGCATCGCGGCGCTGTCGGGTCTGCTGATGCTGATGCCTGGAGATGGCGAGGCGCGCAAGCCGCTCACGTCCACCCCGGTGGTCGTCATCTGCGTCGCGCTGCTGGCCGGGCTGCTCGCGCGCACGGTACCGCCGCGTGACGTGTGGGGCATTCTCGTCGCCTACGGGCGCTATGCGGCGACGTGGGTCGGGCAGAACGAAATCATCTACGTCGGCGAAGGCGTGACGGCATCGGTCGCCGTCAGCCGCACGCCCAACGGCGTGCTGAATTACCACAACGCCGGCAAGGTGCAGGCGTCGAGCGAGCCGCAGGACATGCGGCTGCAGCGCATGCTCGGGCACATCACGACGCTGGTGCCCAAGAACCCGGCGCGCGTCCTCGTCATCGGCTGCGGCGCCGGCGTGACCGCCGGCGCGGTCTCGATCGACCCGGCGGTCAAGCGCCAGACGATTGCCGAGATCGAGCCGCTCGTGCCGAAGGTCGTGTCCACGTACTTCACCGAGCACAACTTCGACGTCGTGCGGAATCCGAAGGTGAACGTGCATCTACGACGATGCCCGCCATTACCTGCTGACCACGGACGAGAAGTTCGACGCGATTACGTCGGATCCGCTGGACCCGTGGGTGAAGGGTGCGGCCACGCTCTATACGCGCGAGTTCTTCGAGGTGGTGAAGCAGCATCTGAACCCGGGCGGCGTGGTGACGCTCTTCGTGCAGCTGTACGAGAGCAGCGAGGCGGCGGCGAAGAGCGAGATCGCGACGTTCCTCGAGGCCTTCCCCGAAGGCGCGGTGTTCGCGAACACGATCAACGGCCAGGGCTACGACCTCGTGCTGTTCGGGCAGCTTGGCGGCGGCAAGATCAACGTCGACGAGGTGCAGCGGCGCCTGGATGATCCCGCCAACGCCGCGGTTACCAATTCGCTGAAGCAGGTCGGCATCACCTCGGCGATCGAGCTCTTTGCCACGTATGGCGGCAGCAAATCGGACATGCAGAACTGGCTGCGCGACGGGCAGATCAACACCGATCGCAACCTGAAGCTGCAGTTCCTGGCCGGGCTCGGCCTGAACCTCTATCAGAGCGACGCGATTTATCAGGCGATGAAACGCGACGCGAAATACCCGGAGCAGCTGTTCGACGGATCGCCGGAGACGCTGCAGCAGCTGCGCGCCAGGATTGCCGCGAATCTGGGAGGACGGCCGTTCTAGAAGTTACAAGTTACAAGTTACAAGTTACAAGTCAGAAGCAGCGTTACCCTGACTTCTGACTTTCGACTTCTGTTCTGATCACACTACGACCCCCGGTCGGATCACGCCGTTCTTGGGCACGACGATGATGCCGCCGCGGATGTAATAGCCGTCGCCGTCGGCGTGCTCGACACCGCGTTCGTTGACCAGACGCGCGCCGTCGCCGATGCGCGCGTTCTTGTCGATGATCACGCGATCCAGCACGACGTCGCGGCCGACGCCGAGCGACGGCAGGTCGCCCGGCGGCTCCCCGTCCTCGTAGAAATCCGCGCCGAGCAGGACCGAGCGCTCGACGCGCGCGCCGGCGGCGATCCTGCCGCGAACGCCGACCACTGAATCCGAGATGTGGCAGCGATTCAGCGAGCACCCTTCGCCGACGATCGCGCCGCTCAGGCGGCAGTCAGTCATCCTCGACGTCGGGAGATGCCGCAGGTGCGTGTAAATCGGCCGTGCCGGATCCCAGAATCTGAACGGCGCGTCTGGTCGGCCCAGCATCACGTTCGCCTCGTAGAAGGACTCGATCGTTCCCACATCCGCCCAGTAGTCGCGGTACAGGTACGACATCACCTTGTACTTGCCCAGCGCGTTCGGGATCAGCTCGCGGCCGAAATCGATGCCCGCTTCGCGGTGCAGCATGTCCACGCAGCACCCGCCGGGTGAACACGTAGATGCCCGATCGACGCCATGAACGGCTGCTCGTCGCTGTGCGTCGCGAACGTCGAGCCCTCCGGAATGCTGCGTCCGATCTGGCCGAGGCGCTCGGCGTTGGGCTTCTCTTCGAAGGCGACGATCGTGCCGTCGCGGTCGAACCGGAAGATGCCCATCTGTGTCGCCGTCTCCGGATCCACGGGCTGCGCCGCGATGGTGATGTCCGCCCCATGCGTCTTGTGCGCGTCAACCAGCGCCGCGTAATCCATCCGGTAGAGATGGTCGCCGGCCAGCACGAGCTCGTACTCCGCGTCGTGCTGCGTGAAGTGCCGCACCGCCTGCCGCACGGCATCCGCGGTCCCCTGATACCAGTGCGGGTTGTCGGGCGTTTGCTCCGCCGCCAGGATCTCGACGAAGCCGCCGGAGAACCGATCGAGCCGGTAGGCCCCGTTGATGTGCCGGTTGAGTGAGGCCGAGTTGAACTGCGTCAGGACAAAGATGCGCCGGATATCGGCGTGCAGGCAGCCGCTGATCGGGACGTCGATGAGCCGGTATTTGCCGCCGATCGGAACGGCGGGTTTCGAGCGGAAGGCGGTCAGCGGAAACAGCCGCGACCCCTGGCCACCGCCGAGGATGATCGCGAGCGTATCGTTGGACATTCGTGCCATAGCGTCGGCGTGCAAACGAGTCGCCGCGGCTCACCCACAACCATTTGCCGTGACGGGTGCCGATTATGACATCGGTGGGCAGGCGTTATTGCAATCCGAACAGCGCCAGGAGCTCGTAGGTCGCCGCCGCGATAAGCGCCGACGCCGGAATCGTGAGAATCCACGCCCAGACAATGCGTCCGGCGACGCCCCAGCGGACCGCGGACAGCCGGCGGACAGCCCCGACTCCCACGATCGCGCCGGTGATGGTATGCGTCGTGCTCACTGGAATGCCGAGGCTGCTTGCCGTGAACAACGTAATCGCGCCAGCGGTCTCCGCGGCAAACCCGCCGAACGGCTGAAGCTTGGTGATCTTGCTGCCCATCGTGTGGACGATCCGCCAGCCGCCCGAGAGCGTGCCGAGCGCTATCGCGAGGTGCGCCGCGATGATCACCCAGAAGGGAATCTCGAACACGCTCAGGTAGCCCGCGGTAAACAGCACCCCCGCAATGATGCCCATGGTTTTCTGCGCGTCGTTGGTGCCGTGGCCGAGGCTGTACAGCGCAGCAGACACGAGCTGCAGCCGGCGGAACCATCGGTCGACCCGCGACGGTGAAAACCCGCGGAACAGCCATAACGAGACGATCGACAGCAGGAGTGCGAGCGCCATCCCCATCAGTGGGGCCAGGACGATGAACGTCAGCGTCTTCGTCCACCCGGACGCGACCAGTGAGCCGAACCCGGCCTTGGCGATTGCCGCTCCTGCATAGCCGCCGACGAGCGCGTGCGAGGAACTGGTAGGCAGACCGTAGTACCAGGTAATCAGGTCCCAGATGATCGCTCCGGCGAGCCCGCCGAAGATGACCGAGGACGTGACTACCTCGAGGTCGATCATTCCGGAGCCGACGGTTTTCGCCACGGCTGTGCCGAACCCGAACGCCGCGAGGAAGTTGAAGGTGGCGGCCCACACCACCGCCTGACCGGGAGTCAGTACACGTGTCGCCACGATCGTGGCGATTGAGTTGGCGGCGTCGTGGAAGCCGTTGATGAAGTCGAAGACGAGCGCAACGACGATCAGCGCCGATTACCCCCAGCAGGACGGGATCCATCGGCTACCCGTGCTTGACGACGACGCCTTCGAGCAGATTGCAGACATCCTCGCAGCGATCTGTGGCCGCTTCGAGGAAGTCGAAGATCTCCTTCCACTTGATGACGGTGATCGGGTCGCGCTCTTCTTCGAACAGCGCGACGATGGCGTCCTGATGCACCCGATCCGCTTCGCGCTCGAGCTGATTCACGCGCGCCGCGATCTCGAGGATGCCGGCGCGCTGCTTGTCGAGCTTGGCCAGCGCCTCGGTAATGCGATCCATCGACTCGCAGACGATGTCGGCGAGGCGGCGGGCACCGGGGCGGATCCGATCGATCTTGTATAGCCGGGTCACGGCGGCTGCGGCGTCGATCGCATCCATCACGTCATCGAGCTGGATCGCCAGGGCATGGATGTCTTCCCGGTCGAGCGGCGTGACGAACGTGCGGTTGACGCTGTCGACAATCGCGCGGGTGCGGCCGTCACAGGCGTGCTCGACGTCCTTGATGGCGTCGGCTTTGCTCATATCCGGCGGATCGCTCGACATCATCTGCTTGAGGAGCTTGGCGCCGCCGCGGATCTCTTCCGCGAGCCCGACGAAATCATCAAAGAAATGCTGGGACTTGGGAATCAGGCTGAAGGCCACGCTCACCTCAGGCGTATGTCGTGGCCGATCTCAGCCAGACAGCCCGGCATCGTACCAGATTCGTTACACGGACGTTACGTGTGCGGTTACGTCGCCTGTCCTTGAATCGACGGGACAGATGAACTTGCCGAGAGGACAGGCGCGAATCAACCCGATCAGTAAAAGTCCTTCAGATGCAGCGTTTATGCGATTTCTGCCACTGGCATAGCGCTTGGAGCATTGACGCGGAAGAGACGTTTCAGGTGAGCGAAGGAGACAGCGATGACCATCAATCCCGTGTCGGCAGCAGTTGCAGGAGCGTTGATTTCAGGTGTGGCGATGTACGCCGTTGGCCCGCGTGCAGAACGAGTTGACGCCTTCGCGCAGCAGCCCACCGCATATGTCGAGACGGTGGATGGCCAGATTGTTCCGGTCACGCCAGCGGCTCAGCCGGCGGGTGTGAGCTCGTTGCAGCCGGGCTTCGTTCCCGTTGCTCAGCGGGTGGTGGCGCCGCAGCGCACGGTGTATCGCACCGCGGCCCCCGCGCAGGAGCGCGTCGTTACGCGCGCAGAGCGGCCGTTCGTGGAAGAAGACCGCAATGGTGATCGGCGGTTCCACGGCAGGCGGTGCCGGCGTGGGCGCGATTGTCGGCGGCAAGAAGGGCGCGCTGATCGGCGCAGCGCTCGGCGGCGGTGCAGCTTCGATATACGAAGCCACCAAACGCTAGTCGAGTGCCTGTCTCGCCGTAGCTGCGAAAGCAGCGAAGGCGGAACCGGGCGGCACGCCTAAGGCGGGGAGCCACACCCCCGCCTTTCTTTTTTGCTGGAAGGCCTAGGCCAGGGCCAAGGCCTACGGGCTGGCCCAGGAAAGAAGCTCGTTAGTTCTTAGGTTGCCAGGTGAAGGAGATTCCGCCTCCGCCTGGTGCGGCCGACGGGGCGACGGCGAACCTGCGCGTTTCCGCTGCCAACCGTCACGCTGCGGCCGGCGACGATGCCGATCGCCGCTCCGAAGGTCACGTCACTCAGGAAGTGGCGCTTGTCCTGGATGCGCGAGGCGGCGACGTAAGTGGCGAGGCCGTACGCCGGGACGCCAACCTTCCATCCCAGATCACGCTGCAGCACGGTCGCCGTCGCGAAGCTCACCGAGGAATGACCTGAGGGAAACGAGTACTGCGTTCCGTCCGGCCGGGTCCTGCCAACTCCCATCTTGATGGCCGCCGTCATCGTCTGCGCGAGGATCTGCGACTGGATGAGATCCGCGCCGACCAATGCGATTTTGTGCTGTCCGCTGATCTTGCCGATGGCGTAGGTTCCCAGCGCCGCTGCCAGTTGTGTCCGGGCGCCACCGGCGGTCTCACCGATGCGGAAGAAGCTCCCCATGCGCTGCGAACCGGACAACGCGCGCGTCACGACCCCGTCGGATGAATGCCCGATGGCAGCGCCGAGGCCGCCCGCAGCAAGAATCGCGAGATTCGTCCACGACGGAATGTGACGGAAGTCCTGAATGGCGTCTGCGACGACGAAAGGCATCGACGTCGGTGCCGCTGCCGATTTGGTGTCCGACAGTGTCTTGGTCTGCGGTGTCGTCGTCTGCGCGGCGACGTCGGCAGGAGACGAGATAAGCGCGAGCGACAGGCAGGTAGCCAGGAGGATTCGGCAGGAATGGCGTATGGTTATTCATTCAGTTCCCGAAGGCAGCCTAGCAAATCGCAGGCCCGCCGTCCGTGGTCACGAGTATGACTCCAAGAGGCGGATTTTGGTCGGAAATCAGCGCTGTTCCCGTGGTGGAACCGTCCGATCGACGCCCACCGTCTGCCACCCGTTTGACACCCGCCGGAACGTAAACGTAACCGGCATATCCCATACTGGGTAATCGGGATGGGTGGTTCGGATGGCCACGGTTACGAATTGTGCGCCGTTCAAGAATGGCAGGGGGCGCCGTTGCTCGCGTCTCGGTGGCGGTCGTTTCGACCGGCGTGCCCGTTGTTGCGTTGGTCGCGTTGTCGAACCGCGACCACGTGAGGGTGTAGCGCGACGCCGCGGAGGTCACGCGGGCCGACACGGCCGCGTTCTCGAACACCAGCACCCCGTCGCTGCCAAGCCGGGCGTCGGCAAGCGGGTTGACGGCGGTCAGCCAGGCGCGCAGGACCTTGTCACGCCGTTTGATGAGCGTCGTCGCAATGTGGTCCGCGGCGCCCGGTTCGATGTAGCGCCCTTTCGCGACGACCGCGCGAATGGCGTCGTTGGAGAACCGCGCCACGAGGCGGGCGGCCCAGAACGCGTCGTCGGCGCGCATGTTGTCGAACGCGGGATTCGGATACTCGGGACGCCACTTAATCGGATCGAACACGTCGCCCTCGAACCGGCCCACCGACTTCGCCTCCTCCCAGTACTCTGGTCCGGATCCACGGCCTGACATACAACCCGAACGTCGCCAGCGTCTTGAACGCCGGTGCCCATTCGAGAATGTATTCGTTGCCGGCGCGAGGGTTCTGCGCCACGGTGCTGCCGCTTCCCATGATCGAGCCGAAATCGAACATGTAGTGGCGGATGTATTTGCGGCCCTCCGGCCCTTCGATCATGTCGAGCGAATTGATCCCGCGCGAGTCGTCGTGGTTCAGCCAGGCGGCAAACACGCGATTGGCGCGCAGTTCCCGGCGATGCTCGTGCGGGTGGATGTCGTTGGGATCGTCGGGGCGGGTGCCGTAGTACTTGAAGTAGCCGGGCGAGCTGTCTCCGTCGGCAAACCGGCTCAACGTCGCCAGGTATTTTCCGTTCGGCAGCCGTGCGCCGCGCGCAAGCAGCCGGTCGACGTCGCGGCGGGTCATCTGGCGCTTCAAGCCGCTCATGTCCACCGTCGTCGCCGTCGGAGAGATGACGATGCGGCTCGGGTCGACTTCGACGATGTACCCCTGAACGACGTTGTAGCCGAGCGCATGGTAGATCGCCGCGCCGACCAATTCGGCACTGCTCGCCATTCCCGGATTCGACGGGGGGTCGAGCTTGACCTGGAACAGCCGCGGCCGCGCCGATCGATCGGACGGATCGATGACGCGGTACCCTGCGGTGATGCCGCTGCTCTTTTCCTGCACGATCGGCCAGTCGTCGATTGACGTGATGTTCAGCTGATTGGGACCGCGCGCGATTTCATCGACGGTCATCGCGCGGCGGCCGATCCGGTTCGTGAACCAGGAAGAATCCGGCACTTCGTCCGCGGAATTGACGTTCAGGGCGCGGATGTCCCGCGTGTCGCCGGGGCCGAAAAATGTGTGCTCGGCGAAGTCGAAGCCGTTGCTGCCTTTGATTTCCTTCGCGCCGCTGGCATCGAGTGCGCGGTCGTCATCGACCTGAATCGGATCGTCGGGGAAGAAGCGCGGCGTCGCCGCGCGCGACGACAGCCCAGACCATCCGGCGAGGAGGACGACCAGCAGCAGGCACGTTCGGACAGCGGGCGCCCTTCAAAAGCACCGCTCGAGAAAACACCGCTCTAAAAGACACCGCTCTAAAAGACATTGTGGAAACTGAAGATGAAGTGCTTGCCACCGTTACTGCCCAGCGCCGCCTCGATACGGAGAAAGACGTTGTTGGCGGTTCCGAAACGGAAACCGATGCCGTAGTCCGACTCCAGATCCTTGAAATTCAGATTCTCGACGCGCGACGCGACCTTGCCGGTGTCGTAGAACAGCGCGCCGTCGACGGCCGTAAAGATCTCCCACCGGTACTCGGCCTGCAGCAGCAGCGCGTGCTTGTCGCGAAAGCGGAGGCGATGAAAGCCGCGGAGGTCGTCCGGCCCGCCAAGCGATCGCAGGTAATAGAACGGCACCTGCGCGCCCTCGTCTGCGTCGGACACGGACGCCAGCGCCCGCAGCGCAAGCACACGCCGGTGTCGGTACAGCGAGATGTATTGCTGCAGGTCGGCTTCGGCGCGCTGGAACGAATACGCGTTGCGATCGAGGTCGTCGAACCGCTGGTACGTGAACAGGTACCGGCCGCCCTGTCGCGGATTGCCGCGCGGCTGGCGCAGGTTGACGTCGACATGCCCGTCGTAGCGCATGAAGTCGGGCTGCTCGGCCAGACCTGGCGCCGACGCATCGTCGAAACGGCTCCCAATCGAGTCGGTCTCGGTGGTGGAGCTGATTGCGGGATTCAGGAAATCGGCTCCGCCGCTCACCGTCAGCCAGGACGTCGGGCGAACCGAGGCGGTCGCCCCGACGATGGTGTTGCGCAGGCCATACGACACCAGATCGGAGCGGAGACTGTCCGGGCCGATTCCGAAGAAGAGCTCCTCGGGAAAGTCGTACGTCTGCACGTGTGCGTCGATGCCGAGGTGCTCGTCGAGCAGCCGCGGCAGCTGCACTCGCGCGTCTCCGATCCAGTACTTCTTGATGGATCCCATCGCAAACGTACTGAAGTCCACGGCGCCGCCAAGCTTGTGGGTGGCCCGGTAGCCAGGACCAACGGAGAAGCCGCTGCCGGCGGTGATGGTGCCGATCTTCGGGTACAGCCCCTCCGCCGGGTTGAGCAGCCGTTCGAACAGGCGGCCGTTCTCCAGATCCAGCAGCGCCTTTTCGAGTTTGCCCGGCTCGGGTGCCTGGAGCTGCGTCGCCTTCTGCTTCGCGCTCCCGGCGCAAGCTCCTCAGCGCGCGTCTCGGGTTCGCGTTCCTGCGCGTCCGCGGTCCACGGGCAGAGCAGGAACACGGACGGCGACGAGCGACGCGACAACGGCGACGGATCATGCGGCGACGCGCTCCGGCTCGCGCGGTCAGGCGGCGTATTCTCACGCGCAGGAACGCGGCGAGCGCGAGCCACACGCCAACGCCGAGGATGTTGACGACGACGAACGTCCGCAGTGGAAGGTGAAGCCACGGAATGAATACGACGACGGCAACGCTCGAGAGCAGGTCGCCGGCGCGCCAGAAGAATGTCTCGACAGCCTGCAGTGCTTTGTACTTCGCGTCCCGGGACGTCGGCAGAAACAGCGCGCGCCTGACCGTGTTCTGCAGCGAATAGTCCGTGGCGTTCTCCGTGATTTTGGCGATTCGAATCATCGAGAGCACGGGTGCGAGGGCAAAGAGGCCGTAGCTGCCGAGCGCGATCAGCGGCAGGACGAACAGCGCGCCGCCGATGCCGAGATACTTGAATATGCGCGAGACCAGGAAGAACTGCATTCCTCATCGACAGCATGTTCTGCCAGAAGTCAACGCCCGCCATGGTGCCGAGGATGATCTGTCTGTCAGTTTGCCCGCCGCCGGCTCGCCACCGCGGCGTCCGCCATCGCCGCTGACCGTTCCGTCGCAGGATGAAATTGCCGTTGGTGTTTACGAGCTGCGCGGTCAGTGTCAGCAGGCCGATGGCCAGCAGGTAAGGATGTCCGAGCACCAGCTGAAAGCCGCCTCGCCCGCCAATCGGCTGCTCCGCCGCCCGCTCCGCGGATGCTGCGCTCGTTCGCGTGCGGCGATCCCGCCTGTGGATCACATTCGTGCACAGCAGGCCCGACCGCCAGGATGACCGCCGCGATCGGCATCATTTCGGCCGGGTCGAGCCGGCCGCCAATCGCGAGGTGATGAACGCGCCGGCCACTGCGCCGACCGACCCACCGAAGCCGACGATCGCAAACAGACGCTTGCCCTGTTCCGGCGTGTACAGGTCGTTCGCAAACGACCAGAACTGCGCGATCACCATCAGGTTGAAGACGCCGATCCACACGTAAAAGAGGATGCCGACGCGCCGTCGGGTAAATGCCGCTGCTCGCCACGAAGAAGAAGGCGATCAACGTGACGATGAAGAACGGCGTGACCGAGTTGATCAGACGGATGCGTGTCACTCGTGCGGCGAGTGCGCCGTAGAGCGGCACGATCACCAGGAACAGCGCCGCCAGCACCGCTCCCAGGTACGATGCGATTTCCTCTCCCTTCAACAGGGTGCCGCCCGGCAGCTGGATATCCTGGGTGAGCAGCAACGCCGACCGCACGCGGGCGGATCGTGTAGTAGGCGGCGAGCAGCAGAAAACCGTTCAGCGCCGAGCAGTATGAGCAGCCGCGCCTTCGCCGCCGCGGACGTCGGCGGCCAGACCCAGCACGCGATCGAGCGATGATTTGGGCGGCTCCGGGGCGAGTGCGTCGGTCATCACCTGGCCACCACGGGAGTCTCACGTTCGGTTGTATTCACGGTCAACGGGCCGGTCAGTTCGGGCAGGTGCACCTTCCACCAGGCCTCGGCCGCGTCTGCATCCCACCCTTCGCACGCACGGCAGTTGTAGGCCATCCGGAACAGCTCGCCGGCGTTCTGGGGACGCTGCGACGGATCCTTCTGCAGGCATGCCAGCACCAGCTCGTCGAGCTCACGGGGGATCGGCAGCTCCGTCCGCTGTGACGGCGGCACCGGCGCGGTATTGAGGTGGTGCATCAGCATCTTCATCGACGTGTCTGCTTCGAACACGAGCTGTCCGGTCAGCAGATAGTACGCAACGCAGCCGAGCGCGTAGACGTCTGCCCGCCGGTCCACGTCCGCGTCGCCGAGGATGGTTTCCGGCGCCATGTACGCGGGGGTTCCGGTTGCCGTGTGCTCAATCGTTGAGAGTGTGTCGCCCGCGGGCCGGTGCTTGACCTTGACCAGCCCGAAATCGAGCACCTTGGCGAAATCGTAATCGAGACCCATCCGGCAGACATAGATATTTGCGGGCTTGATGTCTCGATGCACCAGGCCTCGCGCGTGGGCATCGGCCAGTGAATGCGCGACCTGGCGCAGCAGGTAAATCACGCGGCTGGCAGGGAGCGGGCCGAACTCCCGGACGAGGGACTCGAGGTCCCGTCCCGTCAGCAGCTCCATCACGTAGTAAAAGGCGCCGTCCTGCGTGACGCCGAAGTCGAACACCTGGATGGTGTGCGGCGAGCTGAGCGCCGCGGTGGCCAGCGCCTCACGTTCGAACCGTCGCAGCACCGCCGCGGTCTCTACGGCCGTCTGTGCGCCGAGCAGCTCCGGGCGCACCAGCTTGATGGCGGCGTCGCGTGCCAGCAGCCGGTGGCGTGCGCGCCACACTTCGCCCATGCCGCCGGTCCCGAGCGGTTCCTGGAGGTGATAGCTCCCGAGCTCCTGTGCTTCGTGCAGACGGCGGCCGATGCGCTGCAGGACTCGCGACGGCACCATGGCGACAAATGCGCACGCGACGTTTGGCCACGTCATGACGATGACGACGGCGAGCGGTGGCGTCGGCGCACCGACCAGGTAGGCGATGCCGAACGCCAGCGGATCCATCAGTGCCGCGGCCAGCGACGCCAGCAGCATGCGTCGCGGCGCCGTGGGCGCGATCATCGAATAGACGAGGATCACCACCGCGATCCAGGAAATGTGGATTTCTCCAGGCCGCGGCTGCACGGAGCCCCACACGTTGAGCGCCGCCACGCCGGCGCAATTGAGCAGCATGAACGCCAGGCCGGCGTTCTGTTTGACCGACAGGCTCAGCCCGGTTCGTTGAAAGACGAACCAGAGGACCGCCGAGATGACGCCGCCGGCAATTTCGGTTGGAATCGTGCGCCAGTTCCAGAGCCCCGTGCCGTTTGCCGCCGGCAGCACCGCCACATCCAGGAACAGGGCGAACGTCCACAGGCTTCCGGCGACGGCGCTGAAGACGGCCAGCCGCTGAATCTGTTCGGAGAGCAGATCATCCGGCATGCGGCCGGTGCGCCTGGAATCCCCTGGGCGCGGCGTCTCACGCAGCCTGGCGATGATCCGATGCGATCGCGACATGACTAACTGCCAGACCCGCCGCGGCGGCGAAGTTCCTGAAGGTTCAGCACGATGGAATCATTCGAGCGTAGCAGGTCGGCCAGGATCTCCTCGCGGCCCCGCGCGCCGACGTTGACCGGCTCACTCGTTCCGAGAAATGGCCACAGGCGGTTGCGGATGTCCGTCGGCAGCACACCCTCAAGATACTCGAGCGCCGTACCACGGAGGGCCGGATCCGTGGTGTGCAGTCCACGATACGCGATCTGCAGCGGCGTGGCGGGCAGGACCAGCGAGAGCAGGACAAACACGTGGGCCAGGCTCTGGCTCGCCCGGTCCTTGATGAAGTCATCGACGAAGGACGCCTTGTCGTCCGCCATCGCATCCAGCAGCCGGTGACTCTGCCAGACCGGACGACTCACGGTGACCTCGGTGCGGACTACGTCGAAGATGCGCTCACGGTCGACGCGCACGAGCTGATTCTTCGCCAGGATCGCCGACAGCGACCGGCCGCACTGGAAGCGCACTTCGAATCGCGTGTCGTCCAGCGCCAGCAGCAGCGAGTCCACCGCGCGTTGCGACACGCAGATGGAGAAGACGCGCGCGAGACGGCGCCGGACGGCAAATGGCTGGTTGGGGTCGATCAGCGCGTCGGTGAGTGCGCCGAGTCGTTCTTCCGCGACCTTGCGGAGTGCGCGGACCGCCTCTTCCGCCACGGCGTCCCAGGCCAGCAGCGGGATGACGTGTGGCACCAGCGCCGCCGCGAGGCCGTCCTCGTCGCGCAGCACGCGCACCACCTGGTTGCGGTTGCGCGAGCGCAGGGCAAGGATGCTCTGCACCTCCGCGTCGTTCGCCGGGATCGCGGGCTCGGCGGTGGTGTCGTGCAGCGCCACGGACGACGTTCGCGTCAGGTTGAGCGTCTTGAGCATCGCCGTGCGCGTCGTGATGTCTTCGATGTCCGACAGGTCGAGCTCGACGGCACGGTTGACCAGACTGCGCTCGAGCGTGTGCGATGTAACCGCGGTTCAGCCGCCGCGCCACGATCAGCGCCAGCCCGCCGCTGGCGATGGCGAGCGCCAGCATGACGTTGTACTGGCTCGCCAGCGGCAGCAGGATGGCCAGGCTGATCAAGCCGCCGCCCAGCGCGTCCCCCAGCCGATCGAATCCGACGTCGATGATCGATTTGGCGGCGCGCTTCTCGTTTGGCGGCACCGGCGTGTAGAAGACTTCGTAGCCGGTCCGAAACAGCGATCCGCGGAATACCGATTCGCCGCCTCTCATGGCGACGACGCTCCACAGGCCAGGCATGGCGAGGGCGCCGAGTCCGCCCACGCAGAGCGCCAGCGGGGGAGTGCTGGTGGTCAGGCCGAGCCCCAGCTTCGCCAGGGCGGGCGCGCCGGCAAGTGCCTGCACGAGCAGCGAGAGAAGTGCGGTTGCCGCGTAGTAGATGGCAAAGAAGCGGAGGAGGCCCTCGCCGCGTCCGACGGTTTCCACCGCCTGCACCTTGAAGACGTAGTCGATGAGCGTCGCGCCCATCGTGCTGAGCAGCACGAACGCGGCGAGATTGCGAAGGTACGGCGTCTCCGCGAGCGCCCGCAGGCCGGAGCGGGGCGAGGTCGCCGCGAGGTGTGCCGTGGCGTCCAGCATGCTGCCGGCCTGCATCGCGGCGTCGTCCTCACGTGCCGTCGCTGTGTGGCCGCGAGCCGACTGTTGCGCGGGCGAGGGCCCGGCTCTGCCAGGCGCACACGAGGTTGAGCGCCGCGAGCACGGGAAACATCATCGTCACGCCGGACATCGTCGCGATGCGGTCGGCGACAAGGGCGCCAACGAGGCCGCTGACGGTGCCGGCGGCTCCGATCCGGCCGAACGTGCGCCGTGCGGTGTGCGGGTCGAAGTGCTCGGTGACGATCAGCCAGAATCCGGACCCGAGCATCGGGCCGAGACCGGACACCTGCAGATACAGGGCTTGCGCTGCCAGCCTCGGCGCCACCGTCGACAGTGCCCAGCCAGCGAGGAAGAGCGCGGCGCTCACCGCGAATGCCGCCGGAACGAGCGTGCCTGGAGCCACGCGGCGCAGGCCGCGGGAGCTGAGCGCGACGAGCAGGATTGAAAAGACGGCCGTCGCGACGACCATCGCGGGCAGGGCGGTCACGTTGAGGTTGGCAAGAAAGAGCGCGTCGCGCGCGGCTTTGCCGGCAACGAACTGCGCGCCGACCGCCGCCGCGCAGACCATCGCGGTCGTGACCGCGGGTGTCGGCTGCGCCTTCGGGAATTCCATGGGGGCTCGCCACGCACGCAGACTCTGCCCCAGCGCCTGGTGTCAGGCTTCGCCTGCTTCCTCCTTCGCGCTACGCTACGGAGGACAAGCCGCGCTCGGCGGACAAGTCGGCAGTTCTGCGTCTACTGTGAGCGAGTCGATCGTATCAGAAGGATGGGCCGAGCTTCAGGAACACCCGCCATCCCTCGCCGCCGCCTCCGCCCACGTCGACGCGGGCGAATGTCTGCCGGTTGGAGTGCACGCGCACGCCGAATCCGTAGCCGTGCTTGAGGCCCGAGGCCCGGATGTCCTGCCAGTCGGGCGCGACCTTCCCGGCGTCGATGAAGGTCGCCACGCTGACCCACTTCATCAGCGTCAGTTGTATTCAGCCGTCATCCACAGCGCGTTCTCGTCGCTGAACCGGAACTCGTGGAACGCGCGGATGGTGTCGACGCCGCCGATATACGGCAGTAAGTAGAAGGGCACGCGGCTGCCGGTCTCGTTGTTGACGTAGCTCAGACCGATGCGCCCAGCAGCACGTGCTTCTTGTCCGCATCGAGCGGCACGTACTGCGAGAAGTTGGCGTCGAAGCGCTTGAAGTCGAATCGACTCGAGGCTCCGGTCGTTCCAGAAGCCCATCGCCACGTGATAAAAGCCGCCGCTGCGCGGCCGCCCGCGCTAATCGCGATAATCGACATCGGCGAAGAACGTAGTGTGCAGGTAACTGGGTTGTTCCAGCAGGCCGGGTGCGTCCACGTCCGAGAACAGCAGCTCGATCGACGGATAGTTCCGATCGGTGCCTTCGCCGATGTCCGGCGCCATGTAGCCGATGTCCGTGCCGAAGCTGAGCCATGGCGCCGGCTTGAACAGGCCTGAGGCCTGGATCTGGTTACTGTCGAAGTCGTAGCTGGTTCGGTTGGCCTTGAGCGACGTCGGCCCGCGCCCGAAGTAATCCTCCTGCGGGAAGTCCTCGAAGCGATAGCTGGTCCAGAACTCCACGCGCTCGTCGAACGCCTGCAGCCACCGGACCTTGACGTCGGCGGCCTTATAGGTCTTCGTGGAGATGCCGACCGACAGATCGACGAGCACGTTGCCGAAATGCACGCGGTAACCGGGGCCGAGTACGAAGCCGCTGCCGCGTGTCATGCCGCCGAGTCGGGGATACCAGCCGTCCACCTCGCCGTTGAGGCGCTCCATGATCTGGTGATCCTCAGCCCACTCTTTGGCCTTCTCCAGGAACCCGGCCTCATCCGGCGGTGGAGGCGGTGGAGGCGTCGCAACTGTGGCAACGGCAACCGCCTGCGCTGGTCCGTTCGGATCCTGACCTTGTCCCTGTGCCTGACTCTGCCCTTGCGCCTGCACCAGGGGCGTCATCAGCGCGAAAAGCACCAGTGCTGCGAGAAGTCGCATGGCCATCGCTACAGTTCCCTCACGCCGTGGCTTTTCAGCAGGAACCATGCCGATACGGCCGAAAGGAGGGCGCCATTGACCATTAATACTGATGGGGTGCTGGTTCGCGTTGCGATCCACCCGGCAACCAGGCTGCCCAGCGGCATCCCGCCCCGGAACGCCACCATGTAGATGCTCATCACGCGGCCACGCATCTCGTTCGGCGCATTCAGCTGGACGAGCGAGGACAGCATCGCCGACACGATCACCATGCACGCGCCGGCGGCGAAGAGCAGCAGCGCGTTCGCCCAGTAGGCGTGGGTCAGCGCGAACAGCACGACCAGCACACCGTAGGTGAACTGCACCAGCAGCAGCGTGCGTCCCATGTGGCGGAACCGGCCGAGCCATGCCACGACGAGCGCGCCGACGGCCGCGCCGATGCCGGCACTGGCCATCAGGTAGGTGTATTCCTTGACGTCTCCGCCAAAGACGTTCTTCGTGAACACCGGCAGAAAGGTCAGCAGCGGGTTGCCGAGAAACGTCGTGGCAAATCCCAGGACGCACAAACCGATCAAGCCTCGATTCGCATGGACGAACGCGAAGCCCCCCTTGAGTGCCTGGTGCATCCGTGTCGTTGATGGCGCGGGAATGTGACGGATGTGCAGCGACAGGATGGCGACAATCACCGCGAGGAACGACGCGCCATTCAGACCGAAGCACACCACCGCGCCGAAGGCGGCAAACGTGATTCCGGCGAAGAGCGATCCGAAGACGCGCGACAGCTGGAACTGAATCGAGTTGAACGCGATGGCATTCGGCACGTGCTCTTTCTCGACGAGCGATGGCAGCAGCGATTGGTACGCCGGTCCACCAAACGCCTGCGCCAGTCCGGTCATGACGGACAACGCGAGGATGTGCCAGATGCGGACGACGTCGAAGTACACCAGCGCCGCGAGCGTGAAGGCGGCGGTCATCTGGACGTATTGCGAGGCGAGCAGCAGCTGACGCCGGTCGCGGCGGTCGGCGACGACGCCGCCGATCAGCGTGAAGAGGAGGATGGGCAGTTCGCCGAGGAAGGAGTCGAGGCCGAGATAGAACGCCGACGCGGGGCCGGTCATCGTCAGCACCAGCCAGTTCTGCGCGACCTTCTGCATCCAGGTGCCGATGGTCGAGGTGAACGCGCCGAACCAGAGAACGCGGAAATCCCGGTAGGTGAGCGCCGCAGCGATGCGGCGTAACGCGGTCACGCCCCTCAGCTTAGCTTCAGCGGGCGTCGATGAATCTCAGGACGCGCGCTTCAGCCGACGGCGTAAATGGCGCGCGCAGAAGAATTGAATCATCGCGATGGCGGGGCGCCTGACCCGGACGCGGTGGCCGCATGCCTTGCACTCAGAGGATTGTGCATACAGGAGTCGTTCGCGGCGCTGTCCGATGCACTCGATACAGATCATCGTGTAAGCAGCGTGGACACTTCGCCATGCGACATCACGGAGTGTGGCACGCGCCGTCCTTGCGCAGCAACCAGATGGACGGTTGTGTCGCAACGTCTGGAGCTGCACTTGAATTTTCGCCTGGTATTCGCCTATAGTCCGTGAGGCGAACATATGGCGAATATCGCGCTGGCTGCTCTGGAAACTGCGCTGCGGGCGCGAAAGCTCGATCGCACGCTCACGACGTCGTTGCCGTCGCTTGAACGATCCGACCCCGCCGCGTTTATCCCGTTCGACATCGCACCCATCGACACGCTCCTGGGCGGCGGGCTCCTGAAGGGGGGGCTGCCGCGCGGTCAGGTCTCGGAGCTTGCCGGACCGCACTCGTCGGGGCGCACCACGCTCCTTCTTCACCTGATCGGCGCCGCCACGCGTGGCGGCGAGATCGCCGCGCTGATTGACACGTGCGATCGCTTCGACGTCGCCAGCGCGTCTGCCGCCGGCATCGATCTCGATCGGCTGTTGTGGATTCGCGGTCGAGCCGTCTTCCGAGTGGACACAGCGCTCGACCGAACGCATCGTCGATCGCGCCATCAAGGCACTCAACCTCGTGCTGCAGGCCGGTGGCTTTGCCGTCGTCGCCATCGATCTGGCTGATATCCATCCGCGCGTGCTCAAGAGCCTGCCGTTTACCACGTGGCTGCGGCTGCAGCGCATTGTCGAAGGGAGCGACATCGCGTGCCTGCTGGTGACGCCAGAGCCGCTGGCTCGCAGCGCCGGCGGCCTCACGGTGATGTGCACGGGGCAGACGACATGGAGTGGGCAGACAGCGCGTGGGCAGACAGCGCGTGGGCAGACCGCGCGTGGCCAGACCGCGCGTGACGCCACAGCGCGGGCTCGCGTGACCGCTGTCGCTTCAGCGGCGGCGGTTCGTCTTACTGGGCTCGAGACAGGGATCCGGGTCGTGTCGCCGCGCTGGCGGGTCGATGGGGAAGCCCGCGTTGCGGCCGTGGCGAACGACAGCGATTGATTTGTTGCCCGTGGCCGGTGGAGACGAAGCGTGTTCGGTGCGTTATATGCGGCGGAGACCGATCAGGGTGCTGTGCTCGAACGCGTGGCGCGCGAGTTCTCGCCGCGTCTCGAGGTGTGCGGGCCGCGCGAGATCACGCTCGATCTGAGCGGTCTCGAACGGCTGTTTGGCGATGCGCGGGCGATCGCGCAGGAATTGCGGCGAACCGCCGCGGATCGCGATCTGCGTGTGCGCGTGGCGATTGCGGGCACGCGAACCGCCGCGCGTCTGTTCGTCCATTTTCGAGCCGGCCTCACGGTCATTGAACCCGGCACCGAGGCTGAGGCGCTCGCCTCATTGCCGCTGACGCTGCTCCCGAACGTCACGAACGCTGCGAACCCGAACGTTTCGAACGCACTTCGAACGTTTCGAACGACTCGAACGAGCTGCTTGTCACGCTCCGACAGTGGGGCCTGCGCACGCTTGGCGAATTTGCGGCGCTGCCGCCAGACGAGGTGGCGGCGCGACTGGGACATGTGGGCGTCGAGTGGCAGCGCGTGGCGCGTGGTGAAGATCGGCGGCCGCTCGTGCCCGCGGTGCCCGAGGAGCGGTTCGAGCAGACGCTCGAGCTTGACTGGCCGATCGACGGGCTCGAGCCACTGTCGTTCGTGCTCGGCCGGCTGATGGAGCCGCTCTCCGCGCATCTCGAGCGACGCGATCGCGGCGCTGCCGTGCTGCACGTCCGGCTGCATCTGGTGACGCGGGTCGTTCACGAACGGTCGCTGCAGCTGCCGGCGCCGATGCGCGATGCGCGTGCGCTGCGGACACTGGCCCTGCTCGATCTCGAATCCCATCCGCCGGAGGCCGCCATCGATCGGGTCACCGTCGCGGTCGATCCGACGCCCGGGCGCGTGGTGCAGTTCTCGCTGCTCACGCGTCCGCTGCCGTCGCCGGAACATGTGTCGACGCTGATGGCACGCCTGGCGGCGCTGATGGGCGAGGGGCGCTGCGGATCGCCGGAGCTCGTCGACAGCTGGCGGCCCGGCGCGTGTGCGATCAAGCCGTTTGCCCCGCGTGATTCCAACGTTCTTCACCCACACACACCGCGGAGGCGCGGAGGCGCGGAGTTAGAAGACGTTGATTCTTTCCGCGTCTCCGCGTCTCCGCGGCCCGTGGCCGTGCATGCCGCCGCGAATCCAGTAGTGGCGCTGCGCAGATTCCGCATGCCCATTCCCGTGCGCGTGCGTGTGGAAGACGGCCGGCCCGTGCGTGTGTGGATTGACCGGCGCGGCTATGGCGGAGCGACAGGTCGAGAGTCGCCGCCGGTCCATGGCGCACGTCAGGCGCTTGGTGGGCGAGCGGGCCTGCCTCGCCGAAGCCGTCAAGCGAAGGCGGGTGGGAACGCAACGGCGGGTGGGATCGAGATGAGTGGGATGTCGCGCTTGCGGACGGCGTGACCTATCGCCTGTTCCATGAGCGTCGCAGAGCAGAAGGGGGCGGGTGCCGCGCGCATCGGTCGCCAGGCGCAGCGGACCCGCCGTGTCATTGGTTCATCGAGGGCATTGTCGATTGAGCCATGTACATCGAGCTCCACGCCGCGTCCGCGTTCAGCTTCCTCCAGGGAGCCTCATTGCCCGAAACGCTCGTCGAGCGCGCCGCCGCGCTTGGCTATCCGGCACTCGCGCTGCTCGATGCCGATGGCGTCTACGGGGCGCCGAGATTCCATAAAGCCGCCAGGCAGGCGGGGCTCAAGGCCATCATCGGGGCGGAGCTGACGATTGATTCCTGGCGGGTCCGCCTCGGTTGCTTCGCGGACTCGGCGGGACCCGCCCACACGATCTGCCATCCCATGGCGACTACCCGTGCTCGTCGCCTCGCCGGAGGGCTACCGCAACCTCTGTCGCCTCATCACCCGCATGAAGATGCGCGCCGACACCCGGGGCCCCCACCGCGCACCCTGCGCGGTGGGGTGGGAAAGGGGAGGGTGCGCTCGCGATCGAGGAGTTCGACGGATTCACCACCGGTCTGATCGCACTGGCCGGGCGGCCGATGCTCGACGCGCATCGCTACGGCGTCGGCGGGCTGCTCGACCGTCTCGTCGGCCTGTTCGGGCGCGCCAACATCTACGTCGAGCTGCAGCGGCATCTGCTGCGCGACGAAGAATCCGACCTGGTGTCGCTGGCCGGCCTGGCGCGCGCGTTTCGAGTCCCGGTGGTGGCCACCAACGGTGTGCGGTTTGCCGCGGCCGACGACCGCGCGCTCTTCGACGTCCTCACCTGCGTGCACCACAAGACGACGCTCGATGCGGCCGGACGGCGCCTGGCGCGCAACGCCGAGCGCTATCTCAAGTCACCCGAGGTCATGGCGCAGCTGTTCGCCGATCGGCCCGACGCGCTCGCCGGATCGGTCGCGCTTGCCGAGCGGCTCGAGTACACGATGGCGGATCTCGGCTACCGGTTTCCGGCGTACCCGGTGCCGGACGGCGAGACGGAGACGTCGTTCCTGCGGCACATCACCGACGCCGGCGCGCGCGATCGCTACCGGCCCTATCACGATCGCGCCCGCGCGCAGATCGCCCGCGAGCTCGATCTGATCGAGAAGCTCGATCTCGCCGGCTACTTCCTCATCGTCTGGGACATCGTCAACTACTGCCGCCAGCACCACATCCTCGTGCAGGGGCGCGGGTCGGCCGCCAACAGCGCGGTCTGCTACAGCCTCGGCATCACGGCGGTCGATCCAATCAAGATGGACCTGCTGTTCGAGCGCTTTCTCTCGGAGGAGCGCGGCGAGTGGCCGGACATCGACCTCGATTTGCCGAGCGGCGACCGGCGCGAGCAGGTCATTCAACACGTCTACGAAAAATACGGCCGGCTTGGCGCGGCGATGACCGCCAACGTGATCACCTACCGCAGCCGCAGCGCCGCGCGCGAGGTCGGCAAGGCGCTCTCGCTGAAGGAGGACGAGATCGACCGGCTCGCCAAGGTGATGAACAACTTCGAGTTCACCGATCCCAACGAGACGCTCGGCCGCAATCTCGAGGCCGCCGGCCTGTCGTTCGACCTGCCGCGGATGCGCACGTTCGCCGAGTTGTGGATGCGCATCCAGGACCTGCCGCGGCACCTTGGACAGCACTCCGGCGGCATGGTGATCTGTCAGGGCGAGCTGGATGCGGTGGTGCCGCTCGAGCCGGCGAGCATGCCCGGGCGCGTCGTCATTCAGTGGGACAAGGACGACTGCGCCGACATGGGCATCGTCAAGGTGGACCTGCTCGGGCTGGGCATGATGGCGGTGCTTGCAGGACGCCATTGAGCTGGTGAATCCACGGGCTGCGGAGACTCCCAACTTCCACAACCTCCAGCGGTCCCAATCGCCAGTGTTCGATCTCGCGCACATCCCTCCGGACGATCCGCTCGTCTACGACCTGCTGCAGAAGGCGGACACCGTCGGCGTCTTCCAGGTCGAGTCGCGGGCGCAGATGGCGACGCTGCCGCGGCTCAAGCCGACGTGCTTCTACGACCTCGTCGTGGAGGTGGCGATCATCAGGCCTGGACCGATCGTCGGCGACATGGTCCATCCCTATCTGAATCGCCGCGCGGGAAAAGAGCCGGTCGTTCCGCTGCATCCGTCGCTCGAGCCGGTGCTCGCGCGCACGCTGGGCGTGCCGCTCTTCCAGGAGCAGCTGCTGCGCATGGCCATGGTTGCCGCGGGGTTCACCGGCGGTCAGGCCGAAGAGCTGCGGCGCGCGATGGGGTTCAAGCGCTCCGAAAAGCGGATGCAGCAGATCGAAGTGCAGCTTCGCCAGGGGATGGCGAAGAACGGGATTACGGGGGAGACGGCCGAGCGGATCATCAACTCGATCACGTCGTTCGCGCTCTATGGGTTTCCCGAATCGCACGCGGCCAGCTTCGCGCTGCTCGCCTATGCGAGCGCGTATCTGAAGGTGCACTACCCGGCCGTGTTCTACACGGCGCTCCTCAACAACCAGCCGATGGGGTTCTACCACCCGGCGTCGCTCGTCAAGGACGCGCAGCGCCGCGGTGTGCGCTTTCATCCGATCGACGTGCAGCAGTCGGACTGGCTGTGCCGCGTCGAAGACGACGGCGCGATCCGGATCGGCTTCATGTATGTGACCGGCCTGCGAAAGGATGTGGGACAGACGATGGCGGCATTCGATCGAACGAAGACGCTGGCACCCGCCGCGTGCTGCTGCGCGAAGCGCGGATCGAGACGGTGCGACTGCGCGAAGTGCGGATCGGACGACGACTCGGTGCGCGAGGTGCGCTGCGCTGACCGCACCTACTTCTGCAATATCTGTTCGCATGAATGGACGGTGCAGCTCCGTCCTGTCGGGCGCTTCCGCTCGATTGAAGACGTCGTGCAGCGGACGGGACTGCGTCGCGATGAGCTGACGACGCTGGCGGATATCGGCGCGCTCAACGAGTTCACGAACGAGCGGCGGAGTGCGCTCTGGCAGGTCGAGCGTGCGGTGCGGCCGGCCGGCGAGTTGTTTGCCGACGGCGAACGTGAACGCCCGAACGTCGCGAACGACTCGAACGACCGAACGTCTCGAACGTCTCGAACGACTCGAACGATCCGAACGACTCCGAACGACCCGAACGTTCAAGTCCGTTGAAGCCGATGAACGACGACGATCGGCTTCAAGCCGACTACGCCGGAATGGGTCTGACGATCGGGCCGCATCCGATGGCGCTGCGGCGCGGCGAGATGTCGCTGCGCGGTGTGCTGCGCGCCGTAGACTTGCCGAACGCCAGGAACGGGCGGCGCGTGCGCGTGGCCGGCATGGTGATTACCCGGCAACGGCCGGGAACGGCGAAGGGATTTGTCTTTCTCACGCTCGAGGACGAGACGGGCATCTCGAACGTGATCGTCCGTCCCGATCTGTTCGATCGGCAGCGGATGACCGTCGTCCGTCAGCCCTTCCTGATCGTCGACGGCGTGCTGCAGCATCAGGACGGCGTGATCTCGGTGCGCGCGGAACGCGTGGAAGGCATGTCCGGCGGCGCGTCGGTGGACGCGCACGATTTCTATTGAGAAGCCGACCTCAAGGCAGACGCATGGACTTCGCAGGATCGCTTGACCGGAAAGACCGCACTCGTCACCGGCGCCAGCCGCGGCATCGGCCGCGGCATCGCCGTCGCGCTCGCCGACGCCGGCGCGCGCGTCTATGCCACCGGGCGGAGCATCGACGGCGCCACGCTGCCCGACGCCGTCACACGCATCACCTGCGATCACAACGACGACGACGCGGTGGCGCAGGTGTTCGGGCGGATTCAGCGCGAATGCGGCGGGCGGTTGGACGTGCTGGCCAACGCCGTGTGGGGCGGGTACGAGCGCATGGTCGAGAACGGGACATTCACCTGGGGCGTTCCGTTCTGGGAGCAGCCGCTGTGGCGGTGGAGCGCGATGATGGATGCCGGCGTGCGCGCCGGATACGTCGCCAGCCAGCATGCGGCGCGGCTCATGGTTCCTGCCCGCGGCGGCGTGATTGCCCACCTGTCGCACTGGGCGGCGCGAAAGCGCCTCGGCAACGTGATCTACGGCATCGCGAAGGCGGCGACCGACACGATGGCGATCCAGACGGCCGACGAGTTGCGCGCGCACAACGTGACTGTCGTGTCGCTCTACCCCGGACTCGTGCGAACCGAGGCGGTGCTGGCTGCCGGCGTATTCGACCTGAGCAACTCCGAGAGTCCCGAGTTCATCGGTCGCGCCATTGCGGCGATGGCTGTGGACCGACAGGCACAGCGCTGGAACGGACAAGTCGTCACGGCGGCGGCCGTCGCGCTCGATTACGGCTTCACCGATATCGACGGCGCCCAGCCGCGGCCGCTGACCGAGGCGGATATCTAGCTAGCTAGCGCGCTTTTCGGATCGATGTCGCGCGCTTTTTGGTCCTTCGTGCTTTGTTCTAAGTCCTTGGTCCGTCCTGTGGCCAAGGTCCTCGGTCCGCAGGATTCTAGAATTGTGCACGGGCGGCGATTCCGCCGCCGGTTTCGCGCGACAATGTCCGGCATGTATGACGCACTGATCGTCGCTCACTCGTGGATCCGCTGGGTCGTCCTGGTGCTCGCAATAGTGGCATTTGCCCGCGCTGCCACGGGGCGGTTCACGCGTCGTCCGTGGACGCCGGCGGATGAGGCCGCCGGCCGATGGTTCGTCATCAGCGTCGATATTCAGGTTCTGCTGGGGCTGGTGCTGTACTTCTTCTTCAGCTCGTTCACGATGGCGGCGTGGCGCGACATGGCCGGCGCGATGGCCGACAAGGTGATCCGCTACTGGGCGGTTGAGCACGCCATCGGCATGCTGGTCGCGACCGCGTTCGTGCACATCGGGCGCGTGCGCATCCGGAAGACCTCCGACTCCTCACGGCGCCACTTCCTCGCCGCGATCTTCTTCGGCCTGGCGCTGGTGCTGATGCTCATCTCGATCCCGTGGCCGTTTGGCAGCGTCGATCGCCCGGTGTTCCGCGGCTTCTGATTCCGGCGGGTCCTGATTCCGCGGACGGCGGGTCCGCGTCGCGTGGCTGCAGTGCGCCGCGGAACCCGCCCTACTTCTTAGCGATGCCGGTGTCGTGGACGATCCGGCCGTTGACGACCGTCATCACCGATCGGATCTGCTTGATCTCCGCCTCGGGCACGGCGAAGTAGTCCTTGTTCAGCACCACGAGGTCCGCCAGTTTCCCGGGCTCGATGGTCCCGACCTTGTCCTCCATCCGCAGGAACCAGCTGTTGCCCCGCGTGAACAGACCGCAGTGCCTCCTGTCGCGTGAGCTGTTGATCGCCATTCACCTTCTGCGCCTAACGAGTTGACGCCTGTGGTGGCGAAATAGATATGGAGCCACGGGTTGAGCGGCGCGATGTGCACGCCGTCGCCGTGAATGCCCGTCTGAATGCCGTGATCGACAATGGTCCGGAACGGCGCGCCGACGATGACCTTCGGATCGGTGGACGTCACCCAGCGGAACGCCGCCATCTGCACGCCGCAGCCGAGCGCACGCAGGCGCGTCAGCAGCTCCGGCGTGACGGCCGGGACATGATGCACAACCCAGCGCAGGCGAGTGATGTCGAACTCCTTGTTCACCGCTTCGTACGCCTCGACCACCTGCTGCAGGCCTTTCAGATCCTGGACGCTGTTCTCGTTGTGCCAGCCTGCCTGTGCGACCAGGCGCTGCGCCTCGCGCCACACGGCGCCAGAGCCGAGCGGCGCGGCCCACTCGCCGATTGAGCCGGTCATCAGCATGTCGTCGCCGAAGTACTGGAACTGATTCCGCAGCCGTTCCTTCAGCTCGGGAAGCGCCGGGTCGCTCTGGTTCTGCAGGAAGTTCATCTGCAGGCGGACGGTGGCCTTGCCCTCGCGATGCAGTGCGATCCACGAGTCGTACATGCGGTACTGATCCAGGTTCGACAGGATCTGATTCGGATGCAGTGGCCCCGGCGTGGGGAAGAGGACCTGATCGAGGTGCGCGGTCAGGCCGAGGGCCACTGAATAGGCCATGGCGTCCGACGTGCTGCGCAGCTTGTCGCTCGGCGGTCTGCATCCGGCGCAGGTGATAGAGCGCGCTCGCCGCCGGTCCTCCGCCGGCAAACCCGGCTGCCGCGATGGTCCCATCGTCCGCAACCGCGACCGGTTTGATGTCGGGATGCACGGGCGGTGCGGCGTCCATCGCATCGAACAGCTTCTTGCCGAGACTGTTGGTTATCGCCGGTCCGGTGAAACGCTCATAGAGCAGGACCGGCCGGTCCGGGACGGCGTCGTCCAGCTCACGGCGCGTCGGACGACGGCGCTCTGCCCATTGATTCGCAATCCAGCCGCCCATCGACGTGATCCACTGACCGTCGGGCACGTCGCGGCGCCGCGCGGCGAGCGCCTCCTGGATCTCGCGGATGGAGGTCGTGTTCTCGAGGATGGTGTGGTAGCCCGGCCGATTCGCCAGGCTCACGATGTGTACGTGCGGTTCGATCAGGCCGGGGACGACGGTTCGTCCGCCGAGGTCGATCGTGCGCATGTTCGGGACGTTGCGGGGAGCGGCGTCGCCGACCGAGATGAACCGCCCGTTCCTGATGGTCACCACGCGCGCAACGGTGTTCCGGCCATCCATCGTGTGGATGCGGCCGTTCACGAGCGCGAGCGTTTCATCGACTGCGGGAGGCGCGGTCGGCGTCTGCGCCGCAACGTCAGGCGCGACCTGCGCAGCCGCTGCCCCGACAGCCGCCGCGGCCGTCGTCCCGAAGAACCCTCTGCGTGAAATGTCGGACATGGCGCGAATTCTAACGCGTCGCGTCGTCTGACGCCGTCGGCAGGTGTGGATGCGGTTCAGGAACGCTCCAGCCGCCGAGGCGAAGGCGTCCGTCCACTCATGGCCGCCGTCAAACACGCAGGTTTCGACACTGGCGGCCACGTGCGCCAGTCGATCGAGGTCGGCGGCCATCTTTTCTTCGGTGTACCACGCATCGGCACGTCCGCGGCCGATCAGCACGGACGGAAGACTCCCGGGCGCCGAGACGTCTGGCGGCACGTCTGCTGCCAGAACGATCACGCCGCCCGCGCCGAGATGTGCCGCCGCTCGGTAGGCCGCCGCTCTAGTATGCCATAGCGCCGCCCTGCGAAAAGCCCGCAAATGCGATCGACGACGTCGTGACCTCGAACTCTCGCTGGACGGCCTCGACGACGGCGGTGACGTAGGCGAGGTTGTCAGCGATCGCCAGCTCGCGGTCCTGCCGCGTCATCCAGCTCGCGACGACGCGTTCGCTCTTGGTGTAGAACGGGTGAAGCGCTTGAACCGCGACGAGCAGCCAGCCGTTCACGTCTGGAATGCGACGCAGCGCCGTCATGTTCGTCGCCGCGTCTTCTCCGTAGCCGTGGAAGCTGAAAAGAGCAGGCCAGGGTCCGCGGCGCCTGCGGCACTCGCACGAGATACCTGCCGTGGACGCCCGTCTCGATCGTCCGCGTGATCGACTCCGATTCCATTGGATGATTGTTTCACCTAAGCTGGACCGGCGGTCCGGCTAAAGCCGGACACTACGGTACGCGCCTAAGGCGGACGGCTACGGATGCGACGACAGTACATGACGCTTCGAATCGGCATCGATCTC
The DNA here is from genome assembly GCA_963793705.1 of uncultured Acidobacteriota bacterium. Lineage (GTDB taxonomy): Bacteria > Acidobacteriota > Vicinamibacteria > Vicinamibacterales > UBA2999 > Gp6-AA40. Next base: position 71,199 of record CAWCBC010000009.1, on the reverse strand, counting down.
GGCGGGACCAAAATCGAAGGTCTCGCTCTTGCCGGCAGCCGCGAGGTCGCGCGTCTCCGGGTGCCCACGCCTCGCGACGACTACGACGCAACACTCGACGCCATCGTCTCCCTCACGATCGAGCTCGAGAATCGTACTGGAGGGCGGGGGACCGTCGGCGTTGGGATACCTGGGGCGATCTCTCCCTCCACCGGCCTCGTCAAGAACGCCAACTCCGTGTGGCTGATCGGACGTCCGCTGCGTGACGATCTGTCCGCCCGCCTGGCGCGCGAGGTCCGCATCGCCAACGACGCGAACTGTTTCGCGGTGTCGGAGGCCGCTGACGGCGCGGCCGCCGGGGCGGCTGTCGTGTTCGGCGTGATCCTGGGGACCGGCACGGGCGCGGGCATCGTCGTGCGCGGTGCGCCGCTCGTCGGTGCGAACGCGATCGCCGGCGAATGGGGCCACATTCCACTGCCCTGGGCGGACGCGGGCGATGAGCCGCAGCCGGATGCTATTGCGGAAAACGCGGGTGCGTCGAGACCTATCTCTCCGGCCCTGGGCTGGCCGCCGATCACGAGCGACACACTGGCGTCAGATACTCGGTGCCCGAGATCCTCGCGCGCGCCGCCAGCAGCGATCGCGCCGCCGCCGACACGCTGGAGCGCTACGTCACGCGTGCGGCGCGCGGTCTGGCCGCCGTCATCAACGTCCTCGACCCCGACGTCATCGTCGTTGGCGGCGGCCTGTCGAATATCGACCTTCTTTACGATCAGATCCCGCGGCTGTGGGGGCGCTGGGTGTTCGCGGCTGGCGGGGGAGGCGAGGTGCGGACGCGCCTCGTTCGCGCCCGGCATGGCGATTCCAGCGGCGTGCGAGGCGCCGCATGGTTGTGGCCTGATGCGTGATTCGAAGACGTTTCGTCCGGCGCTCGTAGTCGCGCTCCGCGACTACGCACCACGCACGTTTGTGTCCGATCTCATCGCCGGCGTGACCGTCGGGCTGGTGGCGCTGCCATTGGCGATGGCGTTCGCGATTTCATCAGGCATGTCGCCGCAGGCCGGCATCTACTGCGCGATTGTGACCGGCGTCATCATCTCCACCCTCGGTGGCTCCTACGTCCAGATCGGCGGGCCCACCGGCGCGTTCGTCGTCGTCGTGGCGGGTATCGTCGCGCAGTACGGTGTCGACGCCCTGTTCATGTGCACGATGATGGCCGGCGTGCTGCTGGTCATCATGGGGCTGACCGGCACCGGAACCGCCGTTCGATTCATTCCGCGCCCGGTGGTGATCGGCTTTACGAACGGCATCGCGCTGGTGATCGCGAGCACGCAGATCAAGGACTTCCTCGGCGTTCCGCTGGAGACGGTGCCGGGTGATTTCATCGGTCGAGTGGCCGCGCTGGCGGGCGCGATGACGGTGTCACTCGAAACCACCCTGCTGGCTGCCGGTGTCCTGGTCGCGATCGTGGTCTGGAACCGCATCGTGCCGCGCGTGCCCGGGCTACATCGTGGCGCTCGTCGGCGGCACCGCCGCCGCGGCGCTGTTCGGACTATCCGTCGAAACGATCGGCAGCCGCTTTGGGGGGATTCCGGCCGGGCTTCCGCATATTCAGATTCCGCGCTTCCGACCCGACCTGATCCTCACGCTGGTATCACCGACGCTGACCATCGCGATGCTGGGTGCGATCGAGTCGCTGCTGTCCGCCGTCGTCGCCGACCGCATGAGCGGCACCCGTCACAACTCGAACGTCGAGTTGTTTGCGCAGGGAATCGCGAACATCGCATCACCGCTGGTCGGTGGCCTTCCCGCGACCGGCGCGATTGCGCGCACGGCGACCAACGTTCGATCAGGGGCCAGGACGCCGGTCGCAGGGATCATTCATGCGCTGACGCTGCTGCTCATTCTTCTGTTTGCCGCGCCGCTGGCGGCCATGATTCCGATGGCCGTGCTCGCGGCGATTCTGCTGGTCGTCGCCTACAACATGGGGGAGTGGCGCGAGATCCCGGAGCTGTGGAGACAGGGATGGACCGACCGGCTGGTCTGGATGGTGACCTTCGCGCTGACCGTCCTCGCCGATCTGACGGTCGCCGTCGAAGCGGGGATGATCCTTGCCGCACTCCTGTTCATCCGCCGCGTCGCGGCCACGACCACGGTAGCGCGGGTGTCGCCCGACTACATCCGTCGTGGCCATGAGCACTCGCTGCAGAATCGTGAGATTCCCGACTACGTGTCGATCATTCGAATTCAGGGGCCGTTCCTGTTCGGCGCCACTGACAAGCTGACGAAGGTGCTGGCGCACCTGGATGAACTGAGGCCGGTCGTCATTCTGCGGCTCCGCAATATGACGGCGATCGACGCGACCGGGTTGAAAGCGATCGAAGACTTTGCGGACGCGATTCACGGCTCCGGACGGGCGTTACTGCTGTGCGGTGCGCCCGCCCAGCCGACGCGATGATGCAGCGCGCTGGGTTCCATCGCCACGTGGGCGCCGAGAACATCCTGTCGAGCGTTGACGCGGCGCTCCGCCGTGCCCGCCGAGGTTCGGGACGCTATTCCGACGACGAACTCGTCACCTCACGGCGCGTGATGACGGTCGAGTCAACGGTTGCGCCGGTGCGCGAGATGGTTTCCAGATACAGCTGATCGCCGACGATTTCGCCGACGGTGAAGGAGCGGTCGGTATCGAATCCTCTGGCGGTGATCTCGGAATTCATGCGGATGTTCCCTTTTCGCAGCTTCGCCGACCCACCCTGGATGATGTAGACGATGCCGCCCTGCGGCCGCATGCGTTCGTAGAAATGTTCGTGGCCCGCGAACACCACGTCCACTCCGGCCCGCGCGAAGAGCGGCTCCAGCGCGGCGCGAAGCGGCGGTTTCGGGCCATGTCGCATGCCAGAGGAGTACATCGGGTGGTGCATGTAGGCGATCTTCCACTTGTGAGTCGAGCGCTAGCTCCTCCTCGGCCCAGCGAAGCTGCTCGGGCGACATATAGGTGCTGTCGAAAGCAAAGAAGCGGACGTCGCCGGTACCGTGGCTGTAGTAACGGCGTCCGTCCATGTTGAATTGCGCATAGAAACGCTGCGACGGGTTGTCATGGTTGCCAAGCGACGGCGTAGAACTTGACGCCCGCCTGGAGGAGTGGCGCGTAAGGCCGTTCGAACTTGTTCCGGTAGGCGGCCGTGTTGTTGATCCCGTACAGGTTGTCTCCCAGCATCAAGGCGCGGTCGAACGGGACGAGGCGATGTGCCTCGGCGATCCGGGCGGCCACCTCGAATTGCGCACGATCCCCCGTTCCCGAATCGCCGATCACCAGGAACTTCACCGAATCTTTGGCGTTCGGCAGGGTGGAGCGGATGGCCGGCGCGGGAGGTTTGCCGGCTGCGGCGGGCCCTACCTGCGGCGCTGGAGTGGCCGCAGCTTGTGGCAGCCCCGTGCACCCCGTTTCAGCCAGGAGTGCCGACAGGAGGGCAGCCAGAAGCGTCAGGAACCGCAGTCGGCTCGGGGCGATTAGAACGGCGAGCACTTTGCTGTCAATTTTCACAGGTCGACGTGGGCTTCAAGAGGACGCCTCCGCGGCTGAGCTGGACCAGGAGGCAAACTCAGTTGGAACTTATCGTACAGCCAGCAGAGGGCTTCAAGCCCATCCTTACCGGTATCGACCGGGCCAAGACCACGCTCGATATTGTCATCTTCCGGTTTGACCTGAAACCGGTCGAGAAGGCGATTGAAGCGGCCGTCAAGCGCGGTGTCGCGGTCAGGGCACTGATCGCCCACACGAACTCGGGTGGAGAAAAGCGGCTGCGACAGCTCGAGCTGCGCATGCTGGATGCTGGTGTCACCGTGACGCGCACGGCCGACGACCTGACGCGCTATCACGGCAAGCTGATGATCGTTGACCGTGACGAGCTCCACATTTACGGATTCAATTTCACGGGCATCGACCTCAAGAGCCGCAGCCTTGGCATCGTCGCTCGCGATCGCCGGTTCGTCAACGAGGCGCTCCGGCTTGTTCGATTCGGATGTTCAGCGCCAGGAATTCGAGCCGGGCATCGACGGGTTCGTCGTGAGCCCGGAAAACGCCAGGGAGCAGCTGGCGACGTTCATCAAGCGCGCCCGAAAATCGCTCGTCATCTGGGATCCGAAGGTGACGGATCCGCAGATGATCCGGCTGCTCCAGCAGCGCGCCAAGGCCGGCGTCGATATTCGTGTGATTGGCAAGATGGCGAAGCGTGGGAGCGGCCTGCGGGTGCAGAAATCGCCGATCCGCCTTCACATCCGCGCCGCCGTTCGCGACTGCAGCGAAGCGTTTATCGGCAGTCAGAGCCTGCGCGCGCTCGAGCTCGACGGCCGGCGCGAGGTCGGCATCCTGTCGAAGGACCCCAAGGTCGTGAAGGGGATCGCGGATCTGTTCGAGGCGGACTGGGCGAGGACGGAGCTGGGGCAGAAGGAACACAAGGTCGGCGAAAAGGAACTGCGCCCTGGCCGCCGGCTGACTCTATGGCTTGCTGTAGTACTGGCGGTACATCCCGCGCCTGAACACCCACCCACCGAGCGGTCCGAGCCACTGGAGCACGTGGTACATGTAGCCAAGATCCATGAGCTCGATGAGGTTGCCGTCGAAGTCCTTCGCAAAGAAGAACGAGTGCCCGCGCGGCGATCGCTCGGGGCGCGACAGGCATTCAACGCCTTTCCGCGTCAGGTAGTCGTGCCACCTGGCCAGGTTGCGCACGTTGAATGAGATGTGGGTGAGGCCCACGCCATTCCAGGGCACCGCCCGCGGCGGCAGCTGCGGCTGAAACTCGAAGATCTCCAGCACGGCGCCACCCGGCACACGAATCCACCCGATCTTGCAGCGCGGTTCGTCGCCCCCCACGCCGAAGAAGCTGCGCACGCGATCCGGCGGCGTGTCCGCCACGCCGACCAGCGGGCAGCCGAAGACGTCCCAGTAGAACGCCACCGCTTTGTTGAAGTCGGAGACGGTGATACCGACGTGACTGAATGATCTGACCTTCATCGACGTACGCCTTGTTCAACTCTTTCCACGCTTCGCCCACGCGGAGATCACGTTCCGCAATGTGATCGGCGACGCGCAGCGCCTGCGCCGCGATCGTCAGCGCGGGGTTCACGGCCGCAGACGAGGGGAAAAAGGAGGCGTCGACGACGAACAGGTTGCGAACGTCGTGGGTGCGGCAGTACGGGTCGAGCACCGATGTCCGCGGATCATGTCCGAAGACCATCGTCCCGCACTGATGTGTGGTGTTGCGGGCGCCGTGCGAGTGTTTGACCACCATCCAGAAACCGACGCGGCGCAGCAGGCGGGCCGTTTCCGTGACCAGCTGGCCGTGCGCGCGCAGGTTGTTCGGTCGATAGTGCAGGCGGATCCGGCCGTCCGTCTCGATCGTCACGCGGTTGTCAGGATCGGGAAGATCCTCGGACATCACGAGCCAGTCGACGCCGCGGGACACCCACGCCTGATACGCCCAGAGCGGAATCCAGGGGACGACCGTTTGCGCCATCACCGCGTGAGTGCGCCCCTGGGACTGAATCTGGCCGAGCGGGTAATCGCCGTCGGGACCACGCAGGTAGTAGTCGTTGATGGCGACGGTCTTCTGGAAGACCGTGTTGTTGACCCGGAAGGGGTGGAAGCCCTGCATCATCGTGGCGAGGTGCGCCATGTATCGGCGCCCGACGAACCCCGACGAATTGGCCAGTCCGTCGGGATGCGCGGCGTTTGCCGACCGCAGCAACAGCGCCGCCGAGTTGACGGCTCCGCACGACACGACGAACAGGGGCGCTTCGACGCGGACGGTTTCGCCGAGCCGGTCGACTTCGACGGCCTCGACGCGATCGCCGGACCGGTTCGTCAGCAGCCGGGTGGCCGTCGCATTGGTCCACAGCGTGACCGTTGGTTGCTGCATCGCCGGCCGGACGCAGCAGACGTCGGCTTCGCTCTTCGCGTGCACCTTGCACGCGAAGGAATTGCAGGTATTGCAGAGCGTGCAGCCGTCGAGGAGTCCGAGCGGCAGCGGCGATGGATGCAGGCCGAAGGATCGGAGCCGGTCCACGATGCCCGCCATCCCCGTCGAGTGCGGAATCGGCGCGTATGGGTAAGGGCGCGCGACGTGGATCCGTGGGATCGCTGCCAGCCTCTCCGTGCACCTGGTACAGACGCTCGGCCCGGTCGTAGTACGGCTCCAGCGTGTCGTAGTCGATCGGCCACGCCGGCGAGAGCCCGTCGAGGTGCTTCAGGTCCTGGAAATCCTCGCGGCGCAGCCGATACAGCACGCTGCCCCAGAACTTGCTGTTGCCGCCGACGTTGTAGTGGCTGTACGGCGGAAACTCACGTCCGTTGGCGTCGAGCCAGATTTCACGTGTCTGATACCGCAGGTGCTTCCAGACCGCTTCCGGGTCCCAGTTTTCCTCTTCCTGAGGGATGAAGCCGCCGCGCTCGACGATCAGAATGCGCGCGGAGGTCTGCGACAGCGCGTGCGCGAGTGTCCCGCCGCCGGCGCCGCTGCCGATGACGACGATGTCGTATCGCTCCTGCCGCATCACTGTGCCGGCACCACACGCGGGAGCCGGCTGGGCGGCGGAGCTATAGGCTTGTTCCATCAGCTGGTGGTCTTCCATCGCCCGTTCGAGACTCATCTGCGGCATGCGGTTCTCACGAATCGCGCGGACGAAGTCGCGGTACATCGCCCGGTAGCCGCGCATGTCGCGGAAACCGGGGATGACCAGGCGGGGCAGGCCGCCGCCGCGCACGAGGATGAACAGGCCGTTCGACTCGAAGCTGATGACGCCGGCGCGCCCGAGCAGCTTGGAGATCCGCAGTCCGCGCAGCAGCGACGGAATTTCGCGAGAGTAGTAGAGCGTGCCGACCGCGTCGTTGTTGTAGCGGAACGCCACCATCATGCTTTTCGCACGCGTGTCCGGCCCGGTCCGCGACACCGACGGGCGATAGCCGCGAATGTCGATGATGCGCGGACCGAGGCTGCCGGCGAGGTGCAGCCAGTGGATGCCCTCCTCGAAGAAGGCGTCGCCGCCGGCCATCGTTTCGTCGTTGCGCCAGTCGTCCGCCGTCTTCAGTCTCCTGGCGAGCGTCATGAAGTGCGCGAACACCATTTCGCCGATCACGCCATCGGCGACGAGCTCGCGCAGCAGCACGGCCAACGGCTTGTAGTGATCGTTTTCGCCGACGAGCACCACTCGTCTGGCGCGATCCCGCGCCGTCCTCACTCGCTCGTAATCCGCCATCGTCAGAAACGCCGGCTTCTCAACCAGCACATGCTTTCCCGCAGCCAGCGCCCGCAGCGCGAGGTCGAGGTGAAATCGCGGCGGCACCGCGATCACCACGGCATCGATCGACGGATCGTCGATGGCCGCGTCGTAGTCGCCATAGCTGCCGCGGCCATTGAATCGACGGCAGTAGTCGTCGGCCTTGGCGCGCTCGCGGCTGGCGTAAAACGGAATCACGTCGGCGCGGAGCGACCGCAGGTGGCCGCTGTGCACGCGCGTGATGAAGCCGCACCCGAGAAACGCCAGGCGCAGCGGCGGGTCACCGATGCCATGGAGTGAGCTCGATTTTATCGGCTCCGGGCGCCGCGGAGGCCGCGAATCAGCGAGCGGCCGTCGGGCCAGTGGGCTACGGAGCGGATTGAACGGGCGCCTCCGTGGGCTGAACGGCCGCGCCGCGCAGACGACCGACCGCCTTCCCGACCCTCAGTGACGCGTAGAAGATCCTGCCGACCGGAATTCCGCCCTTGAGGCGGTGCCGTCCGATGGCTTCGAGTCCCGCCGACGCCATGCAGCCGCAGTTGTTGCAGTCGGGGTTGCCGCCGAGCTGACACGGCGTGACGTGGCGCTCCAAATCCGACGAAAAGCACTCCGTCGTCTGCGCGAAGATGCAGTGCTCGGGCGAATCGGGCGGCTTCGCGTAGACGTTGAGCACCGCCTTCGGGCATCTGCAGCTTCGAGAACTTCTGCCGCAGCCGGCGCAGGTCGGCGACGACGCGGTCGCGATCGGCCTGGCTGAGCCGCTCCATCGACAGCTCGCCGATCTGCGGCGTGTACAGGCTCATCCACACCAGACGCGTGTTCGGGTTGCTGCTGCCAATAGGCGAGGAACTCTTCGAGATAGCCGTCACGGCGGACCTGCTGCCGCGTGACCGTGCAGTGCACCGTGATCTGATGCCCGACGATGTGCTTGAGGATCCGCTCGTAGGTCGCCGGCGTGCGGCGCACGTCATGTTCGGCCGGCAGCCCGTCGATCGACACCACGACCTGCAGACGCGGCAGCCCGGCCCATTCGGCGGGAATCGGCCGAACCGCGCTGGTCACGACCTGCGCGTGAATCCCGCGCTCGGCGAGCTGCGGAAGAATCTGCCCGAGCTCGCGGTAGCGCACCAGCGGTTCGCCGCCGACGATCGAGACGTGCAGCGGCTTGTGGCGATCGATGAGCGCCATGAAGCGCGTGACGAGCTCGTCGCCCTTGTAGTCCGCCAGCCCGCGCAGCGTCACGTCTCCGCCGAGGTGCTCGTCGCCGTAGGCGTAGCAGCCCGGACACGTAAGCGGGCATTCCTTGGTGATTTCGATCGAGAGGTTCGGGCGATACCCGGTGAGGATCTTGCCCCACGCCTGGATCACCTCTCTCGCGCCAACGCGCTGTCTGTGCCATGTGGCGTCCATTCTACCTGCGCGCTCCGATATTTCGCCGTAGCGTGCCTGCTGTTATTCTGTCGTGCTCATGCCCAAGGATCCGGTGTTACCCCGCATCGTCCGACGACGTTCCAGGCTCCATGGCTGGGGCGTGTTCGCACTCGAACCGATCAACAAGAACACGCGCATCGTCACCTACGACGGCGAGCTGATCGATCACAAGGAGAGCCTCAAGCGCGAGAGTCGCGATATCTGAAACGCGGCGAGATCTGGTGCTTCACGGTCAATCGGCGGTGGGTGCGGGATGCGACGGTCGGCGGCAACATCGGCCGATTCATCAATCACGCGTGTAAGCCGAACTGCTACAGCGAGATCGTCGGGAAGGAGATCTGGATTCGCGCCGGCACGAATATCAAGCCGGGCGAAGAGCTGACCTACAACTACTTCACCGACGGCGAGCAGGTCATCAAGTGCCACTGCCGGCCTGGCTGTAAGCAGTGGTTGTAGGCACCTCGACTGCGCTGCTCGTCTGGCCGTGCTGCGCGGCCCTCGCGTCGTGTCGTGGCTGTGGTCTTCGTGTCGGTCGGTCAGGCGCAGGCCGACGTCACCGATGCGGATCTGGTCGCCGTCAGCACGCGTACCGTCGCGTTGGGCGCCGCGGGAGGCGGGAAGATCGGAGACCTGCCGCTGGAGGTGTACGTGGCGCGCGTCCTGGCGGGTGAGGGTGAGCCCAATGCGCCGGAGGCCACGCAACAGGCTCTCGCCGTCGCGATTCGTACCTACGCGGTCTTCAATGTCGGGCGCCATAAGCGCGACGGCTTCGACCTGTGCGACTCCGTGCACTGCCAGGTTCCTCGTCCGGCGACGGCGAATTCGCGCCGGGCGGCAATGGCGACGGCCGGCCGCATCCTCACGTATCGCGGTGCGCCCGCGGAGATTTTCTACTCGGCGTCGTGCGGCGGACGATCCGAGACCGCGCCAGCCGCGTGGCCGAAGACCGGCGTCACGCGTCCGTATCTTCGCTCGGTGAAAGACAACGTGCACGACGATGACGTGCCGTGGACGCTCGAGAAGTCGCTGTCGGCGCTGCAGGCCGACCTGGAGCGTAACGGGTTCAGTGGCACGTTGAAGAACGTCGAGATCAAGTCACGGACAAAGTCGGACCGGGCGGCGGTCCTCAAGCTGTCGGGGATGCATCCGGATCGAATCGCCGGGGATCAGTTCCGCGCGGCGATTGGCACAACGGTGCTCCGCAGCACCGCGTTTTCTCTCAAGAAGGAGCACGACACGATCCGGTTCACCGGGCGCGGCTACGGACATGGCGTCGGGATGTGCGTGATCGGCGCCGGCCGCCGCGCGCGCCGTGGCGAAACGATGACCGAGATCCTGAAGGCCTACTATCCGGGCCTGAAGATCGAGCAGCTCCCGTCCTCGTAGGGCGCCCCTTCAGGGGTGCCCATCACTACCAGCAGATGCCGTCGTACTGCGCGTTGACCCGGCTGAAGTCCAGCGGGATGCGCACCAGATCGATGACGATCTGATCGGGCCGGCACCGCGTGATCGCCTCGGAGAACTCCGGCGACGCGTTGCCGACGACGATGACCTCCGACTGCTCGATGACCTGGTCGATCGACTCGCACAGGTGCCGCGACAGGTGCGGGATCTGCTCGTTGATGTACTGCTTGTTCGCGCCGACGAGGCGCGCCAGCGACACGTTCCGGTCGTAGATGCAGAGCTCGTAGCCCTTGCCGAGCAGCGCCTCGGCGAGGATCACCATCGGCGACTCGCGCAGGTCGTCGGTGCCCGCCTTGAAGCTGAAGCCGAGCAGGCCGACCTTCTTGCGGCCGGTGTCGACGATCGCGATCGATGGCGTGCTGGACCTGGAGGTGATTGCTGGCCAGGACCGAGGCGACGAGCGGCATCTCGAGATCCAGCTCCTTGGCGCGGTACTGCAGCGCGCGCACGTCCTTCGGCAGGCACGATCCGCCGAACGCGAACCCCGGCTTCAGGTAGTAGGGCGACAGGTTCAGCTTGGTCGTCCTGGCAGAAGATGTCCATCACTTCGTGGCTGTCGACGTCCATCCGCTTGCACAGGTTGCCGATCTCGTTCGCGAACACCACCTTGACCGCGTGCCAGGTGTTGCTCGTGTACTTGATCATCTCGGCGACGCGGATGCTGGCGCTGAAGAGCGGCGCCTCGATGTTCTGGTACAGCGCCTTGGTCGGCGCGGCGTCGGCGGCGTGGTTGTGCCCGACCAGCGTCAGCGGCGGATGCGTGAAATCGCGAATCGCCGTGCCCTCGCGGAGGAACTCGGGATTCACGGAGACGCCGAAGCCCTCGCCGTATTTCTTCCCTGAGGCCGCCTCGAGCGCGGGAATGACGCTGCCATGCGTCGTCCCCGGCAGCACGGTGCTGCGGACGACGACGACGTGGTAGTCGTCCTTGTCGCGGAGCACCTGGCCGATCTCCTCGCACACGCGGGTGAGGTACGTCAGGTCGAGGCTGCCGTTCTTCCGGCTCGGCGTGCCGACGCAGATGAGCGAGAGGTCCGTGGATCGGACCGCATCCTCGGTGGACGTGGTGGCGCGCAGCCGGCCCGACTGCGACTCCGCGCTCCAGCAGCTCCGTCGAGCCCGGGTTCGACGATCGGGCTGCGGCCGCTCGTTGACGGCGGCCACCTTGTCGGGCACGACGTCCACGCCGACGACTTCATGCCCGTCGTCCGCGAAGGCCGCGGCGGAGACGCTGCCGACATAGCCGAGACCGAACACTGAAACCTTCATCCCTGTGTCCTCTGTGATGCGATGGGTACCGATGCCGGCGTGATGCCGGCTGAGCCGGCTGGCTGAGCGCGATCTGCGGTGCGTGCGGGCGCGGCGCCGGCAGCGTCTGGATGCCCAGCGCCGTCGATGAACGTGCGGTACCAGAGCTCGAGGTTGAGCAGCGCCCAGATCGCGTCGCCGCCGTTGCGTCGTGCCGTCACGATGGTCGCGGAGCAGTGCGGCGACGGCGGATGCGTCGATCAGGCCGCGCTCGCGTGTTCGTCGATCGAGCAGCACGTCCTCGGCGACGGCGTTCCAGTTGCCCCGCATCCACTGCGCGAACGGCACCGGAAAGCCCATCTTCGTCGCGCGTCAGAATCCGCTCGGGCAGCACCCCGCGCATCGACTTCACGCAGGATGCGCTTGGTCGTGAAGCCGCGCAGCTTCAACCGCTCCGGCAGGCGCGCCGCAAACTCGACGAGCACGTGATCCAGGAAGGGCACCCGGCTTTCGATCGACGCCGACATGCTCATCTGGTCCTGCTTCATCAGCAGCTCGACCAGGTAGGTCTTGACGTCGGTGTAGAGCAGACGCCCGAGCATGCCGCTGGCGCCGTTGACGCGCGCGAAGTACTCGAGCGACGGCGCGTACGGATCGCCGCGCGTTGCGGCCTGCTCCGAGCAGCTCCCGCTGCATGTGCAGCGGCATCCCGGCGAAGTTGTCGAGGAACATCGCGTCCGCCCGCCGCGGCATGGCGAGGAACGAGCGGCGCGCGTAGCGCCCGATCGTGCCCGGAATCCGCGGCACCACGGTGCCGGCCACCAGCGGAGCGGATGGCCGACGGGACAAGACGCTCGTAGATGCCGCCCGCGCGCCAGTTGAGCAGCGCCCGCGGATACTTTCCGTATCCGGCCAGCAGTTCGTCGCTGCCTTCGCCGGTGAGCACCACCTTGACGTGCTGGCGGGCCAGCACCGACACGAAGTGCAGCGGCACGCTCGACGGGTGCGCGATCGGCTCGTCTTCGTGCCACACGAGCCGGGGGAGTGCGGCGAAGAAGTCGTGATCGTCGATGACCACCTCGTGGCTGCGTGCGCCGACCGCGCGCGCGACCTGGCGGGCGTAATCCAGCTCGCTGAACGCCCGATCGGCAAACGCGACCGAGAACGTGTCGATCGGCCGGTTGACCTCCCGCGCCATCAGCGCCGCGACGGCGCTGCTGTCGATCCCGCCAGACAGGAACATCCCGAGCGGCACGTCGGCCATCAGCCGCAGGCGAACGGACTCCTGGAGCAGGTCGCGGAACTGTTCGATCAGGCGCTCGTCGCCGACCTCGTCGAGCGCCGGGTCGGGACCGTCGAGCGGCAGATCCCAGTACTGTTCGACTGCGGACCGCTGCCGTCCTCGAAGACCAGTCGGTGGCCGGGCAGCAGCTTGTAGATTCCGCGGAACAGCGTCTCCGTGCCCGGCGGTGTAGCGCGTCGCCAGCACTTCCGGGATGCACCGCCTCGTTCGGCTGCGCGGCGATGAGCCCGCTCTCGAGAATCGCCTTGATCTCGGAGGCGAAGAGCAGCCGGTCGCCTGCGCGCGCCCAGTAGAGCGGCTTGACGCCGAGCCGGTCGCGCACGAGCAGCAGCCGGCGCGCGGGGTGCGTCCCAGATCGCGAACGCAAACATGCCGCGGAAGCGGTGAACGCAGTCATCGCCCCACTGTTCGTAGGCGTGGACGATCGTCTCGGTGTCGCTCCTCGTGCGATAGCGATGGCCAGCGGATTCGAGCGTCGATCGCACGTCGGCGTGGTTGTAGATCTCGCCGTTGTAGGTCACCCACACCGTGCCGTCTTCGTTCGACAGCGGCTGATGGCCGCCGGCGAGGTCGACGATGCTGAGGCGGCGGTGCACCAGGACGCCGTGCGTGTCGGAGTGAAGGCCGGCGCCGTCCGGTCCGCGGTGGGTGAGCACGTCACGCATCCGCACGCCCAATACGACGTCGTCGTCATTGAGGCCGTCGGAGGCGATGATCCCGGCAATACCGCACACGGACGTTCAGTTGAGCAAGCGGAATGCCACGGAATTGCTGGAAAACGGACCCTGTTTGTCCCGCTTCGACGTGTGGCGGAACTCGGTGGGAGAGAAACGGCAAATTCTTACCACTGCCGTGGCTCGGCGTACAAAACAATTCCAGCCGCCATCCGCGATTGCTCGCGATGACGGCTGGAAGCGGTAATGGAGAGACGAGCTACTGTCTCTGCAATTGGGCGGTCGCCCCGGTCATCCTGACGCCCGTGTTCGTGACCCAATCGGTTCGGAACGTGTGGTCGCCAGCAAGCCCGCTGCACCATCGCGTCGTCCGTTCGTGTCGCTCCCCCGGTGACAACGTGACGGACTCCGACGGACTGCTGACTTGTGACACCGTCGAAGAAATTGATGCGCTGGCTGAAAAGTGACGGTAGCCGACCCGTTGTTGACGAGGACTTGCGTCCAGATCCACCGGTTTGGCGTGCTCGCATCACAGCCATCGACGGCAGCGCTTGTCCACGGCACCGGGTTCGGGTTGATGGACATGGTTATCCCCAGCCCCCCTGGTGACGGCGTCGGTGACGGCGTCGGCGTCGGTGTGGGAGTGGGTGTGGGCGTCGGTGTCGGTGTCGGCGTCGGTGTAGGCGTCGGCGTCGGTGTTGGCGTCGGGGTGGGTGTTGGCGTCGGATCGGGCGACGTCGGGGAGGTGCTTCCGCACGCCACAGCCAACAACAGGGCCGCGAGGCAGACGAGTAAGAAGTGAATAGGTTCGAACTACGGTAACTGTCTTCATCGCCATGGACTCTCCGTTATTGGCAAAAACTCCACATTTCCAATCGCGCTCATTGGCGAGCAAAAGCTGCACCGCAATGGGCTGCCGGGCCGGCTGTGGAGTTTCCGGGAGAAAACGGCAGCCAGTCGGATTCATGGATGAGAAGGGTGTCGGTCGTCGATTTGGAACTAAGTGGTAAATCGCGTCCGTTCGTGCGGAGGGCGGTGCATCCAGACGTCCCCTGGACCGTCAGCGCGCTCGGTGGATCGGCGGATTCGACGTCGATCTTCCCGTTGTCGAATGGCCACGTGCAGTTCGGCGAACGGCGCGTCAGCGGCCAGAGAGAGCCACCGCTCGTGGGCTGTGATCACATGCTGTCCGCCCACAACCGACAGTGATCGCAAGTGGCCGTTCTCGACGACGTAGTGGAGCATCGCGGCATCTGTCTCGAACTCGCCGACGCGGCACACACGGCGGGGGATCGCCGAATCGCTGGCCCGGACCATGAACACCGCCGCGCGCGAACCATCGACGATCTCGACGATCACCATCGGATCGCCCGTGTTCGTCCAACTGCGTGCTGTGGAGCACCGGTGACAGAAAGTCGCGTCCGCTGCCGATCCACGTCACCACGGCGAATGGCGTTTCCGCGTCGGTCGCGACACGGAGCGTCCAGGTGGGCACGAGCTGTCCGTATACCGGCGCGCACCAGCCACCGCTCTGAGTATCTCTGCCCTGAGCATCACCGCCCTGAGCATCGCCGCGGTGCAGTGTGGCGGTGCCGCCGGCGCAGAGCATCCATGCGTCGTCACCGTCGGCATGTGTGGCGTGGATGCGCGACGCTGGCGTTCGTGACGTGCCAGGCGGGGTCGAAGTGCCAATGTGCGGCAGCCGAGTGACGACGTGCGCTGCCGACGATCGCATCGACGATGAGCCATCCGGACTGCGATGTGCGCACGACGGTGCGGCGATGGCGAGCCGGGGCGTAGCCGTCGTGCGACGCCTCGATGACAGTCGAATGACGGATTGCGCCTGCAGGCCACCACGCGCGCGTCGACGGTGGCCTGCCAGTGAAAGGGGCCGGCAGGCATCGACTGCGAACGCCCGTCGAGTGTCACCGTGTTGTGGCTGACCGTGCTGCGCATCCGATCACGCAGCGACGGGTCCATGGTGTAGGTGCTCGTGCCCGGATCGATCAACAGGCGACGTCCGTCGAGCGACAGCGTCAACGACAGCGCGTCGGCATGTGCGTGCCCGCCGTTCTGATAGCCGTGCGGCACCAGCGTCGAGCACGGCGTGGCTTTCATCGAGTCCTCGTGCGACGAAGTAGCCGGTCTCGCGCAGCAGGCAGGAGCGCTCCGGCACGACGGGGGACGTCGTCGAATGTGCCCGACGTGCGGCCCGGCTATCCAGGCGACCTCTTCCGGCGTTCCCCACGCGGCCAACGCGGGTCTGTTCAGGACGGTCGCCGCGACCGCCAGCGAATCGCGGACGTCGTCGCACGCCCGGCCCGCAATCGGCCACAACTGCCCGCCATCGTCGTCGCCAATCAACGGAAGCCGTCCGTTGGTGTCGGCCATCGTGCCTGCGTGAATTCGGCCAGCCGCACGGCCGCCTCTTCGAAGCGGTGATGCCGCGGCGTCGTCACCAGCCAGGCGCGCGGTGAGGGTGGCGAGGAGATAGAAGTCGAGGGTATAGCGCTGATAGTGCGTTGAGCGCTCGACGTGACCACCGTCGTTCAGGATCTGCCGCGGGATCTCGTCGAGCAGCACTCGGCGGCCGGTCTCAGCCCACCTGGCGCTCGCGGCCAGTTCCGGCAACGCGGTTCCGACGACGTACAGCGCCAGCGCTTCGCCCGTGAGGTGCGTGTTGGGGCTGAAGTAGTAGGAGAGGTGGCGCTCGACATGCGTGAGCTGGCGGTCGAGTGCGACCAGCATGTCGACCAGCCAGGGGGAGGCGGGCCGCCCGACGCCAATTCCGAGCAGGCAGTGCAGCGCCCACGTCCACGAGATGCGCGCGGAAGCCGATCTCCAGCATGCTGGCCCAGTTGATGCCGATGAACGGCGGGTTGTCGGCCAGCCAGCTATCGAGCTGGGTGACGATCGCCTGCGCGTAACGGGCATCGCCGGTCAGCCATGCGGCGCGACCAAGCTGCAGCCAATGCTGATGGCGATTCAGCTCCCAGATGATCTTGTGGTCGCCGACCGCGGGGCTGAGGAAGGGCACGTCCGCGTAGAACACGCGCGGCGCGCTGCGTCGATGGACCGGATCGCCGTGCCAGTCGACGCGTCCCTCGGGCGCGCATCGACGCCACGATAGCCAAGCAGGTCGTAGCGACCCTCGAGCAGTCGGTCGGCGCGGGCCGCGCGCATCCTGCCGGCGCCTGGGGCCACCGGTCGAGCACCCGCTGTCGCAGGGCGACCGCAGACGAGGGATCGAGCACGAATCGTGGAGGCCGCGCCAGCAGCCGGGCGGCGAGCGCATCGTGGACGGCGCTCCAGTGCTCTCTCTCGACGCTCGTCGCCGCACGCGTCGAGCGCTGATCGCGTGAGCAGTCTGCCGATGTCCTTCCGCCTCCAGCGCGCGGCGCCGGCGCGGGTGCGTCACGCGTTCGGCGACGCCGTGGAGGGCATCCTGTGCGCGCCATCGCCACTCGTGCGACGACATCGAACGCAGACGAGCGAGGTGGATGCGCGTCACGCGGAGCGCTGGACCTCCAGAGGCGTGATCGCGCCCGCATCCGGCCGTGCCAGGGCTCGATACACGGCTAGCCACGAGCCGCGCACGTCGGCCCAATCGTATCGGCCGGACTTCTCGTGCGCCGCCGCGGCCAGCTGC
The DNA here is from genome assembly GCA_963793705.1 of uncultured Acidobacteriota bacterium. GTDB lineage: Bacteria > Acidobacteriota > Vicinamibacteria > Vicinamibacterales > UBA2999 > Gp6-AA40. The sequence goes on along the minus strand of CAWCBC010000009.1, from coordinate 54,173 downwards.
CGCGCGTACGTCGGGGCGTTCGAGGAGCTCGATGATTCGCGCGGCGACCGCATCTGCGTCGTTCGCCAGGGCGAGCAGTCCATCACGCCGTCGGTGACCACGGCGGGCACGCCGCCGACGCACGTGGAGACAACCGGCAGGCCGCTGGCGAAGGCTTCGAGGATCGACAGCGGCATGTTGTCGATGGCCGGTGTCTGGACGTAGAGGTCCGCGGCTGCGTAGTAGTCGGCGATCTCGCGTTGGCGCCACGCGCACCGGCGAAGGTGACGCCCCGCAGTCCCAGGTCAGCGGCGAGCGCCTTCAGTGACTGTTCCTGCGACCCACTGCCCACCAGTGTCAACGACACGTCCGGAAAGCGCGATTGCACCCGCGCGAACGCACGCAAGGTGCACGCGACGTTGTAGTGCGGTTCAAAGTTGCGGGTCGAGAGCAGCGTCAGCGCCGATCGCCGCAGGTCGCGCGCACGATAGGTGAACTCGCGCCGATCGACCGTGTTGGAGACGACGGTCGCGGCAATGCCGAATCGCGCCATGACCTCGCGCAGAAACGTCGACGGCACCACGTTGACATCGACATGGCGCCGCAGCGTTCGCCGCGCGATCCACGACCGGCGGAGGTGATCCTCGGCTTCGCCGCTGTGATAGTTCAGCAGTACCGGCTTGCCCAGCAGGCGGCTGACGATCACCGCCGGAAGAGGTGCGAAGAGAAACGACGAGTACGACGCAGAGAAGACATGGACCACGTCCGCACGGCGGAGCTCGCGGATGAGCAGTGGCCAGTAGCACAGCTGCGTGACGAGGGTGCGCACGGTACTTGATCGTGCAGCAGGCGGTCGAATGGCTTCGGTGGAATCGGGATTAATAGGAACGATCCACGCGTCCACGTCGGGATCGTTCTCCCAGCCGCTCAGCAGTCGGCTCGCCTGCACAGCCTGCCCGCCCAGGATTCGAAGCGAGGCGACGACGATGGCAACGCGAAGACGGCGGGGGGAGGTGGGTGACATACAGCTGGGCCTATCGCGGTCTGTCGAGGTGCAAACGCGATGACCTCAGCAGTTCCGCAGTGCTCATCCGTATGCGACCACGCGCTCGCCGATCTCAGCTCAGCTATATGCGGGATCGTCAATTCGATGACTGCGTGATCGACACACAGTGGCTCTGCCGTAGCGTGGCGGAGCGATCGATTTCGTCCGCGTGTGAGGACGAATCGCAAAAATATTTTCGATCGGGACCCGATCGGACCATTCGAAGCGTCGATCGTCGCCAGCGCGAGGACTCGGAGGCGTCTCACGCTCGAGGATCTCCTCGATCGAGCGAGTGCGAGCGCAGGTACGACTTACGATCCTGATCGGTCGGTCGCCGATTTTGTAATGTGAATCTGCATCCGGCTGCGTGACGCTGCACGCCGATCGCGCGAAATCATTCGGAATTTAGCGATGATCGTCTGACGACGCGCACGGCCCTCCAATTGCCCTACTGCTCGCCAGCAGTTTTCTCCAACCCAATCTGAGTTCTCTCAACGACCCGTGAGGGTTGTTGCCGTTGGTATGGGAGCACTGCGCTCGTAGAGCGCACGCGCAGCGGGAGTCTGTCTCTCCTTCGCACGTCCTGCGAGGACGCCGCATCGCCGACGCGGCAGGACCGAGTCGTCGGCCCAAGGAGGAGTGCAGTGTTCCTGGAAGTCTCCCGCTTTGTCTCGCGCCGCGTGGCGTCGCCGTGGTCGCGACTCTGTTCGTCCTCGCCGCCGCGAATCCGCTTCGCGCGCAGACCGCCCCGGCGGGTTCTTCGTCAGCGTCGGCGACACCGGGGTTCGGGCGCCGGTCACGGGCGGCCGCGGCGCAGGCCTTCCTGCCGCAGCGCGGCGTCTTCAACTTTCCTGCGCCGTACGGCACCCAGGGCATCCGCATCACCAACGCCAGCGATTGCGGCGGCAGCGACTGCGTCGATTACGGCTATTCCTACTGGAACAAGATCAACAACCACGCCGGCAGCGACACGATGCTGATCGTCGTCGGCCTCAATCGCAGCCGCGGCGGCAGCGGGCCGACGCTGTTCACGCTCAACAAGAACACCGGCGAAACGCGCAACGCCGGACCGCTGTTCGACGCCGAACAGCGGGTTCAGCTATGCGACCGCCGAACAGTGGTACTTCAGCGCCACCCGTCCAGTCCGACGCTCTATCTGGGCGAGAACGGTCCGCGGATGCTGCGCTACGACGTCCTGTCCCGGACGTTCGAGACGGTCTTCGATGTGACGAGCCTGCTCGGCGGCGGCAAGTACCTCTGGCAGATGCACTCGAGCAGCGACGATCGCGTGCACTCCGCCACGGTCAAGGACTCGAACACCTACCAGGACCTCGGCTGCATCGTCTATCGCGAGGACACGCGTCAGCACCTGTTCTTCACGCCGCGCGGCGACTACGACGAGTGCCAGATCGACAAGAGCGGCCGCTGGCTGGTGATCAAGGAAAACGTCGATAACCAGTACAACGAAGACAATCGCATCATCGACATCGAGACGGGTGCGGAGCAGGTGCTGTGGGATCAGGACGGCGCCGCCGGCCACTCCGACATGGGCTACGGCTACATCGTCGGCGAGGACGACAAGTGGGCGGCGAACCCGTACGGCGTCCGCGTCTGGCAGTTCGGCCCGAACATGACTTCGGCCGGCGGTCGTCTGGTCTACGCCATGCCGTCCTGGAACGGTCCGGGACTCGGGCACATCGCGCACAGCAACTCGAAGGCCGGGCTGCCGCTCGACCAGCAGATGGCGTGCAGCAGCAACGCTGGCGACTCGAGTCTCTCGCGCACCAACGAGATCGTCTGCTTTCGACTCGACGGCTCGATGCAGGTGCTGGTGGTGGCGCCGAACATGACCGACCTCAATGCGTCGGGCGGCGGCGGCGACGCCTACTCGAAGCGGCCGAAGGGCAACATCGATCCGACGGGCGAGTACTTCCTCTGGACGTCGAACATGGGCGGCAATCGCGCCGACGTGTTCATCGTGCGGATTCCGGCGCAGCTGCTCGGCGTGCACCTGCGCCCGCACCGGCACCTGCGCGCCGACGCCAGCCCCCGCGCCGGCGCCGCCCAGCTCCCGCACCGGCACCAGCTCCCGCACCGGCGCCGGCTCCGCGCCACCGGTCCAGCGGTCACCGACCCCGTGCAGTGGATGTTCACGGTCAACGTCACCGCCACGGGCGAACAACCTGGTGAAGACCGGCGGCTGCGACGGCTGTCCGGATGCCAGCGCCGTGTCGTCGGGCGCAGATCAGCGGCAATGGCATCGTGCAGTTCGTGGCGCCGGAAACCGGCACGCTCCGGTACGTCGGCCTTGGCTATGGCGGTGCCGGGAACAGCGCCGGGCGACATCAACTTCGCGCTGCGCCTGCAGAATGGCGTGGCGGAGGTTCGCGAGAGCAACGCCTATCGCACGGAGATCGGCTTCGCAGCCGGCGACACGCTTGCGATCGTCGGTCGAGAACAACGTCGATCAAGTACTTCGAAGAACGGCAGCCGTCTTCTACACGAGCGCCACGCAGGCGACGTCTCGCCCTCCGGCTGCACGCAGTGCTCTTCAACATGAACGGAGCCGTGAACGGGATCGGGCTCGGTGGCTCGGCCACGCCGCCGGCACCGACACCCCCACCGGCAGCTCACGCCGACACCCGCGCCCAATACTCCGACGAACGTCTTCCGTCGTGCGAGGCCGAGAGCGGTGGGTCGGCGCCGTGCGGCGGAGATAACCAAGGCCGAAGCGCCAATGGCCTAAGGCGTCAAGGGCCGGTATTAGGCATTAGTGTTTCAGGGCGGCGGCATCGGACACCACCAGGTGTCCGGTCCGACGAATGTCTCGCTGCGTCCGCTCTCGAACCCCCACGACGCGCGCGTTCCGCGATTGATTCGTGTCGGGTTGTCGCAGGCGTCGCGATAAAACCAGTCGCGCCGCCAGCTATTGCACGCCGCCGCGCACTGCTCGGCAGAGACGCCGAGCGTCGCCGTTGTTGTAGCGGCGGCCGATGTTCTGAAGATCGGAATCGACCGCATCGAACGCCGCGGAGCACGTGCACCTGCCGCCTTGCGCGCTCGCGTTTCCGGCGTTTGGCAGGAACGACGGCCCGCCAGCCACGAGCGTGGCCATTACCGCCGCGACAATCAATTTCTTTCCCATGGACTCGGCCCCTTGGCCTGGAGCCGCGCCTTCGACGTTGCCTGGAGTCCCGGCAAGGTCGAGGACGACGCGGACCCGGCATGCGCACTACTACGCGGCGACACCTCTGGCGGACTGGCGCTCGTCGCCGTCGCGGCGGGAACGGATAGCCGGCAGGCGTTCCCAGGTGACAGGCTGACGATTGGTCGCAAACCGATAGAACCCGACGACATCCGCCCAGCACAGCAGACACAGCGTGTACGGCACGGTGAAGAGCTTGATGCGATGCGGGCCGCGGCGCTGGATGCCGCCGGCGAGTGCGGCGGCATAGAACAGCGGCCTGCGCGCCGAGCAGCCACTGATAGGGCCAGACTCCGGCCGCCGCGACGTTGGCGGCGAGCGCCGCTGCGTGCAGCACCGGCAGCAGCAGGCGCAGCCCCTTGTGCGACATCGTCTCGAACCAGAGCCGGTTGCGCCGGGGATCGAACAGCCACCGCTCGCGTGAGAAGCAGCTGGAACGTGCCGGCGATCGTCCGCGCCTTGCGCGCGAACTCCTGCGTCGCGGTCGCCGACGTCCGGTCGAACGCACGCGCGCGCCGGCTCGAACATGACGCGGTATCCCTGCTGCACGATTCGCAGCGGGATCAGCACGTCGTCGAGCAGCGTGTCGTCGGGGATCGGGACGAACAGCGCAGCGCCGGATGGCGTAGATCGCGCCCGTCGCGCCGACGGTCGAGTCGGCGCGGCTTTCCGCCGAGCGGATGAATTTTTCGTAGCGCCAGTACAACGCCGCGCCCTGGCCGGCCGTGCGCCGTGCCTTCGGCCGCCTCGCAGCATCAGCTCGCCGCTGACGGCGCCCACCGCGGGATCGCTGAAGTTCGCGACGAGCGCGCGCAGCGTGGACGGCTCGAACCGCTGCCGCGCATCGGCAAACAGCACGATGTCGCCCGAGGCGTGCGGGACGAGCGCGTTCAGCACCGCCGGCTTGCCGCTCGCGCGTGTCGAACGCCTGGACACGGACGCCGCACGCTGCGTAGCGACGCGCGCGCTCGACCGTGTCGTCGGTGGAGCCGTCGGAGCCGACGATGATCTCCAGCCGGTCGGCCGGGTAGTCCAGCGCCAGCAGGTTCTCGAGGCGGGCTTCGATCGCGGACGCTTCGTTGTAGGCGACGACGACGATCGAGACGGTCGGGGCCAGGGCCTCCGCACGCCGCTCCGGGAACTGAATAGTCGCGGGGTGCCACCGCCGTTCGACCGCACGCGCCACCGGTCGAGGGCGCAGGCGTGCCGAATCGCGGCGACGATCGGATAGCCGGCGTAGACATAGACGAGCAGGCCGACCGCCAGCCAGAACAGCGATGACCCCGGCGCTCGCAGCAGAGTCGGCGCGCGACGGCAGCCTCGCCGCGCGACGGCTGGCGTCGGTCCGCGCGTCAAGCGGAGCGACGCCGTTGACGGCGCTTGAGCAGCTGAGCGATGTCCGCGCCCGCGGGCGCACCGCTGTCGCGCGAGGCCGTGCCCGAGCGGAGTCGAGAGGTCGGGCGCGCAGCTCGCCGCGCCGGAGAGGCGGCGATGCCGGCCTCGTCGAGCGATCCGGCGAACACGTTGTCCGGCGGATACTGGCCGGCGTTGCCGCCGACGATGACGTTGCCGCGGACGACGGCGCGCGGGAAATAGCGCGCCAGCGTCTGGGTGCCCGGATTCGGTCCCCGAGCCGATGATGCCGTGCTCGTTGTGCGGCGCGATGTTGCCCTGGAAGACGAACGCCGGTGTGCGGCGCATGGTCGCCGCCGAACAGGATGCTGCCGGTCTGCAGCGCCGTGTTGTGCTCGATGCGTGATGCTGGCTGGTGCCGTCGAGCAGCTGGAACAGCCGCCCGTCGCCCCACGATCCGCCGACGTCGAGGAAGACGTTGTTACGGATCTCGATCCGCCGCGTCTGCTGGCTCGGGTGATTGTCGTCGCGTCCGAGCACGTTGACGCCGCCGCCGACGTGGCGGACGATGTTGTTGACGAACGTGACGTCCTCGACCACCGACCAGGGCGCGCCGCCGTCCTGATTGCGCACGGTGAACAGGATGGCGAAGCCGTTCTGCGCGTGCGTCCAGTTGCGTTCGAAGACGTTGCCTTCGACGAGCACGCGGCGCGCGTTCTTGAGCTCGAACAGGTTCTTCACCGCCCACTCGGTGCCTTCGAAGCGACGGATCGCCCGACCTTCCAGCGCAGCGGCTTGGCCATGTGGTTGCGCAGCACCTCGATGTCCGCGGGCACCAGCTGCGGACGTCGTCGGGTCGGCGCCGCCGAACATCACGTTCTCGCCGGCCGCTTCGAGATAGTTGTTCTCGATGCGGAACGGGCCGGCGCCGTTCCAGCCGGCGATCGCCTGGGAGTCGGCGCCAGCTTCCTTGAAGTCGGCCAGATACGAGTCGACGACCGCCGTATGCCGGGAGTTCAGCGCCACGCCGCGGCGGCTGCCCTTGCGTTCTGTCGCCATGCAGGTACGAGCGCTCGATCGACGATGTGGTGCGGCTGCGCGTCAACCGTGCGTTCCCTGTCGCCCAGCTGGATCAGGCGTGTTGACGTAACGTTCCGTCGGCCGGAGCGACCTCGAGGCCGACGAGGCGGTAGTGGTGCGCGCCCGGCATCGCCTCGATGACGATGTTGCCCTCGGCGACGAGGCGGGGCATCTGCGCGGCGTCCGACGGTGCCGACGCGGCTGCCCGCGCGGCGGGAGCTGGCCCAGCCGACGTGATCACGATCCACTGATCGCCGGTCTTCCGCAGCAGTCGGAACGGGCCCGTGTAGGTGGCGCCCGGGTCCAGCGTGATGCGGTCGCCAGGTTGCGCGGCGTCGAGCGCGGCCTGCAGGCTGTCGCCGGCTCTTGACGTGCACGGCGCGACCGCGCGTCGAGTCGGGCGGCAGCTCGACGCGGCTGCGCGGTCGTTCGGGCGGCGCCTGGCCTGCGGTCGTTGCGCTCGCCGGCGGGACCGGGCACGGCGCCTTGCTGCGGGGTGCCGACCAGCAGCAGGGTCACGACGACGGGCAGAATCGGTTCTGATGAATCCCATGGTTACGACGTCCCGCTCGACGGCCTCGTGGCCAGAAGCCAATCGGCGATGCGGATGTACGACGGGCCCGAGCAGCGGCTTGACCAGCCCCTTCGCGTTCCAGCTGGCCCACGCGCGCGACCGCGCCCATGGCGCGAGGCGGAGACGAGACGCTGCGCGCGGTCGTGCGGATCGCCGCGGCGGATGGTGAAGCGGCCGACGATCAGCATGTCGCCGGCGGCATCGACGTGCGTGACCGGCTCCGAGGTGAACAGCACGCGGATGCCAGCCTCGCGTGCGGCGCGCGCGACGACGCGCTGAGAAGTAGCCGCCAGGCACCGACGCCGACGTCGACCGGCGCGGCCGAGGATGTCCTCGAGAATCGCGCGGCTGCGCGACCATTCCGACACCATCGCGTCGAACGGCAGCGCGTTGAACCGGCTCGGATGTGAGGCCGAGTGGCTGCCGATGACGTGGCCGCGCTGCGCCAGCTCGCGGATCTGCGTCGCGGCTGAGGAATCCGCGCCGGCCGATGCAGTCCGTGGACACGAAGCAGTGCCCGCGCCAGCCGCGGCGCTCGAGGCGTTCGGCGATCAGGTGTGGTAGGAGACCCCGCCGTCGTCGACGGTGATCAGAAAGGGCACGACGCCTGGTCTGGCGCGATGTCGTCCTCGCGCGGTCGCAATCGCCCCGGCCAGGAGCGGGCGCGTCAGACCTGACGCCGCGCACGCCGGCAAGCTGCGCGTCGAAGTCCGCGAGCGTCAGCTTGTAGCGGTTGGCCGCGTCGAGACGTAAAGCCGCTCTCGTCGGGATCGGCTGACGTAGACGTCGTGAAAGAGCAGCGAGATGGCGCGCATCAGTGCACCGCCTCGCACGGCACCGGCGGTGCCTGCGTGACGCGGTGGCTCCCGGCGCGCCGCCAGCTTCCATCGCAGGTAGTGCGGTCAGCCGCGGCTGGCCCCACACGGCCGACCGGCGCCCCGCCGTGTCCACCGGCCGCACGTCCTCGCCGCGCGCGAGCGCCGTGCAGCGTTCGGCCGATGGCGTCCAGGTTGTCGACGACGGCACGGTGCTGAATGACGATGTGCGAATCGCGACGCTCGTCGTAGTCGCAGGTGCCGTGCAGGTAGACCGGGCCGGTGTCGATGCCGGCGTCCACGCGCAGCAGCGTCATGCCCGACGCGATCCAGGTCGCGGTTCGCCAGCGCCCAGAAGCAGCCGTGGGCGTTCCGGTACTCGGGGCAGATCCCGGGATGCAGCACGAACGTGCCGGCGCGCGGGATCTCGAAGACGTCCTCGCTCAGCATCATCTTGCAGCGCGCGATCGACGAGGTCCGGCTGCAGGCGCTGGAGGAACGCCTGTCGCCTCGGCCGAGTTCGGTGATGAGACCGTCAGCTGCGGCACGTCGTCGAGGCTCGCCGGATAGCGCGCACGCAGTCGCTCGACCTCCGCGTCCTCCCAGCGCGCGTCGCGCGTGCCATGCGACGACGCGTGCGTAGGCGCGGAAGGCCACGACGTCGAGCAGCCCCAGCGGCCCGACGCGCGTCAACTCACGCCGCGCGGCCCGCCAGCGCCGCCCGCTCGTCACGGATGATGAGCAGACCAGCCAATTTCATTGTGCTCGCCAGCCACGACGCGAGCCCTTCGCGGTCGAGGCGTTCCTCCTCGTGACAGATGAGCACGACGGTCGGCGTTTCTGCGTGCATACGCATGCCCGGCAACTACCTCTTCACAGCGTTGTTCGAAGGCACGGCCGATCGTCGGCCACGAGTAGCAGGTCTCGACGAGACGCCGCCCGGCGCCGCCCAGTTCGGCGCCGGCGCTCCGGGTCGCGGAGCAGCGACACCACGGCGTCGGCAAACGCGCGCGGTTCGTCGGCGCACGATGTAGTGGCGGCCCGGGCCCGATGCCGAGCCCCTCGGCGCCGACGGTGGTCGAGACGACCGGCCTCGCCATGGCCAGCGCCTCGAAGATCTTCAGCCGCGTGCCGCCGCCGGCGCGGAGCGGCACGACATAGACCGCGCCCTCCGCAATCGACGGGCGCACGTCGCTCGACCGTCCCGGTGACGGTGACGCCGCCAACGCGCTCCGCGGCGTCGCGCAGACGCGCCGTCGGGTTCCGGCCGACGACCGTGAACGTCGTCTCAGGGATCTGCGCGCGGATCCGCGGCAGGATCGACTCGAGGAAATAGAGGACGGCGTCCTCGTTGGGATGCCAGTCCATCGATCCGCTGAACACGAGGTGCGCCGGCCGCTCGGCGTGCGGCATCGGCGTGAAGTAGTCGGTGTCGACGCCGGTCGGAATCGACGCGGCGCGGATGCCGGGAGCGAGCTGCTCGAGGCGCCGCCGATCGTCGGCGGAGACGGCGATCGTCAGGTCCGCCCGCCGGCAGGCGTCCGCCTCGCGGGCGCGGAGCTTCCGCCATTCCACTTCCAGCAGCGGACGGATCCACGGGCGACGCTCCAGCGCCGCCAGCCGCTGCCAGATCTGGTACTCGACGTTGTGCTCGAAGAGGACCACCGGCGCCGAGCCGCTGATCGGCACGTTCATCGACGCGAACAGGAAATCGGCGACGACGAGATCGACGCCGGCATCCATCAGCGTCTGCGACCTGCGCCCGGACCTCCGGCACCTGCCACTTCCAGAGGTCGACGGGGTATTTCGAGAGCCACGAGCGGAACAGCGCGCCGGGGAAGGCGGCGCTGCCGCGCTTCGGCACGACGTAGGGAAGCGAGATGACGCGATCGCAGTTGGACAGGTGCCGCGCGAGTCCCTCGGGATCGTCGCCGACGCCGTGCGTCGTCACGACCGTCACCTGATGACGGCGCGACAGCTCGGAGATCGTGTGCAGGCTGCGGACCCGCCCGCCGGTCGTCGACGGCCACAGGCCGCCCATCTTCACCCACAGAATTCGCATCGCTCGACCCGGCAGGGCCCGGCCCTGGTTTCAGTCGCGTTCGACCATCACCGCGCGATCGTTGAAGTGCACGAGTCGGCGCGGCCGTTCGAAGACAAATCCATGCGGCAGGCCGCCCGTCGTCGTAAATGGGCCGGACGCCGGTGGCGTGGAGAGGCCCTGACGGTCGGGAAGGAGGAGCGTCACGATGCGCCAGGGCAGAGCCACGGCGAACGAGTAGATCAACATCGGTGCCGGGCTCAGGCGTGCTGAATTCAGGTGCGATCCAGCCGCAAATGGGTGATGGCTCTCCACATTTGAGCGCTGGCTGGGCAGGCGCTGAGGGAAAAGGGGAAATCCAGAGGCACTGTCCGCGACGCGCGGCGGCTCGCGCCCACGGATGAGCTCCGAGTCGTGACGTCGGCGCCGGTGAACTGGAACGTCAGGTCGATGTCGTGCCGCCCGCTGCCGCTCAGGTCGTCGACGAGGATCCAGTATGCCGGCCCGCCCTGAGCGCCGTCGGAGGGCTTGACGAAAATGACCCGCCGCCGGTGAACGACCGGCTGCGGCAGCGAGCCGTAGCCATCGTGCTCGGCGTCGAGAAAGTCGACGTCCGCGGTCGAATGCCATTCACGCAGGCGGACCCGCGGCTGCCGCCGCCAGCCGAACGATCCGGCCGGCTTCCGCCTGGCTCCGGCCATCGACCACGATCGTGCTGTGTGCGGCGGTGCTGCGGAAGAAGTCGCGCCACCGCGAGTCGCCGTAGCAGTGCGTCCCCGGATCGACGATGACCGGGTCGCCGAACACCGAGCACTGGATGCTCAGGAGATCGGCATGGCCGTGGCCGCCGCTCACGGGACAGCCGATCGGGCCGATGTCGACGAGCAGCTGATGCGCGTCGCGGCTCCCAGCCCGAACGCATCACCGCGTAACCGCCGGACGGAAACGCCCGCGATGCCGCGGCTCGTGGGCGGCGCCGGCGTGGTCGCGTCGTACGCACGCATCCCGGCGGTGCCCAGTAACCACGCCACCTCCGGGGCCGGGCCACCAGCGGCCCAGGCGAAATCCGATCGGCCGAACAGCGCCGCGGCAATCGCAAACCGGCCGCGCGGGTCGGCGTTCGACCGCGGCGCCAGCGGCAGCAGGCAGCCGCCGTCGGAGTCGCCGATCGACGGCACGGTCCCATCGGGCATGGCGGATGGCCAGGACGAACTCGAGCATCCGCTGCAGCCGCTCCGCCACCAGCGGCGGCACGTCGACGCGGTTGCGGGCCGCGAGCACCAGGAAATGCAGGTAGATGTCCGCCGTGTACCGCTGGAAGCACGTGGATTGCTCGAAGTGCACGCCGTCAGGGTGCACCTGGCGTTCGCATTCGGCGATGAGCACACGCGCGGCCATGTCACGCCATCGGCGCGAGTCGGCGAATTCCGGAAACAGCGTGGCCACGTAGAGCAGCGCCAGCGCGTTGACGGTGACGCTCGTGGCAGGCGCGGACCACCGCGTCGCCGCCGTGCTGAGGCGCGGGGGCCTGCTGGCAGATCGCGTCCGCGATCGCGCTCAGACGGACCCGCGTTCAGCGCGGGCGACTCGCGCAGGAGCACAAGCGCCCAGCACCACGAAATCACGCGGAACCCGTCGTCCGAGGCCGCGGTGGCCGCCAGGTCACGGTCCATCCGCGGCTCCGCGATCCACGCCTCGATTGCCACGAGGCACGCCTCGGCATCACGTTCGTCGCCGGTGAGCGTGTAGGCCTGCGCGAGCCTCACGATCCACTGGTGTCGTTCCGGTGCCGCCGTCACCGCCGGGTCGATTGGGTCGACCGTGTCGTCGCGGCCTGGCTCCCAGCACGCCGCGCGGCAGCGGCGGCGACGACATCGGCCGCGTGAGCAGGGAAGCGATCACGGAGGGTCGCCCACGCTGCCTGATCGGATGCGCCGTCAAAGAAGCGGTGCCTCGCGTCAAGGCGGAAGCCCTGCGCCGCGAGGAGCACATCGTCGGCAGAGCGGCGGATGACGGCCACCGGCGGGGGCGCCGCACAGGGCAAGAGGCGGAGTAGACACTGATGCGGCTGCCTCAGGCCGTCTGCGCAGTCGTCAGCCGAACGACTGCGGGGGCGATTTGCCTGGCTGGACGGACAGGCGCGGGCTGCTGGCGCGGCGTCGCGTCGAGGAAGCGCTGGCACCACAGCTCGAACGACATCATCGTCCACAGCTGCAGATCGAGGTCGCGTCCGCGAGCATTCAGCGTGAGCAGACGCTCGACGTGCCGCGTGTTGAAGACGCCGCGCTGCCGGCAGGCGCTGCGAGAGGAGCAGGCTCGCGCGCGAACTCGGCAAGGTCGCCGCGGAACCAGGACGCGATCGGCACGGCGAAGCCGTGCTTCGGCCGGTCGATGATGCCGTCGGGCAGGATGCCGCGCATCGCCTGCTTGAACAGGTATTTCGTCGTGCCGCCGCGCAGGCGGTATCTGCGCTGGAATCGTCGCCGCGAATTCGGCGAGCCGATGATCGAGCAGCGGCGGCCGCGCCTCGAGCGAGTGCGCCATCGTCGCCCGATCGACCTTCGTCAGGATGTCGAGCGGCAGGTAGGTGTGGAGATCGCGGTACTGAATCGCCGCCAGCCAGTCGTCGCCGTAGTCGCGAAGCATCGCGAGCGATTCCGCGCAGCGGATCGTGCCGCAGCAGGCGCTGTAGACGCCTCGGGCTGGAACAGCCGGCGCATCTCGTCGGCGCGGAACATCGTCGACGCGTCGAGATAGCGGCGCGGCGCCGTCGAGCGCCAGATGCCGGAGGAAGCGTCGTCCCGTCATGCCTTCCGGCATGACCCGGCCGACCGCGCCGGCAAGCGCGCGCAGCGGTGACGGGATGCGGTCGAACCGCCGCTCGCGCTGCTTCGACCACGTACTTGTCGTAGCCGGCGAACAGCTCGTCGCCGCCGTCGCCCGAGAGCACCACCTTGACGTGCTCGCGCGGCCAGCTTCGACACCATGTAGGTCGGGATGGCCGACGTATCGCCGAATGGCTCATCGAGATACCAGGTGAGGTCCTCGACGATCTTGCACGACGTCCGGCTTCAGGACCAGGTCGTGGTGGTCGGTGCCGAACGCGGCGGCGACCTGTCGCGCGCGTGACCGCAGCTCGTCGAACGCCGACTCCGCGAAGCCGATCGAAAACGTCTTGAGCCGGCCGGCGGCCGGCTGCGACCATCAGCGCGACGACGGCGCTCGAGTCGATGCCGCCGCTCAGGAACGCGCCGACCGGAACGTCGCTGACCTGGTGCAGCGTGACCGATTCCGTGAGCAGCTCCCGCAGCTGCTCGACCAGCTCCGCCTTCGGTCGCCTTCTCGTTCGGGCTGGAACTGGACGTCCCAGTACTTCTCGATGCGCAGCCGCGGGTTGGCCTGCGAGGCGACGGCCGTGCGCGCCGGCTCGAGCTTCGCGACGCCGTCGACGATGCTCTGGCCGTCGACGGCGTCGACAGGAACGTGAACAGGTGGTGCGCGGCGCCCCAGTCGACCGCGCGCGGCACGTGCGACAGCTGCAGGATCGGCTTCAGCTCCGAGGCAGAAGATCAGCTCGTCGTTGCGCTCGGTGTAGTAGAGCGGCTTGATGCCGAGGCGATCGCGCGCGAGCAGCAGCTGACGCCTGTCGCTCATCCCAGATCGCGAACGCGAACATGCCGCGCAGCCGCTCGACGCAGCGCGCGCCCGAGTCCTCGTAGAGGTGGACGATGGTCTCGGTGTCGCTGTCGGTCTGGAACACGTGGCCGCGCCGTTCGAGGTCGCGGCGCAGCTCGCGGTAGTTGTAGATCTCGCCGTTGAAGACGATCCAGACGGAGCCGATCCTCGTTGGAGATCGGCTGGTGCCCGCCTTCGAGGTCGATGATGCTGAGGCGGCGCATGCCGAGGGCGACGCCGTCGCCGAGATACACGCCCTCGTCGTCCGGGCCGCGGTGGACGATGGCGCGAGCACATGCCGCGGATGTCCTGCTCCGGGACCGGCGAGCCGTCCCAGCGGACGATCCCGGCAATTCCACACATGGCTACTTCTCCACGCGGCTGACGCGACGCCGTGTCAGGCTCGCGCGGGTGACCGGTCCGTCGACGGCCGGTGGCGCGAGCCGTCAGGTCGCCCGACGGCGGAAGGACAGCCGTCGCAGCCGCTCGACGACCGGCAGTCGAATGGCCGCCGGTTCGGCGATGCCCGGCGCATAGCAGAGCACCAGATAGGTGATCGCGTAGACGGCGCCGCCGGCGACCAGCGCCAGCGGCGGCATCGACTCGAGCAGCCGTGCCACCAGCCACGCCGGCACGGCCGCCGCGAGCGGCGCGCGCGGTGATGCGGCGCGAGCGCCGCCCATGGCAGCACGTCGCGCACGCGGCACCTGCAGCAGCCGCGCGATGCGAACCACGCCAGCCCCTTGCCGACGAACGCGGCGACGAGCGTGACCAGCACCGCGCCGACCAGGCCGAACGCGCCGAGGAACCAGCCGATCAGCGCCGCGACGAACGCGAGCCGGACGAGGTTCGTGACCAGCAGAAAGCGCGTCTGCGCGTACACGCGCAGCATCGCGTCGACGGCGAAGACGGCCGGGATGATCGTGAGCGCCCAGACCATGAAGATCGGGACGCTGGCGGCGAACTTCGTCGTGTACAGCGTGATGATGAACGGCGAGCGCGAGCACCGACCAGGCCGAGGCTCAGCGGCATCATCAGGAACGTCAGGCGCGAGACGGTCTCGTGGAAGAGGCCGAGCGCCGCGTGACGGTCGCTCGAATCCTCCGCCATCTTGACCATCATCACGCTCGTCGTCGACGTCATGATCAGGTCGACCAGCGGAATCGCCATGCAGCCGATGGCGTAGATGGCGAACGTCTGCGGTGTCGAAACGGCCCAGCCGACGACGTACTGGTGGTAGTTGATGAGGATGACCTCGACGCCGACGGCCAGCGCGAACGGCAGCGCGTAGGCGAGCTGCGTGCGCCAGAGCGCCAGGTCCGGCCGGAACTCCCGGCCGTACTGCCGCCAGACCACCACCAGCATCATCGCCAGGCGCACCGCGGCGAAGATGACGGCGCCGATGAACACCGCGCGCAGGCTGACGAACAGCAGCGCCGGGACGATGAACAGCGCCGTGCGGCCGAAGTCGGAGAGCGCGTAGGTGATCGCCGCGCTCATGTGCTGCTTGCGCGAGATCATCGTGATCTCGAGCACCGTGCCGACGAGCGTCAGCGTGAGGAACAGCCCGAGCAGCACGGTGATGTCGGCCAGCGCCGGGTTGCTCGAAATGCTCGGCGATCGGTCGCGCGGAATCCCCACAGCAGCGCGAGGCATGCGAGTCCGGCGACCAGCAGCGTCAGCGCCGCGTTGCAGACGTAGCGGCCGACACTGGCCGGCGGCGCGCGGCACGAAGTAGTAGAGGCTCTCGGCCATGCCGAGCTGCGCCAGCCCGTACATCGTGGCGTAGACGAGGAAGAACGTCTTGTAGGTGCCGATCTCCTCGACGCTGAACATGGCGCGCGAGCATCGGCCCGATGGCGAACGTCGCGATCAGGCCGACGGTGCGGCCGACGACCAGCAGGAACGCCGGTCCGGTGATGTGATCCTTGCGGACGGCGGCGCTCATACGTGGTGCACGCGGGCGCAGGTGCGCGCCGGCGGCCACAGATCGTGGACCTGGCAGCGGAGGATCGCCGGCGAGAACTGCCCGTCGCCGTCGACCGACGAGCCTTCCCACAGCAGCAGCCGCTCGATCGTCAGCGTCGGATGCCGCGGGTCCTGATGCGGGCAGGCGGTGTAGCCGAAGCGATAGCCGGTGCGCTCCAGCGCTTCCACGTCGCGCGGCGTGAACTGCCCGCCCGGATAGGCGAAGTGCACGACCGGCGCGCCGGTGCGCTCCTCGATCGCCCGTTTCGACCCCTCGCAGCTCGCCGACGACGGTCTCCGTCGACTCCGCCGGCAGCGACACGTGGCGACGGGTGTGCGAGCCGATGGTGATGCCGGCCCGGTGCATCTCCTCGATCATCGGCCACGTCAGCGACAGCGCGATGTTGTGGAACCCGTTGCCGGCGCTCGCTTCGAGCGCGGCCATCACCCGGCCGATGTTCGCCACCGACAGATCAGGCAGCAGGGCGGAGACGGTCGTCATGCGGCGAGCTGGTCGCCGGCGCGACGGCGCAGCAGGTGGCCGGCTGGCAGGTCGAGCGCTCGCAGCAGCGCCGACAGCTCGCGGCGCGGGTCGTCCCACGCGGCGAACGCCTTTGCGACCAGGTGAAACAGCTTGTCGTGGATCTGCCAGCGCGGCTCGCCGACGAGGTCGGTCACGACGAACACCGCCGCCGGAATGCCCTTGCGCTTCAGAATCGGGAACGCGTGCTCGTAGTTGTCCCGGTATCCGTCGTCGAACGTGACGGCGGCGACGCGCTCGGTGAACGGCTCGCCGGTGGCCAGATGCTCGCCGATCTCGTCGAGGCGTGACGAAGCGGAAATGACGGCCGACGAGGTCGAGGTGCCGCTCGAACATCTCCGTGCTGGTCAGCATGCTCGGCATCTCGTCACGCGCGCTGCCGTCGAAGTCATCGACGACGCGGTGGTAGCCGAGGATGAGCGGGCGCTCGGGTCCCCGCGCCAGCGCTTCGGCGAGTCCCAGCTCGTGCGTCCGCGAGATGGTCGACGCCAGCGCGCGTCTTGACGTGCGTGCGCCAGCGGCGCGTCCGCCTAGGTACCCACGGGAAACTCCAGGTGACCCGAGGGACAGGACGCGCCGAGCCAGATCGCTGACACCGCGACGCGCCTCGACGGCATGCCGGTGCATGGCGCCGCCGAGATGGCCAGGGAAACAGGTCGGCGCGCTGCAGGACGCGGGCGCTCGCGCGCCCACAGCGCCTTGTACGGCTCGGTGCCCCACAGCATGTCGAACTCGCTGGCGCCGTCGTCGATGGCGGCGCGGATCGTCAGCGCCATCAGCACCAGGCCGACGCTATGCGAGGCATAACGCGTCGTCGTGGCCGTGCTGGTAGAAGTAGAACCGGCCGCCGTAGTTGAACCCGTACATCACCGCGGCGATGCTCGTCGTCGAGCCTCAAGGCGTACATCCGCAGCCACCCGCTGTCGAGCGCGCGGCGCGTGACGTCCTCCTGGAACGCCATGCACCGCGGGCGCGCTGAACGCGGTCGACCCGCCGCGATCCGCGTAGCGCGTGGCGTGGAACGCCGGCCAGCGCGCTCGAGCATCGTGCTGGCGCTCCTCATGGCCGGTGACTGCGCTCGAAGCGCACGTCGAACTGCCGCTCGAGCGCCGCGCAGGCGGCGGCGGACGTTGGCGCGATGCGACGGCCCCGAGCGTACGCCAGGAACGAATCGAACGTGTGGCCGGCCAGGTTCACGATCGGACACGTGCCGTCGGCGTGCGACGACGACGTCCAGCCGGAGCTCGGCGAGTCGTTCGGCGAGCTGCGCGGCGAGCGATGCCGGCGGCAGATGGGTGAGGCGCAGCGCGAGTTTCTCGCGAGCTGAGGAAGCCGGCGATCGCCGCGAGCGCCTCGGCCTCGGTTCCGCGTCGAACGATCAGGTCGAGATAGTCCGACCCGGCGTCGCCCGTGCCCAGGAACTCCAGTCGCGAGAACCAGTACAGCGGTGCGGTGACCAGGCGCAGCGGCGCGATGGCGATCAGTTCGCTCGTCTGACCGGACGACGATCAGGCGCAGCGTGCTCGGCGCTGCCGAAGTGCGTCCACCAGCGTATGAGCCACTCCCACGTGAGGAACGGGTTGTTGCTCGCGCTGGACTGCAGCAGCTCATCCCACGCCGTTCGCAGCGCGGCGAACGTCGCAGGTGTCCTGGATGCACTCAACGTCCAACGTCCGACGTCCAAGCCCAGCGCTCGTGCTCGACCGTGGTGATGGCGCCATCACGCAGCCACCCCGAGCCTCAGGCTCAGCACCTGCCGGGCGATGTGATCGATATGGCGCGGGGTCAGGTCCTGATGAATCGGCAGCTCCAGGACATGGCGGCGCAGGAACTGCGCGTCGGCACCCATCTCGTGTCCGCCCGGCTCACAGCTGTCGTTCCAGAACTCGAGCGCGTCCACGCCGCGTGCGCGCAGGCGTTCTGCCGTGTCGTGCTTGTCGCGAACGAGGACCGGGAAGAAGAGCGGGCACACGCCGTCGGGAACGCTCGGGAAGACCGGCGACAGCGGCCTCGCCGCGCAGCCGCCCGGCGAGCTGGCGATAGTTCTCGACGCGCCGGCGTCGAATGTCCGCGTAGTCGAAACGTGTCAGCAGCCGCTGCGACACGCGCGACATGGCCAGGTCGACTTCGTCGAGGTTGAAGCCGATGTCGCCGACGTTGGCCCGACGCACGGCAGCGCGCCGGCGGCGCGGCCGACTCCGCGCTTGACGACCTGCAGCGCCGCGCCGACGCCGTTGGCGCGGCCGCGGATCCGCTGCACGAGCAATTCGGCGGTCCGTCCGAGCACCGACGCCGATCCCGCCTCGCGCAGCTGCAGCCGTTCCAGCGACTTCGAGCCGCGGCCCGTTCTGGACGAGCAGCGCGCCGTTCGGCAGCGGCAGCGTCTTGTACAGACAGAAGACCGACCAGTCGCCAAAGCTGCCGAGCGGACGGCCGTCGGTTTCACTCAGCAGCGAGAGCGCGCAGTCCTCCACGAGCAGCATGCCGCGCCGGCGGCACAGATCGACGAGCTCCGTCATCGGCTGCGGCCAGCCGGCATAGTGGATGACGTAGAGGAGATCCGGATTGTGCGCGCGGCAGTGCCGCTCGACATCGTCTGGATCGAGCGTCATGTCCCGGCGCACAGGGCAGTAGTGGAGCGTTGCGCCTGCGGCGCGCATGGCGAGGATCTCGTTGCCGCTGTTGTAGTCGGGCGCCAGCACCGTCAAGCCGCGGGATTGGTCTCGAGCAGCGCGCGAAACAGGTGATAGATCGCGTTCCGCGCGCGGTAGAACGGGAGGCGATGCGGCGCGGTGAACGGAAAACAGTCGTCCGGCTCTGTCGACGGTGCGAACGAAGTCGCGCGCCGAGAGCCCCTGATACGTGGGGACGAATGTTCCGATTACGCTCGCCATCGCTTCAACTCCGGCACCATCTGGAACTTCACGGAATGCAAGAGTCGGGCTCGCATGGTGTCGGCAAACACGAACAGCCAGTCGTGCGGTCGACTCGTGTCGGTCCATTCGAGCTTCCACGGCTCCGCGTTGCCGAGAAAGTCGAGCTCACGGAGCCCCTCGGCGTACGCACGCTGGATGGCGAGGCAGGTCAGGAGCTTGAATGGCGAGCAGGTCGCGTAGGCCGGGTCGTAGCCGGTCTTGAAGAGGAACAGCCTGCCGTCGAACTGTGCGCCGTACGACGTGGCAATCCGGCGGTTCCCGACGCTGAGAAACATCAGCCGCAGCCATCCGCGTTCCGCCGCGCGCTCCGCCAGCAGCGTGTAGAACCGGTGGACGGCCGGATCGGAGGAAATCGATGTACGCGATTCGTCCTTCCAGCCCGAGGCCTCCAGCCGCAGCGCATCCTCGCGCGCGTCGGCGATCTCGCCGGCGGTCTCCAGTACTTCAAGCCGCGGCTCGCCGAACGCGCGCAGGCGCGACAGGCGGTTGCGCAGGTTCGAGCGAAACTTCGGGGAGAGCGACGCGTGATAGCTGTCCCAGGTGCCGGAGAGGGTCAGATACGGCGACACGTCGCCTCGCCACGTTCCGGTCTGACAGCCATCCCGATGGGCCAGCGACGCCAACGCCGCGAGCGTCGGCGAGTCGTCCGGCAGACGACTCAGTTGCAGCAGATCCCAGCGGCCGGGCGTGCGTTCGCAGCGCATTCCAGAGTGCGTCATACGCCACCGAGGGCGATCCGGTGATGATGCAGTCCGCCCGCGGCGTGTGATCGTTGTGGAGGAAATCGAGCTTTCGAGCCGGCAGGCCGTACATCTGGACCTGCTCGCTCATCAGCGGCGCGATGGCGGCGATGTCCGCCGCCGTCGCGGACGACGACGATGTGCAGCTGGCGGTTGGCGCCGAAGCAGTCCCACCAGGTGCGGAACCACTCGTGGAGCAGGAACGGGTGCGGCACGCCGGCTCGCCGCACGGCATCGTTCCACTCGGGCTCGAGATGCACGAAGCGCTCGTAGTCGGTCACGACCTCGGTCGTGACCGAGCCCGTCGGTCGACGTCGCGCGCGTCGAGATCGGCGGCAACGAGGTCCGATCATGTGGCCACCGCCGCCATCGCCCGTCTGGGCTGCTTGCGCGCCAGGAGCTCGCCATACAGGTTCTCTGTCGCGCTCACCATCCGGCCGACCGAGAACTGCTCGCCAATGCGCGCCCGCGCGGCCCGGCCGAGCCGGCACGCGAGCTCACGGTCGTCCAGCAGCCGCGACACCGCGGCGGCGATCGCCGCCGCGTCGCCGGGTGGGACGAGCAGGCCCGTCTCGCCGTCGGTCAGCGCCTCCGGCGTGCCGCCGACACGCGTCGCCACGACTGGAGCCCCGGCCGCCATCGATTCAAGGAGCGCATTCGACAGCGCCTCGTTGAGCGACGGCATCACGGCGACGTCGGCGGCGCCGAGGATGTCGGGCACGTCCGATCGCCGTCCCGTGAACGTCACCTGGCCGGCGATGCCGAGCGCGTCGGTCAGCCCCTGAAGCTCCTGGAGATACGCCGGATCCGGCGGGCTCGTCTCGCCGACGATCAGGAACCGCACGTCCGGATAGCGCGGCTTCAACGCCGCCGCGGCCTGCAGGAAATGCTCGACGCCCTTGAGACGCGTCAGTCGAGAGACGACCGTGACCAGACGGGCGTCAGCAGGGATCCCCAGCTCGCTCCGGATGCGCGCGCCGGCGGGCGGTCCGGCGAAGCGCGTCATGTCGACGCCATTCCTGATGACGACGATGTTCGACGGGTCGTATCCTTCGTCGCCGACCAGCCAGTCCTTCACCGCGTCCGCGTTGACGAGAATCCGGTCCGCGAACTGGCAGGCGTAGCGCTGCACGCGCTTCTGCATCGACGTCAGGTAGGGCGAGCGGTCGCGAATCGAGGCGATCACCACCCGCGCCATCAACCGGGCAGGCGGCACCGCGAAGACGTTTCCGTAGAAGTTGTAGGCGTGCACGATGTCGATGCGGCTGCGCGCAATCTGCCGCGCCAGCCTGGCTTGCTGTGCCAGCGCCTGAACGCTGCGAAAGGTCGTAATCGGGTATTCGTGGAGCGGAATGCCGAGCTGCCCCAGCTCGTCGACGAACGGACCCCAGCGGCGCAGGCAGGCGAACGTCACGTCGAACCGCGACCGGTCGATCATCCGGCCGAGCGTCATGAACTGGTTTTCGGTGCCGCCACACATCAGGGTCGGCACGACCTTGAGAATGCGCATGCGCGTCACGACACGGCCACCGGTGCGTAGCGCTGGCGCGGCACCCGCGCCGGCACATCAACGACCGCGGTCGCGCGCGCCGTGTGTGTCAGCGCCACCGCCAGGCCGCCGATGGTGAAGAAATAGAACTGATAGGCGATGGGGTGAAACATCGCGGCGACGAAAAACGCTCCGAGCGACACCTGGATCCCGGCGGCGATCGGCCCGAGCGGACGGAGCGCGTCGTCGGCGTGCGCCAGGCGCTCGATCCGTCTCGCCGCTCGGAAGCACCTGATGTGGAGCCATGCGAACAGGAGCAGGCCCGGGAGTCCAAGGTCCACCGCGTATTGGAGATAGGCGTTGTGCACGGACCGGAACGTGGCCCGCCCGCGGTACTCGTTGAGTGCCAGCATGTCGTTGCCGATGCCCGCGCCGACGATCGGGTTCTGCGCCACGATGCCGGAGGCGACGATCACGTCCTGCCAGCGGCCCTGGGCGGAGCCGGTTTTATCGGTCTCGATGTCGGTGATGGTGCTCAGTCGTGCGAGGTAGGCGTCGGGCACGAGCAGCGGCACCACCAGGGCCGTCGCCAGCAGCAGCGTCGCCGCGCCGCTGGAGCGGCGCCGGATGAGGACGGCGAACAGCATCACCGACGTGGCCATGAGCGTCAGAAACCCGGCGCGGGAGAACGTCACGATCACACCGGCGACGCTGATGAGCATCGCGAATGCCGCTACGGCGCGCGCCGCAGGAGTCCGCGTGGCGATCATCATCGCGGCGGCAATCGGGATGATCAGGTTCAGCATCAGCGCCAGGTCGTTCGGGTTGGCGGCGATGCCCGAGCCCCCCATGTAGCCGTAGATGCGCTGCAACCCCGGTACGCCGCTCGAGACCATGTCCCCCGACAGGTAGTTATTCAGGCCTGTCGCCGCCAGCGGAATGGCGCACAGCACCAGCGTCCACGCAATCGTGCGCAGCCGACGCTCCGTCGTCGTCAAGCGTGCCGACGAGCCAGAAGAACGCGACCGCCTTGAGGTACTGATTCGTCAGCACCTCCACGCTGCCGCCGACCCAGTAGGAGACCGGCACGGTGATCACCGCCCAGACGACGAGGATCAGCGCGATGCCGATCTCAGGGCTGAACGGCGGCGACGCATCGCGGCGCACGAGGCGATCCAGCAGATGTGCGCCGATGGTGATCGTGGCGGCGACGAACGCAATCCGAAGCTGGCCAAGTACCGGGAACCAGGCCTGCGGCGACAGCAGGAGAATGACGGTGAATGCGACGAGGGCGCGGAACGCGACGACGTTGGCCGTGCCGACGGTGGACGCGCGGCTGCCGAACCGCAGAGGGCGCCTGCCCCGCCGACGCGTCTTCGCGAGGCGGGACTGAGGCCGCCACCAGGCAGCCGCGTGGACGGAAGGGGTGGTGTTCACTGGCGTCCTGCGGTTGGGCGCGGAGTCCCTTGGTCGGCGAGGACGGGCACGTAGGCCATGTCCTTGGCGCGCTGTGCTGCGGGCCAGGAGAGGTCCCGACCCATCGGCGCCGGGTTCCGCACCTGCGCAGCGCCCTGACCGAAGAGCACGATGCCGACCGTGGCCAGCATGATCCGCAGGTCGAGCCACGGCGAGCGGTTCTTGATGTAGTACAGGTCGTACCGCATCTTCTCCGTCTCTTCCTCGAGGTTGTTGGCGTAGCCGTAACGCACCTGCGCCCAGCCGGTGACGCCAGGCCGCACGGTCGAGCGGAGCCCGTAGTAGGCGATGTGCTCCATGAACGTCGCGTGATTCGACACCGGATGCGGGCGCGGGCCGATCAGGTTCATCTCTCCGCGCGCCACGTTCATCAGCTGCGGCAGTTCGTCGAGGCGGAAGCGGCGCAGAAAGCGGCCGACGCGCGTGATGCGATGCATGTTGTCCATCACCCACTCAGACGGCGCATCGTCCGTCGGATGCATGGTGCGGAACTTCAACAGACCGAACGGGCGTCCATGACGCCCGGCGCGCTGCTGCACGAACAGCACCGATCCCGGCTGAGTCGACCTTGACCAGCAGGGCAATGAGCGCGAGCAGCGGGGCACAGAGGATCAGGCCGACCGCCGCACCGACGATGCTGACCAGACGCGCGGCGATTTCGGCCGCGCCATGGTTGCGGAATCCCTTCGACAGGATCAGCGTGCTCGGCCGGAGCGCTTCGATGGCGATCTTCCCGCTGATCCGCTCGTACAGCTCGATGGCGTCGTCGACGTCGATGCCGCTGACGCGTGAGTCGAGAAGCGACTGCAGCGGCAGGCGGTCGCGCCGGTTCTCGATGGCCACGACGATCCGCGACGGGCGCACCCGCGCGACGATGGCGTCGAGCTCGTCGCACGTGCCGAGCCATCGGCTGGCGAGCGGCGACCGCGGGTCAGGTGGCTGACTGTCGACGACGCCGAGGACGACGTAGTGCGACGAATCGAGGGCTTCGATCTCCTCGATCAGCCCCTCCGCCATGGGCCCTGCGCCGAGAATGAGAAGGCTGGCCTGCATACTGGGTCCCTGAGTTCGATCCGCTCCCGCTAGGCCTGGCTGACCGCGCCCGAGGCGTTCGGGAAGTACTCGCGGTAGGACTGGTCGTAATAGCCGAACAGCGGCCGGTCGTCTCTATTGAAGACAATGCCCATCACCTTGGTCGCGTCGACCATGTTGAGCGCTTCGCCAAGCAGCTTGCGCGGCGTCTGGTTGGCGGCAACGACGATGAGCAGCTGGTCCACGATGCGAGCGAGGACCGCGGAATCGAACACCGGCAGCAGCGGCGGCGTGTCGACGATCACCACGTCGAACTGCTGGCGGGCCCGCTGCAGCAGCGGCTCGAAGCGGGGCGATCGCAGCAGACGGTGAATCGCCGATCCGGACGTCCCGGACGTGACCGCCCACAGCTGATACGGCTCAATGCTGCTGCGCCACGGCCTGGAGATCGAGCTCGTCGCTGGCGAGCACATCCGACAGCCCGGGCGAGGCCGCCAACCCCAGCGTGGCCGCGACCGATGGACGCCGCAGGTCGGCGTCGATCAGCAGCACGCGGCTGTCCGATTCCCGCGCCAGCGCGCCGGCGAGATTGACCGACGTCAGCGTCTTGCCCTCGCCGGCAGCCGGGGCTGGTGATGGCAATCACCTGCGGTCCCTGCGTCTTCGACAGCCGCTCGATCGTCAGGCGCAGACCCTGGTACTGCTCGGCGGCGAAGGAGCCTGGACTGGTGAAGCTGACCAGGCGCGAACTCGATGATTGTGGAAACGTGCTGTTCACGATGTAACCCCTTAACCAGCGCGCTGGAGCAATCTCACCAGCGTGTCGTTGCCGTGTGCCAGATAGGCGGACAGCGTCGCGACCAGCGCGACGGCCGCCACCGCCGATGCGGTGCTGAGCGTGGCGCGCGTCCAGCCGCGTCTGGGCGCCGCGCCGATCTGCGGAATCGTGGCGAGCACCGGCACCCCCGTGAACTCGCGGATGTCGTCGACGTTGTGGAACGAGGTGTCGAACTGCTCGGCGAGCGACCACGGCGCCGGCCGTGGCCGCGAACGCGAGCAGCAGTCCCATCAGCAGGAGGCGCAGCCGGTTCGGGGCAGACGGTCCTTCGGGCGGAACCGCCGCGTCGAGAATGCGGAAGTTCTCGCCCTGGTGGCCTGTTTCAACCGACTCGGCCAGCCGCGCCTCGTCGAACTTCCGCGCCAGGACGTCATAGTTCTCCTTCGCGCCGCTGTAGTCGCGCTGGACCTGGATGTAGCCTTCCAGCACGCCGGGGGTCGAATCGAACCGCGTCTGCAGGACGGCGATCCGTGCCTGCAGATCCTTTTCCTGCGTCTTCAGCCGCGCCAGCTCGTCATCGAAGTCCGTTGATGCTGCGCTTGCTGCGCGGCAGGGCTGCGCAGATCCTGCGGTGCGTTCGTGACCGCCTGTCGCTGCGCGTCGGCGTTCTGCTTCGCCTTGAAGGCGACCAGGTCGCGCGCGCGCTGGTCCTTCACACTCTTTTCGAGTGACTCAATCTGATTGTGCGCGCTGCTGACGTCCGGGTGGTTCTGCTGCAGACCCTTCCGCTCGAGCTCGATGAGGCTCTTCTTGGCATCGGCGAGCCGCGAGTTCAACTCCGCGAATTCCTTCGAGATGGGTACGTCGGTGCCATCAGCGGCGATCACACCTTTCGCCGCGGCGGCGATCGTTGCCGCATCCTCGAGGCCCTCCAGCAGCTTGTCGCGGGCGTCCTGGTTGCGGCGCTGGTCGACGCTGTTGTCCCGGAGTTCATCGGCGAGCGATTGATACGAGGCCATGGCCACGCCAGCCGCCTGCGGCAACTGTGCCTGGTTCTGCATCGTAAAGCTGCGCAGACGTGCCTCCTGCATGGCGACGTGCTGCTTCGCCGCATCGAGCTGCCCACTGACCAACTCGACCGCGCGGCGCGCCTCGCCGGCGCGCATCGCCGAGTTGTGCTCGACGAAGAACTGCGCGATCGCATTCGTCACATCGGCGACGCTGCGCTGTTCGGTGCCCGTATACGTCAGCGTGAAGGCCACGGTCTTGGTCCGTCCTGATGACCTGCTCCGGCCCGTTCGGCTCCCACTTGATGTCGTCGCGCGCCTGATTGAGCACGTCCTCGAAGCCGGTCTTCTTGCGCAGCTCCGGATAGAGGTTGAACCGCTTGATCACGCCGGTGAGTCGCTCGCGGCTGAGGACCTCCTGCCGGATCTGATAGAGGCGGCTTTCCAGCTCGTTGCTGACCGACGTGCGGACGACGCCGTCCGGAAGCGGCCGCTCGATCGTCACGATGGCGCTGGCGGTATACAGATCCGGCAGATAGACGGCGAACGCCACCGCGGCAGCCAGGATCGTCATGAACGCGACGGTCGCGATCAGCGCGCGGCGGCGGAGGATCGCCACCATACGGACGGCGAACGATTCGTCGGAAGCGGGGGACATGAACTCGCGGGCCATTGGGTTCCTCAGTTGACGACGATGACGTCGCCGGGCTGGACGATGAAGTTGGCGCCGTTGCGTCCGTTGATGGCGTCGTTGTATTTGAAGTCGGTCGCGCCGTTCTGGCCGCGACGGATCACCTTGATGCTGCCCTTGTCGGCAAACTCGTTCAGCCCCTGCGCCCTGGCGATCATGTCGAGCACGGTGGCGTCGGGCGTCTTCACCTCGAAGTAGCCCGGCATGCGCACGTTGCCGGAGACCGACACCTTGAAGCTGTGAATCTCGCGCACGACGACCGAGACTTCGGGGTTGTCGATGATGGCGCCCGCCGTCAGACGCTGCGCCACTTCCGCCCTGACTTGTTCCGCCGTCAGGCCGGACACGCTGATGTCGTTGATCAGCGGGTGCGAGATCTTGCCGTCGGGACGCACCGGGATGCGCTCGCGACTGAGCTCCGGGTTCTTCCAGACGGTGATGTCGAGCACGTCCTCGGGACCGATCCTGTAGTCCTTGGGATCGACTCTGACGGCTTCAACCGCACGCGCCGCGGGCGCTGCTGTTGCGGCGGGTGCCGCGGGCGCCTTCACAGACGTTGCGTCAGGCGTCGCCGGTGTGGTGACGGCACCCTTCGCGGGCGTGGTGCCGGTTGTACCGACCGCTTCACGCGGCGCGGGAGGGCTGCTGGGCAAACGCCGGCAGACGCCATGACGGCTGCGGCAATGAACGTTGTCAGGACCCGGGCGATCATCGAATAACCCCTTTCACTCGCGCTGCCTCATCCGGCGGAAGACTCGAACGGAAGAGCCGCGGCGCGACGGTAAAGCTCACGCGAAAGACGTGCCGCAAGACGTTCCCGTCCAGGCGGCGGCGGATATCGCCTTGTTGGTAGTCCACGCCATACGACGCGGAGACGCTATACATCCCGTGCGAGGTCCACGACCCGAGCAGGGTCGAGCGATACACACGCGCCTCGCGGAAGTCGACGGTGGTGATGTCGGTGGCGCCGAGGTGGGTGCCGATCTCCCAGCGGTTGCGGAAGGGCCAGATGACCCGGAACGCCCCGCTGTCCACCGCGACCGGCCCCTCGATGCCGAGGATGATCGTCTCACCATGCCAGTAGTCGGCTCTGAGGTCGAGGCGGTTCGTGGCGCGCCTGAGTGACGCCGAGATCTCAGGCTTGATGCCGCTGCGATACGAGGTCACGCGTGGGCCGGCATACAACGACACGTGTGTGTGCGGGGCCACCTCGCGCGTCCAGCCGGCAAGCACAGACTGCGACGTCGACCGACCGAAGGGGTCGACGAAATACCGTGACAGGTAGGTTCCGACCACTGCCGATCGCGAGGTCAGTTCACGCGACAGAGCGATCCGCGCCTGGTGCAGCGTGCCGCTTGGCGTGTCGAGCTCGTTCTCGCGCGTGAAGTCGTACCCGGCAGTAAGGACCGAGCGGGGATTGATCCGGCGCACCACCGTGGGTGAGACCTGCCAGCGCTGCGCCGTCAGCCGCGCACCGAGGATGCCGGTCGTGAAATCGATGTCACCGGGCGTGGCCGATCGGTCGTATCGCGCCTCGAGGCCGAAGGTGGTCAGCGGCGACTTGAGGAACGTGGTCTCGAGGAAGGCGTGACGTCTGGCATCGACGCTGTTGAGCGTCGCGAAATTCGAGCGCAGCATGTCCTGCGAATACAGGCTGATGAAACATGAGCCGCGGCGATTTGAAGTTGGTTTCAAGGTTGGGACGGAACTGCAGCATCTTGCCGGCGCTGCCTTCGACCTCCGCGTTGAGATTGTCGTCGTAGACGCCGGCGACGGAGAGCGAGGGCACGATCTCGAAACGCGACTGCGCCACGACCCGAGGCGAGAGTGCGGTCAGCGTGACGAGCGCGACAAGAATGGTCAGACGCATAGTTCCTCTTTTGCCGGGCCCCCTGGCTTACGGCTCACGTTCCGTCGCGGCTGAAGTGCAATATCCGTTCACACATGGCATGACGCATGTGCCGGCTCGAGCACGTCGGACTGGTTACACGACAGAAACGGCCTGAAAGAGAGTGGATTCGCGATCTGGCATGAATGTGAGAGGTGCCAATGGACTGTGGCCGGCGGTTCCGTAAAGTCCTGCGGGGTTGCCACGCTGCCGCCACGCTAGCGGGACGGTGCGAGTCCGGCTCAAGCCGGAACACTACGAGTGCGTATTCGAATGCCCGCCGCGCCAGTTGATGACGGGATGGGAGATGGCCTGCCGCTGGAGCGATGCCGCGTCAACCGCGTCGGTGGGATAGCAGGCGGCACCGACGGACAGACGCAACGGCGCGGGAAAGTCGTAGTGATTCATCCGCTCCATCAGGCGATCGATGACGCGCGTGGAGTTCTCGTAGTCCGAGTCGAGCAGCACGAGCGAGAGCAGCCCCTGGTTGGTGACGCCGAGCACGTCGGTGTCGCGCACCTCGTGGCGGATGATCTGCGCGACCTCGCCGACCGTGCCCTGATCCGCGGCGACGGTCATCCCGTCGAATTCACGGCTGGTTTCCACGGTCACCAGGGTGAGGTAGTTCTGCGATCGCACGGCGCGTCGCAGTTCGCCGTCGAGCACGAACTCGAAGGCATGCGGCTTCAGCAGCCGCGCGTTCTCGTCGAAGAGGAGTCTGCTCATGGGGGCGTCAGGAGGCCGTGTCCAGGCCGTTCTCCTTGATCTTGTAGAGCAGCGCCTTGTAGCTGACGCCGAGATGTTCCGCGGCTTCCTTGCGGTTCCATCGCGTGCGCGTCAGCATCCGCAGGATCAGTTCCCGCTCGGCTTCCCGCGCGGCTGAACGAGCGATGTCCTTCAGCGAGACGCTGGCGCGTCGAGACTCCGCCACCGCCGCCGCTGGCGCCGTCGACTCGCGCTCAGGGCACCCTGAGCCGTCGACGAGCTCGGGGTCGCCGCGAGCGGCGTCGAGGGGCGAGCGGCGTCGACGGCGGGGCGCACGCGCGGCGTGGCGGACGACGATCGGCTCCGTGATGCCGCCGGGATCACCGGCTGCAGCAGCTCCCGTGACACGCCGGCCTCGGTGCCGAGCACCACCAGCCGTTTGATCAGGTTCTCCAGCTGGCGCACGTTGCCCGGCCAGTCATAGTTCAGGAACAGGCTCGCGAGCTCCGGGCTGACCGACGTCATCGGCTTGTTGTATTGCACCGAGTACTTCCGCAGGAAGTGCTCGGTCAGGATCGGAATCTCTTCCCGCCGCTCGCGCAGCGGCGGCAGGGTGATGGTGACGACGTTCAGGCGGAAGTACAGATCTTCACGGAACTGGCCCGAGGCGACCGCCGTTTCGAGATCGCAGTTGGTCGCGGCGATCAGCCGCACGTCGACCTTCACATCCGACTTGCCGCCGAGCCGGGCGAATTCGCCGTCCTGCAGCACCTGAAGCAGCTTGGCCTGCAGCGGATAGCTGATGTCGCCGATCTCGTCGAGGAACATCGTGCCGTGGTTCGCGAACTCGAACTTGCCGGGCTTCTGCTGAATGGCGCCGGTGAAGGCGCCCTTCTCGAATCCGAACAGCTCGGACTCGAGCAGCTCGGTAGGCAGCGCGGCGCAGTTCACCTTGACGAACGGCTTCGCCTTCCGGAGTGACCGCTCGTGCAGCGCATGGGCGACCAGCTCCTTGCCGGTCCCACTGTCACCGCGGATGAGCACCGTGACGTCCGTGTCGGAGACCCGTTCGATCAGGTCGCGGACCTCGAGCATCTTGTCGCTGTTGTCGAAGAGCGTCGAGTACTTCGACTGTTCGTTCAACCGGGCCCGCAGCGACGCCACTTCCTGCGTCAGCTGCCGCTGCCGGACGGCGGAGGCGATCAGCACGTCGAGCTCGTGCTCTTCGAACGGCTTGCAGACGAAGTCGGTGGCGCCCAGTTTCATCGCCTGGACGACGGTGTGCGTTCCGCCCTGTCCCGACATGACGATGACCGGCACGTCGTGATCGATTTTCTTGATCGCCGCCAGCGCGGCCAGACCGTCCATGCCGGGCATGATCACGTCGAGCAGGACGGCGGACGGGCGCTCGGCCTGGAAGCGCCGGACGGCTTCGTCGCTGTTGCTGATCGTCAGGGCCTCGTATCCGCGCGGCGACCAGAAAGTCCTGAAGGAACGCGCACGTCGCCACGTCATCGTCGACGACCATCACCTGAGGTTTCTGATTCATGGCGCTCCCATCCCCATACTCGACTCGGCTGTGTGCGGTAGAGCAATTGGAGTACCACGCGGCCGGAAAACGTTTGGAACAGGAGGGAAGTGGCGGTCGGGAGAACGGACCCGAGGGTCCCGAAAACGGAAAACGGCGTCCCCCGGGTGGAACAGGGTGGAACGCCGTTGCTCTTTTGTGGTGATCCGGCGTCCGCTTACGGCCGCTCGATGCCCGTTTCTTTGATCTTGTTGAGCAGGGTCTTGTAGCTCACGCCGAGCAGGACCGCTGCCTTGCGGCGGTTCCAATGGACCTGCTTCAGCGTGTCGGAGATGACCGCACGCTCCGCCGTCAGGGCCGCCTCGCGCGCGACATCAGCCAGCCGTCGCCCGTCGTGACCGGCCGGGACGTCGGCCGGCTCATCGTCATCCTCGGCGTCCTCCGGTGACCGCCGGGACGTCCGCACTCGCGCGGCGCGTGATACGGAAGGCGAGTACTCACTCTGCGCCGCCGTGACCCCGGCAGGATTGGGCGACGATGCGCGGCTTGGAGAGCTCCCGCACGACCATCTGCTCGTCCTGCAGGATGACGAACCGCTTGATCATGTTTTCGAGCTCGCGGATGTTTCCCGGCCACTCGTAGTCGAGGAATTGCTGCCGCAGGGCGTCGGACAGCGGACGCATCGGGCGGTTGTACCGGTGCGAGTACTTGACGATGAAGAAGTCGGTGAGGCTCGGGATCTCGTCGCGCCGCTCGCGCAGCGGCGGAACCATGGCCTCGATGACCTTCAACCGGTAATACAGATCCTCGCGGAAGTCGCCGCGCAGCATCATCTGCTCGAGATCGCGGTTGGTGGCGGCGAGCACGCGGACGTCGACGTTGATCTTCTTGTTGCTGCCAAGCTTGGTGAATTCCGCATCCTGGAGCACGTGCAGCAGCTTGGCCTGGAGCGGCGGCTTCATCTCGCCGATCTCGTCGAGCAGGATCGTGCCGGTGTGCGCCTGCTCGAACTTGCCGATGCGCGTGGTGGCCGCCCCGGTGAAGGCGCCCTTCTCGTGGCCGAACAGCTCGCTCTCGAGCAGTTCCGCCGGCAGCGCGGCGCAGTTCACCTTCACGAACGGGCGCGACTTCCGGTTCGAGCGCTGATGAATCGCGCGCGCGACGAGCTCCTTGCCGACGCCGCTCTCGCCGCGGATCAACACGGTGACGTCGCTGTCGGCCACCTGGTCGATGATCAGGGCCACGTGGCGCATGGCGGCGCTGTCGCCCCAGCCGATGAACGCCTCGTGCTGATCGTCGCTCAGCTGCTGGCGGAGGTCCGTCAGCTCGTTGACCAGACGGCTGCGTTCGATCGCCTGCCGGATCGCCGCATCGAGCGCGATGTCGCCGAGCCCTTCGGGATCGCCGGGCTTGACCACGTAGTCGGCGGCGCCCAGGCGAACGGCTTCGACAATCGTCTGCGCCTGCTCGCGCCCGGAGAGCATGATCACCTGCAGTTCCGGCCGCGCCGCCTTGAGCGCCTTCAGCGTCTCGATGCCGTCCATGCCCGGCATCGCCACGTCGAGCAACACGATGTCCGGAGGCTCACCCTGACGAATCGCGGCCACGATCTCGTCGCCGCGCGTGTACGAGCGGGCCTGTAGCCGCGGATGTCGAGGAACGTGCGGAGGTACCCGGCGAATCCCGAGTCGTCGTCCACGACGGCGATCGATGGCCGTCGTTCGTCGGTAGTGGGAGAGGGCGGCGCCGCCGCTGCGGCGTCAACGACTGTGGTCATGGGGTCGATTTCCTTTGTCACCGCGTCAACGGTAGCCGAAGTGCTGATGTTGCGCGCGCCTGCGGTCCCGTTCCGGACCACACCGCGCCGCCGTGAGCTTCGATGACGCGTCGGGCGACGGGCAGCGCGAGTCCGAGGCCGCCCCGCCATTCGTCGAACTCCGGCGGTGGGGAGGCAGCGCCGCGCTCCAGAGTCAGGCAGCACGGCTTCGTCGCCGATTGCGACGACGCCCCATCGCGGGTTCCCGGTGCGACGGAGCATCGGGCGACCATCAGACCCGGCTCGATGCGCTCGCGCAACGCCGATTGCATCAATGCCTTCACAGCCGCGGCGATCCGCACGCGATCGCCGGTCACCCATGATCTCTTTCATCCCGACCGGCGTCGCAGCGCGCGCTTCGAACTGAACGCCGCGGTCCTCAGCGTCATGCAACCCGCTCGCCAGCTCCACGATAAGCGCCGAAAGGTCGAAATCCTGGCGTGCGAACGCGACCTCGCCGCCTTCGAGCTTGCCGAACTCGCTCATCTCGGCGACCAGCGCGCCGAGCCGGCCGCACGATCGGTCCGCCTCTTCCAGCATCTTTCGCTGTTTCTCGCTGATCGGCCCCGCCTGTTCGCGCAGGAGCATGCGCAGGTAGCCAGCCACCACCGTCACCGGCGTCCGGAGCTCGTGGACCGCCAGCGACAGTGTCTCAGGCAGAATGTTGTGTTCGACAGCCATGCGCCGAGTTCTCGAAGTTGTGTTGGTTCGCGACAGCCGTGCTTGGATGCTCGGCTGTTGCCGCAAACGCGTCGAGGCAACGCTACCACGCGCTCCCCTGATTAAGACCTCAGCCGTAGTGCCTGACGGGCGACTTCACCCCTATAATTGCCACATGCTGATCAAGAAGGCGCCCGATGTGCGTTCGTCGGAAATCACCCCGAAGGGCGTCTATTTACGCCGCCGGGAGTTCATTCAGGCCTCTGCGGCCGCGCTGGTCGCGGCGGGGTGCGGGTCGCTGGTCGGCGAGGCGCAGACGCGCACCAAGCTGAAAGGTCCGATCAAGAAGAGCCCGTTCAGCACGACCGAAAAGGTCAACCTGTACGACCACGTCACCGGATACAACAATTTCTACGAGTTCGGTACCGGCAAGGACGAGCCGGAGGTCAACGCCCGGAACTTCAAGACCACGCCGTGGACACTGGAAGTCGAGGGTGAAGTCGCCAAGCCGGCCAAGTACGCGCTGGAAGACTTCATCAAGCCGTACGCCCTCGAGGAGCGCATTTATCGCATGCGCTGCGTCGAGGCATGGTCGATGGTCATTCCATGGGTCGGCATTCCGCTGAAGGACGTCATCGACAAGGTCCAGCCGACCGGAAAAGCGCAGTTCGTCGAATTCATCACCCTGCACGACATCGCTCGCATGCCGATGCAGCGCACCAACGTGCTCGAGTGGCCGTATGTGGAGGGACTCCGCCTCGACGAAGCGAAGCACCCGCTGGCGCTGCTGGCGGTCGGGATCTACGACGAAGTGCTGCCAGGCCAGAACGGTGCGCCGATCCGTCTCGTCGTGCCATGGAAGTACGGCTTCAAGGGTGGCAAGTCGATCGTCAAGATGCGGTTCGTGGAGAAGCAGCCGCGCAACACCTGGCAGGTGATGGCGGCGCACGAGTACGGGTTCTACGCCAACGTGAACCCGAACGTCGATCATCCGCGATGGAGCCAGGCGCGCGAGCGGCGGCTGCCGGACATCCTGGCGACGACGAAAACGCAGATGTTCAACGGCTACGACGAAGTGGCGAGCCTGTACGCCGGCATGGATTTGCGCAAGAATTATTGAAACCGATCGCGATCCTCAAGGCGGCGGCCTTCGCCGCCGCTCTCATCCCCGCCGCGAGACTTGCGTACCGCTTCTATACGCAGGATCTCACCGCGAATCCTGGCGACTACATCACCGACCAGACCGGCACGTGGGCGCTGACGATGCTGGTCATCACGCTCACCGTGACTCCGCTGCGGCGGCTCACCGGATGGAATGAGCTGGTCAAGCTGCGGCGCATGCTCGGCTTGTTCGCCTTCTTCTACGCCACCCTCCACATGCTGACGTGGGTGGTCCTCATTCACTACGTCGATGTGGTGAACTTCGACCTGTCGCCCATGGTCGAGGACGTGGTGGAGCGGCCGTTCATCACCGTCGGCATGGCCACCTTCCTGATCCTGCTGGCGCTGGCCGTGACGTCGAACCGCTTCGCGGTTCGGCGCCTGGGTCGCCGGTGGCAGAAGCTGCATCGCCTCGTCTACGTCGCCGCGATCGGTGCCGTGATCCACTTCTGGTGGCAGGTGAAAGCCGATATCACGCTACCGCGCCGATGGGCGGTCGTTATCGCGATACTGCTCGCCTTCCGGATCTGGTGGGCCTGGCGCACGAAGCCGCCCACGAGGCCGTCATCTGCGGCTCGCGCGCCCCGCCCCGTGTAGATTGCACGAATTACGTCAGCTTTGCTCAGATTGTTGGCAGTCCGACTTGCCAGCGTCCGCAGGGCCGTCTAATCTCGGCCCTGTGGCCGGGGGTCAAATGCCTGAAGCACCGCTGGTGCTGATCGTCGAGGACGATCTGAGCACCCGCGTCATGTACAGGGAATACCTCAGTCACTGCGGGTTCCGGATCGTCGACGCGCACAACGGGCATCAGGCGCTGGCGAAGGCCAAGGAGCTGCGGCCCAACGTGGTGCTCACGGATCTGGCGGTGCCGGGGATGGACGGGTTCGAGTTCTGCCGCGCGCTTCAGCAGTCCGACATCACGCGCGCGATTCCGGTGCTGGCGGTGACTGGACACGCGGAGTATCTCGAACAGCCGGATCGATTCCGGCAGACGGGGATTCTGCACGTGTTGACGAAACCGTGCGCACCAGACGTGATCGCCGAGGAGCTGCGTCGCCTGTTGCGCGAGACGCCCGGAGACAACGGATCTACATAAAGGGTCACGCGGTCTTGCGGCCCGCCACGCGCCCCGGTAGCATCGCGGCCTTTTCGGGCGGACCCAGCAGCTTCAGTTTTTCCATCGCCGTACGCTGCACCGCCAGCTCGCGTTCGAGCACTTCGAGCTTCCGTGCGAGCTCCTGCGGCGACTCGACACCCTGAACCATGCGGCGCCGACGCGGCATGGGAACCTCCAGGTTGATTGTCTTGGGAAAGAGGCGCCCAGTATAGATCAGCGCCACGGAGTCGACGCACGTGGCGCGGCAGATTCTGCACGATATTTTTGCCGCGTCTTTCAGTGGAGCGGCAGCCGCATCGTCAGCCAGCGGTTTGCCGCGTCGAATGCCGCCGACTGCCCGTCGGCCCGCCGGCGCCACGCCAGGACCAGGAGGATCAGTGGACTGACCAGCCGGCCATACGACCATGGATAAAAGTCGAACGTCGGCATCAGAAACTCGAGGAAATAGGCCAGCCCGAAGAGCGGCCAGTCTGCCGGCGTCAGCACCGTCGCAATAACGATGTAGCTGAGCGCGAGGAACACGGGATGGTGTTCCCAGACCAGCGGCGACACCATCACCATCAGGATCAGCATGGCTGGCATCGCGCTATAGACAGCCGGTGCATTCACCGCCGTCCCAACGAGCGTTCGGGCGCGGGCATGGATGGCCGCGAGGGTGAGGCACGCCGGCGCGAGTGTCAGCTTTGCCGGCCACATCAGCAGATCGAGATTCGTCCCGACCGCCCGGCCCGTGGCGCGGACAAATGAATCGATCGAGGCATCGCGGAACGCCAGTCCGTTCGCCTGGTAGATGTTGCGGAGGTTATCGAGGACGTCGTGATACGGCCCGAGACCGTAGGCCACGACCGGGAGCGCCCCGATACCGACGATCGACGCCGCGAACATCGCCAGCCACCGAACGTCGCCGGCCCACAGAAACGGCAGCGCCAGGACGACGGGAGAAATCTTCAGGTTGACCGCGATGGCCAGCGCCATCGCGGACGCGAACCGATGGCGTGGATACCAGTCGAGCATCAACAGGATCGCCGCGAGCACGTGCATGTTGATCTGCGCGTAGCCGAGCGTTCGCAGGATGGGAACGTTGACGACCCCGACAATCACCGTGACGGCGACGGCGAGCGGACGCGAGAAGCCATATCGCTCGAGCACGCGCGGCAGCACCACGACGCACAGGACGGTCGAGACCAGGTTCAGCGTCCAGGCGAAGGTCAGCGTCCATTCCTCACCGAGCGTGGTCAGCGGCGCGAGCACGCTGGCCCAGAGCGGCGGATAGAGATACCGCTGCGGCAGCGGCGTGCCTTCGCGCAGGCTGAGCGCGGCGCTGAAGTAGTTGTCGAAGTCGCCGTAGTAGGTCCGCTCGCGCATCACGTTGATGATAGAGGAGCGCGAGGCCGGCATAGCAGATGACCGCGACCGCCTTTCCCGGCGTGATCGTGCGGGAGGTGAGCATCGACAGCAACGCACCCATGCTGATCCACGCCAGCGCCACCGCCGCGGCAGTCAGGTGCGGATTCGATCCAGGACCCGGGTCGGCCAGCGCCGCCAACCGCGGCGCCGGACCAGAGAACCAGGTCAGCCACGCCTGCAGCGCCATGCCGGCGCCGAACAGCAGCCAGGCGGCGAGGACGACGCGTCGGGGACGTGCAGCGGAGTTCACGAGTGGCTGCCAGCCGCCGGCGACCCGGCGCATGGCCAATCTGTGGTTCTGTAGAACCGGGCGCCGGTCCACGACGACTCGCGCAGGATCTCGAATCCCTGTGGATCGCCGGGTGGGATCGTGGTCATCGGCACGTACCGATTCTGCAGGTACTGCCAGACCGTCGGGATAGCCGGTGATCAACGACTGCCGGCGCTCCACGGGAATGACGACGAAGGGAACGTGCTGTTGCCGGAGGCGCGCGATCGTCCGGGCTTGCTCCCAGGTCGAGGCGTGGAACGGCGCGAAGAACTTCCGGTGGTCGCCGGCGAATCCGCGGTCGGCGACGAGATACACCTCGGGTGAATACCACGCATAGAGCAGTCGATCCTCTCGATTGGTGCAGGCGCGGAGGTACTCGAAGAACGGCCACAGGATCGACGAGGGGTTGCTCGGCACGGGGCCGGGCGTATCGTCACGCAACTGCGCGGTGACGTGGTGCCATTGCCTGGCGACGCCATCGATGCCGTTGCGCAGGCCCGTGGCCTGCAGCAACTGTTCCCATCTGAGAGAGCAGCACGATCGCGATGAACGCCTTCACGGTGCCAATCACGACGAGGCTGCGGGTCAACAGACGGCGCGAGCCGCTTGCCGGCCAGCGCCAGAGCGCCGCGCCTATCCAGGCGCCGAGAACGGTCTGCGGCACGGCGACGTCCGGCAGCCGGATGTCCAGCGGGGACCTCAGGAATCCGAGATTCGAGCCGAGCGCGAGCACCACCAGCATCACCACGCCCGCGGCCTCCGATGCTGGCATCTGATCGCGTCGTGCGACAAGGATGACGGCAGCCAGAACCGGGAGCAACCAGCAGAACCAGAAGAGGACCGCCAGGCTATTGTCCCGAGCCCTCCATCCCGGACCTGGTCGAATGCTCGTCAGCCACCGGCGTGAATCGCGCTCGGCCTCGAGGCGTTCGAAGCCATGCGTGTCTTCGACGTGCGAGTCGGCCCTCAGTGCGCGCAGGTTGGCGGGCGATGCATCGCGCATGTGATATCGCCAGGTCGTGCCTTCGTCGGGTGCGACCACCTCCATCTGATACCGGCGCTCGAGGACCGTGCGCGACGCGATCGTCAACGCCCGGTGCCCAGCGCACGTTGACGACCGGCGTGTCGGCGCGCAGCCACAGGCCCGCGCGGGCGTCCACGTAGGGGACAGGCAGTCGATAGGCGCCGCCGCCGGCTTCGGCTCTGACGTACTCCCGCGAAATCGCGAAGTACGTCGGGACGCCGGCCGCCCACTGCACGTACGCCAGGTGCGGCAGCACCAATGCCGCCACCAGTGCCGCGTAGAGCGTGAGCGAGCGCGCCACGGTCGACCATCCCGTTCGCCAGTTCGCGGCGATGAGCAGGGCGATCATCGCCAGGCCGAGATACAGCGCATGGTCGTGGCGGAAGTAGTAGCCAAGTGCGGTTGCCGCGGACAGCGCGGCGATGCGTCCGCCTTCGCTGCTGCGCAGCGTCGGCGGGACAGGCCTGCCTGTGAGCCGTTCGACCGCCCACCAGGCGACGGCGACGGCGATGGCCTGGACCAGCAGCTTTGGATAGCTGTAGGTGCGAGGGTAGAGCGCCACCTGCGCGGCGACGGCGAGTGCCGCAGCGGCCAGCGAATGCGACGCACGGACCGCGGTCTGAAGGCTCAGCGCCGCCGTGAGCGCGAACCCGACGACGACCACGATCCCTTCGGCCAGGAACGGCGTCTTCACGAGCGTCCATGCGAGGGCCGACACCATATAGGTGAGCGGCAGTCCCTCGTCTGTGAAATCGCGCACCGGCAGCGCGCCGAGCCGCAATTGCTGCGCGAGTGCGACGTGGTCGAAATGATCGTTTGAAAATTCCGCCAGCGTGAGCCAGCGGAAGGCGGCCGCGATGAGGAACGCCGCCAGCATCCCGCCCAGCACGAGCAGGTTAGACGGGCGCTGACGCAACACCATGTCCTATGCCTGCCATTGTCGGCCGGCTCGCAGCCGCTGGGAATACGGACCTGTGATCCGGGCGACCAGAATTGTGCGGGTCCGGTCAGATTTGTAACCGCGTCGCGGCCGGGAGCCGGTCGAGGGCCTATTCAGCGCATTTTTCTAATAAAAACGCACGTTTCGCTCGTGTCGCGTGGCGTATGTCTTGCTCCGGCACCTTCGGCTCACACGTGATGTTACTCCGGTGGCTTCTGCCTGAAGGTAGAAGTGCGACGAGTTGGACAGGACTCCCCCCATATGAAGGCAGCGTCGTCAACGATTGACGAGAAAAAGAAGCCCGATATTCACCTCGCGCCGCTAAGCTCGCGCACACGCGTGCCGCTGGGCGAGACGCTGGTTCGCAGCCGGCGCGATTTCGCAGGAACAGCTGCAGGACGCGCTGCGCCAGCAGAAGCATCACAAGGGCGTGCGCCTCGGCCGCCTCCTGGTGAAGCTCGGTTTCATCAGCGACGACGTGATGCGCCAGGCGTTGAGCGCGCAGCTCAACGTGCCTTTTGTCGACCTGGAACGGATGCGGATCGACCCGGCGCTCGGGCGCGTCATCAACCACGCCTACGCGCGGCGCCACTGCCTGATACCGGTCAGTTCAATCGGGCAGAGCCTCACGGTCTGCATGGACGACCCGACGGACCAGACGGTCGTCGCCGAGTTGAAACGGACCACCGGCTACGCCGTCAGCGTGGTCACCGCGTCGCACGAATCGATCAAAGCCGCGTTCGCACGGCTGTACAGCGATTCCCTGACCGGCCCCGGCGGCACGCCCGCGATCGAGACGGGCATCGTCGATCTCCAGTTCGACGAAGAGGCCGACGACGTCCGCGTCAACAACTACGGATACGAATACAAGGGCGCCGACGTTGTTGTCCAGAAGCTGCTCGCGCGTGGCCATCGCGCAGCGCTGCAGCGACATACATATCGAAACGCTATCGAACCGCATCGGCATCCGGTTCCGCATCGATGGGCTGCTGCAGGCGCCGCAGCTTGGCGAGATCGAGTCCGCGTGCAACAACCTCGGCCGCGAGATGGTGTCGCGCTTCAAGATTCTCGCGAAGCTGGACATCGCCGAGCGCCGACGCCCGCAGGACGGCGGCTTCCGCGTGCGGGTCACCAACGGCGACCAGCTGATCGCCATCGACCTGCGCGTCTCCATCGTCCCGAGCATGCACGGCGAGAGCGTGGTCATCCGCGTGCTCGACAAGTCGCGTGTGCCGGCGTCCATCGACGGGCTGGGGCTGCCGAAAACCATGGTGCAGCAGTTCGGTCAGCTGCTGAAGCGGAGCGCGGGGATCATCCTCGTCACCGGTCCGACCGGGTCGGGCAAGAGCACGACGCTCTATGCCGCGCTCAAGACGCTCTATACGCCGCACATCCGGATTCTGACCGCGGAGGACCCGATCGAGTACGTCTACGAGCAGTTCTCACAGTGCGAGGTCAACGATCAGATCGGGAACACGTTCGCCACCTACCTGCGCGCGTTCCTGCGGCACGACCCGGAAGTGATCATGATCGGCGAGATTCGCGACGGCGAGACGGCGCAGATGGCGCTCCGCGCCGCGCAGACCGGCCACTTGCTGATGAGCACGCTGCACACGACCACGGCGGCGGAATCGGTGACGCGCCTGCGCGACCTGAACATCGACTCGAACACGATTGCCTCCACGCTTGCCGGCGTGCTGGGTCAGCGACTCGTACGCAAGGTGTGCAAGGAGTGCAAGGCGCCGTATCAGCCGTCGAAGCATCTGCTCGAGCAGCTGCCGTTCAGCGCGAATCTCTCACACTGGGAGCTGGTCAAGGGATCGGGCTGCCCGGCCTGCAACTTCACCGGGTTCAGCGGACGCTGCATGGTGGCCGAGCTGTGGGTCCCGACGCAGGAAGACGCCGTGATGATCGCCAAGGGAGTACCCGATGGACGAACTGGCTGCGGCGACGAAAGCCAGCACGTACACGATGGCCGCAGTGCGCGTCGGAGCTGCTCCACGAGGGCGTCACCAACATCGAAGAGCTCGTGCGCGTGATGCCGTTCGCCGCGATTCGGGACATGCTGGCCGCGGCGCCCGCCGAAGAGATGGTCGGCTAGCCGTCGATCAGACGAGTGGCGGGACCACGTCGCCGACGTGGCCCCGCGCACACCTGCTCACTCCAACAAAGTGTGGCGACCTGACGGGCCCGGTTACTCGTGCCCGTGCTGTATCTGGCTGCGGACCTCACCGCCGGGCCAGGTGGTCGTGTGGATGTTGACGTAGGTTGCGCCCGCGCGCATCGCCGCGATCAACTCCTCGATCTCGCCGGTGTTCAGCCCCTGGTTTCTCGCCGCGAGCGTGGCGGGAATGTTGGGGCTCACGTCGGTCGAGAGCGATCGTTCCAGAGATGACGGCCGGCGGAGCCGGGCAGGCCTGGATGCCCACCGGACCGTTACCCAGGTTGGTGCAGAGAAAGACAGTAATCCCGCCGTTGACACCGACGTTGACCGAGATGGATATGCGACTGCTGGATGGTGCCGGCGAGATCCGCGTACCTCAGTTGCCAGTCGATGGTGTTGTCCTTACGGATTGTCGCGGTGAACTCTCCGCCGGCCGGAGTCGACACCGACGGAACTTCCTCGTAGCCGGTCAGGAACTCTTTGATGTTCTTGAACCCTTGTGCGAACGCGAGGCCGGTGACCATCGCGCACGCGAGTACCCCAAGGAAGATCTTTTTCGGTTTCACGTACTCATTCCAGTCTCCCCGCCGAAGGTGGGACGTGTAGACCGCGTCGGGAAAAGTCAAGACGGAGTGGATTACGCACTGATGAGGTCGCCGGCACTGAGCGACTTCTTTCTGAAGTTGTGACCGGTTGCGGGGGCACGCAACGGGCCACCTCATAGTCCAAATTCAGATGGTTGCAGGGGCTCGCAGCCGCTTATACCGCCCGCGCTGTACATCGTGGCGGCATGACCTTGCGGGCGCATTTGCGTTGCGCGTGTCCTGCGCGCACACGCCGGCGTATCCTGGGCGTTTCGCAGCATCAGGTCTCCCGCCGCCACGGCGACGCATGCCCTTCGTAGAGACGTCTCTCGAAGGGACATCACTCATTGATCAGAGCGATTTCAGATACTCGACGAGGTCGCGCTGTTGCTCCCGAGTTAACCCCAGACTCCGAACCCGGTTGTAGTGAGTCACGACATCCGCGAGCGTGGCGGCGCTGCCGTCGTGGAAGTACGGCGGGTGCTGCCAGAGACCACGCAGCGGGGTAGTCCGATACGCCTTGTTTGCCGTGCGCGCGGCGTACGCGCCATCGACGCCAGTCTCGGCAGGTGTGTGGACCTTTCCGCTGTTGTTGTCGGTACCAGACCCGCCGACGTGGCAGCTCGCGCAGGTCCAATCGAACACGGTCACGCCCCCGTGGTCGCGCAGGGAGAAGCCGAGAGGCCTACGTCCTAATACCTCCTGTAGGTTCGGGGTCACGTCCACCGTCA
Source organism: uncultured Acidobacteriota bacterium (assembly GCA_963793705.1). GTDB lineage: Bacteria > Acidobacteriota > Vicinamibacteria > Vicinamibacterales > UBA2999 > Gp6-AA40. The sequence goes on along the minus strand of CAWCBC010000009.1, from coordinate 11,752 downwards.
CTGTGCCGTTGGCCGCGGCGGGATCCTTGCGTGTGACGCGTCCGGCCCCGCCCTGCGGGGCCATAATGACCGAAAGGAGAGACCATGGGAGACAAGGGCGGCAAGAAAGACAAGGAAAAGAGCAAGCAGCAGCAGTCGAAGAAACAGGATCAGCAGGCTAGGGAGAAGCAGGCCAAGGCCCGGCCACAGACCAGCAGCAAGTAACGGATCAGCGCCGTTGGGTTTCCGAGCCGGAAATGTGGGTCCCCGGTGAGACAACCGTGCCCGGCGTGTTCGCGGCGGGCGACGTCCGCGCCGGCGCGATGAACCGGGTGGCGTCGGCCGTGGGCGAGGGCTCGATGGTGGTGCCATTCGCTCACGAATACCTGGCACTGACCTGAATCGGTTCACACTGTTCGTCGTATCCTCCTCACGTGACCTCGTCGGCCGGGCCCTGCTCCAGATGAAACACGAGTGCGACGCGTGAATCCGCAGCGTTGCAACGACCTGCGCCTGACCGGTTCCGGCGGCGCGAACCGGGTCATGGAGGCCGAGCTCAAGCGCCTCGTGATGCGCTCGCCGTTCGACGTGCGCCTCGACAAGCCGAAGCGCGAGGGGGACGAGACCCTGCTCTACGCCTTCGACGCGCGCGTGGCGTGGGTCGCGGCGTGCCATCACCGCACGTCGTCGCGAATCTCCTGGGATCTGTGCTCCAGTCCGGCCGTGCGCCTCGAGCCGCTCTTCGCCGACCTGCTGCCCGCGCTCTCGTCGGACGACAGGCTCCCGGACGGCAAGCACCTCCGCTTCTCGGTCGAGGTCGGTTCATCGTCCGACTTCGAAGCGTCGCCGCTCCAGCTTCGTGGCGTCGTCAAGAATGCGCTCGTCGAGGCGCTGGCGTCGCGAGGCGTCGCATCCGACGTCGACGGCGACGCGCCGGACGTCGTGTTCGTCGCGCGCCGCGCGGGGACGCCTGACGCGCGGCGTACAGTGGTGGGCATCGACGTGGGCGGCGGCGCGCGTCATCGACGTGGCGCGCGCGTGGCCGCCGGACTCGCGCCGCTGCGCGAGACGCTCGCGGCGCAGTTGATCATGCTGTCGCGCTGGGACGCGCGAACCGAGCCGCTCGTCGATCCGATGGCTGGAAGCGCCACGATTCCGATCGAGGCGGCCGGCCTCGCGGTGGGCGCTGCCATTCGTCACCCGGCGGATCTCCCGCTGCGCCATCTCGCCGCGTTCAGGGGTCTGCCGAACGAAACGCCCGACCTGTTCCCAGGGACCGTGGCAACAATCGTCGCGCTCGACGCCGACGCCGAGTGCATTCCCGCGATGGTGGGCAACCTGCGCGCCGCGGCTCTGACCGGTGCCGCGTACGACCACTCCATCGTCATCGCGCAACAGGACGTTCGAGGGCTGACGCCGGACGACATCGAGCGCCTGCTGCCTGCGGTGCGCAACATGCAGCCGGGTGTCTTCTGCTTCAACCCGCCCTATGGCGTGCGCATCGGCGGGGAGCACGGCGAAGCGGAGCTGCTCGCGCTCTACGCCGACATGGGCCGCGCCCTCGGGCGCTTCAGTGGTTGGCGCGCGGCGTGTTTCGTCGCGAACCCGAAGTTCGTGTACGCCTTTGGTCACCGTGCAACCATGACGAAGCCCGCGAGCAACGCCAACCTCCGCGGTACCTTCCTGGTGTTTCAGCTGTAATCCGGCGTGGCCGCGACACGGCTGTTAGCCTTAATATCCGAACGGCACATACGACTGCCAGCTTTGCAGCCTCGAGAAAAGCCAGCGCGTCCGCACATCGTCTCCTCAGGGTGAGCGATGTCTCGATCCCAAAAGCGCGTTCTGCCTTCCATGATGGTCGCCTCACGCTCGTTCACTGAACCGCTCCCAAAAATCCGAGCGGCGGTGTCGTTTTCATGTGAGTTCGGCGAATCGCTTCGCGTTGGATGCAAGAAACTGACTCTAGTCGGGCATCCCAAACATCGTTGGCACGCGGATGATCTTTTGGCGAGAGATGGTCATCCCAGCCCACAATTCTAATTTGTTAGATAGCTGTTAGATGGAAGCAGGAGGGGGCTACGAGGATTCGCCGTATCCCGTTGACTTTGTTGGTTGCGGGGGCTCGCAACCATCTGAATTTTGAGTTCGCTTGGGCTGCCGCCTAAACCTCGGTCAGGATGCGCCACCTAGTCGTAACTGATTCCCAGCTCCTTCGCCACCGTGGCCAAGGCCGGGTCAGCCGTCCACAGTTTGAGTCGACCCACCAGCGCCGACGCAATGAGATGCACGTCGATCCACCCAACGCCGCGGCCGTGCAGCTTCCGGTCGCGCACGAAGGCGACAACATCAGCGTGAGCGACAACTGGAGCTTGGTCCAGACGCTCGTAGTCGGTCAGTAGCTGGCTGCGTCCGCCCTTGTCGCCGATAAGGAGTTCACCGTAGACGAACTCGTGACCGCTCACGTCACCACGACTCAAGAGTCCATCCAGCTCAACCGCGTACGGTCCTCGGCTCGATAGGAACCGGATCCAGACGGACGTGTCGACGAGGACGCTCACGCCGCGGAATGCCGCGGCGAGGAAGACCGTTCACGCCGTCGCGGAATCTCGCGAGCGCGTGGCTCCGAACCGCGGAGAGCGCGAACACGCTCGTAGGCGGCGCGCCGGACCAGTGCCTCGAGACCAAGCCGAACCGTCTCGGTGTCCGTCTTGGCGCCCGAGGCTGATTTTGCGTCTTGCAATAGTCGCTCATCGATGTGAAGCGTCTTTTTCATACATCCAATTTTACCATACGCGTATGGCATGAACGGGATGCAGTGAATTGTCACATCGTGGGGATTGGATGAAGGCACTGTTCACGGGCGCGGCAAGCCCACGCGCGTGGCCAATTGGTCGAATCGCGGATCGGACCGCAGTGGATCCAGCCTGGGCTCGCTGTCCATGTGCACGATCATCACGCGGCGGGCGCTGATCATCGACTCCAGTGACTCAAATGCCGCGTCGAGCTCGCCGAGCTGGGCAAAGGTGCCGGCCGTTTCGAGGTTCGGTGCAGGGCGACCGCCCGGCAGCAACGCTCGCAGCACATCTGGCCAGCCGCCGGCTGCGAACGCACCCCGAAGGGACGCGATCTCTTCGGGTCGAGCTCCGGCCGATTCGCGGTAGCGGACGAGGAACTTCAGCGCCTCTTCGTATTCCTTTTTCTGCTCGAAGCTTCGCGAGAGCCAGCGGCTGCTTTCCATGTAGTCCGGATCGGTAGCTTCGACTTGCTTCAGCTGGAGGATGGCTTCGTCAAACTGCCGGTGGAAATAAAGCAACAATCCTCGCGAACGCTTGTTGAATGATGTCGGTGCCAGCGTGATGGCGGCGTCGATTTCGTGCATGGCGTCATCTTGCCTGCCGATCGCGCTCATCAGGAATGCCAGTTCTCTCCGCGCTTCGTGATTCTGCGGCTCGAGGTCCACCGCACGGCGGCATTCGGACTCGGCGCCGGCAAAATCCCAGTCGTAGGTTCCCAGGAGCCGGCACTGCAGCGTATGGGCATACGCGCTCTCGCGATCCGTTTCGATCGCTTTGCGTATGGCGAGACGCGCCTGGGCTATGTCGTCATGCGCCCCGGTGTTCCAGTAGCGAAAGAATTTCGCGTCCGCTTTGCCGGCGTAGGCGGCGGCGAACGTGGGATCGAGTTGAATGGCGGCTTCGAAGTCCTCGAGTGACGTTTCGACATCACCGGGGAGATGACGTTCGAGGTGCAGCCGCCCCCTCTGGAATCTGGCGTACGCCGCACCGCTTTCGGTCGGAGGCGTGAGTCGCAGTCCCGGCAACCCTGCGGTGCCGTTCCGATCAAGAACGCGCCAAGCGGAACCGGCAAGCACCAGAATCAGCAGGGCAGAGGCTGCGAGGAGCGCTCGACGCCATACGCTCGGTCCGGCCTCCTGTCGGACCTCCCGTTCTACACGCGAAACCGCAACCGCCAGGTCGGTCGATGACGACGTTGCGGCAAGATACTCGACGTCCGCGACGAAACGATACCCTTTCGTCGTCACGGTCTCTATGTACTGACGGTGAAGCTCAGTGTCGCCATCTCCGGTGGTCAACGCCTTGCGAAGGATGTGGATCGTCCGAGGAAGGCTTCCCTCTTCGACATGACAGCCACCCCACATCGCCTCCAGCAGGTCGTCCTTGCCGACGAGGCGTCCATGACGCTCCACCAGGTAGACGAGCGTGTCGAACACCTTGGGTGTCAGCGATAGGGGATGCCCGTCGCGGAGTAGGCGTCGTTCCTGAACGTCGAGAGTGAACGGTCCGAACCGGTACGAACTCATCTCGTGGCGGTATCCACTGGAAGACTACTACCAGCGGGTACGTTCCGGCCGTCGGCTCCTGTCTACAACGACAGCCCAGGGAAGAAGATTTACGAAAACCGTCGCGGAGAGAATTTGGAGAAGATTAGGAACTGATTTGAAGGACTTCTCTCGTCCACTCCTGATATTCGAGCGTTGAAACCACCGCAGGAGGTATCGATGGCGGAACTACGTTCGAGGCATTTTATTTCGACGTGCCTGATCGTCCTCGGGCTAAGCCAAGGAGCGAGGGCTCAGACGATCGCGGTTTGGAACGTCGAAGAGCTGTACAGCGCCGTCAACGATGCGGCGAACGCCGGTACGACTCTCGTGCTGTCCCCCGGAACCTACATGCTTTCGGCCACCGGTCCAAGTGGTGTGCCGCGGCCGAAGGGCGGACGGATAGAGCTGCAGCCGGACATGTCGTTGAAAGGCGTCGAAGGGGACCGGAGCGCGGTCGTCATCAGTGCGTTCAACCTTCCGGCGAGCTCTTTTCCTCAAACCGCGAATGGTGTGGCGACCGGACCCAACGCTGCCGTCAGAATGGGGCTCGGCTACAACTCGCTCGAATGGCTCACGGTCCGCGACGCCAGGTTTGCCCAGGCGAACATCGACGCGGGCCTTCAACCTCTCGATCCCTGGACCGCCGTCGTCCGTATCGTTCATGTTGCATCGACAGGATCGGTTCGCGGCCTGAATGTCCTCAACTTCGGGCCTCAGACCTCCGGTCAGACACTCGAGGCTGAAATCGGCGACTCCCACTTCTTCGGCAACGTTCTGAACCCCTCCCAAGGCGTGCGTCTCGGGAACTTCCAGGGCGCGCGGGGCAGTACGGTCAACGTCCTGATGTACGGGAACCTGTCATGGGGCCAGCAGCAGGGCAGCCTCATCGTGAACAACAACGCGGTGGACTCGACCGTCAATGTCGTGTCGTCCGGTAATCGGTTCAACGACAACGCCGGCGGAACAGTCATCGTCGGCGGACTGAGCTCGAACAACACGAGAGCCGACGGCAACACCATCAACGTCGAGGCGCACGGCGAGCGATTCGTCAGCAATAGGGGTGCATCGGAAGTCGTCCGTGGCGGCCTGATCGTGTTCGGCAGCGAGAACAACTCCAGTGTCACGGGCGGCGGGAGCCACAACGCGGTTCACGTGAGGCTTTGGGGCAGTCGGATGTCAGACAATGCCGATGCGGACCTCACCGCGATCGGCGCGCGATGGCTTTCGGGTTCGACCGCAGGTCTCAGCGAGAACAATCACGTCACGATCGAGATCCACGGCGATGGAAATAACAATGGCAGGTGGGTACCGGTCGAGTTTGTCGCGGATACGGTGCCCACCGGTCCGAGCTACGGCAATACGGTCACTGTGATTCGCTAACGAACAGGTGATGTCGAAGCGCAGGGCGACGTGACGCGCGCTGGATGGGACCATCCCCACGCCCCTTGCTCCAAATCCAGATGGTTGCGTGTCTCCGTAGCGCCGCCTCCGAAATGCGGCGCAACTCGTTGAGACTGAACTATTAGGGAGAATATCGTTGTGGTTGCGGGGGCTCGCAACCATCTGAATTTGGAGTTTTTATGGGCTACGGCGTAGCCATTTGGTTAGGCTGCCTTGGGTCCGAATCCCTGCCTCCCAGCCACCCTGATTCGGTCCAATTCGTTAGCGTTTCTTACAGAATCCATGCGAGACGGATTCTCTCAGCCCAATCTACGGAGAATCGACGACGGGCCCAGTATTCCGCGCACCTATGCGCTCGTGTTGTCGCTGAGTGCATTCTGGAGTGACATCCTGCCGACACAGTCGGGCCGCAGAGGCCCGCCCCACAGGCGCATTGATCATGGGACGATGGCGACGGCGGTCTGCCAGAAGGCGGCCTTCCGACCGGCGGGATCGATGACCGTCACCTGCCAGTCGTACCGGCCTGGCGACAGACTCGCCAGCGGAATGGTCATGCGCACCGGAATGGCCTTCGACGTGCGGTGGACGCCGGCGGTCACGGTGACCGGCTGGCTCTCGTACACCTTTGCGCCCTCGCGGTAGAAGGTGGCGAACGCAATCAGCGGCTGCATCGGCTCGGCGTACTGCTCGTAGGCCTCCAGGTAGACGTGCATGTCGCGTGACGCGCTGAAGACGCGCGTCACGCTCGGCAGCAGCTTCCGGCCGCTCTCGATGAGCGGATGCCCGATGCTCTGCTTGTCCGTCGTCTTCACGTTGTAGAGCGCTTCGTTCACGGTCAGGCGCTGGCTGCCGAGCACGACGCTGCTGATCGGCAGCCGCGTAGGCTCCCGATTGAGATTGGGAATCGTGAACGTCGTCTGGTACGTGCCGATGCGGCCGACTTCCGCGTCGCGGACGAGAAACTTCATCATGTACTTGCCGGGCAGCAGCGTGAACCCGGTGTCGTACTGGATCGGCTGCGTCGACCAGCCGCTCCGCGTTCGCCGCGGTCAACGGCACCTCGATCCGATCGCGCATGTTCCGCTGCGTCGCGCCGTAGGAGTCCTTCACCTCGACGAGCACGTCGAGCGTCAGGCGCTTCGCACCGCGGCGCCGGGCCAGCTCGAGCTCGCTGCCGGGAATCTTGGCGGCCACCGGGACGAAATACTCCGGCCGCGTGACCTGGAAGTAGTTCAGCTCCAGGGCGATCGTGATGTCGGTGATCGGGTTCTCGAGCATCAGCGCTTCTTCGATCTGCCGCTCGCGCTCGACGCCGTTCTGCTTCGCCCACTCCTTGTCGGCGTAGTACCCTGGCCGGTGCGTCAGCGCCGCCTGTCGCGTGCTCGTCCTTGAGGCGCACCTGCATGCGGCGGTACTTGCCGTCGTTCGCCGCATGGGTGCTGTAGAAGCCGAGGATGTAGTAGCTGGTCTGCGCCGCGGCCGCCTGGCGGATCCCGAGCGACAGGTCGTTGTAGTCCACGAGCGCCCTGCCGCCGGTGTCCTTCGCCAGCGCGTAGAACGTGTCCTGCGACCGCTGCAGCCGCGCGACCTGCCTGCTGCGCGAGCGCGCCGGTGAACATGCCGATGCCGCCTGGCGAGCGCTGGTTGGCGTTGCCCAGCGGCGCCATCGCGACCAGCCCGCGGGCGTCCACCGGGAAGATCTGGACGTTCGCGCGGATCGCGGCGTTGGTGGTCGCGCGCATCTGCGCGTTGTTGTCGGTGCCGTTCACACTGAGGCTGTCCGTGAAGAAGACGAGCGACTTCTGCTCGGGCAGCGGACGCAGCATCGTCACCGCCGTCTGCAGCGCCGCCAGCTTGCGGTCGGTGGTGAACACGTTGAACTCGCCGTCGTTCTGGCCGAATGCCGAGCTGAAGTCCTGGAAGTCGAGCACGCCGTCGCCGTCGGCGTCCTCGCCGTTCGCCAGGACGTCGAGGACGTTCGCGAGCTTCGCCGGTCGTCGGTGAAATCCTGCTTCACCCGCACCGCGCCGCCCCGATACGTCAGGATCGCGACGAGATCCGCCTCGGTCATCTGGCCGTCCAGGTAGGCCGACGCGCCGGTGAACATGCGCTCCTGGGCGGCGTTGTAGGGATTCGACAGATCGAAGAACAGGATGATCAGCCGCCGGTTGCGGAACCGCGCGTCGCCGGACGGAGGCACGGTGATCCCGGGCGTGACGATCGACGACACCGCCGGCGCCGGACGGCCTCGGCGCGTTCGTCGACCTGCAGCGTCCCATCGGCGGCAGCGGGTCGAGGTTGTCGAGGCGCTGATACTCGACGAACGCGATGTCCTGCGGCTCGTTGTCCTCGGTGACGATGAAGTCGTCGGCGGTCAGCCCTTCGACCGGCGTGCCGTCCGGGTTGCGCACGACAACGGTCGTGACGATCAGCTTCGTCGCGGCTCGAAACGTGGCTGGCGGAGTAGATTGGGGCGGAGCGGACTGCTGCGCCGCGAGCCGTGCATAGCGCGACCACCGAGCACGAGCACGAACGATCACCGCGGCATCAGGCCCGTGGCGCATGCATCAGAACCGCACCCGCAGGCTCGTCCGGATCTTGCGCATCTCGTTGGTGCGGTTCGGCAGGCCGAACTGCGGGCTGGTGACCAGCGCGTTCACCCCCGCATAGGTCACGCGGTTCAGCACGTTCGTCGCGTCGATCCGCCAGTCCAGGTTCAGCCGGTTGCTCACCCGGAACGTGCGCGTGACCGACGCATCCAGCGAGAACGTTCGCGGCCCGGTGATCGAATTGCGCGGCGCGTTTCCCCACTGGCCCGGACGCGGGCGCGCGCGAACGCGGCGCGGTTCGCGTACGCGCCGGCCGGCGCATCGTTGGCGATTCCTGTCAGGTCCGGCCGCAGCGATCCGATGACGCCGGTCCCGCCAACCGCCGCGAAGTACACCGGCGTGACCGGAAGACCGCTGCCGGTGCTGACGCGCGCGGTCAGCGTCCAGTCCTTCACCAGGCGTCCCGTCCATCCGTCGAGCAGCGTGCCGCCGGCAATTCCGGAGCCGGTCGTGTAGTCCACCGACGCAGTCAGCGAGGTGGCGCTGGTCGAAGCTGGACCTCGCGTACTCGGCGTCCGGGTCGCGCCAGTTCTGGACGAGCGCGCCGCCGTCGAGCGTCGCGCCCCCAAACGCGGCGGCGTTGTCCATCGCTTTCGCGAGCGTGTATTCGGTCGCGGCGGTGAACCCGGCGCTCAGCCGGCGACGAACCTGAATCTGCGCCGAGTGCCGCATCGACCGGCCGTTCGACGTGAGATAGCGGAAGCCCGCCGGGCACGTCGGGCACGGGTTCTCCGCGCCGGCCGGATACGTGTTCGGCAGGAACTGCTGCATCAGGTTCGTGCCGCGCGTCCCGAGATACGTCGCCGAGCAGCGTCGAGCTGCGCCGGCAGCTCCCGCTGCACCGAGACCTGCCAGGTGTGCGCGGACGCCACGCGGAACTCCGGATCCACGGCGAACGTGTTGACGTGTCGTCCCGCCAGTCGGGTGAAGCCGTTGGCGAGCGTCAGCGGGTGCGACGGACTCGTGGCGATGTTGAACGTCGTCGAGAACGGCGGCTGCGCCGCAAGCAGCGTGGCGATCGGCTGGTACACGTTGGTGTTGCGATAGATGCCGTATCCCGCGCGAACCACGAGCGAGCCGAGCGTCGGGCGCCACGCGACGCCGAGCCGGGGCTGCAGTCCGGACCGGTCGGCGTGCACGAGCGCGTCGGACTCCCCGCGCGGCCGACCAGCGGCACCGACGCTGAACCCGGGCGCCACATCGAGATTCGCGAGCCGCCCTGCGCCTCGGTCACCGGCGTCTCGTACTCCCACCGGACGCCGAAGGTGAGCGTCAGCGCGGGCCGGATTTTCCAGTCGTCGTTCACGTAGGCGGCGTACGACTGCCGCGGAACGTTCTTGTCGGGATTGCCGAACCCGATCGCGCTCGTCTGCGGAAGCCCGAGGAGGAAGTCGGCGAAGTCGAGGCCGGTCGCGGCGCCGGTGAAACCGAACGTGCCGCGCGGGTTCCTGCTGGCCGATGACGTCGTTCCGGAGCGCCCGCGCCTCGACCCCGAGCGCCGACGTTGTGATTGCCGCGGAACCGCGAAAAATCCGCCGCCCACACGTGGGTCTGGGTCGTCGCCGAGGCGTACGCGCCCGTGCTCAGGCCCGCAAGATCGCTGGCAAAGCTCAGCGCCGGCGGGCCCCAGTTGCGCGGGTCCTGATCGTTGCCGGTGATGCCGGCGTCGCCGGAGACGTTCACCCGATTCGCGAAGTGCGGCAGCGAGCTCGGTGGCGCTGCGCGAGTACTGATAGCGCAGGCTCAGCGTCATGTTCCGCGCCGGACGCAGCGGTCAGCGTGCCGTTCGCCGTCAAGCCGGACGAGGCGCGCGAGTCCTCGAAGCCGAAGAGCGACGTCGCGTCGGCCGGATCCGCGCTGGTACGACACGCCGCCCTCAATCCGGTTGTCGCCCCTGATCGTGTACGCGGCGCGCGAGTGTGCCGAGTCCTGCCGCGTGGCGCTGACGACCGGCGCCTCGTAATTGAACCGGCCGGCGACAGCCGCGTCGGCGACGCGGGTAGTAGCGCGAGCAGCGCGGCCGCCTGCGGGCTGATGCGTCCGGCGGGATCGCGCTCCCGTCGAACGGCTGCCCCGTCGCGGGATCGACGATGCGAACGGGCTGGCCGCGCGCGTCGAGCGTCTGCGAGAAGTCGCCCGCACGCTCCAGGGCGGTCGGCATCCGGGTGAACTGCGTGGTCGCGTTCGTCGCCGACGTGCCCTGGTAGCCGAGCATCAGCGTGATCGGGTTCCGCAGCCACGGCACCTGACCGGCCCCTGGAACGTGCCGAGCGCCTGCGTGTCCGCGTACGACGGCTTGGCCGCGCTGCGAGCCGGTCAGCGAGAACGGGCGCGCATCCCACGCCGAGCTGCCCAGCTGCAATCCCGCGGCGTAGGTGTAGACCCCGGGAGGCCGCGGCCGGTTGTTGCCGATGCCGCGCGGCAGCGCGAACGGCGTGGAGGCACCGTTGTTGAGGCTGCCGTTGATCAGCAGGCCGTCCGCCGCGCCCATCCCCGCCGGACCGGTAGCACCGCGAGGTTCGACTGGCTCGCTCGTCGTCCTGGGCGACGTCGGGTCATCGAAGACACGCGCCGGCGGCAGCGCGCGCGTCAGCTCGTCGAACGACCGGACGCCCAGCGCGTCCGGCGGCGGCTCCTCTCCGCGGGCATCGCGATCTCGCGCGTGATCGTCGCGAAGCCGAACATCTCGATCGTCAGCGTCCAGAGTCCGTCCGCGAGATCGGCGAGGTGGTAGATCCCGTCCTGCGTTGGTCGTCGCCGACGCCTTCCGATCCCGCCTGGTCGCCGTCACCGTCGCGCCAGGCACGGGCACGCCGTTGAACGTGACCTGCCCGAAGTAGTCCGATGCCAGCAGCGTGGCAGGCTGGCCCATCGCGAGCAGAAACACGAGGAGCCAGACTGTGGCGCGAATCAGCATCAGGACGCTCGTGACCAATAACACCCGACCCCGGGAATTGTTAACAGATAGACGACTGTCTCGGCCCGAACTTACACATCGGATGCGTCAATCTGGAGACGGTCGTTCGACCTGATTCGATGACGATGAACTCGCGCGGCGCTTTCGCTGGTTCGAGTCTCAGACCGAGCTGCTGTTCGAGGGCGGTAAAGAGATCCGAAGCGCGAGGGATGTCGGAAGGTTCATTGGAGACGCTGCGAGCCAGTGGACCGGGGTCGTCTCGTCGGGGGCGAATTCGAGCGCGTAGTTGAAGCGGACCGTCGACGGGATGCCCGTTCGGTCTATCACCGGAGCGCCAAGGAAGCCACCGACCGTAGGGACGCCCGTTCCGGCGCCGACAAACAACCGATTGGGGCCGTTGACCGTGCCGGCAAAACCGCAGGGGCCGACGGTGGTCTCCCCGCGTCGCGCCGCCTCCAGGTTGCGGCGCACCATGTCCGCCGTGGATCTCACGGGTGCGTCTGA
>CAWCBC010000008.1:0-53781 GCA_963793705.1 uncultured Acidobacteriota bacterium | reverse complement strand
CGGCTTCCATAAAGCAAGCAGGCAGGTTCGCTCTGGCCCTGGCGTTGGCGCTTGTGGCGCCGAGCGTGGCCTTCGGCCAACAAGTCCCCGTTACCGTCGAAGCGGAGTCCGGGAGCGTTCGGCGCCGAGTTCACGCAGGGCGTCGACGGCGCGACCACCTTCATCAGCATCAACACAACCGTCGGCGGCTTCAACCCGACCACCGCCGCCCGCGTCGTCACGCATACCCCGTCACCTTTCCGGTCGCCGGCACGTGGGAGCTGTCGGTACCGCGATGGGAACGCTGGTGGTTTCGGCGCTATACGTGTCGCGCCACGCGCCGACGCTCAACGCTCAGGTCGGGAGCAGCGTTCAGGTGCTGCTGCCGGAGGACGTGATTCTCAACAGCTCGTCGGCGCTCCAGTGCGACCTGCTCGCGCCGGGCACGCCGGCCACGCATCGCGTCGTGCTCAATGGCGGGTCCTGTACTGAATCACGTCGTGCGTCGGGTGGACGCGGCGGATCTGCCGGCGATGCCGCTGCCGACTCCGCCTACGGGAACCGTGGACATCGCAGTCAACCAGCCGTCGCAGGCGCCCACCGACTTTGCGTCGCTGCGCAACCTGACGCCGAAAGCGGTGCCGGGGAGGTCACGGTGCCCGGCGTCTGCGGCACGTTCATAGCCAACAGCGGGACGCGGCTGCGGCTCGGCGTCGCCGGCGCGGCGGAGCCGTCGGTCTACGACCTGCAGGGGCTGGTGCTGAACGGCGGCAGCCAGCTGCTCATCGCCGGCCCGGTAGTGCTGAACGTGGCGGGCGCGGTCGCGATCAACGGCAACGTCGGTGATCCCGGCCATGTCGCCTGGCTCCGACTGAACGTCGCGGCGGGCGGGGTCACGGTGAACAGCCAGGGCCAACTCGCTGACCTCGTGCGGGCGCCGGCGGGCCAGGTGACGATCGCCAACGCCCCGACGTTCGGGGCGATCGATCCATTGCAAATGCTGCGATGATTCTGCGAGTCTCTAGCGTATGTCCATGAACGAAACTGCGGACAAGAACCCGCCCGCATGGGCGCTCCCTGCAGGCTTGCTGTTCAGCATTGCGGTTGTGGCACTCATCGGAGTAGCCCTTGCACAAGCCGAGCGATGGACTGAGACACAGACCGTTCGCTTCGCGGCCGTCTTTTTCGCCGTCTTCGGTGTGGGATTTCTCCTCAGCAGCTACTCCCCGCAGGGGCCTCTCGTCTTTCGCTACCTCGTCCGGGTTGCGCGCAGGGGCCGTCGCTGGTTTCGTCTCTCTGGATTAATAACAGGTGGCGAACCCAAGGCAGCCGGTTGGCTGTGTCTAGCGCTTGCGGCTGCGGTCGCGCTGCTTTCGTTTCTTCTCCCTCGGCCTTGAGGTTACCGTGCGGTGGCCTAACAGCCGCTGCAGCCGGCGAGCGTCGCGGGCGGAGTTGATTCGAACAAGATTGTGCGTCGCTCGCGTCTGATCGGCAGGACGTTAACATGGCATTCAGCCGACGCCGCGATGGACGCCTGCGCGCCGCGGCTGATGTCTGACGTTAGACCGGAGAGCAACACGGATGGACATGTTGGCGGAGAGCGATGGGAGTCGCTGCGCTGAACGTTGCGCGCAACGAGCCAAGGTCGTTGCCAGAATATTGCCAAAACTGGGCGGATTCGAGGGGTTGCCCGGGATTTGAGTGGAAAGACCTAATCACTGGAAGTCGCTGATAGACGGCATGTTCTCGCCAGAAATCCACGCCACCAGCCACTCTGATTTTAGATTTCGAATCCCTGCCTCACCGCCAACCTTCGGTTGGCAAGCCAGCCGAAGTAGACGAATCAACGCGAAGGCTACTTCAAGTCCACCGTCACCCTCTCGTTCTTGCCGGTGAAGCGGCTTCTCACCCCCGCCGACTCATCTCCTGAACGGCTTCGTCGGCTCAGTGGGATTTCACACAGCGAAATCTGAGATGACTCGTTCCCGTGCTGATCTCTCCGTTGCCGCGAGTGCCCACGACGTAGCGCGAGCAGGATTGGTCCGTGCACAGGAACGAACCGCCGCGGTGCGTCTGCTTCTTCTCGTGTGGCTCGGAGGGAGCAAACGACGCAGCCGGCGAGCGACTCGGCGCCGACGCCGCGCTGGACGCGGCATTGGTTGTAGAGACGGGGCCTGACGTCGGCCGGCGAACCACCAACGCCGAGCCCACAATGCCTAACAGCAGAACAACGACTGGCAGCAGAGCGAGTCTCGCCAACGGATTACTGGAATCTGTCGTTCGGATCGTCTTCCCGGACCGATCCCTTCCCTTGCTCATAGCATCACCACGGACGGGAGCGCATCACAGCATCCGGTGAGCCCGAGGATGTGTGAATGCGGGTAGTGCACCGGTTTCACAAGGTCTCTCCGATTCGAATGAGTCCGTTCGCAACTCCCGCGCCGGGTGCGAGCCTTGCTTTTGCGCCCGCATGTGACCTCACGCGATCTGTGTTCCGCGCGCCGACCTGCGGCATGCGCGTATCGGAGTCTGCTGCGGGTCGCGTTCGTGCTAGCGCTCGGTGCCCCGGCGCAAGCCCAGCCGACTTCGCAGCTGTGGCTGGAGTCGACCGCCTTCCTCAAGTTGACCGACTGGGCCCGCCTCTCTCTCCTTGCCACAAACGTCAGAGAGGACGTGACAAAACGTCGAATCGAAGAACCGCACCTTCACGATGCGCATCGGCTATCACTACCTCCCAACCCGTACGGGCGACGATCCGGCCGAGAAACGCGCCCTGCTCGAGGGAACGGCGGGCCATCCCCTTGTGAGAGGCGTGCTGGTCTCGAACCGGAACCGCATCGATTTTCGGGTCATCGGCGGCGACTACTCCTGGCGCTACCGGAATCAGCTGTCGTTCGAGCGGGGGATTTCACTCGGCCGCGTGCGGCTGGACCCATATGTGCGGGCCGAGGTCTTGTATGACAGCCGGGTCAAGGAGTGGAGCCGGACTGCGCTGAGATTGGGCGCCTCATTTCCCGCAGGGCGCTGGGAGTTCGGGGCCTACTTCGACCGTCACCACGACACCGGCGGCAGCCCGAACCGGACCGTGCGCGCCTTGGCGCGGTCGTCAATCTCTACCTCCGTTGAGTTATCTTCCCTTCTCGATGTTCGACGCCGTCCTCGTCATCTCCTTCGGTGGCCCTCAGGGGCTCGACGACATCCGCCCATTCCTGGCCAACGTCCTGCGCGGACGACGCGTGTCTCCGGAGCGCGTCGAAGACGTCGCACATCACTACGAGCTCTTCGGCGGCGTCTCGCCAATCACCGAGCTGACCCGCGCGCAGGCTGACGGCCTCGCGTCGCGTCTCGCTGCCGCGGGGCACTCACTGCCGGTGTTCGTCGGCATGCGCAACTGGCATCCACTCCTGGCCGACACGCTCCGCGAGATGCGGGCAGCCGGCGTCCGACGTGCGGTCGGCTTCATCGCGGCGGCACAGCACTCGTACTCCAGCTGCGAGCAGTACCGCGAGAACGTGGCTGCGGCACGGGCCGAGCTGCGTGCCAGCGGCGACGACATCGACATCACGTTCGCCGGCAGCTGGTTCGATCACCCGCTGTTCATCGCCGCGAATGCCGCCCACGTGCGTGACGCGCTACAACGGCTGCCAGACAGCCTGCGCGCCGCGGCGCGCCTCGTCTGCACCGCGCACAGCATTCCGCTGCCAATGGCGGAGCGATCGCGATATCGTGAGCAGCTCCAGGAAACCGCGCGTCTGGTAGCACACGAGGCTGGCATGACCGACTGGGCGATCGTCTATCAGAGCCGCAGCGGACGCCCGCAGGACCCGTGGCTCGAGCCGGACGTCTGCGAATACCTCAGAGCAGAACGAGAGGCGGGACTCGAGGCGGCGGTGATCGCGCCGATCGGATTCGTCTGCGACCACATCGAGGTGCTCTACGACCTCGACACGGAAGCCGCGCAGGTCTGCCGTGAGATCGGGCTGCCGATGACTCGCGCGGAGGCGGTCAACGCCGATCCGCTCTTCCTCGACATGATGGCGGATGTAGTGATGAAGACCGTGCGCAGGTATGAGTCCGGTCAACCACTGTCGATCGTGCGTGACGCGACTCGAACCTGAACACGAACCCAGAACACGAACCGAGAAGCGAGAACCCGGAAGCGTGAACTGTTCTATGCGCGCTCGAGCGTCCACGCGCGCAATACCCGTCGGCACGTACAGAACCGCCCGAGGTGACACGCGGCGATCGTCGTCGCGTCAAATGCGAACGGTTCGACGGCCGGCGCCTTCCGGCCGTGGCCCAGCGTGATGTGCGGGGTAAACGCGCCGAAGCTGGATTTCAGCCGGAAGCCCGCCACCCAGATCACGTCGCCCACGCGTCCGTGTCCCTCGAAGAAGGCGTGCGGCTCGCCGCCTGGACGCTCGAGGCCGCGAAGCGACTCCATCAGCCGCTCGTGAAGATCGATGAGCTCCGGGCTGCGCTCGGCGGCAAGCCACAGCGTGTGGCCGCTGTGGCCGCTGCCCGTGATCAGGATGCGAAGCGGCGGCTGCTCGGCGAGGACTTCATCGATCCGCGCAAAGACGGCGTCGAGCTCCTCCTCCCTGACGAACTGCTGCGTGAGCGTGATGTGCGGGAGGTGATCGGCGTCCAGCCGCAGGGCAGGCCCTTCGACCGGGTCCCGCTCTACGCTTCGTCGCTCGTTCAGTGCGGGTAGCGCGGCGCTGTACTCGACGGCTCGCGCGCTGACGTCAGGTGGCGGCAGAATCGCGACGTCGAGCGCGACGAGCGGAGCCATAGGCCATGCTACAACGGCACGGGCACCCATAAATGGGCGCCCTACGAGGAAATAGAGGGCTAGGTGCCTAAGTCCCTGGGCACCCATCAACCCGTGCACCCAGCACGCAAGCACCCTACGCAGCCAGCGCTACGCAGCGGTGGACTGCACGTCAGACTTCCTCACCAGGCGCACGATCAGCGCCACCAGGACGAGCACGGCGGCGATCAGCACGCCCCAGAATATGCGCGGCGACAGCAGCGTTTCCGTCGCTGACGACGCGGCTCCCTGCTCGGCGGCGAGTGTGGCCTCGGTCGCCGCCACGCCGATGAGCTGCGGCGCCAGCAGCGCGAGATGGTACTGAGGCCTCGACAGGTCGTTGCGGCCGTAGGCGAGACGAAGCGCCGCGTCCCGCTCGCGGAACAGCCGCAGACGATAGGCCGGCAGCAGCAGACGTACCGAGGCGAGCGGCAGCGGCGTGTTGTCGCCCTCGTCAATGGTCAGCAGCACGTCGCGACTGTCGAGGGGCGGCAACGTCAGGGTCAGTGCCGGCGCCGCCGACTCCTGATCGGCGTGCGACCAGTCCGATGTCGTGATGGTCTCGAACCACGGGTCGCGCTGTCGCCGATCCGGCGCATGCTCGACGCCGACCGCGACGCGCCGGGTGAACACACGCGCCGACGTCGCGAGCACCAGACGTGACGCGGGCAGGCCCTCGAGCGGCAGACGGACGCGATAGACGCTCGTCGCACGGTCGGCACCGGCTGCAGCGCCGCCGGCCGCGTCTCGAGGCGCTCGAGCGTCAGGTCGAGCGACAAGCGGCTCGCTCGCACGCTCGACCAGGTAGGGCACCTGCCGCCCCGCCGCATCGAGGACCCGCACGTCGGCGAACGACGCGTCCTGACTGTGCGCGAGCACCGGCGCGTCGAGCGGAACGGTGACCAGGCCGGCCGGGCCCGGCGCAATCGGCCGCAGATAGCGGAAGAGCGCGGCATCCAGCTCAGACCCGACTGTCGGCAATGCCGGCACGGCGCCGCTGACGTTCTCTTCAGGACCACCTGCGCGCACCTCACCCCACATCGCATCCATCGTCGTGTTGATGGCCAGCGTCGGGCGCACGGCCTCGAGGTCGTATCGTGGCGCCTGCAGCGACGGGTTGCCGTAGCGCGCGACAACCGCGTCGCCTGGCGATTCAAAGTAGATCCACGGAAGGTCCGCGAAGACGGCGGTGATGCCGCGCACATCGCTCGCCGGGTTGTTGCCATCCTCGATGACGAGATCGAGCTGTGGCTCGACCGGCGGCTCAATTTGAATACGGAGCGACGAAGCGATCACCTCGCCCTGCACCACCCGCTTCAGCGTGCCCGTGCCCAGCGCAACCGGCACCACCTGGCCGTTCATCAATCGGGCTTCGTAGACCGTGGCCTCGCGCAGCACGTGGGAGCCGCCCATGTCGAGCTCGAGCGCTTCGACCGGGAGCCGGCCTGCCGGCAGGCGCACGCGGAAATGGCTGCGGCCAGGCTCGCCCGGCCGGCGCTCGAACGCGAGCGGTGCCGTCAACGCCGGCGGTGCCTTGACCGTTGCGGACTTCGCGCGCCGCGGCCACGCGCCGGCTGGGGCAGCCGGCCGCTGCGCGTGTCGTCCCAGGTCAGGCGCAGGTAGCGATACGGGCCCGGCGTGAACGCCAACTCTGTCTGCACGAGGCGCTCCGCCGGCAGATTGAACAGCGTGCCTTCGGCGACGAGCAGCGTCCATCGCTCGCGATCGCCGCTGCCTTCCAGCCGCGCCCGCTTGAGAAACGGCGGCGGGAGCCCGTCCATGCGAAAGCCATCGACGGTGATCGCCTGGCCGAGGTCTATCTCGAAACCGCTCGTTTTGGCCGTCGACGTCTCAACGGTCGCGATTGGTAGCGGCGCCGACGGCCTCCACACGGGTTCGTCGGGCGGATTCGCGACGAGCAGGTACTGCAGCTCCTGCCCGGCCGGATCGAAAGAGTCGAAGGTCAGCCAGACCCAGTCGCCTGGACCGGGCCGGCCCACAAAGCTTCGGCCTCCAGCGAGCAGCGCGACGTCGATCGCCAGGCGCCGCGGGCCCGCTCCCTCCGGTCTGAACCGGCCGCTCGAATCGGAACGGCGCCTGCGCCGATGTCTGTTGCGCCGACGGGGCGGCCAGGAGCAGCGCAACGGCGACAGGGGCAGAGACGGACCGCTTTCATCATGAGGCTTCCTTCGGCGCCTGCAGGACGAACTTCTGCAGCGCGAGCGCCACGAGCGCCAGAGAGATGGCGAGGCCAACGAGCGATGCAACCCGATACAGGCCGCCGAGCGATCCCATGTCGTAGAGGAACGCCTTGAACATGGTGATCGCAATCAGCGCGACGGCCGCCATTCGCCCCGGTCGATTGTGCATGTAGATCCCGGCCGCCAGCAGGATCAGACCGAAGATCAGCCAGCCAACCGTGTAGGTGAGATCCTGCGCGATCGTCACGCCGAACCTGAACGTGATTTCCGGACCCGTCGCGTAGAAGTCCGCGATCTCGATGTTCAGCAGGAGAAACAGCAGGATCACGCGCCGCCGGCGGCAGCAGCGTCGGACGCCTGTGCCCAGCTGCCGCCTCGCCAGAGACGATGAGTCGATCGTCGGTCCGGGCCAGCCACCATGCGGCCACAAGGATCGCCACGCTGACAATCGCGTACGCATACAGATACCAGTTGAAGACACGCCCGCCGCGGGGCTCATAGACGAAGACGGCGGGATTCAGTGCGAGCCGGACGAAGGCGACCGACAGCAGCGCGGTCGCGCAGTACAGCAGTCCGCGATGCGGGATGCGGCGATAGAGCCAGGCCAGCGCAGCCCCTTCGAGCGCCCAGCCGATCGTGATCCATTGCTGCCGCAGCTGGAGCGGAATCGCGACCGTCGCGAAGGCGAGCGCCGATCCGGCGACGAGCGCCAGCCGCGCCAGGTCGCGGCCTCCTCGCGGCTCGATGCGGAGCAGCGTGCGCAGCAGCAGGGCCATGACGATGCCCTCGACGACCGGCACGATGCCGACGAATGCGGACAGCTCGCCCTGCAGGAACGCGGAACGCGCCACGAACAGATAGAAGACGCTGCCGGCAATCGCGGTGAGATACGGGTCGCGCGATTCGCGTGCGCGCGTGCCCAGGGTCATCGGATAGGCCACGAACACGGCATAGAGCGACGTCGCCAGCGCCAGCACCTGCGACCACGCGGCCTGCTCTGGATGCGTGTCCTGCCACTGAATCGTCGCCAGCCAGGCCGGCACCACGGCGGCAACGCCGATCCACTGCCACTGACGTTGCCAGGACAGCCACAGCGCGAGCGACAGGTTTGACGCGTGCGCGATCGTCAGCAGCAGGAGCGACGGGGGTTCCGGCAGGTTGGCGACGCCCAGCAACGTGAACTCGCCGATGAACACCGCCGCCAGCGCACCGATCGAAATGGCCGGGTCCTCGAGACGGCGGGCAATCCACAACCAGGCGACGGCATACGCGATCACCGCTTCGACAACGACGAGCGCGACAGGCCCCAACACCTGGCCAAGCGCGAGGACGACCCATGCGCCGACAATCACGGCGGCTGGCCGTCACCGCTGCCGCGTGAATGATGCCCCGCTTGACGAAGAGGGCCGTCGCGCTCGCGGCCAGCGTCATGACCAGCAGCGCGCCAAGTGCCGGCCACGGTGGGTTCGACCATTCCGGGTTGAGGAAGACGAACAGGATAAAGCCGTGGCCCACGAGTCCCAGCGAGGCCGCCGTCGGGAAGCCAACGCGTCTCGTTCCGGTGGTCGCCGTGCCGCACCATCTCGGCGTGTGCCCAGGCGTAGCCGGCGAACATCACGAGCGTCAGTCCCACCAGCACCATCAGCGACGGCATGAGGCCGACGGTGCCTGCGGCGCTGCCCCACCAGACGCCGAGCACGAGCCATGACAGCGCGCTTCCGGCGATCGACAGCGCCGGAAGACGACCGGCGGCGCTCTCGATGAACAACCCCGCATTGAGAAGCGCGAGCAGGAAGGCCATCCCCCACAGCCCGGCGGCGGCGCGTGGCCCGGCGGCGAGCTGGAGCAGCATGAGGAGGCTGGCCAGCACCACCGCCCCAGGACCCCACCGCGGCGTGAGCGACTTCCCCAATCGCCGCGCTGCGATCGGCAGCCCCAGATAGAAGATGCCGAAGATGGTGTAGAGCAGCACCGCTGTGCCGAGTCGCTCTGTCACCAGGTGATACGCGGACCACGAGGCCTCGGCGGCAAGCGCAAAGAAGGCCGAGATGAAGTAGAGCTTCGCGTTGGGGATCGCCAGCGCGCGCCATGCCAGCAGCGCCAGCAGCGCGTAGAGCGTTCCGAACAGCAGCCACGGCGCCGCGGCGGCCTCGACCGTCGTCAGCGGCGGGAAGACAAACAACAGAATCGGCGCGGCGTAGATGGCGGGCCCAGCCGCACCTTCGAACGGCTTCCCCACACGCGCGGCGATCATCGGCGCCGCAAGGTAGAAAGACGCGAACAGGACCACGAAGAGCATGGCCGTGAGCCAGGTTCCGCTCAGTGAGGCGTTGGCGATCCAGGTCGCGAACACCAGCAGGGTGGCCAGGGCGCCCATCGCATGCATCAGCTCCTCGCGACGGACCACCGCGATCGCCAGCAGGCCGGCGTTGACCACGAAGAGAAACCCGAACAGCAGTGCCGGCTCGACGCCGAGTTGCCGAACAGCGGCCAGGTAGATCGCGAACACCAGCGGCATCATCGACGCCGCGGCGCCGGTCCGCTCGAGTACCGTCCGCGTGTCGTCGCGGCTCTCGCCGCGTTCGAGGCCACGGCGGCTCAGGACCAGCGACGCGAACGACATCACCGCGAACACCAGGAAGATGCCCATCCCCAGCGATAGCTGGCTCGCATCGAGGTAACTGACCACCCAGCTCCACTGGTAAACGGCCGTGAGGATCAACGTGAGGATCGTGAGGAGCGGCCATCCCTTCTTGAACGCCACCCACGCCAGACCGGCGTTCAACACGAGCAGGTAGGTGAAGAGCGGGATCGGGCGGTTCTCGCCCGTTGACAGCAGCGCCGGTGTGACGAAGCCGCCGAGCAGGCCCAGCACCGCGATGAAGCGCGACTCGTGGCGGATCGCCAGCATCACGGCGAGCACCGTGACCAGTATCAGCAGTCCGAACGTCAGGGTCGCCCCGATGAGGTTCCAGAGCGTGTGTGCGGCGTAAAACGTCGAGAACAGGATTGCGATCGACGCGGCGTCGAGGGCGTTGGCCGTCAGCGCGTACTTCCTCGCTGCCTTCAGCTCGCAGACGACGAGCAGGGCTGTGGCGACGATGATGCCGATGGCAACGCGAACCGGAGGCTGGAGCCATCCGTGCTCGATCGAGTAGCCAAGGAAGAACACCCCCGCCAGCACCAGCGCAATGCCTGCGACCGCCGAGAAGAGCTTGACGCCAACGACCTCCTCCCAGTTGATAGGGATCTGCGGCAGGTTCCACGACGATGGCTGTGCGGGTTCGATCGGTTCGGGCTCCGGTTCGAATGGCTCTGGCTCGGCTCTGGCGACGGCGGTGGTGGTGTTTCGGGACGCGCCCGAAATACGGGTACAGGCGGCGGGACGATGGTCGCCGGCGGCTGCTCGTCGGCCGGCATAGGAGGTGGTGTGGCGACCGGCACTGGCGGTGGTGGTGCGACTGGCGCTGAGGTTGTGGCGCGACCGGCACTGGAGGAGGCGCGACCGCGGCTTCGCGTCTGACGGTCGTCTCCACAGGCGCGACCGGCTCGCGACGCAAGCGTTCGGCGAAATCTCGCATTTCGTCCTGCTGCCGCCCGACGTGCCGCTCGAGCTCCTCCACACGGGTGCGAAGTTTCAGGACGAGCGCGAAGGCGATCAGGACCAGTACCCAGAGCAGAAACATCAGATGCTCACTTTCCGAGCCGCCTCAACCTCTACCTGCATTGAAGGCGGCCAGGAAAAACGTTACAAACGGCGTCTGCTCAATGGTTTTGCGGCAGTCGCCGGGATGCTGGGATCACTGTGGGATTGATTGGCGTAAGAATGCCACCGAATCGCCTGCGGCGGTGAATGAACGTCCAGACGCCTGCAGCCCACGCACCTTGTAGGATCGTAGGAATGCTTCGACGTCCGCCTTCCGCGCTGCGCCGCAGAGGCTGCGCCATCGCCGTGCTGTTGGCGCTCTGCGCGTCCGCGGCGCCGCGTGCCCAGTCGGCCGTCGCCTATACGCTCACCTTCGCCGAGCGCGAGCGGAAGATCGTGCAGGTTGCCGTGACCTTCACCGATGTTCCCGCGGGTCCGCTGCAGCTCCGCATGAGCCGCAGCTCGCCAGGCCGCTACGCCCTTCACGAGTTCGCCAAGAACGTGTTCGACGTGCGAGCGACGGATGCCGGCGGCAAACCGCTGCCGATCGCGCATCCGAATCCGCATCAGTGGGACGTCAGCGGACACGCCGGTGAAGTGCGCGTGACGTATCACGTGTTCGGCGATCAGGTCGATGGCACGTACCTCGGGATCAACCGCAACCATGCCCACATCAACATGCCGGCCGCGATCATGTGGGCCCGTGGATTCGACCAGCGGCCGATCACCATCCGCTTCGAGCCGCCGCCGGGCGCGTCGTGGCGCGTCGCCACGCAGCTGCTGACCGGCCGCGATGCGCTGACCTTTACGGCTCCGAACCTGCAGTACCTGATGGACAGCCCGACGGAGCTCAGCGCCTTTGCCCTTCGGACCTTCACGGTTCCCGATGAAGGACGGACGCCGGTGTTCAGGGTCGCCGTGCATCATGCCGGCACCGACGCCGATCTCGACGCGTTTGTCCGCGACGTCGAAACAGTCGTTCGCGAAGCGCGCTACGTCTTCGGCGAGTACCCGGCCTTTGAAGGCAACACCTATACGTTCATCGCCGACTACCTCCCCGGCGACGACAGCGATGCGATGGAGCATCGCAACAGCACGGTCCTGACCTCGCCGCGTCCGCTCTCGGCCGGCCGCGCGGCGCATCTCGGATCGGTGTCGCACGAGTTCTGCCACGTCTGGAACGTCGAGCGCATCCGGCCGGCGTCGCTCGAGCCGTTCAACTTCGACGATGTGAATATGTCGGGAGAGCTGTGGATGGCGGAGGGATTCTGTAACTACTACGGCTCGCTGGTCCTGCGACGCAGCGGGCTGATGAGCGTTGGCGACTACGCCCGCGATATCGCAGCAGCACTGTCGACGGTGATGACCGCACCGGGCCGGCGGGTACGCTCGGCGATCGAGATGAGCCGGCTGGCGCCGTTTATCGATGGTGCCCGGTTCGCTGACCGCACGAATTTCGGCGATACCTACATCTGGTACTACACCTGGGGCGAGGCGCTGGGCGTCGGGCTCGACCTGACGCTGCGCGATCGCAGCGATGGCCGCGTGACGCTCGACGATTACATGCGTGCGCTGTGGGCCATGTTCGGACGCTCCGCCGCACAGCGTCCGGGTTACGTCGTCTCCCCCTATACCAACGCCGACCTGGAACGCACACTGGCGGAGGTCTCGGGTGACGCCACCTTCGCGAAAGAGTTCTTTGACCGCTACGTGGAGGGCCACGACGTGGTGGACTATGCCCGGCTGCTGTCCCGCGCCGGCTTTCTCCTTCGGCCGCGTGCCACTGCGGCGGGAAAATCTTCCGGGGACTTTGAAGTCGTCCTCTCGGAGGATGCCGGCCAGCCGCTGACTGAAGCACAGCGGCGTTTCCGGGACGCATGGCTCAGTTCGGGTGCGCGGAACGTCTTTTGAAGAAGCGGAGCCGGAGCCTGAACCATGAACTTCGCCGGTCTCGTTAAAGCATTCGACACGGTCGTTCTTCTGAGCGAGGCGGCGCGGCGCTTCATAGCGCCGGACGCACCTCGTCCGTCCACCGACACCTCCCTCGAAGCGTTCACCCACAGCGCTGACCGGCCAGATTGAGGCGCGGCTGACCGGTGTCGTGGTGGCGGCGCTCAAGGAAGCGTTCGATCGCGATCACGCGCGGCTCGAGCTGGAGCGCGCGCAGCTCGACGAGCAGCGTCGGCGAGCCGAAGACGCGCTGCGTGCGGAGATCAGGCGTCAGGCAGCGGACAGGGAAGTCGCGCGCCTCAGGATGGTTGCCGGTACGGCGCTGGGCGGCTTCATTGCCGCGGTGGCGATGATGGCCGTGCGGCTCGAGACGGCGTCGGTGTTGTCGCGCGGCGTCGGTGCGATTGGCTGGTTGCTCTTGCTGGCGGCGGTCGCCGCCGCATTCATGTCGCAGGCGCGTGTCAGTGCGTCCGTGCCCGGCGTATCGGAGCCGGTTGAAGCGGGACGCGCCGGCACGGCTGCGTTGTGGCTGTTACTTGCCGGACTCGCGTGCGCGGCGATTGCGCTGTTGCTTTGATCGTGACGCGGTCCGTCTTCGCGGCGGTCGGCTTCGCGCCGGCCCGCGCGCGGCTGTCGTCGCCGCCGTGCTCGGCGTCCGCCGGCCGCCGACTTCGACTTCGCCGCGCGTTTGCGCGCGGGTGCGTGACCGTCTCCCTCGTACCGTCCGCGCCACCGGCGCGGCCGGTCAATTGCCGCGCGGCTTCGAGTTGCCGCTGCAGCGATCCGATCATGTCGGCCGAGGGACTCCGCGGATCGAATCAGCAGCGAGTCGTCGCCGATCACGTTCTTCCGGCGCGCGGGAAGTGTCTTGCGCTGCTTGGCCATTCCAAGCTCCTCCTCCCGGGCTGTTGCCCTCGGCCAGAGATTCGAGCAAGGCCCGGGCCAAGTGAGCGCGCGATGTGAATCCGCCTCATCATGAGGCCTCAGGGCGAAGGCCTAAGGCCCAAGGATAGAATGCGCGAAATGGTTGCGAAGGTCGCTCTGCTTGCGCTCGTGTTTCTTGAACTCGCAGCGCCATCCGTCTCGGCCCAGACGGCTGGTGCGGGCACGCGCGGGACGTGCAGCAGACGCGATCCGATACACCGTTCGTTTTCCCGCGCCGCACACCCATTACATGGAAGTGACGGCCGCCGTACCGACCGGTGGGCGCCGTGACATCGAATTGATGATGGCGGTGTGGACGCCGGGCTCGTACCTGGTCCGTGAGTACCAGCGCAACGTCGAGCGCGTCACGGCATCGGCGGCGGGACGATCGCTGTCGATCGAGAAATCAGCAAAGAACCGCTGGCGCGTTGTCACCGGCGGCGCCCAGACAGTCACGGTGTCCTATGGCGTCTTACGCCCACGAGATGTCGGTGCGCACGAACTGGGTCGAGGCGCGCTTCGCGCTGATCAACGGTGCGCCGACGTTCATGACGCTGGCAGACGGCATTGCTCGCCCGCACGAGGTCACGCTCGACATGCCCGCCGAATGGAGCCGCGCGATGACCGGACTTCGCGAGCTCCCCGGCGCGCACCGGTACGTCGCCGCGGATTACGACACGCTGGTCGACTCGCCGATTGTTGCCGGCAATCCGCAGGTCTTCGAGTTCGTCGTCGACGGTAAGCCGCACTACCTCGTCAACGAGGGCGAGATCGGCGAGTTCGACGGCGCCCGCGCGGCGAAGGACATCGAGGCCATCGTGCGCGAGCACCACCGGTTCTGGGGCAGTCTCCCGTACGACAAATATCTGGTTCTGAACGTGATCGCCGAGAACCGCGGCGGCGGTCTCGAGCACAAGAACTCGACGGTGGTCATCGCCGGCCGGACGACAACGCGCACGCGCGGCGCGCTACACGGCCTGGCTCACGACCGTCACCCATGAGATATTTCATGCCTGGAACGGCAAACGCCTCCGTCCCGTCGAACTCGGGCCGTTTGACTACGAGAACGAGGTCCTGACCAGAAGCCTGTGGGTCGTCGAAGGCATCACGGATTACTACGGTGATCTGCTGGCCACATCGGGCGGGACTGCTGACCCATGACGAGTTCCTGAGCGGCCTCTCTGCGACCATCGAAGACGTCCAGACGACGCCAGGCAGGCTCCTTCAGTCGGTTGAACTGGCCTCGTTCGACGCCTGGATCCGCTACTACCGCCCGGATGAAAACTCCGCGAACGTCAGCATCAGCTACTACGCGAAGGGGCAGCTGCTGGCGTTTCTGCTCGACGCGCGGATCCGGCGGCTGACCAACGGCGCCAGGAGCCTGGACGACGTGATGCGCGCGGCCTATGCGAAGTACTCAGGCGCGCGGGGATTCACGCCGGACCAGTTTCGCGAGGTCGCCGAGCAGGTGGCCGGCACGCCGCTGACCGACTTCTGGAATGCGTTCGTGAAAGGCACTCAGGAGCTCCCATACGCCGAGGCGCTCGCGACATTCGGGCTGCGGTTTCAAACCACGGCCCCGCAGCGGCCGGCCGTCGCTCGGCATCAGCACGCGCAACGATCAGGGGCGGCTGATCGTCACAGCATGCGGACAAGACGGTGCCCGCATCTCCGGCAAATCTCGCGGCGGACGACGAGATCCTGGCCATCGACGACGTCCGTGTGCGCGCGGATGCGCTGACCAGGCGATTGGAGCAGTACAAGCCCGGCGATCGGATTTCAGTCCTTGTCGCGCGGCGCGATCGGCTGCTCCGGCTCGAGGTGATCGTCGGCATCGCAGCGCCGGACGATGTGGGAGATCGGCGTGGACCCGGCTGCAGGGGACACGCAGCGACGCATGGCTGGCCGCGTGGCTTCGGACGTCTAACTGAACCAGCGCTAACCGTGCACCTTCGTCGCGCGTCTGAGCGTATAACCTTAGGCCGGGCCATCTGGCCCATTTGCCTGAATGAAGACTTCGCAGCTCACGCTTGCCGCAACGCTGCTCGCATGTGGCGCGGCACACGCGCAGACCGCTAACCCCGGCGGCACGGCGTCGCCGAAAGCGCGCGCATGCCCACGTCGTGTCGGGAGTCATCGCCGAGACTGACTGGCAGAAGGCCGAGCTGCTGACGTCCTTTGTGCAGCGCGAGCCGAGCGAGGGGACGCCCGCGACCTATCAGACCGAAGCCAGGGTCATCGCCGATTCGTCGACGTTGCACGTGCTCGTGAACGCGACGGATCCCGATCCGGAAAAGATCGTTGGTTATCTGACGAGGCGGGATGAGGACTCCCAGTCCGACTGGATCCACATCTTCATCGACTCGTACCACGATCGGCGGACCGGGTACCAGTTTGCCGTCAATTCCGCGGGTGTGAAGCGGGACGCGTACTGGTTCAACGACGACAACAACGACGACAGTTGGGACGCCGTCTGGGACGTCAAGGTCAGTCGCAGCCCGACCGGGTGGAGCGCGGAGTTCCGCATTCCTTACTCGCAGCTTCGTTTCAGCGACGGTTCGAAAGGGGACGTCGGCTTTGCGGTGTTCCGCTACATCCCGCGCCTCAACGAGACCTCGTCATGGCCGCTGATCGCACGCAGCAAGAACGGGATCATGTCGCAGCTGGCGAATCTCGACGGCGTGTCGCCGTCCGGTGCGTCCAAGCGGCTCGAGCTGCTCGCCGTATTCGGTAGCCACGCTGTCACTCAGCCAGAGCAGCGCTGGCAATCCGCTGCATAAGACCTTCAACAAGAACCTGTCCGCCGGCCTCGACCTGAAGTACGCCATCACGCCGGCGTTATCGCTGGCGGCAACGGTCAATCCCGACTTCGGCCAGGTGGAAGCCGATCCTGCCGTCGTCAACCTCAGTGCCTTCGAGACCTTCTTTCAGGAACGTCGTCCGTTCTTCATCGAAGGGTCGGGCACCTACCGGTGGGATTGCAACGACGACTGCATCCTGTTTTATTCGCGGCGCATCGGCCGTCAGCCGCGCGGATCGCCGTCACTGGGTGACGGCGAATACTCGAACCAGCCGCTTCAGACCACGATCCTCGGCGCCGCCAAACTGACCGGCCGCGTCGGCGGGTTTTCGGTCGGCGGGCTCGTCGCCGCCACGCAGGAGGAGTTCGCCAACATCGCGTTCGGCAGCACGCGTCGGACCGAGGCGGTTGAGCCTCGTTCACTCTTCTCGGTCACGCGCCTGCGCCGCGAGTTTGCCGACCAGTCATCGCTCGGGTTCATCATGACGACGACGACCCGGAGCCTCACCGAGCCGGTGTCGTTCATCCCCGACAGCGCGTTCACCGGCGGCATGGACTACGACTGGCGCATCGGCCGCCGCTTCAGTCTGAACGGCTACTGGGCCGGCAGCACCGTCCGCGGCAACGAGGGCGCCATCGCCGGGTTGCAGCGCAGCAACGTCCACTCGTTTCAGCGTCCTGACGCGGAGCACGTGGAGTTCGATCCAGCGGCCGACGCGATCAATGGACACGCCGGTGCCGTGAACTTCAGCAAGATCAGCGGCGAGCGGACGCGCTTCAACTTCACCACGACGTACAAGTCGCCCGGATTCGACGTGAACGATCTCGGGTTCATGCAGCGAGCCGACGTCTTCAGCACGTTTGCCTGGCTGCAGATGCGATGGGAAAAGCCGGGTCGGTTCGTGCGGACCAAGAACATCAACTTCAATCACTGGCGGTCCCACAACTTCGACGGCGACCGCATCAGCCTTGGCGGGAACATCAACTCGCACTGGTCGTTCCAGAACAACTGGAACACCGGCTTCGGCATCAACTTCAACGCGCGCAATCTCGATGACCGCCGCACACGCGGCGGACCCGCCGGAAACGGCAATAACGGCGCTGGCTACTGGCACTATCTGGGC
Source organism: uncultured Acidobacteriota bacterium (assembly GCA_963793705.1). Classification (GTDB taxonomy): domain Bacteria; phylum Acidobacteriota; class Vicinamibacteria; order Vicinamibacterales; family UBA2999; genus Gp6-AA40. The sequence continues at coordinate 36,344 of CAWCBC010000008.1, read as the reverse complement.
ACCGACCAACGCAAGCGCGTGCACTTCGGGCTGGACTCGAACTTCTACTCAGACGGGCACGGCCACAATTGGGGCCTGGGTCCCAACGTCACGTTCAAGCCGACCGTGGCCCTGTCCACGCAATTCGGCATCTCGCTGAACAAGAACATCGACGACTCGCAATGGGTCGGAGCGGTCAATCGAGACGAGGGGACGCACTACGTCTTCGGCCACCTCAATCAGACGACGACCTCGATGACGACCCGCGTCAACTACACGTTGACGCCCAACCTGTCACTGCAGGTCTATGCGCAGCCGTTCGTCTCGGCGGGCGACTACGAGAACTTCCGCGAAATGGTCAACGGCCGGGCGTTGCGCTACGACGATCGGTACGCGCCGTTTGCCTACGGCGGCAATCCCGATTTCCGCTTTCTGTCGTTCCGCACGACCAACGTCATGCGCTGGGAGTTCAAACCCGGTTCGACGCTGTTTGTCGTCTGGCAGCAGGGACGGGAGCAATTTCCTGCCGATGGCACGTTCAGCTTCGGTCGCGACTACGCCGACGTGTTCTCCACACCCTCGACCAACACGATCCTCGTCAAGCTGGCGTACTGGCTCAATCCGTAAAGCGAAGTCTCCTTTCCACGCGATTTGTGAGACCGCCGTTGGAGCGGACCGGGACGAAAGTGCGCCGTTGACTCGGCGCGTGCACGCCTTCTAAGCTTCTTGTTTCCTCCAACATGACAGCGGCACTGATCGGCGCCACCGTCTCCCACTACCGGATCATCGAGCCGCTGGGCGAAGGCGGCATGGGCGTCGTCTATCGCGCCGAGGATCTGAAGCTGTCGCGTCCGGTCGCGCTCAAGTTCCTGACACCCGGGCGCGAGCAGGATCTCAACATGCTCGAGCGCTTCATGCGCGAAGCGCGGACGGCGTCGGCGCTGAATCATCCGAACATCTGCACCATCTACCAGGTCGACGAGCACGCGGGGGCACCGTTCATCGCCATGGAGCTGCTCGAGGGCCAGGGCCTCGACCGGCGCATCGACGGACGGCCGCTCGACATCGATCTGATGCTCGAGTACGCGATCCAGATCGCAGATGCCATTGACGTCGCGCATGCCGCCGGCATCCTGCACCGCGACATCAAGCCGGCCAACATCTTCGTGACGACCCGCGGTCAGTTGAAGGTGCTCGACTTCGGCCTCGCCAAAGTGACGTCACCGAGTCAGACCAAGACAGGTGTCACCGATCTCGCAACTGACCTGCTCGGCACGAGGCAGGGCACGTCGCTCGGCACGGTCGCCTACATGTCCCCCGAGCAGGCGCGCGGCGAGGACCTGGATGTGCGGTCTGACCTGTTTTCGTTCGGCGTCGTGCTCTATGAGATGGCGACCGGCCAGCGCACGTTCCAGGGCAACACGACGGCGACGGTCTTCGACGCGCTCCTCAATCGCGAGCCGCGGGCTCCCATCGAGTTGAACGCCAATGTTCCGCCGGCTCTGGAGCGGGTGATCGCCCGTGCGCTCGAAAAGGATCGTCAGTACCGATATCCGAGCGCTGCGGAGATGCGAACGGATCTCCGGCGTATCAAGAGCGAGCGCGGTTCGTCGGTGACACAGTCGCGTCAGCTGGCGACGAATTCGAACGTGCATAGCGGCGCCAGCTGGCCCTCAGCGGTCAGTGTGCCGGTGCCGGCCGCCGCCGCCCCGCGCGTTGCCGGCATGTCGCGATCGTCGGCGCTCGTCGCGGCGGTCGGCGTCGTGGCGCTCATCGCTGCCGGCGTGCTGTTCGTCCTGTCGTTGAATCGTGACGCCGCGTCCACGCCGGTGGCACCCGTAGCGACCGCCACTCCCGCCGCGACACCGAACGTTCCACCGGCTGTTGTCCCCGTGGCGCCTTCACCAGCGACAGTTCCTGCCGCAGCCCCGGCTCCGACGACGGAGCGGGCTGCCGCGCCCGCGCCCGTGCCGGCGGCCCCGGCGAGTGCACCGGGCATCGCGCCGTCTGCTGGAAGGGCAGCCACTCGCCCGCCGGACGCGGCCGCTCGCGCGGGAGAGCCAGCCGTCACCGAGGCGCGACCGGCGGCGCCGACGGGCGGGCGGCGGCCGGCCGACGCGTTGGCCGAACAGATTCGCGTGGCGCGGGCGAAATACGACGCGCGCCTGTACGACCAGGCGCTTGCTGACCTCAAGGGCGGCCTGAGCGCCATGTCGAGGAGCCCGAACGCGCCCGAAGCCCAGCTCCTGGTGGGCAAGATCCTCCAGCTCCAGTCGAAACCCGACGATGCGATGGCGGCGTTCGTGGAGTTGAAGCAGAAGTACGCGACCAGTGCCGAAGCCGCCGAAGGAACATTCCTCCACGCCGGGCTCGTGCTCCAGTCGCGCCGCGACGATCGCGACGCAGAGGCGCGGCGTCTCTATGCCGAGATCCCGCAGACGCATCCGTCCAGTCCGTGGGCGCCGCGAGCGCTGGCGCGGCAGGCGGCCATGGAAGACCGCCTGAAGACCCGCGTGGCAGATGCGGCGCTGGGGATATCCGTTCCGGTATCGCTGCCGACACACCGGCGGCTGGTGCAGGAATACAGGAACGCGAGCGAGGCCGAGGGATCGCTCGCCCGGCTGGCCGACATGTACGACGATGTGCGCCGGTACGATCTGGCGGCACAGACGTTGTTCGATCTGGCGCAGCGGTTCCCCGCCAACATCCGCGATGCCGCGCTGGCGCGCTGGGGAGATGTTCGAGAAGCGCGTCAAGGATCCGCAGCGGGCGCGCGACAGCTACGCGCTCGTCCCGACGGGGTCATCGCACTATCGCGACGCCCAGAAGAAGCTCAAGCCGTAGGCACCCTTGAAACGGGTGCCCTACGAGTGGCTTGTAGGGCTCCGAGTGCCTCGTAGGGCGCCCCTTTACCGGGTGCCGCTATACTCCGATCGATGCGGTTCGACCCGGAGTACGTGTCGCAGGTCCTCAACGACAACTTCGAAGACGCCAAGACACTGTTCCTCGGGCCGCTGATGGCCATTCACTACGCCCACCTCGTGATGCTCGCCGACCGCGGCATCGTCAGCGCCGGCGACGCGCACGCGCTGCGCGAGGCGCTCGACCGCGTGTCGCTCGCCGACATCCGCCGCACTCCCTACGACGGCACCTGCGAAGACCTCTTCTTCTACATCGAGCGGCTGCTGGTAGGCGCCTGCGGCGAGGACATCGCCGGCCGCCTGCACACGGCGCGCAGCCGCAACGACGTGGACATGACGATGTACCGGATGCGGCTGCGGGAGCAGATCCTGATGGTCGTCGAGGCCGTGGCGGAGCTGCGTGCTGCGCTCTGCGACATGGCGGAGCGTCACCGCGAGACGCTGGTTGCGGCGCAGACACATACGCAGCCGGCGCAGCCCACCACCATCGCGCATTACCTGCTGGCCGTCATCGAGCAGCTGGAGCGCGATTCGCGGCGTCTGCAGGCGGCGTATGTGACGACGAACCGCAGCCCGCTCGGCGCCTGCGCGATTACCGGAACCGGCTTTCCGATCAGCCGCGAGCTGACGAGCACCCTGCTGGGATTCGACGGCCCAACGGGCAATACCTACGGCAGCATTGCGACCGTTGACTACCTGCTCGAGAGCGTTGCCGCGGTCAACGTGCTGCTGGTCGGCCTTGGCCGGTTCGTGCAGGACCTGCTGCTCTGGTGCACCGTTGAATTCGGCTATCTGCGGCTCGCCGACGGGTTCGTGCAGACCAGCAGCATCATGCCGCAGAAGCGCAATCCGGTCGCGCTCGAGCATGCTCGCGCCATTGCCAGCAAGGCAGTCGGCCAGGCCGCCGCCATTACCACCGTCGTCCACAACACGCCGTTCGGCGATGTTGTCGATACCGAAGACGATCTGCAGCCGCTCGTGGCGGCGGCGTTCCGGGATTCGGTGCGGGCGGTGACGCTCGTCGCTGCGTCGCTGCGCGGTGCCGAGTTCGATGTGGCGCGGCTCGAGGCGCGCGCCGCCGAGGGCGGGACCACGTTGACCGAGCTGGCAGACCATCTCGCGCGCACGCACAACGTGCCGTTCACGACGGCACACGCCATTGCCGCCCGTCTGATGCAGGCACGGCGAGAGCGTCCGGATGCACCGCTCGGTGCGGTGCTGTCCACGGTCTCCGGCGACCTGCTGGGCGTGCCGCTGCAGTATTCCGACGCGCAGATCGCCGAGGTCATGAGTCCGCGGCATTTCGTCGAGGTCAGGACGACGCCGGGCGGACCTGCACCGGCGGAGACGACGCGCGCGCTCCAGGAATCGCGCACGCGGCTCGCCGACGATCGGGCGTGGCTGGACGCGACACGCGGGGCGCGTTGCCCGCGCCAGCGCGGGGCTGAAGGCACGGAGCGCGGCGCTATGAAGATCGAGCCGACCTACGTCCGTGTGATCGTCGTCTGGGTCGCCGTTCTGGCGGCGCTCTATCTTCTTCAGGAATATCTTCTCGCTAACCGATGCATCCCGTCGATTGGGCAGTCATCGGCGTGTACCTCGCCTGGATGATCTGGGACGGCCTTCGCCTGACCAAGAAGAGCCACGAGCTCGAAGGCTATTTCCTCGGCGCGCGCAGCCTGCCGTGGTGGGCTGTCGGTCTGTCGGTGATGGCGACGCAGTTGAGCGCGATCACGATGATCGGCACGACCGGGCAGGGATACGAAGACGGCATGCGCTTTCTGCAGTTCTACTTCGCGCTGCCGATTGCCATGGTCGTCCTGTCGGCGACGCTGGTGCCGTTCTTCCACCGCGCGAAGGTGTACACCGCGTACGAGTACCTGGAGCAGCGGTTCGACGCCAAGACGCGCGCGCTGACCAGCTTTCTGTTTCTCGTCTCGCGCAGCATGTCGCTCGGCGTGGTGATCTCGGCGCCGGCCGTGGTGCTGGCGGTCGTGCTCGGCCTGAATGTCACCACCACGGCGCTGCTGATTGCACTGCCGACGGCCGTCTACACCATGTTCGGCGGCGTCCAGGCTGTGACCTGGACCGACGTCAAGCAGATGGTGCTGATCGTGGGCGGTCTGGTCGCCGCCGTCGTGGTGCTGATCATCGAGCCTGCCGCAGGACGTCGGCGTGGTCCAGGCGCTGAAGCTCGCCGGCGCGACGGGCCGGATGCAGACGTTCGACTTCTCGTTTGATCTCACCAACCGCTGGACGTTCTGGTCGGGAACCATCGCGGCATTCTTCCTCTTCTGCTCGTACTTCGGCACGGACCAGAGCCAGGTGCAGCGCTACCTGACGACCAAGTCGATCGACGAGGCGCGCAGCTCGCTGATGATGAGCGCCTACTGGAAGATCCCGCTCCAGGCGCTGGTGCTGATCGTCGGCGTGCTGATGTTCGTGTTCTACGTGTTCGCGCCGTCGCCGATGCTGTTCAACCGCGTGCACGACCGTGAGATGACCGAGGGACCGCGGTCGGCGGAGTACACAGGCGCTGGAGCGGCAGTTCGAGGGGATTTCGGCGTCGCGCACGGCGGCCGCGGCGGGGATGGCGCGCGCGGAGTCGGCTGGGGATGAGGAGCTGCTCGACGGCCGCGACGCGGGAGTTCAAGGCACGGGAGGCCGAGTCGCGCGAGGTGCGCGGCCAGGCGCTGAAGCTGGTCCGCGAGGCCACCGGCGATGCGGCCTACAGCGACGTGAACTACGTCTTCCCGACGTTCATCACCACGCACATGCCGATCGGCGTCGTCGGGCTGCTGATCGCGGCCATCTTTGCCGCGGCGATGTCGACGATCTCGGCCGAGCTCGTCGGCGCTGTCGACGGCCACGGTCATCGATTTCTACCGGCGGTTCGTGCGGCCGACCGCGGAGGACAGTCATTACCTGAAGGTGTCGCGGTGGGCGACCGGGTTCTGGGGCCTGTTCGCCACGGGCGTGGCGGTCTGGGCGGCGGAGCTCGGATCGCTCATCGAGGTCGTGAACCGCTTCGGGTCGTACTTCTATGGGTCGATTCTCGGCGTGTTCATTCTGGCGATTGGATTCCCGCGCGCCACGCCGACCGGCGCCTTCGTCGGGATGATTGCCGGCATGACCTGCGTCGGGCTCGCCGCGCAGGTTCACGGACGTCGCCTTTCTCTGGCACAACGTGACCGGCGCCGTCGCGGTGGTGATCGTCGGCTTGTTCGTCAGCCTGTTCACAGTCGCCGCCGACAGGCTGTCCAGCTGACCGCATGACCTCGGCCCGCGCGATCGTCATCGTCGTGCTGCTGCTCGTCGTGGCGTGGCTGGTGGGCGACATGATGCGTTCCGGGAGGAAGCGGAGGGGACGGAGGTAACGGTTTCACAGGAGGAACGGAGGCACGGAGACGAACGGAGTTCTGAACCACGAAGGGCACGAAGATCACGAAGGGGTGCGGCCGTTCGATTGGTCGTGCGTTTGGTCACGGGCGCGACGCCCGTGTAGGCGCGGAGGGTAGGATAATCGCGGTCGGCCAGTGCGGCCGTCGCTTCGGTGAGCATCGTGGCGGTCACTATTCTTCCGACCCCTGGCAAGGACTGGAGAATCTCGACGTCACGATGCTCACGAGGCTCTGGCTCGAGCGCCTCGCCGGCGGTCAGGTAGGTCGAGCAGCTGATCGATGTGCTGCTCGGCGGTCCGGCGCTGGTCGGCGACGACCTGCAGCTGCGGCACCAGGGCCGCAATGCGCGTCCGCACCGCCGCGGTGACGCCAGGCGCCCCCATCAGTCGTGGTTGGTGGAGCGCGTCCAGGATCTGATCGGCAGTGACGCGGCGAATGCGATGCGCGCGCAGCATCGCCGCCACGCGGCGCCGCGACAGCCGCGTCCACCGGGTCGGATCTGGCACCTGGGCCAGGATGGCCCACAGCCACGGCTCGTCGGCCGCCGGGCTCACCGCCAGCCAGGCGGCATCGACCCGATAGAGGCTGATCTCGATGGAGCCGTTCGCCGCCGCAGTCGCGTTCAATGCTGGTCGTCCGGTCGTCGACGAAACCGGATCTGCGCGAGACCTACTCATCTCGATTTCGGATTGGGCTGAAGACACGAAGCCAATCTCATCGCTGCCAACGTTGCCGACCGCTCTCCGCGAACTGTTCCGTCTGGAGCTGAAGCCGGCTACCGCGTCCGGTAGAAGTCCTCCTCATCAGGATTGGACAGAAAAACAGCGATGTAAGTGAACACAAATACAAGCCGCTGATGTGCCGACCGGTGCGGCTTGTATTTGCGTTCCTTACATCGCGGCTGTCGGCCTTACGGCGGCCAATCGAACGGCCTCTCCTCCGTTCGTCCTCCGTTTGCTCCGTTCCTCCTGTGAATCTTTTCTTCGTGCCCTTCGTGTTCTTCGTGGTTAATCCCACATGATTCGAATCTTCATCACGGGCGGAACGTTCGACAAGACCTACGACGAGATCCGCGGCGCCCTCTCATTCGGCGACACGCACCTGCCGGAGATGCTCCGCCTCGGCCGCTCGCGTGTTGATGTCACCACGCGCACGCTGATGATGGTGGACAGTCTCGACATGACCGATGCGGATCGCGAACTGATTGTCCGCAACTGCGTCCAATGCCCCGAATCACGCATCGTCATCACGCACGGCACGGACACGATGGTCGAGACCGCACGGGCGCTGGCGGCCGGCGTTCAGGGAAAGACGGTCGTGCTGACGGGCGCGATGATTCCGTACGCGTTCGGCAGCTCGGACGGGTTGTTCAACCTCGGAAGCGCGCTGTCGTTCGCGCAGGTGCTGCCGGCGGGCGTCTATATCGCGATGAACGGACAGCACTTCCAGTGGGACAGGGTGCGGAAGAACCGCGAGTCGGGTGTCTTCGAGACCGCTCTAGTCGAACCCTTCAAACAGGAACAGGTCGTGGTTGCCCGGAGGCTCGATGCCAGCCGTCCGGGCGGCGAGCGCCAGCTGTGCGAGATGGCGGACCTCGTGCAGGAAGACATGCGTGAGCAGCCGCCGGCGCGACATCGTGATCTGTCCGAGACCGACCGCGTTCCACGTGAGTTGGCCGTCGGCGGTCAGCGTCCGTCAGTTCCGACACGTAGCCGCGGAAATCGGCCCGGACGAGGTCGGCATATTCGAACAGCCGCTGCCAGTCGCCCAGTGGAATGCCTGATTCCTCCGGTGGCGTCGACGCCCTGGAGCCGGCACAGGTGTCGCCGCTCGACGAAGAAGACGTGATCGAGCAGTTCCGCGGCCGTGGGAAATCGGCCGCCGGGCTGCATGACGATCGACATCCGCTGCGGATCGGCGGCAATCCAGTCGACGCCACTTCTGGCGCTCATGGTCGGAGTAGGCGAGCAGCGGCTCGAACCCAACCGTCACGCTCATGACCCAATGACCTCGCCGACGGTGAGAATCCGCGACCGGCCCGAGCTTCAGCCCGCTCACGCCCGCCTCGATGGCCTTGCGATCGCCGGCGATGACGACGGCGAACCTGCCAGGCTGGATGTAGGTGGCGGCGGCCTTCTGCACGGCGTCGGCGGTCACCGCCTGGATGTTGGCGACGTAGCGCGCGAAGTAGTTGTCCGGCAGCTTGTAGACGATCATCTCCTCGATGTGCGAGGCGAGATCCTGGATCGTTTCGAACTCGCTCGGGAAACCCGAGCGCGATGTAGTTCTTGGCCTTCGTCAGCTCCTCGGCGCCGACCGGCATGCGCGATCGCGTTCAGCTCGTTGAAGAACTCGCGCAGCGCGTCGGACGGTCTTGTCGGTCTGAATGCCAGCGCCCGCGAAGAATGGTCCGGCGACGAGCCGCATGTCGAACCGCGAGCTGGCGCCGTAGGTGAACTGATTCTTCTCGCGCAGGTTCTGGTTCAGCCGCGAGGTGAACGATCCGCCGAGGATCGTGTTGAGCACCTGCAGCGTGAAGTAATCGGGCGTCGACCGCGGGACGCCGACCCATCCGATGCGAACCTGCGACTGCTCGGCGCCCGGCATGTCGACGATCGTGACCTGGCGCTGGTGAGCTGCGGCGCCAGCGGCACCTGCGTGCCCGCAGATGGCCGCACGCGCGGCCTTCCAGCCGCCGAACTGCTTCTCGAGCAGCGGCAGCACGGCGTCGGCACTTGATGTCTCCGACCACCACCAGCGTCGCGCTCGCCGGCTGATACATCGCCGTGTGGAACGCGCGCAGATCCATCGGTCGTGAACGCCTTCAACGTCGCCGGCGTGCCCATCGCGGCCGTGCCATATCGATGCATGCCGCCGAAGACGACGCGCGAGAACGCCAGCGGCGCGACCTGCGCGGCGTCATCGCGGGCCTGGATCAGGGACGTCAAGCGCTCCTGCCGAAGGCGCTCGAGCTCGGCCTGCGGGAACGTCGGCCGCAGGGCGACGTCTGCCATGATCGGCAGCGCAGCCTCCAGCCGCGCAGAGGGGACGTTGAGGCGCACGGCGGACGCATCGAACGAGCTGCTCGTTTCGAGCGCGGCGCCGAGGAATTCGACCTCGTCAGCGATCTGTAATGCGGTTCGCTGGCCGGCGCCTTCATCGAGCATCGCCGCGGTGAGGCTGGCGACGCCGAATTTGCCGGCTGGATCGTCGGCGCTGCCGGTGAGGATCAGCAGGTTCACCTGCACGAGCGGCACCTCGTGTGACTCGACGAGCAGAACCGGCAGGCCGTTCGAGAGTGTGGCTTTTTGAATCGGCGGCAGCTTCAGTTCCGGCGCCGGCCCCAGTGCGGGCGGCTTCGACCGATCGGGAGGTTCAGGAGGCCGGGAACAGCTACAGACCAGAGCGAGGACTGCAACGAGAGAAGCCGCGCGGTTCATTGCTTGCCCTCCGGTTGGACGATGAGTTCTACCCGATGACCGGCGGGGAGCCAGCGAACGATCGCGGCCTGCGTGTCTGCCGCGGTCAACGACGTGTAGCGCGCCAGGTCCTGCGCGAACCAGTCTGGCGGTTTGCCCGCGACGAAATACGCGTTCAGCTGATCGGCTTTGCTGCTGACACGTTCCATGCGGCGGTAGAAGGCCGCCTCGACCTGGTTGAGGGCCCGCTGGACTTCGCGCCCGTCAGGCGGCGAGGTGCGGAGCTTCTCGAGCTCTTCGTCGATCGCCTTCTGCATTTCGTCGACGGTGTGACCGGGCCGGGCGGTGGCGATGATCTGGAACGAGCTGCCGAGTGCTGCGGACGCCTGGTACGCCGAGACGTCCTGGGCAATCTGCGTGTCGTAGACCAGTCGTTTGTACAGACGCGAGTTCTTGCCTCCGGTCAGGACCTGAGACACCACATCCAGCGCCGCATCGCCAGGCGCATAGAGCGCAGGGGTGATCCAGGCGAGATACAGACGCGGCAGGGACACCCGATCGGTGAGCGTCGCCCGCTTGACGGTGTCCAGGTTGGCCGCCGGCGGTTTGACGCGCTCGACTGCGGTGCCGCGCGGGCACGTCGCTGAACCACCGTTCGACCATGGCGCGGGTCTTGTCGTAGTCGATGTCGCCGGCGACGACGAGGCTCGCGTTCGCTGGCACGTAGTACTTCTTGAAGAATTCCACGACGTCTGCCTGAGTGGCGGCGGTCAAATCCTCCATATAACCAATCACTGGCCAGTTATACGGGTGGTTCGTCGGCCACAGCATCTTGTCGAGCTCGAGGGACGCCATGCCGTACGGGCGGTTCTCGTAGCTCTGCCGCCGCTCGTTCTTGACGACGTCGCGCTGGCTGTTGACCTGTTCGGGCGGCATCGCGTCGAGGAGAAACCCCATGCGATCCGAATCGAGGAACAACGCAAGGTCGAGTGCGTTGACCGGCACGTCGATGTAGTAGTTGGTCCGGTCGTTCGACGTCGAGGCGTTGTTGTGCGCGCCGGCGCCCTCGAGCAGTGTGTCGAACTGTCCTTCTTTCACGTGCTTGGAGCCTTCGAACATGAGGTGCTCGAACAGATGCGCGAAGCCGGTTCGCCCCGGCTTCTCGTTGGCCGAGCCGACGTGGTACCAGATGTTGACCGTCGCGACAGGCACCGTCTTGTCCTGATGCAGGATGACGTTGAGCCCGTTCGCGAGCTGGAACTGCCGGAACGGCACCTGAAGCGGCGCGGGCGATTGCGCCAGCACCGGCGCAACCAGCAGGATCACGGCGAGCAGAGCAAGGCGACGGCTCATGCGGACTCCTTACGGGGTCGATGCTCTTGTCAGGTCGCGCCTCAAGAGGTCCCTATTCTGCTTCAGGGGCACCTGGCTTGCACCCCCTTCACCTGAGGGAGAGTGCACATGGGAATCTTTGACAAGCAGAGCTCGGCGGGACTGCGCGAGAAATACAACCACGCCGTTCAGACGGCGAAATCGCTGCACATGCAGGGCGGCGCCGAAGAGCGCGACGGCAAGCTCTACTTCAACGGGACGGTGAAGTCCGTTGATGAGAAGAACCAGATCTGGAACGCGCTGAAGACCGTTCCCGACTGGGAGAAGGACGTCGTCGCCGACATCAAGGTGAGCGCTCCGGCTTCGCAGCCGGCGCCGACCACAGGATCAGGCGGCGCTGCTCCGTCGCCGACGATCAGCTATACCGTGCAGTCGGGCGACACGCTCAGCGCCATCGCGAAGAAGTTTCTGGGCAACGCCAACGAGTACATGGACATCTTCAACGCCAACCGTGACCAGCTCACGGATCCGGACAAGATCAAGCCCGGGCAGGTGTTGAAGATCCCGCAGCACACGCATCCATAATCGCGTTGAACGTCGCGCTCGGGCGCATCGCCTGAGCGGTCAGAGCCGGATCGGGGTGGTAGTAGCCGCCGACGTCCACGGGCTTCCCCTGGACGGCGATGAGCTCGCCGACGATCCGGCTCTCGTTCTGCTCGAGCTCGCGCGCAATCGGCCCGAAGACGTCTCGCAACCCAGCGTCCGTCGTCTGATCGGCGAGGGCGCGTGCCCAGTACATCGCCAGATAGAAGTGGCTGCCGCGATTGTCGATCTCGCCGACCTTCCGCTGCGGTGACCTGTCGTGCTCGAGGATCAGGCCGTTGGCACGGTCGAGCGCAGCCGCCAGCGTGAGCGCTGTCCTGTTGCTGGTCTTGTGGCCGAGATCCTCGATGGACACGCCGAGGGCGAGGAACTCCCCAAGCGAATCCCAACGCAGATAGTTTTCCTGCTGGAATTGCTGCACGTGCTTCGGCGCTGACCCGCCGGCGCCTGTCTCGTAGAGTCCGCCGCCGGCCAGCAGCGGGACGATCGAGAGCATCTTCGCGCTGGTACCGAGCTCGAGGATCGGAAACAGATCGGTCAGGTAGTCGCGCAGCACGTTGCCGGTCGCCGAGATCGTGTCGACGCCGGACCTCACGCGAGCGAGCGTCTGGTGCATCGCCTCGACGGGCGAGCGGATCGTGATGTCCAAACCAGCCGTGTCGTGGTCCTTCAGGTACTGCTCCGTCTTCGCGATGACGTTGCGGTCGTACGCACGCTCGGGATCCAGCCAGAAGATCGCGGCGTGACCGGTCAGCCGGGCTCGGTTCACCGTCAGCTTCACCCAGTCTCGGATCGGCAGGTCCTTCGTCCGGCACATGCGCCAGATGTCGCCGGCTTCGACGCGGTGCTCGAAGATCGGTTCGCGCCGCGCCGCTGCGGTCACGCGCACGACGCCGTCGCGCGGGATCTCGAACGTCTTGTCGTGCGAGCCGTACTCCTCCGCGCTTTGCGCCATGAGGCCGACGTTCGACACCGTGCCCATCGTCTGCACGTCGAACGCGCCGTGCGTCTTGCAGTCGTCGATGACCGCCTGATAAATACCCGCGTACGACCGGTCCGGAATCATTGCCTTCGTATCGTGAAGCTTGCCGTCCGGTCCCCACATCTGGCCGGACGCGCGGATGGCCGCCGGCATCGAGGCGTCGATGATCACGTCGCTCGGCACGTGCAGGTTGGTGATGCCCTTGCTCGAGTCGACCATCGCCAGCGGCGGCCGCGTCGCGTAGACCGCCTTGATGTCCGCTTCGATGGCGGCACGTTCTGCCGCCGGGAGACCCTGAATCTTGCTGTAGACGTCGCCGATGCCGTTGTCGGCGTCGACGCCGAGCGACTGGAACACGGCCGCGTGCTTCTCGAACACGTCCTTGTAGTACTCGCGGACCGCGTGTCCGAACATGATCGGATCGGACACCTTCATCATCGTGGCCTTCAGGTGCAGCGAGAGCAGGATGCCCTCCGCCCGCGCGTCGTCGATCGATTCCGCGAAAAACGTCTGCAGCGCGCGCCGGCTCATCACCGATGCGCCGACGACATCGTTGGCGTCGACCTTGATGCCCTCCTTCAGGACCGTCGTCGCCCCGTCTGCGCCGGTCAGCTCGATGCGCAGGGAGCCAGCGTCGGCGATGACGGCCGACTGCTCGCTGCCGTAGAAATCGCCGGCTGTCATGTGCGCGACGTGCGTCTTCGAGTCGCGGCTCCAGGCGCCCATCGAATGCGGATGCGAGCGGGCGTACGCCTTGACCGCCGCCGCGACGCGGCGATCGGAGTTGCCTTCGCGCAGCACCGGATTGACCGCGCTGCCCAGGACCTTCGCGTACTTCGCTTTGATCGCCTTCTGACGGTCGTCGCGCGGTTCCTCCGGATAGTCGGGCACCGCATAGCCGTGCTGCTGCAGCTCGCGAATGGCGGCCTGCAGCTGCGGTATGGAGGCGCTGATGTTGGGAAGCTTGATGATGTTGGCGTCGGGCGTCTTGGCGATCTCGCCGAGCTCCGCGAGGTCGTCCGGCCGCCGCTTGTCCGGCGGCAGTTCGTCCGGAAAGCTGGCGAGGATGCGTCCCGCGAGCGAGATGTCTCGCGTTTCGACGACGACGCCCGCGGCGCGCGTGAACGCCTGGATGATCGGCAGCAGCGAATAGGTGGCGAGCGCAGGCGCTTCGTCGGTGTAGGTGTAGAGGATCCTGGTCGGGTTCATGAGTTGATCCTCATTTTCCTGCATCTGGAGGAAACGGAGGAGACGGAGGGAACGGTCTCACAGGAGGAACGAAGAAAACGGAGGCGAACGGAGTTTTTAACCACGAAGGACACGAAGAGCACGAAGAGAAGGCCGTTCGATTGGCCGCCGAAGGCGGCCTGCCGCGAGGTACGAGAGCACAAATACAAACCGCACTGCCTGTCGATCAGCGGCTTGTATTTGCGTTCTCGTACATCGCGGCTGTCGGCGTGCTTCGCACGCCGACCAATCGAACGGCCGCCGCTCCGTTCGTCCTCCGTTTACTCCGTTCCTCCTGTGAAACCGTTTGCTCCGTGTTCTTCGTGCTCACGCGTTTGTTGATAACATCTCAAGTTTCCAGATGTCAGATTCCTCCAACCTCTCGTCGCCGTCGTCATGGGCTCCTCGTCCGACTGGGAAACGATGCAGCACGCGGTCGACGATGCTGGAGCGGTTCGGCGTGGCGCACGAGCGGCACATCGTGTCGGCGCACCGCACGCCGGTGTGGATGGCCGAGTTCGCCACCGGCGCCGAGGAGCGCGGCATCGAGGTGATCATCGCGGGCGCCGGCGGGGCGGCGCACCTGCCGGGCATGGTTGCGGCCCACACCGCGCTTCCCGTGCTCGGCGTGCCGGTGCAGAGCGCGGCGCTGCAGGGGCTCGATTCGCTGCTGTCGATCGTCCAGATGCCGGCCGGCGTACCCGTCGGCACGCTCGCGATCGGCAAGGCGGGCGCCACCAATGCCGGGCTGCTGGCGGTGGCGATCGTCTCTGGATCCCGGCCTGAATTGCGCGCGCAGCTTCGCGCCTACCGGCAGGAGCAGACGCAGAAGGTCCGGCAGGAACAGCTTCCGTGACCCTTCGACGAATGCTCAGGGTCACCCCAGCGGGTCGAGGGTGAAGGTCGTCGCTCCAGGCGCCGCCCTGGGGGTTCTCGGAAGCGGGCAGCTGGGACGGATGTTCTGCATTGCCGCGCGGCGCATGGGCTATCGCGTCCACACCTTCTCTCCCGAAGAAGACACGCCGACCGGGCAGGTCGCCGACGTCGAAGTCACCGCCGAGTACGAGGACGTCGATGCGCTGCGCGCCTTTGCCGGCAGCGTCGAGGTCGTGACGTTCGAGTTCGAGAACGTGCCGATCGCGGCGATCGAAGCGATCGAGGCGCTGGCGCCGGTTCGCCCGTCAGGGGCCGCGCTGCACACCGCGCAGCAGCGGGCGCGCGAGAAGATCTTTCTGGCCGACCACGGCTTTCCGACCGCGCCGTTCGCGCGCGCGCGTCACGCTCGACGAGCTGTGGGACGCCGTGGCGCGCATCGGGACGCCTGCCGTCATCAAGACCGCGGCGTTCGGCTACGACGGCAAGGGACAGCACAAGGTCACGACGCCTGCCGACGTCGCGCACATCTGGGACGCCATCGGGCACCAGGAGGCCGTCGTCGAGAAGTTCATCTCGCTGCAGGCCGAGATTTCGATTATCGCGGCCCGGGCGCTGGACGGAACGATCGTCGAGTATCCCGCCGTTCGAGAACCGGCACCGCAATCACATCCTCGATCTGACGACCGCGCCTGCCGCTGTGCCGCCGGCGATCGCCGCCCGCGCCGTCGAGATCACGCGGGCGATCCTCCGGGAGCTGCAGTACGTCGGCGTGCTGTGCGTGGAGTTCTTCGTCAGCACCGACGGCGAGCTGCTGGTGAACGAGCTGGCGCCGCGGCCGCACAACTCGGGCCACCTGACGTTCGACGCGGCGGTGACGAGCCAGTTCGAGCAGCAGGTGCGCGCGATCTGCGGGCTGCCGCTCGGGTCGCCGGAGCTGCTGCGGCCGGCGGCGATGGCCAACCTGCTTGGCGACCTGTGGGTTGACGGCGACGCCCAACTGGGCGGCGGCCTGCAGGTTCCCCGACGTGAAGCTGCACCTGTACGGAAAGGAGCAGCCGCGGCCGGGCCGGAAGATGGGCCACCTCACGGCGATCGGGCGCACCGTGCAGGAAGCGCAGGACCGCGTTATCGCCGCGCGCGACGCGTTGCTGATTTAACGGTCTATTGGCGATTTGTGATCTGCGATTAGTGAATCGTTCGTGATTCGTGAGTTGTGATTGGTGATGTGTTGCCTTCAATCACCATTCACCAATCAGCCAATCACCAACGAATCACAATCACTCCTCACAAATCATCATTCGTACTGCGTCGCTCGAGCTCCAGCAGGCAGTTCTTCCGCCACAGCCCGCCGCCGTATCCACCCGAGCTTGCCGTCGGCGTTCACCACGCGGTGGCAGGGAATGACGATCGCGATGCGGTTCATCCCGTTGGCACGTCCCACCGCGCGCTGACCGCCGGGTGAGTCGATGCGGTCCGCGAGCTGCGCGTAGGAGATCGTCTCGCCGTAGGGAATACGGGTCAGCTCGCGCCAGACGCGCTCCTCGAACGGCGTCCCGCGGAAAATGAGCGGCGTCGTGAAATCGGTGAGCGTGCCGGCGAAATACTTCGTCAGCTCTTCACGCAGCTGCGTCGAGGTAGCGATGCTCGCCGGGAACCATCGGCTGGCCAAGCAGCTTCGACAGCCGCTGAAGCTGCGCCTCCAGCATGCGCCGGTCGGTGAATTCCAGCAGACAGACGCCGTCCTCCGTGGCGCCGGCGATCATCGGCCCGAGCGGTGTGTCGATGGCCGTTGTAATCGCGCACCTGGCGTCTTCGGCGCGGCCGGGCGGCAGGCCAAAGGTGCGCGTGAACGCATCGCGGAAACCGCTGTGCGACTCCCACCCTGTTCCGAGGGCGACATCGTCGAGCGCGTCGCCCTCCCGAAGCTGCTTGATCGCGCCGGCGAGCCGGCGGCCGCGGCAATAGGCATGGAAGGTCATGCCGTAGCGCTCGAGGAAGAACCGCCGCACGCGGGCCGGATCGACGTCGAACGTCCGCAGGTCGCTGTCGCGCAGCCGGCGGTTCGGATCCTTGTCCACCGCATCGAGCAGCGGCGACAGCCAGTCCGGAGTCGCGTCGCCGACGAGCGGGCGGCAGCGCAGGCAGGGCCGGTAGCCTGCGAACAGCGCCTCGCGCACCGTGCCGAAGAACTCGATGTTTTCGATCCGTGGCTTGCGCGCCCGGCAGGACGGCCGGCAGAAGATCCCGGTCGTCCGAACGCCGGTCACGAAGATGCCGTCGTAGCTGGCGTCGCTGTCGAAGAAGGCGCGCTCCATTTCCGCGCGCGGCGGCAGCGACGGCGCAAAGAGCGGTGTCTGGTTGTCGACGCTGCGATGGGTTCCACTCATGGAAGCGATCATGAGCTTACGGTATCCGGCAGCGGAAACTCCCTGCCACCGGAAATTGAACAAGGAATCTGACGGGGCCGTTCACACTTCCAAGTTCTCAGTGCTCAGTTCGTGTTCTGGGTTCGGTTCTGGGTGCTCAGTTGGTGGTTCAGGGACCTTGTCCAAAATTGCGAGCCCTCGATCTGCGCTATTAGGTCCGAGTCAGTGAAGCCGTTTTCCTCCAGGAATAGACGGGCGGCCGCCGACGCGGTGCGACGTTCAGGAGGAAGTGCCGATCTCATCCAAACGCGCATCACGAGTGTGACGTCAACGACGCAGGCGGTTCGTCGGTGAGCCAATCTCTCGGCGGTCGATCGCGCAGCTGGGCGCTGGAAACCTTAGCGGTGCACAAAGATGGCGTTGGTCAGCGCCGTGGGCCCCGCCGCGTCTCGCAGGATCACGCTGAACCAGGAGCCAGGCCGACCGTCGATGCGGAGCGGGATGCGCCCATCCGCCGGAATGGTCTCCGTCTTGACCACCTCGCCGTCTCGCAACCACTGGATTTGCTGTCCAGTGCCACCGCGTGTGACGACGTCGAGCGTAAGTGCTCCAGGTGCCGTCGCGGCTCCCATGTGCGTCACGACGTCGTCCCTGTGTGCGCTCAGTTCGACTTCGGGGCCCTCGATGCCGCGCGTGCGGATATAGACACGTCCCGATCGCAGGCCCTCGACGAGCGCGCGCTCGGACAATTCCGTGGCATATACCATCGTGGCGGGGACTCCCAGGCGACGGTCCGCTGTCTCGTCAGGCGTGTGCTCGTCGCTGCCGCCGACAGCGACGAGCCGGTGGCCGCGGTTCAGCAGGCGGGCCCAGTAACGCCAACCGGCTAACAGATCCTCAGTGCCGTCGGGGTTGAGAATTTCGACGCCGTGAAACTGCGAGACGGTGCCGTCGTCCGCGTCATTCCAACCGCATCCCATGCAGCGCTCGTCGTCCGGACGTGTCGGATGGTTGATTGAGAGGAAGGCGCCGTCTCGAGCGACCTCGGCGCCCAGCGTCGCCACCGGCCGTGACGGGCTAATGCGGAAGTCCACGAAGCGCTGTTCGCCGATGGCATTGAAGTGTCCCCGGTACGTGGTGATCTCGCGGCCATGCAGCAGCAGGAGGCGAGGGTAGAGCGGCTGCAGGCGATCGACATCGAGCCAATGGCTGGCGGTGTTGTGGTCAGTGAGTGCCACGAAGTCCAGCCCCGCACGCGCTGCGGCGTCGAACACCCGGTAAGCGGGCACTCCTACCCGGCTGCCGCTGCTCGTCAGTGTCCGTCCGTCGCTATGTCCTGAGTGCGCGTGAAGGTCGCCGGCGTACCATCGGCTGGTGCTCGAGAGGACGGTGCGCGCCGCATTCGCGGTGGCGAACCTGATCTCCACGCGATAGGCGGCAGTGACACCATCGCGGATGTTCGGCACGCCGAGCACGGCGGCCCATCGGCCAGGCTCAGGCGGGCCGGGTGTGTAGCCGTAGCTGGCCGAGTGAGACGCGACAAAGATGCGCTGCCGTCCTCCGCCGCTCCACCCGCGAAAGAAGGCCGGGCCCCGCAGGCCGAGATCGATGACCGTCCGTTCGCGATCGTCGTACGTCAGCGTAATCTCCAGACGCTCGGTGCCCGGCGGCACGTCGAACTCGCGTTCGAGCAGTTCCTCGTAATTCGCGCGCGTCACGGTGCCTTCGAGCACCAGCATCGGCGCCATCGTTCGCTGCACGGCGGCAAACGCTTCGTACTGATCGACGGCTATGAAATCGACGCCGGCGCGAATCGCGGCGGTCCATCTCGCCTCGGCGGCCGCGAGCGTTCCGAAGTTATAGCTCGCGGTCCAACCCATGGATGTGTCAGCCGGATCGTGACCGTTCAAGGTATAGAACCGAATCCACAGATCTCCGGCGTGCGCTGCGTCAACGAGTCGCTGCAGCCGCACCTCATCCTCGGGGGTCCAGTCGCCTGCGGCGGGCTGACGCTCCGGTTCAACCGCCGACCACGGGTAATTGACCCAGCGGCGGTAATTCGTCCGCATGCCGGGTAAGCCATCGAGACGCGGTTGCACCGCGCCAAATAACCGCAGCGTCCCGCCTACCGGCACCCGCTCGTGAAACGTCTGCTCCTGAGAATCGGCGCTGCCCGTCAGGACGAGAATGGGTGCCCTGCGCATCGGCGCAATCTCAGCCGCCGTTCGGGTACGCGGGGCCGTGACGAGCCACTGCTCGTACCGGCCGAGCAGCTCCCAGACGGCGCGATGGTGCTCCGGCTCGTCCGTCTTGAAATCGAGGTTCAGCGTAATCAGGGGCCAGAGATCGCGACGGCTCTCTTTGACGGCTTGCTCGATGAGCGGCGCGATGCGCCTGAAGAAGTAGTCGTCGAGCGTCGGCTCATCTCCGGCGACCGGGGCGCCGTGCGACACGATCGACCGACCAGGCGCGGAAGGCGATGCCGGCACCCACACCAGATCCTGCTCAATCGCCACTGGCAATCCCGTCGCCAGCGCACGCTCGAGCCGGTCCGCCCATCGCCCGTGCTCGACATACGCGTTGTGTGCGTCGAGTAGCACTCGCGTGCCTGCTCTGAGCGGCGTGTCTCGTAGAGCTGCCTCGCTCGACTGTCCAGCTCGGACGTTCGACGGGTGTCTCGCCTCAAGCGCACCGAGTGTGACAAGCGCGAGCGCGACGACACCAGACAGGTTGGATCGCTTGAACCTCATGCGCGACGCTACGAAATGCTAAACGGCCCGTGTAAACGATTTGCCACCGTCAGGCAACGGCACGACGACGTGACACACATGTACATCTGACGTCATAGCGACGTCACGAACACCCGCCAGAGTGTCTGACGCACGTCGACAGCGCCGCGTGGATCGATCCTCGCGCGCCGCAGCTACGACCGGGCACCTCGCGTGAACAGTCACATGGAGATCGCACCATCATGAAATCGACTCTGCTCGTTACAGGTCTGCTCGTCTCTCTGATCACGGCGCTGCCGGCCTTCGCTCAGGTGGATCGCGCGATCCTCACCGGCGTCGTCACCGACCCCGGTGGCGCGGTCGTCCCGGGTGCGGCCATCACCCTGACGAACACCGCCACCGGCGTGGTCGACAGCCGGCCGTCGGGGGATAGCGGATCGTATGTGTTCAGCAACCTGATACCGGGTCAGTACCGCCTCGACGTGGAGCTGCAGGGATTTCAGAAGAGCTCTCAGTTGATCACGCTGGAAGTCGGACAGCGCGCGCTCGTTGATGTGAGCATGCGCATTGGCGGCGTGGCCGAAGCGGTGACGGTCACCGAGCGCACTCCGGTACTCAACACGTCCGACGCGCAGCTGGGACGCGTGGTTCCGCAGACGGCGATCGCCAACCTTCCGCTGGCGATCCGCAACTGGGACGACCTGCTCGCCATGGTGCCAGGGGTCCAGGGCAACCGTTTCACGGAAGAGGGTGGTGGCACGTCGTTCGGCCGGACCGGCGGCTTCAACGTCCACGGCCAGCGGTCGCTGCAGAACAACTTTCTGCTCGATGGCGTCGACAATAACAGCATCTCGACGAACGTGCAGGAGCTGACGACGCAGGTGTCGCGACCGTCGGTTGACGCGATTCAGGAGTTCAAGGTCGTGACGAGCCCGTACTCCGCCGAGTACGGTCGCTCGCCGGGTGCCGCGGTCAGCGTGACGACCAAGTCGGGGACGAACCGCCTGCACGGAACGGTCTATGACTTCATTCGCAGCGAGAAGTTCGACGCCAATAACTTCTTTTCGGTGCAGGCCGGTGCCGAGAAACCGGCCAACGATCAGAATCAAGTCGGGGCCAATCTCGGCGGTCCTCTGCTGCGCAACCGCGCGTTTTTCTTTGTCGACTATGAGTCGACGCGGGTCACTCGCGGCGTGACGCGGGTGACGCGTGTGCCAACGGCGGATGAGCGGGCCGGCCGTTTCGCGACGACGATTGTCGACCCGGCGACGGGCGCGCCCTTCGCGAACAACACGATACCGGTCGATCGCATCGATCCCGTTGCCGCGGCGATTCTCCCGCTGGTGCCGATGCCCAATCAGCCGGGCAACAACAACTACTTCCGGCAGCCGGAGGTCAAAGACGACGCCGATCGGATTCTCACGCGCATCGATCTCGTCGCGTCGACGAACGACAAAATATTCGGGCGGTACATCTACTCCGATCGGTTCCGGTTCATTCCCGGGGCCTTTGGCGGCATCATCGACGGCACTGGAACGTCTGCCTTCGGCCGGCAGGACATGACATCGCACGGCCTGGTGCTCGGCTGGACGCGCATTCTCGGTCCGCGGCTGATCAACGAGTTCCGGACCTCGTGGGCCGCGGCCAGCTCCGATGCCGTGCAGGACCCGTTCGGACAGGCGCCGCCAGCGGGAACGCAGGTGCCGGGCGTGCCCGAGAACTCCACCGTTCTCGGTGGTCTGTCGGGCATCCAGATCGACGACTACTTTGGTGGCGCGGGGCTCGGCCGCATTGGTTCGCCAGACTTCCTGCCAAAGTTTCAGCGGACCAAACAGCTCGAGATCGTGAACACGCTGTCGTGGCTCAAGGACGATCATCAGTTCAAGTTCGGTGCGAACGTCATCGCCCCGATGAGCAACCAGTATCTGGACGTTCCCGCCACTCGCGGACAGCTGCGTTTTCGGAACCGGTTTTCGGGTCATCCGGTTGCCGACTTCCTGCTCGGCTACGTCTCGGATGCGCAGCTGTCCAACGTCCACGTCGTCGAGCAGCGCCATTGGTCGATGTCTGTACTTCGTCCAGGACGACTGGCGCATCACGAACAATCTGTCGCTCACGCTGGGGCTCCGGTACGACTTCATCACGCCGGCGCTCGAGGCCGAGAACCGCCAGACGAATTTCGTTCCCGACAATGGCGGACATCTGGTGTTCGCCACCGACGGGTCACTCGAGGAGCGCGGTCTCGTCAAACCCGACTGGAACAATTTCGCGCCACGGGTCGGCGCCGCCTACAGCATGAATGACCGGACGGTCATCCGCGGCGGCTTCGGCGTGTTCTACAACCTGTTCGATCGCATCGGCAGCGAAGACCAGCTGTCGCTGAACGTCCCCGGACTGGTGAACAACAGCGTGGCCTCTTCTGTGGCCAGCGGACCGGCGTTCCTGCTGCGGAACGGCTTTCCGGCCGCCTTCCTCAATCCGCCGAGCACGGATTCCGGCCGCCGGGCAGCTTGCGCGTCTCCGGATCCGCGCGGTCGATGTCGACGCGCCAAAGTCGGTGGTGTATCAGTTCAGCGGCGGAGTTGAGCGCCAACTTGCCCAGCAGGTGGTATTGCGCGTCGACGCAGTCGGCACGCTCGGACGGAACCTCGCGTCGCTCGTGAACCTCAATCAACGGCCGAACGGCAACGGGGCGCGGCCGTTTCCGCAATTTGGCTTCATCGAATGGCGGTCGCAGCAGGGCGAGTCCAGCTACAAGGGCGTGGAGATGGGGCTGGAGAAGCGATTCTCGGACGGCTACGCGTTCGGCGTCGGATACACGCTGTCGGAGTCGCGTGATTGGGGCGCTGAGCACCTCGGCGCCCAGGGCTCGCCGAGTTTCCCGCAGGATGCGCGCAATCTAGAAGCGTGGGAAGGGCCGAGCGATTTCGACACTCGCCATCGCTTTGGCGGGAACTTCGTCGTCGAACTGCCATTCGGTTCTGGTAAGCCGTGGGCGACAAGCCGCGTACCCGGCGCGATTCTGGGTGGGTGGACGATTTCTGGCATTTACGCGGTCAGCTCTGCCCGGCCGTTCACGGTCCGCCAGGGCAACAACGATGTGGACCAGGGAATGACCGGGATGCCAAACCTCGTGGGTGATCCGGAAGGTCCCAAGACCATCGATCAATGGTTCAACGTCGCCGCGTTCCAGACGGTCCCGTCCGGCACCTTCGGCAACGCCGGACGCAACATCCTCCGTGGGCCCACCTGGCAAAGTTTCGACATGACAATCTCCCGTCGAATTGGGCCGCCGGTCGGACTGTCGGCCACGTTGCGCGCGGATATCTTCAACGTCTTCAACAGAACCAACTTCGGTCCGCCTGAGCGCGACCTTGGTAGTCCGTCCACCGTCGGAAAAATCACAACACTCGCGGGGGACCCGAGGGTTGTGCAGTTTTCGCTGCGTGTGACGTTCTAAGGGGGATCACATGGGATCGAAGGTGTTTCAGCGCAACGGTCGCCGAGCGTTCCTCAAGCAACTCGGCACCGTAGGCGGTTTTGCTCTGGCGCCCGCCGTGATCCGCCCGCTACGGGCAGAGTGGGGAGAACCGGCACCGACGAGCACCCTGTTCACGCTGGGTGTCGCATCAGGCGATCCAAAGAGCGACTCCGTCGTGCTCTGGACGCGCCTCGCGCCGGATCCGCTGAACGGCGGGGGAATGGGCGCCCAGTCCGTCGAGGTCAAATGGCGGGTGGCTCTCGACCCGGCATGCACAGCGTTGTGCGCCAGGGCGTGACCACGGCTCACCCGAAGAATGGTCACGCGGTGGCTGTCAACGTCGACGGATTGGTGAGCGACACGTGGTACTACTACCAGTTCAGCTATGCCGGGGAGGCCAGCCGTATCGGCCGCACTCGCACCTTCCCGGCCAATGGCTCGACCCGCGACATGATGAGGTTCGCGCTGGTGTCCTGCCAGGACTTCGAGGCGGGCTACTACGCGGCATATCGCGACATCGCCGCTCAGAACCTCGACTTCGTCGTCCATGTCGGCGACTACATCTACGAGGGCCCGGCCCGACCCGCCGTACCCGCCGAACGGCGGCATGTTGGCCGCGAGATCGTCTCCGTCGACGACTATCGCAATCGCTACGCGCTCTACCGCCTCGATCCTCAGTTGCAGGACGCGCACGCGGCTTTCCCTTCATCATGACCTGGGACGATCACGAGGTTGACAACAACTATGCCGGCCTGATTCCGGAAGACGACCAGACCGCCCAGGCATTCCTGCAGCGGCGGGCGAACGCCTATCGCGTCTATGCCGAGACGATGCCGCTGCGACCGAACGTGCACGAGAACAAGGGCAGCATGAACCTGTATCGGTCGCTTACGTTCGGCGATCTGGCGGAGTTCTTCGTGCTGGACGGACGGCAGTGCCGCACGGATCAGCCGTGCGGCGACGGCTTTCAGGCACTGCAAATCTGCCCGGCCATCCTCGGTCCGTCCGCGACGATGCTGGGAGACGAGCAGGAGAAGTGGCTGTTCAGCGCGGGCTGAAGAACTCGCGGGCGATCTGGAACGTGCTCGCCCAGCAGGTCATGGTGATGCGCTGGGATCTCGGGTGCTGACTGGCAGCCGCCTCCTCAACATCTTCAACGTGGATGCCTGGGACGGGTATCAGGTGGCGCGCGATCGGCTCATGACGTTCCTCGCGGACAACTCGATCGCGAATCCGGTGGTATTGACCGGAGACATCCATTCGTCATGGGCGGCCGACCTGAAGTCTGACTTCACAGAGCGCCGGTGCACCAATAGTCGGCGCGGAGTTCGTGTGCAGCGGGATCACGTCGGTCTTCGGCGATAGCAACGTGCCGCTGGTGAGGGCGACGCTGCCGTCGAATCCTCACATCCGTTTCTTCGACGGGCTGCACCGCGGTTATGTGTTGTGCACCGTCACTCCCGGGTCCTGGCGCACCGACTATCGTGCGGTCACGCGGGTCCCGAATCAGTTCTTTACGGTGCCGTCGCCCGACGTTTCTCTGTTCAATCTGGCTTCTTTCAGGCTGACGGCGGGTCAGCCAGGACTAACGCGAATCGCATGACTCCATCAATCCCCTTTTCGCTTCGCACCTGCGCGATCGCGTTGGCATGCGTCGCCGGTCTTGGCCTGTTCACGCCGGATGCCTCGGCGCAATCGGTCTTCATCAACGAGTTCCACTACGACAACGTCGGCACCGATGCTGGCGAGTTCATCGAGATCGCCGGGCCTCCTGGTACGGACGTAGGAGGCTGGTCGCTCGTACTTTACAACGGCGCGAACGGACTGGTGTACACCTCGCCGGCACCCACGTTCGTCTTTCCTGCGGGAACAGCTATTCCTGCCGGGCCAGGGCTGGGCGTGCTGGTGGTCAACTATCCGGTGAACGGCATTCAGAACGGCGACCCCGATGGCATTGCGCTCGTGAACAACGCAGGGACCGTCGTCGAGTTCCTCAGCTACGAGGGGTCGTTCACGGCGCTCAACGGCCCTGCCAACGGCATGTCCAGCGTGGCCATCATTCCCGCGGAAGGGGGTGCGACGCCGATCGGCCATTCGCTGCAGCGCAAGGGCAACGGCTGCGAGGGCTCGACGTTCGTGTGGGCGAGTCCGGCGCCGGCGTCGTCCGGCTCGCTGAACGGCGGCCAGGAGGACCGACGATGAAGCCTGCGGCGCAGGACCGCCGCCCCCGCCGCCCCTCGTCAAGATCTATGAGATCCAGGGTGCCGGGCACATTTCACCGCACGTCGGCGTTCAGGTGATCACCGAGGGCATCGTCACCGCTGTCGCCATCGATGGCTACTACGTTCAGGATCCAGTGGGCGATGACGATGTCGCTACCTCTGACGCGATCTTCGTGTTCGTCGCGGCCGCCGGCGCGAAGCCGCTGGTGGGCGACAGCGTGCGCCTGCAGGACGTCGTCCAGGAATTCATTCCTGGCGGCGGCAACGGAATCGACGCCGGGAACCTGTCGATCACGGAGATGGCCTTCCCGCTGCTCACTACGCTGTCGAGGGGGAATGTGCTGCCGACAGCGGCCGTCATCGGGACGGGCGGCCGCGTGCCACCGAGCGTGCTCGTGATCAGTCCCGGCGAGCTGCCGGTTAACCTGCAGCAGGTCGCGGGGACGTTCAACCCGGCTGCCGACGGGATCGACTTCTACGAGAGTCTCGAGGGGATGCTGGTTACCGTTCAGGACGTGGTGGCGGTATCGGCGCTCCAGCAGAACGGCAGCCGCAGTAGCGAGCTCGTCACCCTGTCGAACAACGGTGCCACGGCAGCGCCCGCGAATGCGCGGACCGCGCGCGGTGGGATCAACCTGCAGCCCCACCCGGACAATCGCGGCGACCAGAATCCGGAACGCGTGCAGCTGCAGTTCGACGCGTCGCAGGACGTCGTCGGCACGCTCTACCCCGGCACTCCTCCTCTCATCAAGGTTGGCGACCGTCTGGGCGACGTCACCGGAGTGATGAGTTACGACTTCGGAAACTTCGAGGTGCGCGTCACGCAGCTCGTATCGGTGGTGACCGCTTCGTCGATTGGAGCCGAGATCACGTCACTGGTCGGCGACAAGCACCGGCTCACAATCGCGTCCTACAACGTCCTGAACCTGAGCCCCGATTCCTCCGACGACGCGCAGCGCAGCACGCTGGCCGGTCAGATCGTGCATCGGCTCAAATCGCCGGACATCCTGGCGCTTCAGGAGATTCAGGACAACAGCGGCGAGGTCAACGACGGCGTGACCGACGCCTCCTTCACCCTCGCAGTGCTGGCCAGCGCGATCGCCGCGGCTGGCGGACCGCTGTATGACTTCATCGACGTCCCGCCGGCAGACGGCTCGTCTGGCGGCGTGCCGGGCGGCAACATCCGGACCGCGTATCTCTATAACCCCGCGCGCGTACAGGTTCAGGAGGTCATGTCGCTGACGCCGGCGGCGCTCACGCAGCTGGGTGTCAGCAACCCCAACGCTTTCTCAGGCAGCCGTTCACCGCTGCTCGTGGAATTCAAGTTCCAGGGACAGAAGGTGACGGTCATCAACAATCATCTGAGCTCACGTTCGGGATCGACGGCCATTTTCGGCGGGCCACAGCCGTTCGTGCAGGTGGGAGAGTCGGCCCGCGAGGCGCAGACGTCCACGCTCAACGAAGTCGTCGATGCGCTCATCCCCGGCAATAACGGTCTCCGCCACATAGTCGTGCTGGGCGATTTCAATACTTTTGAGTTCACCAATGACCTGACGGACCTGCTCCCGGGTACCGGCGCTGATACGGTGCTGGTCAACCTCATTCCGACGCTGGCCGACGACAACGTGTATTCGTACAACTTCGAGGGCAATGCCCATGTTCTCGATCATGTCTTAGTGAGCCGAGCGCTCGTCCATCGGGCGGAGATCGATATCGTTCACGTCAACACGGATTTCCCGGCGGTGAACAGTGCAGTTGCCAGCGACCACGAACCGGTCTGTACTACGGCTGAACTTTGCTTCGCCGAATAAGTAGCGCAGAGCTTCAAAGAGACGCGCAGAAACACGCGGCAACACCGGCGGCCGCCCCGACGACGACGTCGGCGACGTAGTGATAGCGACCAACGGCCGCGCCAACTGCCGCGGCCACAGCGACCACGCCGAGCACGACACCGGCCGTGGGCCAGACCCTGGCCACGTCGGCGGGTGAGCCAGCAGTCCACACCACGGCAACGAGATCGGCACAAGAGGAAAGCACGCGAGATAGCCGACCTCGAGTCCTGCAGCCAGCCATCGGCGAACGCGGCTCATCTTCCGCCGCACGGCCGTCCGTGTGTCTGAGCCACCCTTCGAAGGCGCCACCCCTGGCCGCCGGAACGAGCGGGACAGGAATCCAGTACCCGATCGCGATGAACAGAAACGGCAGCCACCACCGGACGTGGATCGGAAACACCTGCACCACGACGTAAATCGCGACCGCGATGGCGGCCGCGCCCACCGCCGTGGCCACACGTCTCCGCGCTGAAACGCGCGCGAAGAGCGCGGCCACCACAAAGAAGGCCAGATAGGCAATGACGAGGGCGTCAAACGGGTGCATGTCAGTGGCGGCGGTTGCCCATCATCGCGGCGACAATGCTGCGGAACAAGTCCCGGCGGGGGTTCGTCACGAATGCCCACCGGAGGACCTTGATCGACGAGGGAAGACGACGAGGCTGGCCGTCACCCGGCGCGACGAACCACGTTGCCAGCGCGCGCTCGGGATCGTGGCGCAGTTCGTCCACCTGCGCGACCCGGTGCACGCAGCCGACGGTGCAGAAAGGCGCACAGGCCTTCTCGCGGTGGTACTCCGTGCGCAGTTGGTGTTCTCCGTACTCGTCCAGCGGAATGCCTGGATGACCGCGCTGCTGCGAGCACCAGTGCACGAGGCCGTCCTCGCAGACATAGAGGTATCGCGCGCCGGCACGGCAGTGCCAGTCGTTGGGGGCGCCCGCCGCCAGGTTCTTCTGGAACAGGTTGTAGTTCGCGAAATCAAATGCGGAGGTCCCCATGGCCACAATGGTGTCCAGAATGTTCCGTTGCGGCTCGTCGAGCGCGCGGAGCTGGCCCGTGCCGTCGTGGATGAGGCCCACCGTCGTCGAGAAACCGAGCTGGCGCGCCCGCTGCGAAATGGTCAGCGCGTCCGCCGGATTTCGGACGCCCGCGCCGACCACAGAGTTGACGGTCACGTCGAACTCCGCGTCCTCCGCAAGCCAGCGCAGCTTCTGGTCGAGCACCTTCAGGCTCTTCACCGACACGTCGTCCGGCAGCACGTTATCGATGCTGATTTGCAGATGGTCGAGGCCGGCGCGATTCAGCCGTTGGATCCGGTCGCGCGTCAGCAGGTACCCGTTCGTGATCAGCGTGGCGATGGCGCCGCGCCGCCGGATGCGTCCGACAATCGCATCGAGATCGGGATGGAGCAACGGCTCGCCCCCGCTGATCGTGATGATGCCAGTGCCCAGGGCTGCAAGGCGGTCGACGCGCCGGAGCATCTCCTCTGTCGGTACCGGCGGCGAATGGTCGTCGTACTCGTTGCAGTAGCGGCACGACAGGTTACAGCGCCGGATTGGAATCAGATGAGCGTTGACGGGCTGGTACTTGAACCGGAGCGCGCTGACCAGCATCCGGGCTTCGCGCAATCGACGTGCCCACCGCCGCGGAGACCGGCGCGCCCTAATCAGCATGGTTCACCTAAAACCCGATACCGTTACACCGATGCACTAGGATTCTCGGCTCTGTAACGCCGGACCCGATGTCCAGCTCCAAAGCCTCGCTTGCCGGCATCGTCGTTCTTATCGTCGGCCTGAGCGCCGCGCTGGCGTTCGAGCGCGTCTACGACGTGTCCTATCGCGTCCGCCCGCCCGACCCGCTGGATGTCGCGGCGGATCAGCCGTCCCGCGTCACGACGCCACTTGCCCTGCGACTCGTCGATAGTGGCGGCGTCGGCATTCCACTCGATGCATGGGGCTCCGACTATTCGCACGATCGCCGTGTCTTCAGACGCGTCATTCTCGAAGGCCCGCCATACATCGATCCTGCCGAGTTCGCGCGCGTTGAACGCGACTGGCGCCTCCATGTCGAACGCATGCTCGAGTATGGCAACAATGCGATTGCTGTTCCGCTGCTGCTCGAGTTTATTGACTTCGACCGTGTCGGGCGTCTTGACGGATCTCCTGCCATCTATGGCACCGATAGCGAATTTCGTGCCCGCCACGCGGCCGTCCGGCGTTACTTCGGGCCGCTGTTCGACTGGACGGCGAAGCGTGGCATGCAGGTGTTTCTGGATGCCGACATGCTGTCGTTGACAACACCGCTTGCCGGTTACCTGCGCGCACAGGCTCCCGATCAGAGGCGCCCGGGCATCGACACGGCCGATGCGGCCGTGTGGGATGTCTATCGCGCGGGTCTCGAGGAGCTGTTCGAGGCGATGCCGTCGATCACCGGCCTGGTCGTTCGGTTTGGTGAAGGTGGGGATCTCTACAACACGAAGGGCTGGCCGTATCGCAGCGAGATGGCCGTGCGAACGCCCGCGGCACTGCAGGCGATGCTTCGAGGGCTCCTGCCGGCCTTCGAGTCGACCGGCAGGACGCTGGTACTGCGAAGCTGGACGGTCGGCATAGGACAGCTCGGCCGTCTCCATGTCGATCCGCGCGTCTATGACACCGTACTCGGGGACGTCGACTCGCCCGCGCTCGTGGTGTCGACCAAATTCACGGCGGGCGATTTCTTCAGCTATCTGCCGCTCAACCCGACGCTGGCCGCAGGCCGGCATCGCCGCCTGATCGAATTCCAGGCGCGCCCGGAATTCGAAGGCTTCGCCGCGTTCCCCGACTTTCTCGGCGAGGAGCACGCACGCGCGTTGCGGGCGCTCGGTGCACGCAATCCGCAGATTGCCGGGATGTATCTGTTTACGCAGTTTGGTGGCCCGTTGCGCGCCGGTCCGCGCACGCTGTATCCGCTGCATGGTTTCTGGGTGTGGTCCGACGCCAACGTGTACGTGGCCTTGCGCCTTGCAGCTAACCCGGCCGCGGAGGTGAGCCAGCTGGCACGTCAATGGGCCTCGCGCACGTTCGGCGATGACCCGCACGTGGTCGACGCCGTCGCGGGGGTGTTGGCCGCGACGCGAACTGCAGTCCTGCAAGGCTTCTACATCCGCCCATTCGCCGAACGCGAGGTCCGCGTCCCCGGCCTGGAGCTGCCGCCGCTCATGTGGGTCTTCGAGTGGGACGTGATCGGCGGCTGGCACAGTCTTCTGAGCATCGTCTACCGCGCCAGCCGCCACGAGGTCGAGGTTGCGGTTGACGAGGGCTACGCGGCAGCCGCCGCCGTGCACCGCGCGCGCCAGCAGCTGCAGGAGGCATTCGCCGCTATGCCAGCGGGCGACTGCCCTCCGCTCCGCTTCGGCGAGGCAGGCGGTGATGTGTGCCGAGGCGCGATCCGGTCGCTGGAATATCAGGAGACGCTGTTCGACGTTCTGGCCGCCTGGCGCCAGGCGTTTCTGAGCTACTACCACTGGCTCGATACCGGCGACACGCGGTCGTGGGACGCGTGGCGCGAGGGGCGCGGGCATTTCGAACAGGCGGCGGCGCGCCATGTGGCAGAGTTCGCACACGATCCGGATTTTCCTGCGTTCGATGTCACCTCGGCGGCCAGTGCGATCGCGATAGCCGACCGGACCATCGCAGCGCGGCTGGCGGCGGGCGTGCTGCTGGCGGTCCTCCTCCTGATCGCGGCCGGTACATCGCCCGTGGGCAGGTTGATGCGAACCACCGCCATCGCTCCCTGGCGCCTGGCACGAACCTCCGTCGATCCGCGCGCGGCGATCGCGGTGATGTTCGTCTCGCTCACGATTGCAGGATTCATTGCGGCAACGCTGACGGGCTTCACGGCGCCGGCGAGCGGCGCCGCATCCGCGGTGCTGTTCGGCACAATCGCGCTGGTCTTTGATGGCGCGGCAACCTGGCGGGCTGGAAGCCGCCGCCGCGGCCGGCTCGTTGTCTCTGCATGCGGCTCAATGCTGCCCGGCGCCGCCATCCTGCTGGGAGCAATCGCGTACATGGGACCCCTGGGTGTCTGGTACTCGTTCTGGACGTCGCCGGCATTCCGTGTTGCACTGCTGACCCTCGGGTGTGCGTCAGCGCTTTGGACGGCATTCGTGCTGTTTTCAGTGCGTGCGGGCGCTGGCTGGCGTGGCCGGATTGCCGGGGCGCTGACGGCAGCGGGCGTGGCGCTGGTGACCGTGGCTCTGCTGCTGCCAGACGGCGCGTCCGCTCTTCGTGCGCTCGACCGTCCGCTGAACCTGGCGCCGGCCACTGACACCATGCTCTTCGCCCTTCGCGCCTATGCCGGCGTAAACCTCGAGGTCGGCGGACGGCTGTGGCTGTTCGGCGCCGCGCTGCTCGTCGTGGGCATCGTCCTCTCGCTCACGCGGCTGCGACCGGCACC
Source organism: uncultured Acidobacteriota bacterium (assembly GCA_963793705.1). GTDB lineage: Bacteria > Acidobacteriota > Vicinamibacteria > Vicinamibacterales > UBA2999 > Gp6-AA40. Next base: position 4,543 of record CAWCBC010000008.1, on the reverse strand, counting down.
TCGGCGGCCGGCACCTCGTCGGCCCGCTCCGGCGTTACCCTAGTCTCCGTCTGGCAGTCGGCGTTCAGCAGCCCGAGTCCGTCTGCGCGGGAGAGCGCGAAGACACGCCGCAGCGGATCCGAACCGAGCATGCGCGTCCCGACGACCGTCGCATGAAGCCAGAGCGGCACGCGTGTCCACATCGATTCCAGCGCGCGCTCCTCACCGTCGATCTCGACGAACACGCGGTTCTTCCAGGTTACTCGCCGTCCCTCGTGCGCAACGTCGCGGAGCACCCCGGCCGCCGTCTGCGAGTACGCGTGATGCGTAGGGCGCCTCGTATCCGGGAAGAATGACGCAGTCGGTGGGCCTTCCCTCACGCAGATCGCGCGCGAATTCCGCCAGGCAGGACGCCGGCGTCAGGTTGAGGATCGTGTTCGGACAGAAACCGTGACGATCGCCACCGCCGACCACGGGGAGGCCGAAGCCTTCGGCCAACGGCAGCACGCGGCGGTTCTCCGTCCACGCGCGGTACCCGTTCAGCTCGAGCGCATGGATACGGTCGCTGTGGAGCCGGAGGAAGGTGAGCAACGTGGAATCGTGCCGGCGCGCTCCCACAGCGCCAAGATCCCAGTACGGATGATTGAGCACGACGAACGTGTCCGGATGCTCGCCAACCCAGTCGAGCAGCTCCGCCAGGCTGCCTCGTGCGCCTGCCGTATACGCCGACAGCTCGCGTTCGATCTCGTCGACGCGATCCGGAGGGATGGCGTGCACGCCGAGGTGAAACACGGCGTCTGCGAACGGAACGGACCATTCGACCGACAGCGGCACCTCGTGCCGTCCCGCCGCCCGCAACCCGCGCGGCCCGTCGATCGTGTCGTGGTCGGTCAGTGACACGAGCGCCCCGCAATCAAAGCGGCGCTCGATCTGCTCGCGCTCCGACGCGATGACGTCTGCCGGAGCGAGCGGAGGGCGCCAGTACGTCCGGCTGAAGTCAAGCGGGCGTCCGTGCCTGTGCTCGTATGCCGCGAGACCGCGCTCGAAGCGCGGAGCGACGAGCGGAAGACGCCGGGCGATTGCCGGGACGAAGACGAGCTTCTCCCGCGACCGATCCGAATGACTGTGAAGGGACACGGCCGCCCGCATGCCGCTCATGCTCGCGATCCGCTGCTTGTGCCGGTACCGCCATAACGTCGTACGCGACAGATTCATTGGCCATGAAGTGTGCGACGTGACACGGCCTGGGATACCGGCACGCGGCGCTCGGTCGAGCGCCTGGTTTCTGGTCTGGCGGGAGCGGACCGCAGTCCACCGATACCGCTGATGCTAGCGATGGGGGATGACGTCTTCGTGAGCACGCTGTATCGATGCTGTAAGAGACGTCCCTTGGTCACCGCCTACTTCGCCGGTCACACGTCGCAGGAGAAAGACAGGTCGTTACTTCGCTGACATGCTTCGGTGCCGATGGCCTGAAAGCGTGTACCTGGTTCAACTGCTCAATGGCCGAAGTGATTGGGTTTGTCGCAGGCGGTCTGACAACGCTGGCGTTCGTTCCTCAGGTCGTGAAGACGTGGCGATCGGGATGCCCGAAATGTTGCAGAATCGTCGTCGCCGTTCGTTACCTTGAGCGCCCTCGCGAGTCGTCCGGCGAACCGAATCGCCGGTCGTCGCCCAGCCATTGCCAACGCGAGCGACACCTTTCGACTCGGCGAGCCATGTCTTCGGGTGCCGGCGCTGTGTCTTCGAATGAGATAGCGGTCACGATCCCCGACGCGCCGTCTGGCACATCCACATGCGGCCGTTCAGGTTAACGGCTAAAGCCTGGCTGTTCGAGGATCTTGGCGACGAGAACTGCCGCGATACGCTGGTGGGCCTCCGCGTTCGGATGTCCGTCCCAGGGCACCAACCACTTCGTATGGTCCTCGCCGCGGAACAGCGTCAGCACATCGAACACGGGGATGTTCAGTTCGCGGCCCCAACTCGCGACGGCGCTGTGGATCGTTCCCAACTCGTACCGCTCGTCAAAGGCCTGCGTGAAGTCGGGCATCATCAGGACCGTGAAGGGATTGCCAGCGGCAGCACTCAGATCGCGCATTTCGCGAATCGCCTCCCGCGAATCTCTCCACTTCACTGAGCCCTCCTCGAAGCCATCGAGGTAGTTGCTCCCGACGTTGTCTTTGGCGGATGGGAGCAGCCGGCGCCTGAACAGCCGCCGGTTCAGCCATTCGGCCAGCTCGGTCAGCAACCACGAGCGCGAGTGCCGGTAGACCTCCTCGGGAGGCGTCGGCATCGCCGTTGACGGCTCTGCGTCGTTGACGACGTAGGCGAGAAAGACGGCGTCCGGCTGGTAGATCGGAATCAACTGCTCCAGCAGTTGCCGCTCCTGCCGGCTGTTGTAGTCCGGAATCCCGGCGTTGATGACTTCGATGTCCGGACGGCCGCGTTCCGCGAGCAGGCGTTCAGCGACCTGCGGATACGCTTCCTCCTCGGCGATGGCGTATCCCCAGGTGTAGGAGTCGCCGACGACGAGCACGCGCTTCGTACCGGGTGCCTTGGCAGGCCGGTCGCGATCGCGCAAGCCATGTGCGTTGGTGCGATAGGGAAACGTCCGCTTCTGATCGACGTTTCCGGGAAACACTCCGGACGCATGGGGCTTGAAGGCGAAGACCTGCGCTCCCGAACCACGACCAGGTTGCCGGTCCACGGCGGGAACTTGCGGTCGAACGTGCGCCCCGCGTACCACCGGAAGAGCACCTCGGCGCTTCCCAGTGAGAGAGCGCTCGACAGCACAACGAGCAGAACGCGAGCGGCTAGTTCCCGGCTGGAGACGCGCGGCAAGCGACGTCATTCTACTGGAGACGGGTGACGCGCTCGGCCGTGCGGTGACGCGTCTAGCGCGTGATGACGATCTCCGACTCCTCCTCGGGCACATCCACCATCTGGACGGCGAGGTTCCCGGCGTTTGTCGCGAACGTCATCGCGATCTTCTTGGAGATCTCGCCCGCGCGCACGAGCTTTTCCAGCTCGCCATCGAAGTGCTGCATGCCGTCGAGTACGCCGTCCTTCATCGCGTCGAGCAGCGATCTGCCTTCGCTGTCGCCCTTCTCCACATAGTCGCGCGTCCTCAGCGTCGACTTGAGGATTTCAAGGACCGCCCGGCGGCCGCCGCCCTGCTTGGGGATCAACCGCTGCGAGATGAAGTAGCGGAACGAACCCGCGAGACGCGTGCGGATTCCCGCCTGGTCCGAGGTCTCGAAGGCGCCAACGATGCGCTCGACGGTTTTCGAGGCGTCAATGGTGTGCAGCGTCGAAAAGACCAGATGGCCGGTTTCGGCCGCAGTCAGCGCGATCTCGATCGTCTCGCGGTCGCGCATCTCGCCGACCAGGATCACCTTGGGCGCCTGGCGCAGGGCCGCGCGCAGCGCGGCGGAGAACGACGGCGTGTCGCTGTGCAGCTCGCGCTGATGAACCGTGGCCTTCTTGTGGGGGTGAAGGAATTCGATCGGATCCTCGATCGTGAGGATGTGCTCGGCGCGGGTCTCGTTGATCAGGTCGATGATCGCCGCGAGCGTGGACGACTTGCCGGACCCGGTCGGGCCGGTGACCAGGACGATGCCGTTTTTCAGCGTGGCCACCTCGGTGAGCACCGGCGGCAGGTTCAACTCCGTCAGCGACGGAATCCTCGCGGCGATGACGCGCATCACGATGGCGTGCGATCCGCGCTGCTTGAACACGTTGACGCGAAACCGGCTGACGTCCGCCAATGAATAGGAGAGATCGCACGCCCCATTCTCTTTGAGGGTGCGAAGCGCCTGTTCGTTGCTGCCGATCAGATCCTGAGCAATGCGCGCCGTGTCGTCAGGCCGCAGAAATGGCACGTCCGGCAGTGGCACGGCGACAAGCTCGCCATGCTTTTCGACCTGGGCCGGGCGTCCGGGCGAGAAGATCAGGTCGCTGACGCCCGGCCCCACAGCGAGCATCGTTTTGACGATGTCGGCGGTCGAGATGGTCGAGCCGACGACCGAGGTTTTGGCGGTATCTGTCATACGAGAGCGGTGTCCGGTTCCTTGACCACGGCCACTGTCGGGTTGTTGTGCCCCGCACGCGGCAACCCCACCGACTGGTGGATCCGGTCCGATCGTCTTATCGGCCGCCAACCGTTGTGAATTAGGTCGTACGACGGCCCCGGACTGATCGAGGCATCGGGATTGTAGGAACGGGTCACGTCGAGAATCCGTTCCGTCACAAAGCCCGGCAGGCCGGCTTCCTGCGCTTTGAGGGCCATCCAGCGCAACGGGATGTCATTCAGCCCGCGGTTACCGTTTCCCCCGCCAACGTCCGAATGGACGCCCGCGAACCACACCTCGTACGCCCCGGACACCCGCGTCACCATGAAGGTGCTGCGGCGCTCGTCGAGCGCGAGCGCGTGAAAGCAGTTGCTGACGCTGATGGTCGTCGGCAGCGCCAGCGTGTAGCCGATGTTCCACTCCTGAAACTTCAGCGGGCCGATGCTGAACGGCATGCCGAATGAGCCGACGACGTCGAAGAGGGCGATGAAATC
>CAWCBC010000007.1:0-120163 GCA_963793705.1 uncultured Acidobacteriota bacterium | reverse complement strand
GCGCGGGCGTGATCGGATGCGACTCGACCGCGTCCTGTGCCCTTAAAAGTCGAACTGCAGCGAGAACTGGGCGAACCGGGGGCTCACGAGCCCGGTCGGCTCGCCCCAGGGATTCACCTCGCCAGGCGCGAGATTCTCCGGGAGTTCGTAGTTGTCGTTGTAGTCGACGATCGCGTCGGAGTTGAACACGTTGAACACGTCCACTCCGACCGTCAACCGGCGACCTGCGAACCGGATATTCTTCGCGAGCTTGAGGTCGAACAACATGATGCGTTCGCCGAAGAGCTCGTTGGGGAGAATCACGTTGATGTTCTGTGTCGCCGAGTCGCGGCTCACACCGAAGCAGCCTGTGCCTTCCACCGCAACGGCGCCCGTGCACGGATCGTTCAGCCGGGACGCGCTGCCCGGCTCCCAGACCACCTCGCTCTTGTGGACGTCCTGCACGTTGGCCGTGCGCGCCACCCCGCGGAACCCCTGGAACACTCCGCTCGTGAGGACATCGACCCACGGGATGACGAAGGAGACGGAACCGTTGATGCGCGTGTTCCATGGATTCACGCCGTCGCAGCCGCCCCGGTAGTCGCCATCCCTTCCCCGCGTGTTCGGATTGTCGAGCTCGGCATAGCACGTGTTCAGGTTGCTGTATCCCGAGCTCGTTCCTCCGTTGACCCTGAGGCCACGCGGTCCGCGCCACACGAAGTTGGTGTCGATCCCGTGCCAGGTGCTCTTCCGCTCCTCCATGAACGTCTGCGCCTGCGGGCCCGTCGCGGACTGCGCGTTGTTCTGCGTGTTGAGCCCGGTGATCCGGTACCCCCCGCCGCCAGGCAGGCCCGGATCCCTGGCGCGGTGTACGAGTAGAAGTGGTAGTCCGGATGCGTGTAGTCCAGGTACATCTGGTTACACGAATGGACGTCGATGTTGGCGAGGTAGCGATCGCATCCGAGGCCGAGCCGATCGGTGACCACCACGTTGCTGGTCCTCCGCCGATTCCAGGTCAGCTCGGCCGAGAGGCGCGGCAGGATCTCGTGCTGGATACCGAGCCCTGACTGCCACCGGTAGTCGCGACGGCCCCACCCGTCAACCAGCGACTCGCCGTAAGCCGCGCAGTAGTCGAGAATCCGCGGCAGCACGCCGAAGGTGAGGCCGCACTGGGTGAGCGCCAGCCCGGGCAAATTGCCTTCGGCGTCGAGCACGAACGGACTCCTGCCGAACCGCAGGGTGTCGGACCCGGCGGTAAAACTGGGGCACTCCGCTCCGCCCGATACCGTGTTCGGGTTCGGGACGCCGCTCGCCTGCCGGCTGCGCGCCGCGGCGAGCATGCCTGCGATGTCGCAATCGACGATTCGATTGCCGTTGAGGTCGTCCCAGTTCACCGTCACCTGGTTCGCCGTCCGTCGCGCCGGATTGGCGTTGGCGTAGACGCCGGTGAGCGCCGCCTGTCCCAGGTACTTGCCGTAGTTGAACTTGATCGCCGTGCGGCCGCGGCCGAACAGGTCGTACACCGCCCCCATGCGTGGCGATACGTCCTTGAAGGACACGCCGTCGTGCTCCCCGGTGCAGTAGGCCTGCTCCGCGGGCACGAACACGTCGGGACCGACGCAGGTCGTTCCGTAGCTGCTGGTCGCGTGGTCGTAGCGCAACGCGCCGGTCAGCGTGAGCCGCTTGAAGGTCCACTGGTCCTGCGCAAAGAACGCGTGGGTGTCGAGGCGCTCGGCAACGCGCCCTTGACCGGTGTTGATGACCACGCTGGCCGGGCGCGGCCGACGGAAGTAGTTGTTCCGCTCCTCGAAGCTGTCGAACTGCGGCCCGACGTACTCGTTGCCGAGGTGCGTGTTGCCGCATGCCGTGAGGGCCGGGTTCACGAAGGGGTTGCACACGGTGGTCGTCGGCTGCGTGTAGTTGTACGTCATCCGCGGGTCGTTGGCCTGGTTGAACAACGCCTGGTCGATGATGGCGCCGTCGTAGCCGACCTTGAAGTTGTGCGTGCCGGTGACATAGGACGCCGACGCGTTCATCCGGAAGTTGTCCGAGTCGATCCGCTGCGCGCGCGACCCGGTCCCGACCAAGTCTGTGTTCAGCGACCCCGACGCGAGCGGGAAGGCGCCGCCGGCGCCGGCGTTCACCCGCGCTGCCACGGAGTCTCCGCCCGCGGTGTTGCCGGTTTCAGACACTCTGGGGATCTCCCGCGGATTTCTCCACTCCAGGTGACGGTCCGTGCGATTGTCCTGTCGGGTGGCCGACCCTCCCGCCTCCAGCAGGATCCGGTTGGTGAGCGGACTGGTCCACGAGATCTGCTGCAGGCGGTTCGGTTTCACCTGCACCGACCACCACGCTTCAGGCGCTACGAAGGTCGCCACCATGCCGTGGCAGGGGTCCTGGCAGAAGTTCTGCTCGTCCCAGAAGATGTTGAACTTGTTCCTCTGGCTCGCCTGCAGGGTGAAGCGCGCGTTCACGCTTTGCCAGCGGTTCGAATAATCGAGCACGCCAGCGGGGCGGTCGGGCTGATAGTTGTAACCCCACTTGGCGTAGTGGAGGTTGGGGAAGAACTCGCCCCCGCCGGGGACCTGCTCTCTTGCCCTGGTCGCGCGCCACCGCGTGGAACCAGAGCCGATCGCGGCGAATCGGACCGCCGAAGGAGCCCGACACGTCGTAGTTGTAGCGGACCGCGTTGGCTGATGTTCATGCTCTCGTACGCCTGGTCGTTCTTCGCGAACCACGAGTTCCTGGTGTAGGTCGTGTTGAAATTCCCGGCGAAGCGGTTCCCCCCGGTTCGCGGCATGATGTTGATCGTGGCGCCGCCGGTTTCCGACTCGCCGAGCGCACCCGAGAGCTGGATGGAGATCTCCTGGGCGTTCGCGATATCGGCCATGTACCCGCCGAGCATGCCGACGATCGGCCCGCCGGCCACGCTCTGCGTCAGGCTCGCATTGGAATTGAGGACCATTCCGTTGACCTTGACCTGGCCCTGCGAGGTCAGGAGTGAACCGCCCAGCTCTTCTCCCTGGTCGAAGCCCTGAACGGCCGGGCCGCAGAACGTCCCCACGCCGCCGTTGCAGATGCCATATGCCGTACCGGGCCGATAGCTGGAGCCGATTCCCGGGCGTCAGTGACAGCAGGCTGACGATGTTGCGCGACGTCGGCAGCTCCTGCAGCTCCGTCGCCCGAGAAGGTAATTGCCTGACGCGCGTTCTGCACGTCGACCACCGGCGATTCGGCCATTACCACCACCGTCTCCTGGAAATTACCGACGCCCAGCGCCGGGTTGACGTTGGCCGTGAACCCGCTCGTCAGCACGACGTTGTCGCGCTGCTGCCGCTGGAACCCGCTAAGGGTGAACACGACGGTGTAGGTACCGATCGGCAGGTTCGTGATGCGGTACTGCCCGAGGCCGTCGGAGACGGTGGTCCGGACGCCAATCAACGCCGGGCTCGTCGCCTCGACCGTGACCCCGGGCAACGCCCCGCCCTGCTCGTCGCGGACCGTGCCGGCAATTGTCCCCTCCTGGGCCAATGCGGTGGTTGGGATCATCAGCAGACACGCCCCCAGCAGGGCATATCTCGCTCTCCTCGACTGCAGCATTGAACCCCCCCTCGCCATGATCAATGGACGACGAAACGCGTGACCACCGACCCACCATTGGGCACGCGGGCGCCACGTATACGCCTCCCCCGCACCTTTGTCAATCAGCGTGATCGACCGTCGGGTCCTACCAGCGCGCCGATCGCGATCATGGCGATGAGACTGAGCCAAATTGCCGCGGTGAAGAGCAGCAGCGGTATCGCGGCATGAGAGCCGTCTCTAGCGAGCGCGACGAACAGGAGCGCACTCGCCGTTGCCCACGCGGAGAATGCAGAGTGCCATCACCCACCCGCAAGGTCGGAAACTGCCAGATTCTTGTGCGCGACGAAGATAGTGTGACGCGGCCCGCCTTTGTGCAGGCGGGCGCGCACCCTCGCGACTTCCACGAGAAATCCGTGGAAGCGGAGACGCTGTTCGAACTTCCGGTCGTCCCACGCAGACCAGACGGCCAGCGTTCCGCTAGGACGGAGTGCGGCAAAGGCAGCGGCAACGCCGGCATTGTCGTAGAGTCCTGCGTTGTCGGCGGCCGTGAACGCCGCCGGGCCGTTGTCGGTGTCGAGCAGCACGACGTCAAAGCGACCGGGGTTCGCCCGCAGCGTGAACCCCACATCCGTAGCCTGGATGCGGACGCGCCGATCCCGTAACGGGTGCCCGGCAAGTGCGGCGAGGGATGATCGATTCCACTCGATGACCGCCGGTACAAGCTCCGCGACGGTAACGACGGCGTTGAATGGGAGCACATCAAGGACTGCCCTCAATGTGAACCCCATTCCGAGCCCGCCCACGAGCACTCGAGGCTCCTCCAGCGCCCGCGCACGGCTGCACCCCAACCTGGCCAAGGCTTCCTCGGAGCCATGGAGGCGGCTCGACATCAACGGCTTCCCGCGCGCCAGAATCAGGTATTCGTCGTCGCGGCGCCTCAGCTGAATGTCGGTCCCATCGGGCGCGGATGACTCACCGAGCAACTCCCAGGCTTTCATCCTCCCGTCCTGATCAACGCGAGCGCCGGGACTGCGGCGTGTGAACGCGGCGGAATCAATTTTCTTGGTACCGGTACAGGGGATTCGAACCCCGGTCCCGTGGCTGAGAACCACGTGTCCTGACCCCTAGACGATACCGGCAAAGGTGGGGAAGCCTGCCCCGCCGTAGCGCGGAGCGCGAAGGCGGGAACCCTCATTGTTAAGCAAGGGCTCAGCCTGAGTAAAGGCTTGTCCCGCCGTAGCCCGACAGGCGAAGGCGGACGCTGCCGTTCGGATGCGTGAATGTGGGTTACTTCCTGGTCCGCGTCCCCTCGCGGTAGCCGTCCTCGTACCCCTGCCGGAATCCCGTGCGGAAGTTCGTCTTATATCCGTCGCGCGATCCGTGCGACGACGCATATCCGCGATTGGCATCTCTATAGTCGCGATGGCGGACCGGGTCGTAGCGCTCGCCCTTGCGGGCGTCGAGCAGCCCGAGGTCATACCCGTTCTCGTATCCCCTCGTGCTCGCCGGATCCTGAAAGATGCGTGGGGTGTTGCCGGCGTTCTTTTCCTGACTGCGCGCAGGACCGCGCCCTGGCCCCGCCTGACCCGTGATCGGCATCCCGACCGCCGCGCATGCCAGGGTGATCGCCACCAGCCGGCTCAAAATTCGTTTCCGCATTGCGTGGTTGACTCCAAAGGCTGGCCCCGCTGAAAGTGCAAACGATGAGCCACGAGAAAGCGAACGGGAAACCGCCGAATAGGCGCAATTTCGCCAGTTGAGGTGTCCCCATCCATCGTCATCGTGCGGATGCTGTTCGGTTCCTTCGTGTTACGGTTCCGCCGGTGATCGAGCGGGTCAGAACCGTGGATGCACATGTCGGTGGCCAGACGCTGCGTCTGGTTGTCGACGGCCTGCCACACCCGTCTGGGCGCACGATGCGCGAGAAGCTGGCGTGGCTGCGCAAACGCGCGGACGGCGTGCGGCGCGCGATCGTCCTTGAACCGCGCGGACACGCCGACATGGTCGCAGCCGTCCTGACCGAGGCGGTCTCGCCTGAAGCACACGCCGGGATTCTGTTCATGGATGGTCGCGGATATCCCGCGATGAGCGGGCACGGCATCATCGCCGCCGCAACCATTGCCGTCGCGCGCGATCTGATTTTCGCCGGCGATTCCGAGGGTGATGTGCGGCTCGCCTTCGACACGCTGGCGGGAGTCGTTCATACGACCATCCGTTCCGAAGGGCAGGCGGCACAGCCCGAAGGGCAGATGGCACAGCCCGAAGGGCAGATGGCACAGCGCCGCATCCACTCCGTCGTCTTCACGAATGTCCCGTCGTTTGTTCATACCGCGTCGCACCGCGTGCGCCTGGGCACGCGCGAGCTGCGCGTCGACGTGGCGTTCGGCGGGTTGTTCTATGCGATTGTCGATACTGAGGCGACCGGCATTCCGCTGCGGCCTGAGCGGCTGAACGATCTGCGCAGGCTCGGCGTCGAACTGCAATCGACCCTGAACAGCACGGCCGAATTCGCGCATCCGGTCGATCCGGATGCCAAGGGGATTTCCGGCGTCATCTTCACCGGTCCGCCGACGGATCCGGAGGCGCACCTCCGCAGCGTGGTGGTCGGCGGCACTGTCGTCGATCGGTCGCCCGGAGGCACAGCGACGGCAGCGGTCATGGCCGTCCTCGACGCCATGGGCCTGCTGGCCGACGATCGCCACTTCGTTCACGAAAGCGTCACGGGAACCCTCTTCCGCGGCCGCGCCGCGCGCCGCACGGTCGTTGGTGAGACTCCGGCTCTCATCGCGGAGATCGAGGCAAGCGCGTGGATCACCGGCGAGCACACGTTTCTCATCGACGAGGACGATCCGTTGAGAGAAGGGTGGAGTGTCTGAACCAGACCCATGAATCCCTTGAACCTATTGAACCGCTTGAACCACCTGTAGAATTCCGAGGTTCATGCGCACGCGGCTCCTCGCGGCAGCGGCTTTACTCGTCGTTTTCTGCGGTCGCCTGTCAGCGCATCCAGCACCCTTCAGCTATCTGGACATCGTCTTCAGCGACGGGGGAATCCGCGGCACGCTCGTCGTTCACGTGATCGACGTGGCGCACGAGCTCGGGATGCAGCCGGCGGACCTGGCGCATCCCGAAGTTGTCCGGCAGCAGGCCCAGCGGATCGGGGACGTGCTGCGTCCACGAATTCTGCTGCGTTCGAATCACCGGTTGTCGCCAACGTGGACGGGAACCGAGCTGCTCCAGGACGACCAGGCGATCAAATTGACCTACCGGATTCCCGATGAGCAGCCAGGCGCGGTGGTCATCGACACGAATCTGTTTCCGTACGACCCGAATCATCAGACGTTTATCAACATTTACGAGGGGAACGAGCCCCGGCCGCAACAGTTCATCTTCAACGCACGGTCCGACGAGCACACCTACTACCTCGGAACGACGCAGGGCGCGATCGAGGTGATGAAAACGTTCATCCCGTCGGGCATCACGCACATCATGATCGGCCCGGATCACATTCTGTTTCTCGTCGGGTTGCTGTTGCTCGGCGGGACCTTTGTCGCGCTGCTGAAAATCGTGACCGCGTTCACGATCGGTCACAGCGTGACCCTTTCGCTGGCCGCGCTGAACGTGGTGACGCCACCGGCGAGCGTGATTGAGCCGGCCATCGCCTTGAGCATCGTCTTCGTCGGTGCCGACAACCTGGTCAGGGGCGAGGGCCGCGATCTGCGCGCATGGGTCGCGCTGGTGTTCGGCCTGGTGCACGGATTCGGCTTCGCCAACGTGCTTCGAGAATTCGGGTTGCCGCGCGAGGCGCTCGGCTGGTCGCTCTTTTCGTTCAACGTCGGCGTTGAGATCGGTCAAGTGGCGATCGTCCTGATCGTCGCGGCAGGCCTGGCGGCGGTGCGTCGGTACAGCGTTGCGCTGGGCCAGAGGGTCGCCTTCGCTGGCTCTATCGTGGTGATCGCCGCCGGCACGTACTGGTTTGTGCAGCGCGTGTTCTTCCCAGCGTAAATGTTCGTCACCCTTTTTCTTGGGTTCGTCTTGACGATGATGCAGGCTGCTGCCGCGGCTCCGATCGGCCCTGGCGTGTCCGAAGCCCTTGCGGCGGAGCGCCGCGCGGTGATTCATGAGCTGCGTTACGACCTGCGCATCATTGTCCCGGCGGACCGACAAGAGCCGGTGCGCGGCCGTGTCGCGGTTCACCTTGCGCTCAAGGCGCCCCACCGTGTGGTCCTCGATTTCGCGCAGCCGCCGGAGCGCGTTGCTCGCGTCGTCGTGAATGGCCGGGAACGGCCGGCGCAGCTGACCGATGGGCATGTGGTGGTGCCGGCGGAGCACACCAGGGCGGGTGCCAACGAGATCGAGATTGAATTCGTCAGCGGTGATGCAGCGCTCAATCGCGACGAGGAATTCCTCTACACGCTGTTCGTTCCCGCGCGCGCGCAACTCGCGTTCCCGTGTTTCGATCAGCCCGACCTGAAGGCTCGCTACACCTTGTCGCTCGAGGTGCCCGAGTCGTGGCAGGCCGTGGCCAACGGCCGCGAGCTCGGCGACAGTGGCCTGGGCAGCGCGCCGGCTGGACGCAGGCGCGTCCGGTTCGCCGAAACGGAGCCGCTCCCGACCTATCTATTTGCGTTTGTCGCCGGCCGGTTTTCCATTGAGACCGCGACTCGAGACGGACGGGCGCTGCGGCTCTTCCACCGCGAGACGGACGCGGCCAAGGTCGCCCGCAATCGCGACGCCATCTTCGATCTCCACGCCCGCGCGCTGGCGTGGCTGGAAGACTACACCGCCATCCCGTACGCCTTCGGCAAGTTCGACATCGTCCTGATTCCGTCCTTTCAGTTCAGCGGCATGGAGCACGCCGGCGCGATTCTCTACAACCAGTCGAGCCAGCTGCTGGACGAATCGGCCACGCAGAACCAGTTGCTCGATCGCGCCAGCACGATTGCGCACGAGACCGCGCACATGTGGTTCGGCGACCTGGTGACGATGAAGTGGTTCGACGATGTGTGGATGAAAGAGGTCTTCGCGAACTTCATGGCCGCGAAGATCGTGAACCCGTCGTTTCCTGAAGTGAACCACGACCTGCGGTTCCTGCTCGCGCACTATCCCGCCGCGTATCAGGTTGACCGCACCGCGGGCACCAATCCGATCCGACAGCGCCTCACGAACCTGAACGAAGCGGGGCAGCTGTACGGGGCAATCATTTATCAGAAGGCGCCCATCGTGATGCGGCAGCTGGAGATGATGCTCGGCGAGCAGCCGTTTCGCGATGGCCTCCGCGAGTATCTCAAGCGCTACGCGTTCGGCAACGCGACCTGGCTCGATCTGGTGCGCATTCTCGACGCCCGCACGACCGAGAACGTCGCGGCGTGGAGCCGCGCGTGGGTGGAGGAGCGCGGCCGCCCGGAGTTCGCCACGGCTATCGACACCGACGGCAGAGGCCGGATCTCCACGATGACGCTGACGATGGTGGATCCGTTGAAGCGAAATCTGATCTGGCCGCAGCGGATTCGCGTGGCGCTCGGCTACGGCGACTCGATTCGACAGCTGCCGGTGACGATCAGCGGTCGTGTGACGGTGGTGCGCGCCGCCGTCGGGCTCGAGCGACCGCGCTATGTGTCTGCCGAATGGCGCGGGGATCGGCTACGGACTATTCGTCCTGGACGATGCCAGCCGGACGTATCTGCTGGAACACGTCGAAGAGATTCCAGACGCGCTGACGCGCGGCAGCGCCTGGGTCACGCTGTGGGACAACCTGCTGGAGGCGCGCGTGCGGCCTGGCGCGCTCATCGACGCGGCGCTCCGTGCCCTTCCGCGTGAGACCGATGAGCAGAATGCCCAGCGCGTCCTGGGGTATGTCGTGCGCACGTTCTGGAAACATTTGCCGGACACCGAGCGGGTGGCGCGCTCGGCGGCGCTCGAGACAGCGCTGCGCCGGGGAATCGAACGCGCGCCGACTCAGAGTCAGAAGGCCGCCTGGTTCAACGCCTACCGCGATACGGTTCTTTCCCGCGATGGTGTGGCCTGGCTCGAGCGCGTGTGGCGCCGCGAGGAGAGGATTCCTGGGCTGACCTTCGCGGAGCCGGACGAAATCACGATGGCGATGGAACTGGCTGTGCGTGAAGTGCCGAACTGGAAGGAGATTCTCGACACCCAGCTGGCCCGCACGCAGAATCCAGACAGGAAGGCCCGATTCGCCTTCGTGATGCCCGCGCTCTCCGCGGATCCGGTGGTCCGCGAGCAGGCGTTTGCGCGTTTTCAGAATGTGGAGAACAGGCGGCGCGAGCCCTGGGTGCTCGAATCGATGGCGTATCTCAATCACCCGTTGCGCGCGGCGCACGCGAGGCGCTTCGTGCGACCCGCGCTCGAGCTGCTGCAGGAGATCAGGCGGACCGGCGACATCTTCTTTCCGACGCGCTGGATGGAGTCGACGCTCGCGGGCCACCGGTCACCCGAAGTGGCGGCCACCGTGCGGAAATTCCTCGCCGAGAACCCGCGGTATCCTGAACGACTGCGCTGGGTCGTCCTCACCGCTGCCGATGAACTGTTCCGCGCGACGCGGTGACGGTCCGGCTAAAAGCCGGACCCTACGAAGGGTTCAGCTCTGAACCCAAAGCTTCGGTTTCCCCGTCCCGTCATCAGTCCCGCTGATGTACCAGTTCTTTCCCAGCGGGTCGTGATCCATCGTCGTGGTGAAATCGAACGGCGCCTGGAATTCGATGTAGTCGAAACCGGTCTCGGACGCGAGCAGTTGATGCCATTCCCCCGACGGAATCAGCACCAGGCTGCCGGGGCCAACAGCAAGGCTGCCGGCGTCGTGCTTCACCTCGCCGGTACCCTGTTCGATCAGGTAGAAGTGCTCGGGCGTGACGGGGCTCGTCTTCGACGCGTGGTGCACGTGCCGCGGCGAGTGCGCGTGCGCGGCGTACTGCATGCGGCCAAGCTGCAGGTCCCACGCGTGTGAGAGTCCGGTTTCCTTATTGACCCAGAACGTGCGCTTGCGGAAGCCCTTCTCGTCGACGAGCGTCCTGAGCTGCGACTCCTCGAAGAAGTAGCCAGCAGGCAACTGATCTCCCACCGGCTTGCCAACGTGCTTCGGCACGGTGACGAGCAGCAGTCGCAGCGGAGACGCCGACGCGGTGACAGTCGCTTCTTCGCCAGGCTCCAGGTAAATCCCCGTCCGTCGATCGCGCGCTGTGCGTGGCCGTGCCGTCGGCGCTCGTGTGCGTGATCGTGGCGTCGCCCTCGAGCAGATAGACGACGCGGGTCTTGTCACTTCGCCCCGCGTGATACGTCTTGCCCGGTTCAATCTCGGCGACGGCGACCTCCGCGCGCGTGCCGTGCTCGGCCGAGCTGAGCACGGCTGTCGTGCGTCCTCCCTGCGGTCGGACTGCTTGTTCTGGTCGGAATGCTGATGACCGTAATCATGTGTTCCTCGTAGGCGAGACGACGCCTTTCGGGCGGTAGGCGACGCGCGCGACCTCAGAAATCGGCACCGGGTGCACCGTGGCGCGGATCTCGGTCTGCGCGTGCCGCTCGACCGTGGGCTTCGCCGTTCCGCCGTCCTCTTCGCCCCACACCACCGTCACCTCCGTGCCCGGCTGGCTCTGGTCGTTGTCGAGGATTGCCAGCGACAGCATCGCGCGCTCGTTGAAGTTGTAGCCGGTGTAGGTCGACAGGCCGACCGTCCGATTGCCGTTGACCACCTTGTCGTACGGAAGGGTCGCGTAGTTCGACAGCGGCAGGTCGATGTACTTGGCGTTGTCGCCGCGATCGAACAAGGTGCCAAGCGCCCGCTCGACGTCATCGCCGTTCCACACCAGGGTGACTTTCGTGCGCGGCGGGTTCGCGGCCATCGCTTCGAGCGCCGCGCGACCGACGAAGTCGTGGTCGAACCGGACGAACGCCCCGTAGCCGAGGTCCCACGGAGTCAGGTAGTAGTCGGCGATGTGTTCGGAACGGAAGCTCCCGCCGAGCGACGCCATGGCTTCGTAGCTGGTGGGCTTCAACCACTCGCGATACGGCTTCATCGAATCGCCGGTATACACCGCGGGCAGCGGCGACGGAATCCAGCCTGATTCGAGACAGCTCGTGGGGTAGGTTCGCGCGCCGACTTGACGGATACCGTGCGGCTGCCCGGCCTTGACGATCGCGTCCCGCACCGCATCGGCGTCTTCCCACGGGCCGAAGATCTCCCAGCCCGGCTGACCGACCATGCCATGGCGCAGCGCACGCACCTGACGGTTCGCGATCGTGACCACGCCCATGTGAAAGAAACGGATGTTCGGCATGGGCTGTCCGGTGACCGCCTCCATGACTCGCGCCGCATGTGGCCCCTGCACCTGGAACCGGTACGTCTTCCGTCGTCCCTGGTTCACCGCCGAACGTTCATCGCGTTCCACCTTCACATCGAACTGCCCGGTCTGGGCGTGATACTCGACCCAGTTTGCCGCCGGCGGCCGGCCAACCAGGCTGAAGCGGTTGTCGTCGAGGTAGAACAGGATCGCGTCGCCGATGACATAGCCCTCGTCGTTGCACGCAATGAACTGCTTCGCCTGATCGACCTTGAATCCTTTGAAGCTGTTCACACCCAGCGTCGAGAGCAGCCGGAGGGCATCCGGACCCTCGATGTACAGGTCGGTCATGTGGTGCGACTGATCGAACAGGGCACACGTGTGGCGCCACGACCGTTGCTCGTCGCGCCAGTTGGTGAATTCGTGCCGCACGACCGGAAACGCGTAGGGGCCGATCTGCGAGTTGCGGAGCATGTCGACCGGACTGTTCACGGTCCGGAGCAGCTGTTCCAGATTGTTGGGGCTCATAGCTGTAAACCTCTGGCCCAGTGGCAGAGGTTAGGCGCCGAATTATAACTGGAGCTTCAGCTTCGCGTGCGGAGCGAGAGTTGCGCGTCTACCGCGGTGATGATGAACTGCAAGAGCTGGCGATCGGACATCCAGGAAATATCTTCCGTGCCTGGATTGAGATTGTACGCAGCGATGATGTTGAGGAGGCGGGGCCTGTTCAATGCGCCGAGCTCCTGTCGAAGGATATCGAAGCTCCGTCCGCCAATCTCGAACGGGTCCAGCACTGGGTCCGGGCCTGGCGGCATGACCCGCGCGACGATGGGGTCGTGCGGCTTCGGCGCCGTCGAATTCGGAATCTCCACTGGTCGGACGCGGACCGTCACCGGCCTGCGCGCGCGATGCAGCGCGCCTTCGAGGAAGACCGGCGTGAGTCCTGTCGCCCAATATTCCAGGTGCTGCCGCTCCGGCTGAGTTGTTTCGACGCCGGTCACGAGCACTTCGCTCGAGCCATCGATGGGTGTGAACTCAACCCATCCCTCCCACATCCCCTTGTCGCCTAACCGGCCGACGGCACGGGCATGGAATTCGCCCAACTCGTCACAACCGGTTGGTCAAAAGAAACGAGCACTTCAGCCATATTTCGCGTCAACCCCCGGTCGATGGAGGTGCAACGGGAGTGCCGAGAGCGGAGGGGAGTTGGAATCGGAGGGAGGGAGTGCCGGCAGCCAATCGTGACGATCGGCTGCCGGCGATTCGCAGGCGACTACGGAGGGGTAATGCCCGATGCTGCGTTGAAGGCGTAAGGAGCCGTCTTGCCGTCGCCTTCGCGATACATCTTGTGGCACGCCCCACACGTCGGGGGGATGGCGGCCTGTGCCATCTGGGCTTTCATCTGGTCGCCGGCTTTCGCCGCGGCCATGACGTCGGCCGCGCCGGTCCGAGCAGTCTGCGCCAGCTTCACCGCGTCGGGCTTGTTCCGCTGCGTGTAGAACCGCTCGATCGTCGCGAACAGCGTGGACAGGTTCTGCGCTTCGGTTGCCGCGCCCATCAGATCGGCCGATTTGATCATCTTGCCGAGCGCGCCATTGCTGGCCTGGATCTGTTTCATCGTCGCCGCATGCACCTCGGTGGTCACCGGCGCCGCTGCACCGCCCTGGCGTCCTGCGGCCGCAGCCGGTGCGCCACCCGCCCGGGCCCCGGCCGGCGCGGCTGCTGGCGCGCCGCCCTCGAGCGGCTGCTGGCGCTGGCGCTGGCGCCGGTGCTGGCGCCGCTGCCGCTGGCGCCGCCGCCGGCGGTGTCGTCGTCGCCGTGCTGGACTTGTTGGCGCATCCGACGCCAAACGCCATCGCGAGAATCACTGCACTGGACAGAATCCGCATCATTGCTCCTTTCCGAAGCAAACCTCACGCATCCGAACTCTTGCCGAATCGTGGAAAATTCACGAACAAACGTCTAAAGACCGGTCATTTGTATCATGTGACGGGCCTTGCGCATCTCTACTGCCGCATTTTTCGCACCCTATGACGCCAGCAGCCATTGCCGCCGATCTGAACGCCGCCGTCCGCGAGGGACTCGACCTCTTTCAGCAGGCGGACGAAACCCGCACGTCCGAGCCGCCGCGGGAGGGCGGCTGGTGCGCCCGCGAGATTCTCGGGCACCTCGTAGACTCGGCGTGTAACAACCATCGCCGCTTCATCATTGGCCAGGGCGAGCCGCCGCTGGTCTTCCAGGGTTACAACCAGGATGACTGGGTTGGTCGCCAACGCTATTCGCAGGTGCCGTTCCGCGACATCGTGGCATTGTGGTCGGCCTACAACCGTCATCTGGCTCACGTCATCGCGCACACACCACCCAACGCGTTCGAGAACTCCGGTGACGGGCCGGACGGCGATGTGGTCACTCTGGGGTTTCTCATGCAGGACTACGTCGTCCACCTCCGTCACCATCTCGAGCAGCTGCGCGCGCTGTTGAAGGCGTAGGATGCGGACACTGCGGGAGCTGTTCGATCAGAATCGCGCCTGGGCACGCGAGATCACGTCGCGCG
Source organism: uncultured Acidobacteriota bacterium (assembly GCA_963793705.1). Lineage (GTDB taxonomy): Bacteria > Acidobacteriota > Vicinamibacteria > Vicinamibacterales > UBA2999 > Gp6-AA40. Next base: position 105,754 of record CAWCBC010000007.1, on the reverse strand, counting down.
AGCCGGATTTCTTCATGGCGCTGTCGGCCCAGCAGACGCCTCGCTATCTCTGGATCGGCTGCTCGGACAGTCGCGTGCCCGCGAATGAAATCGTCGGCCTCGCCCCCGGCGAGCTGTTCGTCCATCGCAATGTCGCGAACGTTGTGGTCCACACCGATCTCAACTGTCTCTCAGTGGTGCAATACGCCGTCGAGGTCCTTGGGGTCAGCCATGTGATCGTCTGCGGTCATTACGGCTGCGGTGGCATCCAGGCCGCGTACCGACGAAACTCCCTCGGCCTGATCGACAACTGGCTTCGCCATGTGCAGGATGTGCACGATCGTCATCTCGATCTCATCGGCGCCGACGCGACAGATGAGCAGGCGATGAACCGCCTGTGTGAACTGAACGTCATCGAACAAGCCCGCAACGTGTGTCAGACGACCGTCGTCCGCGACGCGTGGGCCCGCGGTCAAGAACTGTCGGTCCACAGCTGGATTTACTCGCTTCGCGACGGCTTGCTCCGTGATCTTGGCTTTCTCGCCGGATCGACCGAGAGCGTCGCCGACGATTACGCCCGCGCGATTGCTGCTCTCCGCGGTTGATCTGTGTTTTGTGGAGGCCGACCTGAAGGTCGGCCTCTACCGTGGACTGTGCGTGGTAGCGGGCCGACCCTCAGTAGTTCTGAATCTCGTAGAGGCCGACCTTCAGGTCGGCCTGCCGATGTACAGGCTGCGCGCCGTTAGTTCCTGATGATGGAGTCCAGCCGACTTGTCGAGGAGCTGCAGCAGCGGCGGCAGGTCGACGGGAAAGCGCCAATCGTCCTCGCGGCCTCCCAGTGCTTTGATTCGCGCCGCGGCCTGGTCCCACCAGGGCGTCACCGCGCGGGAGATGGGTTCCACGATGAGCACGCGGCTACCGCCTGTTGCCGCTTCAAGGAGGTGCATTTCCACCGTGCTGCGGCGCTCGTCACTCAGCTCATTGAGGGTGTACGCCGCAATGGCCGCGCCTGAGGAGGCAATCGGAGGAAGCCGTTTCAGATCTCCGATTCGGGCATGACCGCGAAGGCCCAGCTCGCGATACGTCCGCCGGCTTTCCTCCACCGCCCACGGGTGGCGATCGATCCCCAGGAGCTGAGGACTGCCGCCCGCCCCGAGCGCCCACGCGGCGCCACCCACACCTGTCCCGCAGCCAAGGTCGAGGATGTGGCTGGGCGCGGGAGCGCCGGCCCCGAGCGCGCGGACGATGTGCGCAACGGTCAGGAAGTGAAGGGGACCATAGAACAACGCGAACGCCGCACGCTTTCCGGCAGACCCGAGGGCGGCTCCCGCCGCAAGCTTCTGGCGGCGTTGCACATACGCGGAGGACAATGCCCGCAGCGCCCGCGTGACCTCGGCGACCCGGAACTCGGACAGATGACGCGCCTCGAGCGAGGCCAGCCATCGAGTGAACAGCTCGTCCTGCGATGACACCATGGAGTGCGTAATCCTGGTCGGCTTACCCGGCTCCGGCAAGACGACGTTCTACACGGAAAGGTTTGCCGGGACTCACGAACACGTCAGCAAGGATGCCATGCGCAATCACCGGCAGCCGCAGCGACGCCAGGAACAGCTGATTGACGCCGCCCTCGCGGCCGGTCGTTCGGTCGTTGTCGACAATACCAATCCCCGCGTGGCGGATCGGGCGGCAATTATCGCGATAGCCAAGCGTCACGGCGCCCAGGTTGCAGGTTACTTCTTCCCGACGGAGGCAGCCGACGCCCTTCGCCGGAATCGAGCGCGCCAGGGGCGCGACCGTGTTCCCGACGTCGCGATCTTCGCGACCCGGAAGCGCCTCGAGAAACCGACCTACGAGGAGGGTTTCGATCAGCTCTACACAGTTGCGGTCAATGAGGAAGTCCGGTCGTTCGCCGTTCATCCGCAGCCTCGCTAAAGGGGCGACTCAACTGTGGTTGCTCCATTACAATGCCGTTTCAGGAGGGCACGCATGCGACAGTTCGTTTCACTCGTGACAGTTTTCCTTATGGCGACCGCCGCCGCACCGCGGCTGCAGGCGCAAACCAGCCATGCCGCACCACAGTCGGCGCTCGACGCCGCCGTGCAGCAGCATGTCGACACGACCGCGGCCGATCGGGAGGCCGTGCTGCGCGTGCTGGGTCACTCCGAAGTCAAGGGCGTCGCGGAGCGGGCGGGGATCGATCTCCGTCGGGCGACGGGCGCGGTCTCAACGCTGCAGGGCGAGGATCTCGCCCGCGTGGCTGCCCAGGCACAGCAGGTCGAGAAGGCCCTCGCCGGCGGCCAGTCCCGTATCGTGATTTCGACGACGCTGATCATCGTCGCGCTGCTCGTGCTGATCCTGATCATCGTTGCAGTGGATTAACAGCGCGCGCGCGTTCACGCTGATCGCGGTGCTGGCTGGGCGTGTTGACGCCCAGCCGGCGCCGCTCCCAATCCTCGACGTTCCCTTCATCTCCCAATCCGAAGCGCTCTGCGGCGGCGCCGCCGCGGCGATGGTGCTGCGCTACTGGGGCGAGCGCGGCCTGACCGCGGAATCGTTCGGCCATCTGGTCGATCGCAGCGCTGCCGGCATCCGTACCGATGCGCTCCTCAACGACCTGCGGTCACGCGGCTGGACCGCGATCGCCCTCGACGGCACGGAGGACGCCATCGACGCCGAGCTGCGGCGCGGACGCCCGGTTCTGACGCTCATCGAAGATCGACCGACACGGTTTCACTACGTCGTGGTGGTGGCGATCACACCAGACGCCGTCGTCTTCCACGATCCGGCCCGGGCGCCGCTGCGGGTGGTCGGACGAGCGGAGTTCGCCAGGCGCTGGCAGCCGGCGAAACACTGGATGGCGGTCGTCGTTCCCGGTGGGCGGGAGCGGGACGCGCCGCCTCCGGCCAGCGCGGTGACCGCGGTCAGTTCTTCCGAGTCGTGTGCGCAGCCGATCGCTCGAGGCGTCGCGCAGGCGCAGGCGGGCGAGCTCGAGGAAGCGGAACGCACCCTGACGGCTGCTCTCTCCTGCGGCGGCGCAGCGGCGATGCGCGAGCTTGCCGGCGTCCGGGTGCTGCAGCGCCGGTGGGCCGACGTCGAAGCGCTCAGCGCGGCGGCCACAGCCATGGAACCGCAGGATGCGTACGGCTGGCGGCTGTTGGGCACCAGCCGGTTCGTGCAGAACGACCGGGCGGGCGCGTTGGCGGCCTGGAACCACATTGGAGAACCGCGGCTCGACCTGGTCAGGGTTGCCGGCCTGCAACGAACGCGTCAGCGCGTGGTCGAAGGGCTCATCGACGTCAGGCCGGGACGTCTTGTGACATCCGACCTGGTCCTTCGCAGCGAGCGACGGCTTCGCGAGCTTCCGGCAGCTGTGTCTGCCAGCGTCGAGCTGGTGCCGACATCCGGCGGACTTGCCGAGTTGCGGACCACGATCAACGAGCGTCCTGTCGTGCCCACTGACGTCTGGAGCTACGCGGCGATCGGCGCGTTCGCGGCGTCGCGGCGCGAGCTCCGCGTCGGCACTGGATCGCTCACCGGCGGCGGCGAGCGTCTGCGCGCCGAGTGGCGTTTCTGGCCGGGCCGGCCGCGGGTCGCCCTGTCGCTTGATGCCCCCGCGCCTTGGGGAGGGGTGTGGAGTGTCACCGGATTCCGCGAACGGGAACGATTCACAGACGGCGGACCCGAGGCCACGACGCGCTCGGGGGGATTTGGCGAGTGGTCCAATTGGATCCACCCGGTCGTCAGGCTTATCGATTGCGGGCGGCCTCGAAGACTGGGATCGCCTCGGCACCCTCGCCCGATCCCGTGCTGACGTGCGGGTCGTGACCCGCGGCAGCCGTGTCAGCGTGCGTGGCGGCGGCGAAGTCTGGGGGGGATCGGCCGCGTTCTCGCGCGCCGATGCGGGGATCACCGCGATCTCGTCCACGGCGCATGCCGGCCGAGTCTTCGTCGCCCGCGCCGGTGCTGCGTCGGGCAGCACGAGCCTGCCGGAGCTCTTGTGGTTCGCCGGCGACACGGGTCAGACGCGCGAGACGCTGCTGCGCGCGCATCCGCTCGTAGACGACGGTCGCCTCCAGATAGAGCAGATGGGCAGGCGCCTGCTGAATGCGTCGGTGGAAGCGCAGTACTGGCGGTCAGCTGGCATCGTGCAGGCCGCCGCGGCGGCGTTCGTCGACGCGGCGCGGACCGCCGGCCGCTTCGACGCGGGGCCACGCGGGGACGTTGACGCCGGAGTCGGCCTTCGCATCGCGTTGCCTGGCGCGTCGGGAATCATCCGCGCTGACGTCGCGACCGGGCTGCGTCACGGTGGTACGCGATGGTCAGTCGTCTACGAGCCGTGACGTTTGTCGATGGTACGGCCCCTGCTTTCTTCCAGCGCGTGCGCACGCTTCTGATAGCGGGCTGTGTCGTTGCCGCCGCCGGCTGTGGCGCGAGCGTAGCCGGGCCTGACGTCCCGCTCGATCGGCCCTTTACGCTCGGCGTCGGCGAAGCCGCTGCCGTTTCGGGCACCCGGCTGATCGATCGAATTCACCGGTGTCACCGGCGATTCGCGATGTCCCGCTGATGCGATCTGCATCCAGGGAGGCGACGCCATCGTCCAGATCCGCGTGTCCGGCGTCGGCACAGCGACATACGAGCTTCACACCGGCGACTCGGCACGTGCGAGCGCTGTCCATGGCTGGTACCGCATTTCGCTCGTCGATGCTACAGCCCTACCCGTTCAGTACGGCGACCGCATCTCGCCGAACGACTATCGCGCCACATTCACGGTGTCGCGCCAGTAGTCCCCTGGGTGCTCACCTCGCCGCTTCGCACGGCTCGCCGCTCAACGTCCACAGCAGAGCCAGGGGCCGATTGCCCTGCCGCGTAAGGGAAAACGGAGTACCTCGCGGGACCGCAATGAACGAGCCGGAGGTGATGAGGCTATTGATCTTGCCGACGGTGGCGGCGCCCTGGCCGGAGATCACGTAATACGTCGATTCGGCGCCCTCATACACGCGCTGCGGCTGTTCGCTGGTGAGTACGAGCAGCACGTTCCGCGTGTTGCCGCTGCAAGACAGCAGCACCTCCTTGCGTTCCTTCGCGTTCCGTTCCCGGTCCGCCAGATTGGTCAGCGATCCGAGCTGCGGTTCACCGAGCGGACCGACGACCGGGCGCGGTGGTGGCACCGGCGCGGGCGGCGGTGCTGCGGGCGGCGGTGGCGCGCGGCGCGGCGCTCAGCGTGATCCGCAGTGGCGCGATCTCACCAGCTTTCAGTGTCACCTCGCGCTCGAACGCCGATGACCTCGTCGCCGGAGAAGCGGAGGTGATACGTGCCGGCTCTCAGTCCAGGAAAACTGAGTTGTCCGGCAGCGTTCGTCTTTCCGCTGGCCGATGTTGATCCCGAGGCGCCGCCCGTCAGTTCGACCGTCACGTCGGAAAACACAGTGCCCTTGCCATCCGTGACGGTGATCGCCATTCCACCGACCGCGCCCGCCGGTTGTCGCGCGGTTGGCGTTCGTGGCTGTGCGGGTGCGGCTTTCGGAGGAGCAGTGGGCTGCGGCTGGGGCGCTGGAGTTGCCTTCGGAGGTGTGGTGGCCTGCGCCAGCAGCAAGCTGAGCAGCAATGCGATAACCATACGTGAATTGTACGGGGTCCGGTGTGGGCGCGGACAGCGACGTATAATCGCGGAGGCCGCCAGGGGTATCCGACGAGGATTGAGATAAACCCTTGGAACCTGATCCGGTTCAAACCGGCGGAGGGAGTGCGGCGATCCTCACCCGATCCCCGCCGCCCCACGTCAACGAGAGTCCCATGATCGACTTTGCAGCGGCGTACCCGAATTCACGAAAGATCCACGACGAGCGAACGGCGACGCTGACCGCTGGCGGGGCGGAGATCACCGTGCGCGTGCCGATGCGCGAGGTGGCGCTCAGCGGCGGAGAACCGTCGATCCGTCTGTATGACACCAGCGGTCCGCAAGGCCATGATGTGCGCGCCGGGCTGCCGAAGCTCCGCGAGCCGTGGATCGCCGCGCGGCGCGCGACCGGTGTCGTCGGCACCCAGCTCCACTACGCACGCCGTGGAGAGATCACGCCTGAGATGGAGTTCATCGCTGCCCGCGAAGGGCTGCCGTCCGAATTCGTGCGATCCGAGGTGGCGCGGGGACGCGCGATCATTCCTGCCAACATCAATCACCTTGAACTGGAGCCGATGATCATCGGCCGCAACTTCCTGGTGAAGATCAACGCCAACATCGGGAACTCCGCCGTCCGCTCGTCGATCGAAGACGAAGTCGAGAAGCTCCAGTGGGCGACTCTGTGGGGCGCCGACACGGTCATGGACCTGTCGACCGGCAAGAACATTCACGAGACGCGTGAATGGATCATCCGTAATTCGCCGGTGCCCATCGGCACCGTCCCGATCTATCAGGCGCTGGAGAAGGTTGGCGGACGCCCGGAAGACCTCACGTGGGAGGTGTATCGCGACACGCTGATCGAGCAATGCGAGCAGGGTGTCGACTACTTTACGGTGCACGCCGGCGTGCTGCTGCGCTACATCCCGATGACGGCACGCCGCGTGACCGGCATCGTCTCGCGCGGCGGGTCGATCCTGGCCAAATGGTGCCTCGCCCATCACCAGGAGAATTTCCTCTACACGCGGTTCCGCGACATCTGCGAAATCATGCGTGCGTACGACGTGTCGTTCTCGCTGGGCGATGGCCTGCGCCCCGGTTCGATTGCCGACGCCAACGACGAGGCACAGTTTGCCGAGCTGAAGACGCAGGGAGAGCTCACGAAGATCGCCTGGGAATACGACGTCCAGGTGATGAACGAGGGTCCGGGCCACGTTCCGATGCACCTGATCAAGGAGAACGTCGAGAAGCAGCTCGAATGGTGCGATGAGGCGCCGTTCTACACGCTCGGCCCGCTGACGACCGATGTCGCTCCCGGCTACGACCACATCACCTCCGCGATCGGCGCGGCGATGATCGGGTGGTACGGCACCGCGATGCTCTGCTACGTGACGCCGAAGGAGCATCTCGGGCTGCCGAATCGGGACGATGTGAAAACGGGCGTGATCGCCTACAAGATCGCGGCGCACGCCGCGGACCTCGCCAAAGGCCATCCACGCGCGCAGGCATGGGATGACGCGCTCTCCAAGGCGCGGTTCGAGTTCCGCTGGCAGGATCAATTCAACCTCGCCATGGATCCGGTGACCGCCCGCGCCTACCACGACGAGACACTGCCTGCCGACGGCGCCAAGGTGGCGCACTTCTGCTCGATGTGCGGTCCCAAGTTCTGCTCGATGGAGCTGTCGCAGCAGATCCGCGACGCCGGCATGCAGGAGAAAGCCGTCGAGTTCCGCAAGGCGGGGGAGATCTACGTGAAAGCAGTTCGTAGTTAGATTAGTTGGATAGTTCGTAGTTAATACGCAACTACGACTTCCAACTACCAACTAGCAACTATCCAACTAGCCAACTATCCAACTAACGTGAGCTCCATCGACAGACTGCGAACGCTTAATCGGCGAGGTCATGGACCTCAGGCACGCGGCCGATCTGATCGAGTGGGACGAGCGCGTCTACATGCCGCCCGGCGGTGCAGCCGTGCACGGCGAGATGAGCGCCGCACTGCGTCGCCTGGCGCACGAGAAGTTCACGTCCACCGAGGTCGGCGACGCCATTGGCGCGGCACGCCAGCACGTCGCGTCAGACGATCCGGACGCCGATACCGCGCGCATGGTCGCGATCACCGCTCGCGACTACGACAAGGCGACCCGCGTGCCAGCAGATTTCGTCGCCGAACACGCAACCGCCGTGTCGGCGGCACAACATGTATGGGCCGACGCGCGCGCGCGGTCTGACTTCGCGTGTTTTCAGCCGCACCTCGAGACGGTGATCGATCTCAAGCGGCGATACGTCGAGTTCTTTCCCCCTGCGGATCATCCGTACGACGTCATGCTCGACGATTACGAGCCGGGCATGAATACGGCGGACGTCCGCCAGCTCTTCGATGCGCTCCGTCCGCGTCAAGTCGCGATTATCAAGAGGGTCGGCAGCCGTCCGGCGCCGCCTGACGGCTTCATGAAAGCGACGTACGCCGAAGGCGATCTCTGGAGCTTTGCGGTGGATGTCATCACCGCGTTCGGCTTCGATTGGCAGCGCGGGCGGCAGGACAAGTCGGTTCACCCGTTCGCCACCGGGATCGGCGCGGGTGACGTGCGCATCACGACCCGGTGGGTCGAGGGTCAGCCGCTGTCGCTGCTGTTCGGAACCATGCACGAAGCCGGGCATGCGATGTACGAGCAGGGCATCAGCGTGGCGCATCACCGCACGCTCCTCGAAGGCGGCGCCTCTCTCGGCGTCCACGAGTCACAGAGCCGGCTGTGGGAGAACCTCGTCGGCCGCTCCCGGAGCTTCTGGGATCATTTCTTCCCGCAGCTCCAGACGCGCGTGCCATCCCAGCTCGCCGGCGTCACGGCCGAACAGTTCTACCGCACGATCAATCGTGTGCAGCCGTCGTTTATCCGGGTCGAGGCCGACGAAGCGACCTACAACCTGCACATCATGCTGCGCGTCGAGCTCGAGCTCGCGTTGATCGAAGGCTCCCTGGCTGTCTCCGATCTGCCAGAGGCGTGGAACGCGCGGATGCAGGAGTATCTCGGCTTGACGCCGCCCGACGCTGCAAAGGGAGTCCTGCAGGACATTCACTGGGCGGCTGGTCTGTTCGGTTACTTCGCGACGTACACGCTCGGCAATGTGATTGCCGCACAGCTGTGGGAGCGATTCGGCGCGGTTCACCCGCAGCGCGATGCCGATATCGGGCGCGGGGATTTTTCCGCGCTGCTGTCCTGGTTGAAAAGCGAGCTCCATCGCCACGGCCGCAAGTTCGAGCCGAAGGAGCTCGTGGAGCGGATTACCGGCTCATCGGTGAATCCGGAACCGTATCTGCGCTACCTCGAACAGAAGTACGCCAGCGACTGAGCGTCACCGCTGCGCCGGCGTGCCGGGCGGCGGCGGGACAATCATGATGACGGTGGGAAACCGCTGCGGCTGCGCGCCTCTCTTCGGGTTCGGGTAGCCTGGTGATCCGCCGCTCGTCCAGTCCTTCACGGTCACGCTTGGTGGAAACGCCATCGTCTCCTCCCTGAAGCGCGCCAACGTCCCGCCGGTGAACATCTGCGTCGGCGGATCCTTGAACACCAGATCGCCCCGCTCGCCAGTTTGCGTCCGGTAGTAGCCAATGAGCTCGGCAAAGCTCGCCTCGGTCCCGAACAGGTAGTAGCGCTGGCCCCGTCCGGCGTCATACGACGCGAAGAATTGCGCGCCGGGATAGATCGCCACGCCCAGCGCCTCAGCTGTCGGCGCGTTTGGATCGATCGGCGCTGACGAAACCTGCGGCGGCGGTGTGGCCGGCGCGGCGGCTGGCGGTGACCCCGTTGCGGGTCGCTGTGGCTGCGTGGTGCCCGCTCGCGGAAATGGTTGAGGGGTCTGTGCGCCAGCGGAAGCGACGAGCGCCGTGACGAGAAGAGCGGCAGGAATCGCACGCACCATCACCGCCATTATAGAAGCGGGTCACCCACGCCGCGTCGTCCTCGGCTGAGACGGCCAGGACGTAACCCGTTCACCGCACGCTGTTTGCCGGCCCGATTGCTCCAGCAAACATCTGTGTGCCCGATGGCCTGCAATTTGCCACTGCAAATCGGCGTGACCATGGTCGTCACGCCGAAGCGGTGCAGCCGCGAAGGCGGACCGCTTGGTCAGGAGGACCGACTCGTGGACGACTTCGACATCGCACAAAGCAAGATTGGTGAATCTGCCCAGCGGGTGGTTGACCGCGCGGTTGAGGAATCGCGGCGACGTGACCACTCCCTGCTCACCAATGAGCACATCTTCCTCGCGTTCGCGCAGGTGGAATGGGACACGTTCTCCCAGGTCATGCGCGATCTCGAGCTGAATCCGCACGAGATTCTGCAGGGCCTCGAGGAGCATCTGCAGGTGCTGCCGACCTTTGCCGACCGCGAGCTGCGCGTCGCGCCGGCGACAAAGCTCGTGTTCAAGCTCGCGTTTCACCAGGCGAGCCGAGCTGGGCGCCAGACGATCGAATCATCCGATCTGTTCTCGGCCATTTTCGAGGAAAGCCAGGGCGTCCCGGTCTCGCTCATCCGTCACCATGGCGTTGAACCCGAGGTGCTGGTCTCGCGAATCGCCACGCGGATGCGCGACAACGAACTTCGAGAAGAGCGGCTGCGGAAGCGTTTCGAGCTGCCACCCTTCCTCAAGCACTTCGCGACCAACCTGAATCTGCTGGCGCGGCAGGACAAGATTTCGCCCGTGTACGGTCGCGACGCGGAGATCCAGCAGGTGCTGGAAGTTCTCTGTCACCGCGAACGGTCGAACTCGGTCATGTTGATCGGGGAACCCGGTGTCGGCAAGACGGCCATCGTCGAGGGGCTGGCGCGTCGCATCGAGTTCGAGCCGGAGTCCGTTCCCGTCCGTCTCCGCGACTGCCAGGTGGTCAACCTGCAGATGAACACGATGGTTGCGGGCACCATGCTCCGCGGCATGTTCGAGGACCGCATCCAGAACGTGATCCGCGAGATCAAGGAACGGCCGAACCTGATCCTGTTCGTTGATGAGGCGCACACGATGGTCGGCGCGGGATCGGCGCTGGGCGCGCCGTCCGATGCCGCCAACATCTTCAAATCCGTCCTCGCGCGCGGCGAAGTCCGCATGATCGGCGCGACGACGCTGAGCGAGTACAAGGAATACATCCAGGAAGACGAGGCGCTGGCGCGGCGTTTCCGCACCGTCCACGTGGCCGAGCCCTCGCTCGAGGAGACGCGCCGGATTCTCTACAACCTGCGGCCGCGTCTCGAGCGCAACTACTCCGTCCGTCTGCTTGACGATGCGATTGAGACCGCGCTGGAGATGGCGCCGCGCTATCAGCGGCACCTGCACCTGCCGGACAAAGTCATCGGCTGGCTCGATACGGCGGCCGTCCGCGCCGAGATCGACCGTCGGTGGGAGGTCCGGTCGGAGGAGGTCATCGAGGTGATCTCGCACGCCGCGCAGATTCCGAGCGACATGGTCTTCCGCGACGTCGGGGACCGCTTCAAGGACATCGAGCAGAAGCTCGGCAAGCGTGTGGTCGGCCAGAAGAAGGCCGTGACGGCCCTGGCGCACCGGCTGGTGCTCAACAAGGGTCCGCTCAAGGACGGGTTCGATCGTCCGGATGGCGTGCTGCTGTTCCTCGGCCCGACCGGCGTCGGCAAGACGGAGCTGGCCAAGGCGATCGCGGAGTTCCTCTTCGGCGACGAGAAGAAGATGATCCGCGTCGACATGTCCGAGTACCAGGACGGCGGCGTGTCCGTTGACAAGTTGATCGGCATGCCGCGCGGCATCGTCGGCAGCGAGCGTGGCGGGTTCCTGACGAATCAATTGAAGGACAACCCGTGCTCGGTCGTGCTGCTCGATGAAGTCGAGAAGGCGAGCCCGACCCTGCTCAACGTGTTCCTGCAGGCGTTTGACGAAGGATGGCTCACCGACGGCCGCGGCAAGCGCGTCTATCTGTCGGACGCGATCGTCATCATGACGTCGAACGCCGGATCGGAGCACTTCCGGAAGCTGCAGAGCCCGATGGGATTCCGCTCGGGCCAGATGCGGATGGAGGAGGTGCAGTCGGAAATCAACCGCGACCTCGAGCGGCGCTTCCCGCCGGAATTCCGGAACCGGATCGACCAGGTCGTGGTGTTCGAGCCGCTCGCCAAGGACGAAGTCCGGCAGATTGCGATCAAGTACATCGACGAGGTCACCGAGCACGCTGAAGCGGTGGAACAAGACGCTGACCATCGAGCCCGAGGCGCTCGAGAAGATCGTGACCGACGGCTACTCGCTGGCCTATGGCGCGCGCTTCCTGAAACGCGTCATCGACGATCGCATCAAGCTGCCGCTGAGCGAGCAGTGGAAGGAAGCGAACAGCTTCCGCGCGACCGTCCGCGATGGTCAGATCGTGCTGGAAGCCGCCGGCCCGCGCCTGGTGGCGTCTGCGGATCCTGACGCGATGGCGGTCTGAGCCGCGGTCTGGGCCCGACTGCTCAGACCGTATTTGTCCCGCAGCGCGTTGAATACGGACTCCACGTCCTTGCGATAGGACGCGGGTGCGTATTTGCGCGCGTAGAGCCGGCGATAGCCATCGACGAGCTCCGGGTGCTCGGACTCGAGCCATCCCATGAAGTGATCGCGCGTCCCGCCTTCCAGGAACATGACATTGCAGCCGACGAAGTGCGCGCCTGAATCGGCGATCGCCTTCATCGTCTGCTCCATCAGCGCCGGCCGCGATGAGATGCCCGGGACGATCGGGTTCATGATCACTCCCGTTCGCACGCCCGCATCGACCAGCTCCCGAACCGCGCGCAGCCGCTGCAGCGGCGGCGCGGTGCCTGGTTCAAGCTGTCGCCACACGCCCTCGTCGATACACGGGACGCTGATATACACGCTGGAGCCGGCACGGGCGGACAGGTCGGCGAGCACGTCCTTATCACGGACGATCATCGGCCCCTTGGTGATGACGCCCGCCGGGTTTCGGTAATCGCACAAGGCTTCAAGGGCGCCGCGGGTGAGCTTGTAGTGCCCTTCGATGGGCTGGTAGCAGTCGGTTGCGGTTCCGACCGCGACGTACTCGCCCTTCCATGACGGCTTCTGCAGTTCGCGGCGAAGCACCTCGACGAAGTTCGTCTTGACGAAGATGACCGACGCGAACTCGTCGTCCGCACCCAACTCGAACTGCGTGTGGTAGCGGCGCGCATAGCAGTAGTGGCAACCGTGCGTGCAGCCGCGGTACGGATTCAGGGTCCACTCGAAGGGCATGCCCTTGACCGGATTGAGGGCGGAGCGGCAGCGGACTTCCTGGTATCGCGCGGAATCGGCGCGTCTCGTCGCGTCAGTGAGGGCGTCCGGGCCGCCACCAAGCCGGATCAGATCGGCAACGTCGCGGGTCGTCGGCTTCGGCTTGCCGAGGTCAAAGAGCAACGGCGCCGTTTCCACGGCGCCAGTTTAGTTTCGATGTATGTTCGCCTGCAAACCCTGTCTACCGGAACGCCTTAGCGGTGTTCCTTGGCTTCCGTCTGACGCCAGTATTCAAGGAGGTCATCGACCATTTTTTCGAAGGAAATCTCCGGGCGCCAGCCCGTCGCCTGCTGCAGGCGACGCGGGCTCCCGATCAGCATGGGAACGTCGTTTGGCCGGAAGCGCGACGGGTCCTGTTCGATGCGAATCGGCACACGCGACCTGGCGACGAGCGCCTCGACGATTGTCCGCACGGGTCGTCCCACGCCGGACGCGACGTTGTAGATCGTGCCGGGAGTCCCGGATTTCATGATTGCGGCGTAGGCGCGCACCGCGTCCCGGACGTCGATGACATCGCGGCTCGGATCGAGATTGCCCACCTTGATGACCGGCTCGAGCAGCCCTTGTTCGATCATCGCGATCTGACGCGCGACGCTTGGCGCCAGGAACGACGGTTTCTGCCGCGCCCCGGTGTGGTTGAACGGCCGGATGACGATGACTTCGACGGTACTGCTGGCTGAGCGGAGGGCGAGCTGTTCCTGTGCGAGCTTGCTGAGCGCGTACGGGCTGGAAGGCGCCAGCGCCTGATCTTCAGCGATCGGCTCGTCGGACGGCGCATAGACCTGCGCGGAGCTGGTCACGACGAGGCGGCACGAAGAGCCGAGACGCTCGACCGCGTCGATGATGCGGTGCGTGCCCAGCACGTTCGCCGCCAGCGGAGCGGCCGTGTCACCCCAGGACTCCGCGACGTTGGGGAGGCCGGCGCAGTGAAAGATCGCGTCGGGCCGCACAGTTCCCATGGCGTCGTTCACCTGTTCGCGGTCGAGAATGTCCACGCGCTGCCATCGCGCGAGGCGTGCGAGCTCCGGGGCGGGGTCCGACCGGGACCAGCCGACGAGATCAGCCGATCCGGCAAGATGTTCGAGCAGGTGACTGCCGGCAAACCCGGCGGCTCCGGTCACCAGCACGATGCGGCTGTTCACGCGTTTACGGCGCCCCGCCGAACAGCCCGAAGAAGTTCGAGAACGTTCCGAGCCCGGCCAGCACGAAGGAGAAGTTCAATCGTCTGTCGCTTGGAATCGGCGAGCTGACCGAGGGAAGGAAGTTGACCATTTGGAAGTCGGCTTGCACCCCGCAGCACTGACCCATATACGTGCCGCCGAGGCTCTGGCTGTAGATGTACTTGGCGTCGATGTCCCAGTTCAGCCCGTAGAAGGCCGACATCCGGCCCTGTGCGAACCTCCATGACGACGACCCGGTGAGATAGCTGCTGACCTCCGACAGTCGGCGTAAATCGCTGGCGGCTGAAACCCACGTTCGTGGAACCCGCTCCGGTCGTGATCGTACTGCCGGCGGTCAGGATCTGCAGGCCGTTTCCCGTCACGTCGTACTCGACCCGCGCGTTCGCGTCGATCATCGGCGTCGGCGAGACGCGGGCGGTGAACGCGATCGGCGAGAAGTCGATCGGCTTCAGCCGCCCTGAATAGCTCACGTAGTTGGTGTCGAAGAGGCTCGTCTTCAGGATCTGTGTAATACGTCTGCTGCACGAGGAAGGTGAGGAACTCCCGGGTCGAACCGCGTGCATCCCCGATCCCCCGTGGTTCTGGCGATCAGGCGATTGGTCACCCCGTAGGTGACCTTCGCCGCGCCGCCGACGGCGACGACGCTCGAATCGGAGATCGGGACGCGCGCCTGGTTCGCGATCTCGGTCAGGTATTCCACGCTGAGCGTCGGCTCGATCACATGCTTCATGCGGTCGGAGTATCCGCTCCCCGGCGTGTCCCAGATCTTTGAGAAGACCGGGCCGATGACATCGGTCTGGAGCGACAGGTACTGCCGCGTGACCCCCGCGTCGGTGAAAGTCGCCCGACGCGTCGAGGCTGCGCGAAAAATACGTCTGGCGATACACCGCGTTCGTCGTCACCGACAGGTAGGTCAGCCGCGACAGCGGCACGCGCAGTGCGGGAGCGACATCGAACCGCGCGAGGCTCTCGTCGGAGGTCACGATGCCGTCCTGCAGCCGGCGATTCGGCTGGAAGACGTACTCGCTGCTCATCGACGCATAGACGGGCGAGCCAAAGAGTTTCGATGGCGCGATGCTCGCGGTCGCCCTCGGCGTCGATCCATAGACCGTTGAATTGTGTGTGTCGCTGAATTGTTCGGAGCGCGAGTAATAGCCGCCAACGGTCGCCGGGCCATACACGCCCGTGACACCGCCGGAGATCATCCGGCGGCTTGATGAACGCGCATAGGTGTTCTGTTGATAGAGCTGCTGCGTGGCGATGTCACTGAAGTACTCGACATTGCCCTGCGCGCGCAGCCGGCGGCCGAGGCTCTGGCTCACCGCGGCGTCCACCTGGTAGGTCGTCTGCGCCGGCAACGTGGTGGTGGTGTTGTCCTGGTCGAAGACAGCCTGATGCTGATTGAGGCGATAGAAGCGGAACAGGCCACTCGACCCGACGCCGCTGAGATAACGATATTCGCTGCCCATGCCCGTGCCGGTGCGGGTGAACCAGTCGTGGAAGAACGTGGCGTCCTGGCTGCGTCCGATGGCCCAGAAGAACGCGTTACTGAGTGACGGGCCGCGGAACGTCGACGCGCCGTATTTGGGCATCAGAATGCCGGTCGAGCGTCCGTCGTCGCGGAGCGGGTAATACATCGCCGGCAGGAAGAGCAGCGGGACGCCCTTGACGCTGAAGACCGTGTTGCGCGCCAACACGTACTCGTCCAGGTTGATCGTGATCTTGTTGCTGCCCAGCGCCCAGCGCGGCGTCGGCTGCACGCAGGTCGTGAAATACCCGTTTGAGAGCACGTACTTCCTGGGACCGGGTTTCTCGATCAGGTCACCCCAGAAGTACACGTCCGGGTCCTGATTGCCGAACTCGGCACGGTTGCCTCCCGGGATGGACATGAAGCCGGCCGCGTGATGAAACCGTGCCGTGCCGTCCTTGATGTTGAACTCGATCCGGTCGGCGCTGATATGGCCATCGGGGCCGGTGAACGTCACGTTACCGGTGGCGACGAGCTGCTCGGTTTTGCGATTGATATCAATCGTGTCGGCGAACACCCGCAGCCCCGGGTGCCGCGGAATGGGCAGATCGACACCGCCGATGGCGCGCATGAGGTCGCCATCCTGTCTCGAGCTTGCCGACCCAGAACCTCGAGCAGCTCGATCAGGTCATTCGATGGCGAGTCTTGAGACGCGGGTGGCTGCGCGAGCGCCGGCGGCACCACGCACGCACAGGCAAGCCACAGGAAGACGAGGACGCGGACCATGACGCTGCGGTCAGTGGAGAGTAGCACGCCGATTCAGCGCGTCGCGGACGGCGCCGGCGAGGAAGATCGAGCCCGCGACGCACACGATGCTCGAGTGCTCCAGCGCCGCCGCGACCGCAGCCGCGGGATCCGCGATCGTCGTGACCGTCGCCGGTCGGCCAAGCCGCGTCTGCAGGTCGGCGACACGCGTCGCGAGCTCGTGCTCTGGAATCGCGCGCGCGGATGGAGCACGAGTGGCGATGACCTCGGAGGTGACCGGCACCAACGCCGCCAGGATCTGATCGATATCCTTGTCGCGCATCACGCTGATGACCAGCGGTGGTCGTTGCGGGTACCACTGCCGCAGATACGCAGCCAGGGCCTCCGCGCCGTCCGGGTTGTGCGCCGCGTCGATCAGCACCTGACGGCCCCCGTCGAGCGTGAGCAACTCCAGTCGCGCCGGCCATTCGGTGGTCGCCAGCGCCTGCTCGATCGCGCGGGTGGAGACGACGATCCCGCGCCGGCGGGCGGTTTCGAGCAGCCTCGTCGCGACGATGGCGTTCGCCACCTGATGGGATCCGCGCAACGACAGGGTGAGCGGCCCGTAGTGGCCCGCCGGTGTCTGGAGGCTCATGCGAGCTCGACCGTCCTGCATGGTCACATCGGCCTGTACGCCGGCGTGCGCCGTCACGACCTCGGCGTCGCATTCGCCGGCAACCGCGTGGACGACGGCGACGGCATCCGGCGGCAGATTCCCGATGACCACCGGAACACCCTTCTTGATGATGCCAGCCTTCTCCCTGGCGATGGCCGCGATGGTCGTACCAAGGTGCTGTTGATGGTCCATCCCGATCGTCGTGATGGCGGCGACTGCGGGTGTGATGACGTTTGTGGCGTCGAAGCGGCCGCCGAGTCCGACTTCGATGACCGCCACCTCGACATCGGCACGCCGGAATATCTCGAAGGCCATGGCCGTGGTGACTTCGAAGAATGTCGGCGTCACCGTCAAGACGCCCCGCGGACTTCAGCCGATCGACCACGCCGAGCACATCGTCCGCCGCCTGCTGCAACGAGTCCGCGTCAACCGGCGAGTCGCCGATGACGAAGCGCTCGGACAGGTCGACGAGGTGTGGGGAGACGTATCGCGCCGCGCGAATACCTTCGGCCAGCAGCGCGCAGTGGGTGAACGTCGTGACCGAACCTTTGCCGTTCGTCCCGGCAACCTGCAGGGAGATAAAGCTCTGCTCCGGATGCCCCAGCGCCTCGCAGAGCGTCTGCATGTTCTGCAGACCCAGCTTGATCCCGAAGTTCTCGAGTGCGAACAGACGATTCTAGGGACACGGAGGTATCAGAAGTCAGGCCGTCAGGACCCGAGGAATCAGGACTCCCTGGAGAGTGCGCCGACAGCGACGGGTTCGCGCACCGCCGCGGCTGCCTCCGCGCGCATGAATCGCAGCGCGCGCGCGACGGTCGCCTTCATGTCGCGGCGGTCGACGACGAGGTCGAGCATGCCGTGCTCGACGAGGAATTCGCTGCGCTGGAATCCGTCCGGCAGCTTCTGCCGGATCGTCTGTTCGATCACGCGCGGCCCGGCGAATCCGATCAAGGCCTTCGGCTCGGCGATGTTCAGATCCCCGAGCATGGCGAAGCTGGCGGTCACGCCTCCTGTCGTGGGATCCGTGAGAATCGACACGAAGGGCAGCCTCGCCCGGTCGAGTCTGGCCAGGGCCGCCGAGACCTTGGCCATCTGCATCAGCGACAGCGCCCCTTCCATCATGCGCGCCCCGCCCGAGCACGAAATGATGATGACGGGGTGGCGCCGCTCGAGCCCCATCTCCACAGCCCTGGCGATCTTCTCGCCGACCACCACGCCCATGCTCCCGCCGATGAACGAGTACTCCATGGCCGCGACGACGACGTCGAGACCGTCGAGTTGTCCGGTGGCGATGATGATCGCGTCCTTGAGGCCGGTGGCGGCGATGCTGTGCTGCAGCCGCTGCCGGTACGGCTTGGTGTCGGTGAACTGCAGCGGATCGACCGAAATGAGGTTCGGGAAGTGCTCCGTGTAGCGCCCGCCGTCAAACAGCGAACACAGCCGCTCGGTGGCGCCGATCCGAAAATGGTGAGCGCACTTCGGGCAGACGTTCAGGCTCTCTTCGAGGTCTTTTTTGTAGATGAGCTGCGTACAGCCGGGGCACTTGATCCACAGTCCTTCTGGAACCCGGCTTGGCTTTTCGGCGGTGGAAGATGCAATGGGCTTGCGGGCCTTCTTGAACCACGCCATGAAGGGGTATTAAGACAAGTCAATCGGCAAAAGTCAAAGCGGGACCAGAAATCCTCCGCGAAGTCGGGCCTGAAGCTAATGACCTCGTGGCTTCCGCCTTGAGGCGGAAGGATTCAGGTTCTGGGGACGTAGTACTGCGTTCCGCGCCCCATTCCGCGGATCTGTCTGATCAGGTCCTCCAGCGCCGCGTCGTTGCCCGCCAGGTCGAAGTGCGACGTTTCTACCACTAACAGCGGCGTTGCGGTGTAGTGAAAGAAGAAGTGCTGGTAGGCCTCGTTGAGCTCGCGCAGGTAGTCCGCGGCCGGTTCAGGGACGCCGTCCTCAATCTCCTTCGGTCGTTCCCGCTGCCGGCGGAGCAGGACATCCGTTGGTGCCTGCAGATAGACCACCAGGTCCGGGGGCGAGATGTCCTTAATCAGTAAATCGTAGAGGCGCTGGTAAATGAACAGTTCGTTGTCGTCGAGGTTGAGGTAGGCAAAGATCTTGTCGCGATCGAACAGGTAATCCGAGACCGTTGCCTGCGCGAACAGATTCCCCTGACGCAATGAGATCTGCTGGCGATGACGGTTCAGCAGATAGAAGAGCTGTGCCTGCAGCGCGGATCCGGGCCGACCGGCGTAGAAATCGGAGAGGAAGGGGTTCTCGGTTTCTTCCATCACCGTCGTCGCGTCGAGGCGCGTGGCGAGTCGCGTCGCCAGCGCGGTCTTGCCGACGCCGATCGGTCCCTCGATCGCGATGTACCGATGCATAAACTGGTGTGATGAGGATGCTATCATCGCCGCCCATGCAGGCATGGCGGCTCCTGTCATTCTGCCTTGCGCTTGCGGCCGCGTCGTGCGCTTCCGTTCCGGTTGCCGTCGTCGCGACTCCCGCTCCAGCTCCAGCTCCAGCGCCCTCGCCGGATATCACGGCGGAAGAGAAGCTCGCGTGGATGCTCCGGCTCGAGGACCAGCGGATTCTGAAGGATCCCTCTCCGCCACCTCCTGCGCTCCTGCAGCCCGCGACCGAAGACGGCCGCCGTCTTTGCGCGTCCGGCGCCGTCCGATCTCGTCGCGCTTCTCAGCGATCCCCAGGCGCGCATCAGGCGCCGGGCTGCGCTCGCCGTCGGCCGCGTCGGCCTCGTCGAGGGGGTCGAGCCGTTGCTGCCGCTCGTCGCCGACGAGGATGTCGAAGTGCGGCAGATGGCGGCGTTTGCGCTCGGATTGATCGGGCACCAGTCCGCGCGTGCCGCGCTGACGAAGGCGCTGGACGACCCGGAGCCGATCGTCGAGGGGCGTGCGGCAGAGGCGCTCGGCTTGATTGGCAATCGCGCCGACGCGGACGTGGTCAGCGGCATTGTTCGCCGGCAGGTCGCGGCCGGGGCGCTGAACGGTCTCGAACCAGACGACCTCAGGTATCCGCTGCCGGCGCCGGCAGAGGCCGCGAGGCTGGCGATATACGCGCTCGTTCGCCTCGGATCGTACGACGCGCTGGCAGCGGCGGTCCTCGACGGTTCAGGGCAGCCTGTTTCACGATGGTGGCCCGTGGCCTATGCGCTTGGGCGCATCAACGATCCGCGCGCCGCGCCCGTACCTGCTGTCGTTGCTTGGCACGCCAGGCCGGTATACCGCGGCGTTCGCGGCGCGTGGGCTGGCCGCCTTGAAGGCGCCGCAGTCGCTCAGCGCTCTTCGACAGATCGTGGGGGAGCGGAAGGCCGATCCGGCCGTGGTGATCCAGGCCGTTCGCGGCCTGGGAGCGTTGGGCGATGCGGCGGTGATTCCGCTCCTGGTCAAGCTCGTGGCGGATCGGGGCGCCGACCCCGGGCTCCGGCTCGAGGCCGCGACGAGCATTGGCGCGCTGGCGACGGCCGACACGGCCGAACTGCTCATTGAGTTGCTGGCGGACCCGCTGCCGGGCGTCCGCGGTGCGGCTCTGCGGGCGTTGGCGCGGGTGGATCCCGACCTGTTCATCGCGACGCTCGCGGGGATGGAGCCGGATCGGGACTGGACTGTCCGCGTCGCCGAGGCTTCGGCCCTTGGCACGCTGCCCGCCGAGCGCAGCATGCCGCGGTTGACGACGCTGCTCGAGGATCGCGACCAGCGCGTCATCCCTTCGGCGGTCGAAGCACTGGCGGCGAGCAGGCCTTCGGGCGTCGAAAAGATCCTGATCGAGAAGCTGCAGGCCGACGATTTCGGCGTTCGCGCGGCCGCGGCGGCGGCGCTTGGCGGGCTGAAGACAGCCAGCGCGATTCCGGCGCTGATCGAGGCGTACAAGGTCGCCCTGGGCGATGTCACCTACGCCGCACGGGACGCGGTGCTGACCGCGATCAACACCATCGAACCGGCCACCGGCCGCCAGATGCTCCAGCAGGCGCTCATGGACAAGGACTGGGCGCTGCGATTGCGGGCGGCGACGCTCCTGCGGCAGCAAGGAGTCGCTGACGTCGACGCGGCGATCCGTCCGGCACCGTCGGACGTGGCCGCCGACGATCGACGACTCCTCGCGCTGGTCAACCCGCAGTATTCCCCGCATGCGTTCATCGAGACCGACAAGGGCACGATCGAAATCGAGCTGGCGGTTCTGGACGCGCCGCTGACGGTGGACAATTTCGTGACGCTGGCGCGGAAGGGCTATTTCACCGGTCTCACCATCCACCGGGTCGTCCCCGACTTTGTCGTGCAGGACGGCGATCCCCGTGGCGACGGGGAAGGTGGCCCTGGCTATACCATCCGCGACGAAATCAACCAGCGCCCGTATCTTCGCGGTACGGTCGGAATGGCGCTCGCGGGCAAGGACACCGGCGGCAGCCAGTTTTTCATCACACACTCTCCGCAGCCGCACCTGGATGCGCGGTACACGGTCTTCGGACATGTGGTGAGCGGAATGGAGGTTGTGGATCGAATCGCGCCGTCGGATATCGTGCGCGGTGTGCGGATCTGGGACGGGGTTACCGCTTCGCAGTAACGCCCGTCCTACAGACTTGACCGGAACGGCTCACGCCGTTCCTTGATGAAGCTGCAGCTACCGCTTCTTCGCGGCCTTCTTCTTCGCGCCCTTTGCTTTCTTCGCCATCTGAATCCCCCCTTTCACCTGATGAATTCGCGAGGTGTTCGCCACGGCATCCAGCGCACCCTGCCGCCTGGCACGTCGGGCCGGATACCGGCGGTCTCGCTTCGCGGGACACTCCCGTGAGTCGTGGACACGCGGTGCGATGTGCGTGTCATCGGGAGCGCAGCAACTTTGGAGCTGGAATCGGGTGATAAAAAAAACGGGGTGCCACTAACGAGCACCCCGTGAAGCCTTGCCGAAGAATTACCGCTTCTTCGCGGCCTTCTTCTTCGCGCCCTTGGCAGCCTTCTTCGCCATTGTGCTCTCCTTAGAGTTAGCGACTCAGCCTCCGACGAACCGCTTGGCCGTCACAACGGGTGGGCTGAGCCATCCACCCTCATACCAGATGTAGATTATGGGTGAGATTTCTTTAGTGTCAAGCACAAAATCGATCAGCTTGTCAAAAGATCGTGGCCCTCTTCGTCAGCAAGCCACGTCCAATCACACCCACTCTGTCAAGTCTCGGCGCGAGTGATCGTCTCCTGTAGACACGATGGCACGAAGGCTCGAAGAGCATCGAAGCGCACGAAGAAGAACGGAGGTCTCGTCTTCGTGTTCTTCGATACTCTTCGTGACTCTTCGTGTTCAGCGCCGGGGTGATCGGAGTCCCGCGCGTGCCCGCGGCACGATCTTCAGTGGATCGCCTGCCGGGTTGACCGCGAGCGCGGCGCGGTACTCCGCGATCGCCTGCTCGCGCCGCGCAAGGCGGTCGTACACGTTGCCCAGTTGCAGGTGCGCGAGCGCTTCGGCACCGACCGGCGCAGACGGCTTCGCGTCGATCACTTTCTTCAGATGTGGAATCGACGCCTCCGGCTGGCCGGTGTGCGAGAGCTCGAGCGCGATGCCCAGTTCGGCGCGTGCGAGCGCCATCTCGGAGTAGGCAACCCGACCCGTGCGCGCCTGGTCGAGCAGCGCCTCCCACGCACGCAGACTGGCCGCGTGGTTCAGCGTGTAGCCGTCCTCGATTTCGGCGATTTGCTGAAGAAAATACGGATTATGCGGATGTCGAGCGGCGAGGGCGGCGAGCAGATCGAGGGCCCGCTGGGGCTGTTTCTCGTACCACACGTACACCAGGTGGAGCTGGTAGTCGGCCTCGCTGCGCAGGAGTTGCCCGCCGCTCCGCGCGCGCAGCATCTCCTGAAGCCCCTTCTCGCGGTCCCCGCCAGGCAGGAGGAGCAACCACCGCAGCATCTTCGCAAAGGCGGGAGCCACGTCGGCGTAGTAGTGGTACAGGCCGATGCCGAAGTAGGCATCCTGGAGCGCGGGATCGAGGACGAGCGCCTGCTCGAGGGCGGTCTTGATGCGTTTGCCGTCTCGTGCGGCCGCCAGCGTCTGGCCTCGCAGCACGCGCCACTGCGCGCGCGCGCCGATGGCGCCGCCCAGGTAGAACCAGGCCTCGGCGCGTGCTGGTTCCCGCTTCGTCCATCTGTCGATCAGGTCGATGGCGTGGTCCGCCTGCGTCTGGAATGCCTGATCGTGGCTGCGATTCAGTGGGTCCTGCTGGATTTGCCACCACAGTGAGACGACCGAGAGAAGACGACATGCGTCGGGAGGCGCGGGGGGACAGGTGTCGGACAGCAGCGCAGGAATCTCTGTAAACCTGGCGTCCATGATGGCGTCGTAGGTGCGCGCGACCTGGGCGGCTCCGGTCAGCGCCGCCGCGCGGTCATCGCGCCCTGTGCCGCCGGGCGCGGTGGGAGCGCCAAGCCGGCAATGGCTGCCACCGCCGCGACGATGGTGGCGCGACGCCGGTTCATCGATGTTCGTCGGTCACGCTCGTTCGCAGTCGCTGTTTCTCGCCGTGCCGCTCGATGGCGAGCTGTATCAGGCGATCGAGAAGCTGGGGATACGGCAGCCCGGTGGCCTCCCACATCTTCGGATACATGCTGATCGTCGTGAATCCGGGGATGGTGTTCACCTCGTTGACGAAGATCTGGGCCGTGTCGCGCGAGAGCAGAAAGTCGACCCGGGCCATGCCGGAACCATCAACGGCCTTGAATGCCTCGATCGACATCCGCCTGACATCGGCGGTCTGACTGTCGCTGAGCGGGGCGGGGATCAGCGTCTGCGACGCCGCATCGATGTACTTCGCTTCGTAGTCGTAGAACTCACGCGACGGAATGACTTCGCCCGGGAGCGAGGCGTCGGGCTCGTCGTTGCCGAGCACGGCGCACTCGATTTCTCTGGCGTTCGGCACCGCCGCCTCGATGACGACCTTGCGGTCGAACTGCAGCGCCAGCTCCATCGCCTCGTTGAAGTCGGCGTCTGACTTCGCTTTCGAGATACCGACGCTGGAGCCGAGATTCGCGGGCTTGACGAACACGGGATACGCCAGATCCTCGCGGACGCGAGTCGTGATCCCGGCGGCGTCCCGTTGCCACTCGTGACGCAGCACGACGGTATACGGTCCGACCGGAAGACCGCGGTCGGCGAAGAGTTTCTTCATGACCGCCTTGTCCATCCCGA
Organism: uncultured Acidobacteriota bacterium; assembly: GCA_963793705.1. Classification (GTDB taxonomy): domain Bacteria; phylum Acidobacteriota; class Vicinamibacteria; order Vicinamibacterales; family UBA2999; genus Gp6-AA40. The sequence goes on along the minus strand of CAWCBC010000007.1, from coordinate 81,635 downwards.
CCGCTGAGGCGAGCACACCGCAGCCGACGTACGGCACGTTCGCCAGCTCGAGCAGGCCCTGGACGGTCCCGTCCTCTCCGTAGGTCCCGTGCAGCACCGGAAACACGACGTCGATGCCCGACGGGCTGACTGCCGCCGTCGGTTCGATGGTCTGGAGCGCCTCGCTCGGGGACTGTTGAAGGACCTCGGCTGCGGAAATCGCCGTCGGCACTTTCCCGGTCAGCGCCCAGCGGCCATCCTTTTCGATTCGGATCGGCACCGCCTCGTACCGGCTCGCGATCGAGGTACTTGAAGATGGACGCCGCCGATGCGATGGACACCTCGTGTTCGCCGGATCGGCCGCCGAAGATCACACCAACGCGAAGCTTGGTCACGCGTACTAATAATAGGTCCGGCCGCCTTCGCCGTCCGGACTTCGGCGGGCCAGGCTGTCACACTCGACGTGAGTTCCTTTCACTTCATTCTGCATGGCACGGATGGCGCGGCCCGCCGCGGCGAATTCCACACGCCGCATGGCGTGGTGCAGACGCCGGCGTTCATGCCGGTCGGCACGCAGGGCACCGTCAAGGCGGCGCTGCATCGCGACGTGCGCGACGCCGGTGCCGAGATCATCCTGGGGAACACCTATCACCTGTTTTTGCGGCCTGGCGACGAGCTCATCGCGCGCCGGGGCGGGCTCCATCGCTTCATCGGCTGGACCGGGCCGATCCTCACCGACAGCGGCGGGTTTCAGATCTTCAGCCTGGCTGAACGGCGCGAGATTCGGGAAGAGGGCGCTGACTTCCAGTCCCATCTTGACGGTTCGCGCCATCGTGCTGACACCTGAACGCGCGGTGGACATACAAGCCAGGCTCGGGTCGGACATCGCGATGGTGCTCGACGAGTGCCTGTCCTATCCGGCAAGCCGTGACGACGCGGCGGCCTCGATGCAGCGGTCGGCTCGCTGGGCGCGCCGGTGCCGTGATCGTTTCTGACTGCAGCGGGGCGGCCGGATCGGATGTGCAGGTGTCGAATTCCGGCCAGGCCCAGTTCGGCATTGTCCAGGGCGGCGTGTTCCAGGACTTGCGGAACGAGAGCGCCGATGAGACCACGGCAATTGGATTCGAGGGCTATGCGATAGGGGGGCTCAGCGTCGGAGAGCCGGTCGAGGTGATGTACGGGGTGACCGGAGCAGACGGCCAGCCGCTTACCTGTCGACAGGCCGCGCTATCTGATGGGTGCGGGGACGCCCGAGGACCTCGTCGAATGCTGTCGCCAGGGGCATCGACATGTTCGACTGCGTGATGCCGACCCGCAACGCGCGGAACGGCCAACTCTTCACCAGCGCGGGCCGCATCAACATCAAGAACGCCCGCTACGCCGAGGACGACCGGCCACTCGATCCGGCGTGCGGCTGTTACGCCTGCCGGCATCATTCGCGGGCCTATCTGCGGCATCTCTACCTGGCAGGGGAAATGACCGCGGGCGCCCTTAACACGTTGCATAACTTGACCTTCTACCTTGACACCATGCGGAGGATCAGGGACGCTATAGCGTTTCGGACCTTTGATACGTTCAGGCAGGGGTTCCTTCGCTCGGCTTCCCGCCTGTCGCTCGATTCATGATCAAATTGACTTTCGGATTTGGGGCTTGGGACCCGGGATTTCCCACTGTGCTGGCCATGGCCACGCCCACAGCAGGGCAGCTCCAACCCATGGCTGCAGTTCGTCCCCTTCGTTCTCGTCCTGGCGATTTTCTACTTCATCATCCTGCTGCCAATGAAGAAGAAGCAGCAGAAGATGCAGTCGTTCCTGTCGTCCCTCAAGGTCGAACGACCGGGTGATCACCTCGGGCGGCATTTTCGGCACGATTACCAAGGTCGGGGACGCGTCCATGCAGCTGCAGATCGCGAACAACGTCCGAATCGAGGTCTCTCGCGCGGCGATCGTCGGGTACCAGGGCCAGGAGCCGGTCGGCGAGGCCCTTTCGCAGTCCAAATCAGAGTAGCCAGCCATGATGAAGAACGTTCGGTGGAGATTGGCGCTGACCGTCGCTGGTCATCGCCCTGAGTGTCTGTGGCCTTCTATCCACCTGATAAAAAGATCAACCTCGGTCTCGATCTCAAGGGCGGCGTCCACCTCGTGCTGAAGGTGCAGACGGACGACGCGCTTCGCAGCGAGACCGAGACGACCATGGAGCGCCTGCGCGATACGCTGACGCGCGACGGACGTCCAGTTCACCAAGCTGGACGTCACGGCGCCCGATGAATTCCGGATTGAAGGCATCTCGAACGATGTCGGCCTTCAGGGACGCCGCGGCGGACGCCGAGTCGACGTTCGACCGCAATTCCGGAGCGGGTTTCTACACCTTCAAGATCAAGCCAAACATCGCGAATCAGCTTCGCGAGGAGGCGGTGACGCAGGCGCTGCAGACGATCGAGCGGCGGGTGAACGAGCTCGGCGTGGCGGAACCGGTGGTCGCGCGGCACGGCGGTCGCGACCGGATCCTCGTGCAGCTGCCTGGCGTCAGCGAGGTGCAGCGCGCGAAGGAAATCATCCGGTCAACGGCGCAGCTGCAATTCCGGCTCGTCGAGCAGGCAACGCCGTATCCAAGCCGCGAAGCCGCGATGCAGGCCTTCAACAACCAGCTGCCGTCAGACGCTGAAATCCTGCCCGGCCGTCTCGAGGGCGAAGGCACCGCGGGAACGGCCGGCACGGTCTACTACGTGGTCAAGAAGGTCTCGATCGTGTCCGGCAACGAGCTGCGGAGCGCCAGCCAGGGACTCGATCAGTTCAACCGCCCCGCCGTGCAGTTCACCCTCAAGCAGGACGCCGCGGCCCGCTTCGGCAATTTCACCCAGGCCAATATCGGCAAGCCGCTTGGCATCGTGCTCGACAAGCGCCTGATGTCGGTGGCGACGATCCAGGACCGTATCTCGGACAACGGCCAGATCAACGGCATCACGCCGCGAGGAGATGCAGAACCTCGTCATCACGCTCAAGTCGGGCGCGTTGCCCGCGAGCCTGACCTATCTCGAAGAGCGGACCATCGGTCCGTCGCTGGGCGAGGAATCGATCAGAGCCGGTGTCACTGGCGTCGCTTGGCGGGCTCATCATGGTCGTGGTGTTCATGCTGTTCTACTACAGGCTGGCCGGCCTGAACGCGCGTCGTGTCGATTGTCGTGAACCTGCTCATCCTCCTCGGGATGATGGCGTACCTGGGCGCGACGATGACGCTGCCGGGCATCGCCGGCTTCATCCTCACCATCGGCATGGGCGTGGACTCCAACGTGCTGATCTTCGAGCGCATCAAGGAAGAACTGCTTGGCGGAAAAGCCGCTCGAGCGGCCGTGAACGCCGGCTTCGATCGCGTCTGGTGGACGATTGTCGACACCCACGTGTCGTCGTTGATTGCGGCAGCGTTCCTGTTTCAATTCGGCACCGGTCCGATTCGTGGTTTCGCGACCACGCTGACGATCGGCCTGCTGGCCAACGTGTTCACGGCGGTCTTCGTTTCGCGCACGGTTTTCGAGCTGGTGCTGACGCGTCGCCGTCAGCTCCAGACCGTCAGCATCTAGGCGTCACATGCAGATTTTTGCCAACACGAATTATCAACTTCCTGCGTTGGCGGTGGCACGCCATCGTCCTGTCGCTCGTCGTGATCGGCGCGGGCGTCGTCAAGATCGCGATGGATGGCCTGCCGCTCGGCATCGACTTCTCCGGCGGCACGTCGTTGGTCGTCCAGGGAGCCAGAGAGGACGATGTCCGCCGCGCAATGGACACGCATTGCCGGCGAAAAGGTGATCCAGCAGTACGACGACCCGTCCAAGGGCGCAGGTGCTGATCCGGTTGCCGCAGGCTGGTGACGGGAGCGAGGGCAACCTCGAGCGGCAGGCGCAGCAGATCGAGCAGGCGCTCGCTGCACGCGGGCTCAAGACGACGATCGTCAGCCGTGAACTGGTGGGACCAGTCATCGGTGCCGATCTGCAGCGTCGCGGCATTTACGCGACGTTGGCGTCGATTCTGGCCATCACCATCTACATTGCGTTCCGCTTCCGTCCGTCTTTCGCCATCGGTGCCATCGCGGCCACCTTCCACGACGTCTTCGTGACGCTGGCATTCCTGACGTTCTTCGGCTACGACCTGTCGCTTGAACGTCGTCGCCGCGTTGCTGACGATCACGGGTTACTCCGTGAACGACACGATCGTCATCTTCGATCGCGTTCGCGAAAACCTGCGTTCGATGCGCCGGCAGCCGCTGGAAGAGGTCGTCAATATCAGCGTCAACCAGACGCTGTCGCGGACGATCATCACCGCCGGCGCGACGTTCCTGTCCGTGCTCGCGCTGTTCGTGTTCGGCGGAGAGGCGCTGCGCGGCTTTGCGTTCACGATGCTCGTCGGGATTGTGAGCGGCACGTATTCGACCGTCTTTATTGCCTCGGCGATTGCGATCATCCTCAGCCAGGGCCGCCGCCGCACGGACTGCGGCCGCGGAGCCGCCGTCGACCACGGCACAAGATAAGGGGCGCAAGCCCCGTCGTGCGCGGCGTCTTGCCGTCGTCCAGGATACGCGTCTGTGGCCGCGTACGCCGTGGTCACCGGCACTCGGTGACGTACCTCGTTGCCGCCGTCCTCGGGGTGATCCAGGGGCTGACCGAGTTTCTGCCGATTTCATCGACGGCCCATCTGCTCATCGCGGAGGAGTGGCTCGGCTTCGACGATCCTGGCGGGGTGTTCACCGTCATGATCCAGCTGGGAGCGGTGCTGGCCGTGATGTGGTTGTATCGCGCCAAGATTCTCTCCGTCGTGTCGCGGCTGCCCGTCGACGCCGAGGCGCGGCGCTTTGCGGCGGCCGTCGTCGTGGCGTTCATTCCGGCGGCGGTGGCAGGCGTGCTCTTCGCGGACGCGGTCAAGAGCCGCGCTCTATGACACTGGCGCTGGGAGGCCGGCCCTGGGCGTCATCGCGGCGGCGTTCATCGTCGGTGGCATCGTCATGCTCCTCGTCGAGCGCTTTCGGCCGGTGCCGGATGTTCACGAGGCTGATCGGACGCCTGTCGCGCGCGCGCTCGGCATCGGGATCGCTCAAGCCGTGGCCATGATTCCCGGCGTGTCGCGCTCGGGCGCGACGATTGTCGGCGGGCTCCTGATGCGGCTCGATCGGGCGGCCGCCGCGGAGTTCTCGTTCTTCCTGGCGATGCCGACGATGGTTGGTGCCTTCGCCCATGATTTGTGGGAGGTTCGTGCCGATCTGGCCCCGGAGCGTGCTGGGGAAATCGCCATCGGGTTCGCCACCGCGTTTCTGGCGGCGTTGCTCGTGGTGAAGCCGTTTCTCCGCTATGTCGCGCGCTCGGGTTTCGCCCCGTTTGCCTGGTATCGCATTGCGGCGGGGCTGGTGATCGTGCGTCGCGATGTGGGCGCAGTGGCTGTGATCCCGTGGATCCGACGGCGATTGCTGACCGGTTTCTTCGTCAGCGTGCCGCTGGTCATCAGTGTCTTCGCCCTGGTCTGGATCTTCGGTATCATTGACGGTTTGACGGCCCCGCTGGCCGCGTGGGTACTCGGACACCCGGAACCGCAAGGGGTCGCGCGGCTGCTGGTCAGTGCCGTCGGCCTGCTCAGTACCGGTGGCGCTGGTGCTCGCGCTGGGCGCGGTCGCGACCAATGTCATCGGGCTGCGAGTGCTCAATCGCGGCGAGCGCTGGCTGATGATGATCCCGGTCTTCCGGACGATTTACGCCCCCGTCAAGCAACTGGTCGTGGCGTTCTCTCCGGATAACGAGCAGGGATTCAAGCGCGTGGTTATGGTGGAAGATCCGCGCCGCGGCTGGGTGATGGGCTTCCTGACGAAGGAGTTCACCGTGGATCGCGGCGCCGGCGCCGAACCGATGATGGCGGTGTACGTGCCGACGAACCATCTCTATCTGGGAGACATCGTTCTGTATCCGCGCGAGCGGGCCCTCTTTCCCGACATTTCGGTGGAGGAGGGCATCCGGATTTTTCTGACCGGCGGGATGTCACTGCCGGGCCGTATTGCACCCAGGAAGTAGCGACAAAGGAGCATAAGCGTGATGACGTTTTCGTTTCAGGGATTGGGCCGCCTGCGGGCGTTTGCGATCGTGATGCTGATCGCGATGGCGCCCCCATGGCCGCGTTCGCCCAGCAGCCCGAACCGGCTGCGGCCGCTCAAGCCGGGGAACGCCGAGTCGGCGGCGAGGCGAGCCTCGTGCTGCCGGATCTTGGCCAGGTCGACGTGGGTGGCTACAACGGGCGCACGTTGCTGATGATCGGCATCGGCGTCTCGTTCCTGGGCCTCCTCTTCGGCATCGTCATCCTCAATCAGCTCAAGAACCTGCCGGTGCACCGTTCGATGCGTGAGGTATCGGAGCTCATTTACGAGACGTGCAAGACGTATCTCGTGACGCAGGGGAAGTTCATCCTCCTGCTGTGGGTCTTCATCGCCGTGATCATCGGCGGCTATTACGGCTGGCTCAACCCGATTCCGGGCAAGCCGGTCGGTTTCACGCTCGGGATCATCCTCTTCTTCAGCATCGTCGGCATTGCCGGCAGCTACAGCGTGGCGTGGTTCGGCATCCGCGTGAACACCTACGCGAACTCGCGGACGGCGTTCGCCAGCCTCGAAGGCAAGCAGTATCCCGTCTACGCGATTCCGCTCCGCGCCGGCATGAGCATCGGCATGCTGCTCATCAGCGTCGAGCTGCTGATCATGCTGCTGATCCTGCTGTTCGTGCCGGGCGACTACGCCGGCCCCTGCTTCATCGGCTTCGCCATCGGCGAGTCGCTGGGTGCGGCGGCGCTGCGCATCGCCGGCGGTATCTTCACGAAGATTGCCGACATCGGTTCCGACCTGATGAAGATCGTCTTCAACATCAAGGAGGACGATGCGCGGAATCCGGGCGTGATTGCGGATTGCACCGGCGACAACGCCGGCGATTCAGTCGGTCCGAGCGCCGACGGGTTCGAGACCTACGGCGTGACCGGCGTCGCGCTCATCACCTTCATCATGCTGGCGGTTCCCGAGGCCGCGACGCAGGTCAAGCTGCTGGTCTGGATCTTCGTGATGCGCATCATGATGGTGGTCGCCAGTGCGTTCTCGTACCTGCTCAACGAGGCGATTGCGAAAGCCCGCTACGGCGGTGGCGCCAAGTTCAATTTCGAGGCACCGCTCACCTCGCTCGTCTGGCTGACGTCGATCGTCTCCGTCGTCCTGACCTATATCGTGTCGAACATGTTGATTGCGGACCTCGGCGACGGGACGCTGTGGTGGAAGCTGGCGTCGATCATCACCTGCGGCACGCTGGCGGGCGCAATCATCCCGGAGCTGGTCAAGGTCTTCACGTCGGTGGAATCGAGCCACGTCAAGGAAGTCGTCATCTCGTCGCGCGAAGGCGGGGCGTCGCTCAACATCCTGTCGGGATTCGTGGCCGGTAACTTCAGCGCCTACTGGATCGGCCTGAGCATCGTGGCGCTGATGTCGATCGCCTATTTCGTGAGCATTGCCGGCGTCTCGATGTCCGACATGATGCTGGCCCCGGCGGTGTTTGCGTTCGGCCTCGTCGCGTTCGGTTTCCTCGGCATGGGACCGGTGACGATAGCCGTCGACTCCTACGGGCCGGTCACCGACAACGCCCAGTCCGTGTTCGAACTGTCGGTCATCGAGAATATTCCCAACATCCATCAGGAGCTGAAGAAAGACTTCGGCCTGACCGTGCAGTTCGACAAGGCGAAGGAACTGCTCGAAGAAAACGACGGCGCCGGCAACACCTTCAAGGCCACCGCGAAGCCGGTGCTGATCGGCACTGCCGTCGTGGGCGCGACGACGATGATCTTTTCGATCATCGTGGTGCTGACCGAAGGACTGAACGACGACCTGGTGAAGAACCTGTCGATCCTCCACGCGCCGTTTCTGCTGGGCCTGATCACCGGCGGCGCGATCATCTACTGGTTCACCGGTGCGTCCACGCAGGCGGTCACGACGGGGGCGTACCGGGCGGTGGAATTCATCAAGGCCAATATCAGGCTCGACGACACCGTGACCAAGGCGTCGGTTGAGGACAGCAAGAAGGTCGTCGAGATCTGCACGCTGTACGCGCAGAAGGGGATGTTCAACATCTTCCTCACCGTGTTCTTCTCGACGCTCGCCTTCGCGTTCGTCGATCCGTACTTCTTCATCGGCTACCTCATCTCGATCGCCTTGTTCGGTTTGTATCAGGCCGTCTTCATGGCGAACGCCGGAGGCGCCTGGGACAATGCGAAGAAGATCGTCGAAACCGAGCTGAAGATGAAGAACACGCCGCTCCACGCGGCGACGGTCGTCGGCGATACGGTCGGGGACCCGTTCAAGGACACCTCATCGGTCGCCTCGAACCCGGTCATCAAGTTCACCACGCTGTTCGGACTGCTGGCCGTCGAGCTGGCGGTCAGTCTGCGCGGCGACTACGGCAATGGCGTCAGCCTCGGCCTGGCGGGTCTGTTCTTCGCGATCTCCGTGTTCTTTGTCTACCGTTCGTTCTACGGGATGCGAATTGGGGCGGCCAGCCATTGATTTTCAGGGGGACGTTGTCCGGTTTTGGCCAGGACGCACTCAAAGAGGTTGCGTCTGGGAGAAGACCATATAGAATCGCCCCTTCCGTCCGGCTGGTGTGTAAGCCGCGCGTAACGGCTGGCAGGAGCGTTTTGGGGTGATTGGGGTCTAATCCCACGTCGGAGTAGGTCCGACGTTCGTTGACACTATTTTTTTGGCCTAGCTATAATCGGCCGCTCTGCCGGCGGGTCGGAAGGCTGCAGGAGGAACCCGGTGCCACGCGATGAACGCATGTTCGGCGACGTCGTGGATCCGTCCATCAAGTTCGGGAACAAGCAGGGCTATTCGGTCCTGCTGACCTTGGTTCTCGAGGTGGTGGTCGTATCCCTGGTCGTCATAATTCCGCTGATGGCGGCGGACGTCCTGCCGACGCCCCCGTCGATGTTGGCGTTCGTGGCCGCGGCGCCCCCGCCGCCCCCCCCGCCGCCGCCGCCGCCACCGCCACCTCAGGTGACCGCTCCGAGACCGGTCGACGTCAACCCGAACGCGGCTCCCATTGAGCCGCCGAAGGAAATCAAGGCGGAAGTCCCCGTCGATACGAGCTTCGAGAAGAATGTCGGTGTCGAAGGCGGCGTGCCAGGCGGCGTGCCCGGCGGAGTCGTCGGCGGGCTGCCTGACGCGCCCCCGCCGCCGCCCCCGCCACCCCCGGCACAGCCGGTTCGCGTAGGCGGCCAGATCAAGGCGCCGACCCAGATCAAGAAGGTGCAGCCGACCTACCCGCAGATCGCGCAGTCGGCGCGCGTATCGGGCGTCGTCATCCTGGAAGCCACGATTGGCATCAACGGCAGGGTCCAGGATGTCAAGTACTCCGGTCGATCCCGCTGCTCGACCAGGCGGCGATCGACGCCGTGCGTCAGTGGGAGTACACACCGACGCTGCTCAACAACGTTCCGACGCCGGTCATTATGACGGTGACCGTCACGTTCACTTTGAACTAATAGCTAGGACCACCTCGCGGATAGCAACGATTTCTTACGAATTGCGGAGGAGTGCAGTAATGGTTGGACACATGCGTCGTTTTTGGCAGGTCGCGGTTGGCGTCCTCCTGCTGGTTGCGTTCAGCGCATCAGCGTTCGCGCAGGAGGAAGCGGCCGAAGCTGCCGCGAGTGGTGGGATTGACGTCATCGAGATGTTCCGGACGATGGGTCCGACGGCGTGGGGAGTGGCCATCGTGCTCCTCATCATGTCCTTCCTGTCGGTTGGCGTCGCCATCGAGCGGATCTACACGTTCAGCCAGGCGCGCAAGCAGTCGAAGATGTACGCCCCGCAGGTGGCCAAGCACCTGAAGGACGGCCGGCTGAAGGAAGCGATCGCGCTGTCCGCGTCGAAGGACTATCGCTACAGCCACCTCGCCAAGGTCGTGCTCGCCGGGCTCCAGGAATACCAGTTCCAGCAGGAAACGGGGCACAACCTGAACCGCGATGACGTTCTGGATACGGTGCGCCGGTCGATTCAGCGCGCCACCGCGCTGACCGCGTCGGATCTCAAGAAGGGCGTCAGCACGCTGGCCACGATTGGTTCGACGGCACCGTTCGTCGGACTGCTCGGCACGGTCGTCGGCGTCATCAACGCGTTCGTCGGCATCGCCTCGACCGGGTCGGGCGGCATCGGCGCCGTGTCGGCCGGTATTTCCGAAGCGCTCGTCGAAACCGCGCTCGGTCTGTTCGTCGCGATTCCGGCGGTGTGGTTCTACAACTACCTGACCAGCCGCCTCGAGTACTTCAACGTCGAGATGGACAACTCCTCGTCGGAGCTCGTTGACTACTTCATCAAGAAGACCGCATAGCGCGAGCGCTGGAAGACATAGCGCAACGACTGTTCGTCAACTGGAGTTCGAACCATGTCAATGAATCTTGGCGGCAGCGGCAGCGGCATCAAGGCCGAAATCAACGTCACGCCGCTCGTCGACGTGATGCTGGTGCTGCTCATCATCATGATGATCGTGGCGCCGCTGCTGCAGCAGGGCGTTCCGGTAACCCTCCCGCAGGCGTCGAACAGCTCGGAAAAGCCGGAAACCCAGGACCAGACGGTGGTGACGATCGACAGAGGGCAAGAACGTCTATCTCAACGCCAAAGAGGTGCCGAAAGGGCAGCTGCAAAGCAGGGTCACGGAAGCCCTCGCCGACAAGTCGGACAAGATCGTCATCATCAAGGCCGATGACGAGACTCCGTACAGCGCGGTCATGGACACGATGGACGAGCTGCGCGCGGCCGGCATCGAGGACATGGGCCTCATCACCGACAAACGTAAGACGCAGCAAGGAGGTGAGTGATGGCGGTCCATCAGCATCACGGCGCCGAGCGCGTCTTCAAAGCCGAAGTTCCGCAGGCCAACGGGGAGATGAACATCACGCCGATGATCGACGTGCTGCTCGTGCTCCTGGTGATTTTCATGGCCGCTCTGCCGCTCTCGCAGCGCGGTCTCGACGTCAACCTGCCGGCGGAAACCAACACGCCGGCACAGCAGACGACGAACACCCAGATTGTGCTGAGCTATACGGCTGACAAGAAGATCTCGGTCAACAACCAGGATGTGCAGCTGTCGCAATTGGAAGAAAAGCTGCGCGAGATCTTCGAGGAGCGCAAGGAAAAGACGATGTTCATCATCGGCGCCGGGAACCTGCGCTATGGCGCCATCGTTCAGGTCATCGACGCAGCCAAGGGCGCCGGCGTCGAGAAGGTCGGCATCGTCACCGAAGGGATGCGCAAGGGCGGCGGAGCCGACTAAGCTGACCTAAGAAGCTGGCCTGAAGTTGACGAAGACGCATTCGGAGTGTTCTGATTGACAAAGCCGTTCCCCGTCTACCGGGGGAACGGCTTTTTTGTTGTACGAGGCTGCAGGGCCGCCATGCGGGCCTGACAAGGCCCGCATGGCGTATCGCGTTAGAACCGCAGTCGGAGTCCGACCTGCGCCTGCCACCGAGAGCGCAGGTCGTCGCGGCTGAAGCGGAAGGCGTCCTGGCGGTGCCACGCGCGTTCAGCGTGTAGTTGTATTTGCCCGGCGGCCTCCGGTCGCCGGCTGACGCGAGGATGTCGTTGAACGGCGCATACAGCGACCTGACCCTGCGTGCGGTCGAACAGTTCATCAGGTTCAGCACATCGACCGTGAACTCCGGCCGGAACCGCCCGACCGGCACGTTGACCGCTGCGCGGAAGTCCAGCGTGTGGACGACAGGGCAGCCGGCAGGAGTTCCGCTCGACGATCTGTCCCGGCGGCCAGACCATCGCAGTTCGCCGGCTTCGAGGAAGTTGACGAAATCCTGATACGTGAAGCCCGTTCACGGAATGGTGACCTCGTCTCGCGCGGGTAATAGAGCAGGTCGTTGACGTGCGCCGCCGTCGCCGTTGAGCGTCGGTGCCGAAGTTGACGAATAGGGCCGGCCGGTCTGGCCGCTGTAGTACATCGAGAGCGTGACCGCCGCCGCGCTGAAGTCGAAGGCTGTACGAGCTGCTCAGGACGACGCGGTGGCGCGAGGTCGAAGTTCGAGACCGCGAGCGGCGCGTCGTTGATGTTGCCCGGCGTGTAGACGTTGAGCCAGGTCGAACGCGCAGTGCTGTTCGTGGTGTCGCTGATCGAGTTGGACCGCCCGTAGGAGTAGGCGCCGCGCGCGAACCAGCCGCCGCTGAATCGCCGCTCGAGCTGCCCCGTCATCATCCAGCTGTAGCCCTGATCGGTGTTCCGGAGCAGGATGGCGTCGCTGATAGGCCGCGCTGACTCGGCGTTGTCGCGCCGGAGCTCGGGCCGTAGTCCGGCCGTCCATCGAGCCGTGTGCCGATCTGCCGGAGGTTCAGGTTGCGAGTAATTGACGTCGCTGGACCGTGTTCGGAGAAGAGCAATTCGACGTTGCCGACCAGATCCGAACGGCAGGTCGCGGTCGTAGGCCAGGTTGCCGCGGACGATGGACGGGAACTGGTAGTCCGGATCGATGACGTCGATTTCGTTGGTCGACGCGCCGCCGATCGTTCTTGGGCTGGTTGTCGGGGTCTGACGAGAACGCGAAGTTGTTGTTGGCGTTGAAGCTCTGCGTCAGGCGCCTGAACTCGATGCCAGTGTTCCCGTACTGGTTCGACAGGTAGACGAACGGGTTGCGGCCGCTGAACATACCGATGCCGCCGCGCAGCTGCTGCTCGTCGCCGTCGCCCGACAGATCCCAGTTGAAGCCGGCGCGCGGCGACCAGCTCGCGGCGACGGCACGATGTCCGTGCGGTAGCCGTAGAGTGCGACCGACAGCCGGGTTCGCCGTCGGCTTTTCCGGGAAACACCGGCTTGTCCCAGCGCATCCCGTAGGTCAGTGTGAAGTTCGGGCGCACGCGCCACTGATCGCCGGCGTAGAGGCCGAACTGGTAGACATTGAAGCGCGCCGCCTGCTGCGGATCGGCCGTCAGCGAGAAGCCGTGCTGGTACGCCTGCGCCATGTCCCGGCAGCGAACTTGTCGATGCTCGCGAACTCATAGTTGCCGAACAGGTTCTGGATGAACAGGTTCCGGAACTTGAAGAACTCGTTGTGGGTGCCGAACGTGTAGGTGTGCGATCCGCGGATCATCGTGAAGTCGTCGTGCACCTCGACGATGTCCTGATCGAGCTCGTTGGCGTGCGACGAGTTCTCGGTGCCGAGGTTGACGTTGTTGCCGTCCGGCAGGCCGGACCTGAACGAACGGGAAGCGGTCGGCGAAGGTGCGGAAGTCCCGGATTCGCTGATAGCTGGTCGCGGAACTCGTTGACGGCCGTACCGAAGCGCGAATTCAGCTGTCCGACCGTCGAATTCGTCTTGCTGTGCTGCGGGTAGAAGTTGCCCGGCATTCTGTAGGTGACGTTGGTCTGAACGCCGACGTCGTTGAAGCCCGTCGACGTAGTTGTGACGGACGGTCAACTGATGTTCTGCCGAGATTGAAATCCGTGCGGACGAACACCTTGTTGTTGTTCGTGTCTGCGGATGAACTCGTCGAAGCCGCCCGGGTCGTAGCCGTACTGCGTCATGGCGATGTCGCGAATGCGCTGCGCCTCCGGCCGTGTGGCCGAAGGCGACGCCCGAGGTCCCGTCGACACGAGAAGCCGGACGGCGTGCTCTTCCGTCCCCACTCGACGTTGCCGAGGAAAAACGCCGTGTTGCGCATGATCGGGCCGCCCAGCGTGCCGCCGAACTGCTTGTCGTTGAAGGTCGAGATCGGCCGTTTGTCGATGCCGTTGCCGACCAGGCTCTCGTCGCGGAACACATAGAACGCGGAGCCGCGCATCTGGTTCGTGCCGCTGCGGGTGATGGCGTTGATGCCGCCGCCCGAGAACATGCCCTGCCGCACGTCGTACGGCGAGACGACCAGCTGCAGCTCCTGGATCGACGTCGAAGCTGATCGGCTGCGTTTCCACCGGGCCGCCGGGTGTGCCGGCCGCCGGACGCGATGCTGAACACGTCGTTGTTGATCGCGCCGTCGATCTGCATGTTGTTGTAGCGGACGTTGCGTCCGGCCACCGACATCGCCGACGGCGAGTCGTCCGTGGCGATCTGGTTGAAGTACGGCGACGTGCGCGCGATGTCCTGGATGCTCCGGTTGATCGTCGGCAGCGTTTCGATGACCGCGGTCGCGATGTTCTCCGCCGTGCCGCTGCGTCGAACCGGTGAAGACCGGTGACACGTCCGCCGTCACCACCACGTTTTCGGTGACGGTCGCCAGCTGCAGCTTGACCGGGACGTCGGTGGCTTCTCCCAGGCGCACGTTCAAGTCGGCGAGTGACCGCGTTCCGGAACCCGGTCAATGCGGCGGTCAGCTGGTAGGGTCCGCCGACGCGGACGTTCAGAAGCGAATACCGCCCGTCGCCCTGCGTGACCGCTTCGTAGGTGGTGCCGGTCGGCACGTGGACCGCTGTGACCGTGACGCCGGGCAGCACGCCTCCCTGCGCATCTTGAACGAGACCGCGTGAGGGTCCCTGTCGTGACTGTCTGGCCGTATGCCGGGCTGCGCCCAGGCGGCCATGGCGACGGCCACGTACAACGCCGTGCGGATGTACTTCATCGCGAACTCCAGGAAAGAACGTGTGAATGGATGTGCGGGTGGAAATACGGCGCGGCGTCGCGGCCGTGTGCTGCCCGGGACGGAATTGTACAAGAAAACGGGCCGTCCCTTTTCGACGGGACGGCCCGTTACGTGCCCGTGAACTGGCGATTACTCGGCGCCTGCTGCGCGCTGCTTGTCTCTGTTTGCGACGGCGCGTTTCTGGTAGCCCTCCGCCTCGTTGATCAGCGCCTGCTGGACCTTCGGGTCCTTTTCGAGAAGGGCCTGGGCGCGCAGCAGCAGTCCCTTGTAGATCAGCGCGTCGGTGTAGTCGGCGTTGAGGGCCAGGCGCCTTGTCGGCGGCCTGCAGCCCCGCCTTGGCGAATTTCATTCTTTCCGCCTGCGGGATGGTGAAGTCCTTGTGCGCCTTCTCCCAGTAGAAGGTCGAGATCATGTAGTAGGCCTCGGGATTGTTCGGCTCCTTCTCGGCGCGGGCTTCGAGGGCCTCCATCGTCTTGTCGAACATCCCCTGGCGGTTGTAGAAGCCCGCCAGCGTCGTGTACACCGTCGCGTCATTCGGCTTCATCTCGCGGGCTTTCAGCAGGAGCTTCTCGGCCTCCTCGTAGTTGCCGCTCTGTTCGTGGACATTCGCGAGGTAGGAGTAGTTGGTCGGATCGGTCGGATCAATCTCGATCATCCTGCGCAGTATCGGCTCCTGCTGTGATGGATCGTTCAGCTTTTCCGCGCCATACACGGCAACCAGGAACTGAAGCGAGCGCTGCCGGGTGATCGGGTTCGTGGCCTTCTCCGCGCCCTTCTTGTAGTTCTCGACCGCCTTCTCCAGCAGCACGTCGTTGTCTGGCTCGCCCTTGCGCGACGGCTTGTACAGGTTGTCGTAGCTGTTACCGAGATAGAAAAAGGCGTCGCCAAGGTCCGGATTCGAGGCGAGCGCCTCTTCGTACTTCGCCGCGGCCTGCTTGTAGTCCTGCCGCTGGTAGAACTTCACGGCATCCCGGAGCGCCATCTGCCCCTTGAGGACGCCAAGCTTACTGCAGCCCACCTGCGTGACCGCGAGCACGGCCACCAAGGCCAGCATGACCGGCTGAGACAAAACCTTCCGCATCACGAGAAACCCCCTGGAACTCAATGTCGAATAAAAGCGGGCCAGTATATCGGCGCGTTTTCGGGGCCGTCAAGGCACGAATCAGCGGTACCGATGCGGCCCGCCGGGCCACCGGCGTCCGGCTATCATGAGTTTAGACACCGGTTTTCATGATTCGTTTCGAAACGCTCCTCGAAAAAGTGCGGAGTTACAGCCCCGAGGCCGACCTTGAGCTGCTCCGCCGCGCCTACGTATTCTCGGCACTCGAGCATAAGGGGCAGGTCCGCCATTCGGGTGAGCCGTATCTGGTTCATCCGCTCGAAGTCGCGGACTTTCTTGCCGAAATGAAGCTCGATGTGGCGGCCGTGGCGGCCGGGCTGCTCCACGACGTCGTCGAGGATACGCTCACCACCCCCGAGCGCATTGAAGAGCTGTTCGGCGAGGAAATCGCCCACATCGTCGAAGGCGTCACCAAAATCGGCGCAATTCCGTTCTCGTCCAGCGAAGAGCGGCAGGCGGAAAACTTCCGCAAGATGCTGCTGGCGATGGTGGATGACATCCGCGTCATCCTGGTGAAGCTCGCCGATCGTCTGCACAACATGCGCACGCTTCACCACCTTCCGGAGGAGCGGCGCATCAAGATTGCCCAGGAGACGCTCGATATCTACGCGCCCATCGCCAACCGCCTGGGGATGAGCAAGGTCAAGAACGAGCTGGAAGAACTGGCGTTCAAATACCTGGAGCCGAAGGCGTACGAGGGCCTGCGCGCTGCGCGTCGAGGCGAAACGGAAGACCGCCGAAGCGGTGATCGACGAGTTGACCCGGACGATCAGCGCCAAGCTGCAGGCGGCGCAGGTCCCGGTCATCAAGCTCGACGGGCGCATCAAGCGCCTCTACAGCATCCATCTCAAGCTCAAACGCCAGAAGATCGACCTCGAGCGCGTCTACGATTTCGTGGCGCTTCGCGTCATCACGCAGTCCGTCAAGGACTGCTACGGCGGTGCTCGGCATCATCCATCAGACGTGGTCGCCGGTTCCTGGCCGCATCAAGGACTTCATCGCGATGCCGCGGCCCAACGGCTATCAATCGCTGCACACATCTGTGATCAGCGATCACGGCTTTCCGCTCGAAGTGCAGATTCGGTACCGAGGAGATGCACCGCCGGGCCGAAGAAGGCATCGCGGCGCACTGGAAGTACAAGGAAGGCCGCGTTGGCGACCAACGCGACGAGCGGTATTTCCAGTGGATGCGCCAGCTGCTGGAAGTGCAGCAGGAAGTGCGGGACCCGCAGGAGTTCCTGCAGAACCTGAAAATCGATCTCTATCCGGAAGAGGTCTACATCTTTACTCCGAAGGGTGAAGTGCGATCGCTTCCGCGTGGCGCGACGGCCGTCGACTTCGCGTACAGCATCCACACCGACGTCGGGAATCAGTGCACCGGCGCACGCATCAACGGGCGGATGGTTCCCCTCCGCACCCGTCTCCAGAACGGCGACATCGTCGAGATCATGACGCAGGCTGGTCACAAGCCAAGCCGCGACTGGCTCACGTTCGTCGTCACGTCCCGCGCGCGCAGCAAGATCAAGCACGTGCTGCAGGGCGAAGAGCGTGTGCGCAGCATCGAGCTCGGCCGGCGCCTGTTCGACAAAGAAGCGCGTCGCTTTGGTCTGAACCCAGGGACGGTGCTCGAAAGCAGTGAGTTGTCGAAGTTCGCATCGGAATACGGCGCACGTACCTCCGAAGAACTCCTCGCACATATCGGTTACGGGAAGCTGTCTGCCAGGACGGTCCTGCAGAAGTCCGTTCCCGCGGAGCTCAAGGAAAAGCCACCGGACTCGGCGGTTGTCTCGGTCGTCAAGCGCGTGCTGCGGCCGGGCGCCGGTGCAGACAAGATCAAGGTGCGCGGGACCGACGACGTGATGGTGTTCCGTGCGAAGTGCTGCAATCCGATCCGGGGCGAGAAGATCGTCGGCTACATCACGCGCGGCAAGGGCGTATCGGTGCACGCCGCCAGCTGCCCGAACGTGTTGAACCTGATGTTCGACCCGGAACGCCGGATCGATGTCGAGTGGGATCAGGCTGGTGGCGACGCTCCGTACACCGTCCGTTTGACGATGCAGGTGGAAGACCGCAAGGGGATGCTGGCTGAAATCAGCGCCAAGGTCTCAGACATCAACACCAACATCACCAACATGCAGGCGCGCACGGGCGAAGACCAGCAGGCACGCATCGACATGACGGTCGAGATCCGCGACCTGAAACACCTGGATAAGGTGATCAAGTCGATCAAGGGCGTGCAGGGCGTGATTGGGGTTGAGCGGACGGCGCGGGCCTAGCGTCTACCGGAACGCCTTAACGGCGTTCCTTAGGGGATCACCGCGATCGCATCGATTTCAATCCGGACGTCGCGCGGCAGACGGGCGACCTGCACCGTCGCGCGCGCCGGCGGCGGATCGACCAGGTACCGCGCATAGACCTCGTTCATCCCGCCGAAGTCATTCATGTCCGCAAGAAAGACGGTTGTGCGGACCACGTGCTCGAAGCCCAGGCCCGCCGCCTTCAGCAGCGCCGACACGTTCCGCATGACCTGCTCGGCCTCGGCGGTGATGCTGCCGGACACGAGCTCGCCCGTCGCCGGGTTGATTGGAATCTGCCCCGAGATAAAGAGGAGATTGCCCGCCCGGATAGCGGGAGAGTAGGCGCCCATGGCCTTCGGGGCGTCGGGCGCAGAAATCGCCTGGCGCACTCAGGCGGCCTTGGTCACTTTGCCGCTGCGGAGGCACCGCGTACAGACGCGGAGCCGCTTGGTCGCGCCCTTGATCACCGCGCGCACGGTCTGGAGATTCGGCTCGAAGCGGCGCGGTCCCACGTTGTGGGCGTGAGACACCGTTCGGCCAAAGGCCGGACCCTTGCCGCAGACTTCACATCGTTTTGCCATGAATTCCTCTAAATCCCGAAACAACGCATCTTATCAGGTCAGGGCAGAACGATCGAGCGTGCGGCGCGATCATCCCGAGCATCGCCCTCGGTCGACTGAACCATCCGGTTGACCTGAAGCAGACGGCTCATGAGCGAGAGATAGGCATCGCTGGCCGCCGTTTGCATGCGTCTTCGTGTCCCGTGCTCCCTGCTCGATTGCCCTGAACACGCCGGCTGTTTCGTAGTCGTAGACCTTTGCGCCCTGTTTGCGCATTTCCTCCAGCATGCCTCTGAGGTCGGTCGCAAGGCGGAGAGCGACCGTCGATTCAGGTGCATGCTCGTAGATCACACCGCGCGCCGCCGTTTCAAACGTCGCCGCCAGTGCCCCCGCGGCGTCCGCGACGTCGTCATCGTTCAATCGTGCGAACCCTTCCGGTATGTGGCGCGCGATTGCGGTCTGGATCAGGAAGAAGAGCTGATGCTGCCGCTCGGTCAACTCCTGGACCGTCGGCATCAGCATCGCCACATCGCGTTCCTGCTGACGCTTCACCACCGCCGCCGGGTGTTCTCGCGCCGCCGCGAGATGCGGGCAGTCTCTCGGGCAGTCGATCTCCACCAGACGCTTCGTCGCGCAGCAGACCGTACAAATCGTCTGTGTCAGCGCCGGACACTCGCGTCGCGGCTTGCGCTGATTACAGACTGGACATGCCATGCCCCAGCTTCGCACACGTCTCCGCGAGTGGGCAATGCGCGAAGACGAGTTCGTTCTCGCGCAATTTGCCCGTATAATCCGGCCGAAATCATCACAGATTCATCGGAATACGGTTTGCAGCCCGCTGTTGTGCGCACCGAATCCCGCCGAAACGCAGAGTGAGAAGGCGGAGCGTGCAGCTTGCCACCCGCCCTGCGCGCGCACAAGGAACGTCGTTAAGGCGTTCCGGTAGACGCACAAGGAACGTCGTTAAGGCGTTCCGGTAGACGCACAAGGAACGTCGTTAAGGCGTTCCGGTAGACGCACAAGGAACGTCGTTAAGGCGTTCCGGTAGACGCATAAGGAACGTCGTTAAGGCGTTCCGGTAGACGCATAAGGAACGTCGTTAAGGCGTTCCGGTAGACAGGGTGGACGGAGGACTAATGGCCGACGCGATACTTCGGAGTGAATCGCCGACGGAATTCTTCCGCGATCTCGTAGAGACGGCGATGCAGAATCAGCACGTGTCGGCTCACGAGCTGACGTCGTTCTACGTGGTGAATCTGCTCACCGGGTTCGTGCATGGCGACGTGCGCGCGGATGACGGCGAGCCGCTCGGCACCAGGCTTGCGCGCGCACTGCAGACCGCCGGCGTCGCCCAGCGCGATGGTCTCCGCCAGGTTGGCGACCAGTCGCTGTTCATCTCGGGCTTCTTCTCCGACAGCCTCAATCGCAGCCTCGTCGACATTGACTACTACATTCAACTTGGCGAGTGCGCGTACCGGTCGCTCGCGCGGAACGGCGATCGCACGCTGGGCGATGTGTTCGACGAACTGTCCGATAAGTTCACGACCTTCGTCGACGTGCTGGGCGAAGTGAGCGAACGCACGTCGCTCTCATCAAACGCCGACATCCTTCGGCTCTATGAAAAATGGCTCAGGACGAGGAGCCGACGGAGTGGTGATCTACTAGCAGCCCGCGGTATTGTGCCGAACGCCTCTATCGGCAGCCGGTTCATCCAGTAGCTGATTAACGCTCATATTGTCGATATATAGACATTATTCACGTGGCAAAACGGCGTGCTTACACGCATGACTTGACTCGGTTCCTGACGTATTTTGCGTCCTCCTTCGTGGACTGACAGGTCGAAAACCTATTCAGACAAGTCGGCGTCTAAGCCTGACAGGACCGGTCGTAAGAGGCTGGTTCAACGGAAACTCGACCTAAATCACTTCTCCTCAAGAGCTTAGCCAATTAGGCCGAGAGTTTCTGGTTTGGCGTCGTTCCAGGTTAGTCCAGTTCCGCTGAAACCAGCATCGACGATTTTGATAACGGCACTTTCATTGCAATAGTCAGGCGCATCAAATTGGCGACGGCCTTATAAGGCGGCGCGTGCGAAGGGAGCGGCAGGCATCATGGCGACGACGACCAAGACGAAGGGGGCGGCAAAGAACCGCTACAACGAGCTGAAGAAGATGCTCGAAGACCGCCGCCGGGAACTGCTCAACGAAGTTCAGGGTCGGATGCGTGACGTCCGGGCCGACGGCAACAAGGACCGCGACGTATTGGATCAGGGTGAGAGCTCCGAGGTCGACATCCAGGAGGATATCGAGTTCGCCCTCATCCAGATGAAGTCCGAAACCCTCAACAAGATTGACGCGGCTCTGCGGCGGCTCGAGGATGGGACCTACGGCGACTGCTTCGAGTGTGGAGACCAGATCTCTGGAGCGCGCCTCCGGGCGTTGCCATTCGCCGTTCGCTGCAAGGACTGTGAGGAAGCGCGGGAAACGGCCGAGCAACGCGAGCGTGCGCTCGCCAAGCGTGGGTCGTCGACGCTCTTCTTCGACATGTCGAACTGACCTCTTCCGGAACCCTTAGCGGCGTTCCTTGTGCCGGAACGCCTTAACGGCGTTCCTTAGCGATCTACCGGAACGAACCTTAGCGGCGTTTCATAGCGACAGCCAGTCGCGGTCCGAACTCCCAACCTTCAGTGCCCGCTCCCGCTTTGAGCAGGTGATTGGGGGTTGGGAGTTTTTGCTTTAGGATTCCCCCTCCATGAGCGAACGCGACGAGCCGCTGGATCTCGAAGAACTGTCGGCCGGCGATCGTCCGATCGCGGTTCCAGATGAGCTGCCGATCCTCCCCCTTCGTGACACCGTCCTGTTTCCCAATTCCTTCATGCCCCTCGCGGTGGCGCGCGAAAGCTCGGTTCGTTTAATCGACGAGGCCATTTCGCAGGGCAAATTGATCGGCGTCTTCACGCAGCGGGATGCGTCCGTCGAGGAGCCGCAGCAGGCCGACCTGTATGAAGTGGGCACCGCGAGTCTGATCCACAAGATGTTCAAGCTGCCGGACGGCAGCCTGCGGCTGATCGTGCAGGGGCTCGAACGGCTTCGGCTCGATGAGGTCAAGGAAACGAAGCCTTATCTGCGCGCGCGGGTCACACCCGCGGTCGAGGCACTCCGTGACGATGACCGTCTGGAGATCGACGCGCTGTTGCGGAACATCAAAACGAACTTCCAGCAGGTCGTGTCGCTGTCGCCGCTGCTGTCCGACGATCTGCAGACCCTGGCGGCGAACATCAGCGAAGCCGGCCGCCTGGCCGATTTCATCGCCTCGAGCCTGACGACCATCGCCACCGCGGTCAAACAGGAAGTGCTCGAGACGCTCGATGTGCGTGCGCGTATGGACGCGCTCAATCGGATCCTCATCAAGGAGCTCGAGGTCCTCGAGCTCGGATCGAAAATCCAGTCTCAGGTGCAGTCGGAAGTCGGCAAGAACCAGCGCGAATACTTCCTCCGCGAACAGCTGAAGGCGATACAGAGGGAGCTGGGCGAGGGCGACGACCAGACCAAGGAGATCGAGGAGCTTCAACAGAAGATCGAGACGTCCGGGATGCCTGACACGGTCAGGAAGGAGGCGCAGCGCGAGCTCGACCGCCTGTCCAAGATGCCCGTGGCGGCCGCCGAATACACCGTGTCGAGAACCTACCTCGACTGGCTGGTGACGCTGCCGTGGCAGAAGCGGACCGAGGAAGTGATCGATCTGCCGAAGACGAAACAGATCCTCGATGAGGATCATTCGGGGCTCGAAAAAGCCAAAGACCGCATCCTCGAATACCTCGCCGTTCGCAAGCTCAATCCCGCGGTCAAGGGTCCGATTCTCTGTTTCGTCGGTCCCCCTGGCGTCGGCAAGACCTCGCTGGCGAGGTCGATCGCCCAGTCGCTCGGCCGCAAGTTCGTGCGCGTGTCGCTTGGCGGCATGCGTGACGAAGCCGAGATTCGCGGCCACCGGCGGACCTACATCGGTGCGCTGCCGGGGCAGATTCTTCAGGGCATCAGGCGCGCGGAGTCCAGGAATCCGGTCTTCATCCTCGATGAGATCGACAAGCTCGGTTCGGATTTCCGCGGCGACCCGGCGTCCGCTCTTCTCGAGGTGCTCGATCCGGAACAGAACAACACCTTCCGCGACCACTATCTGGACGTGCCGTTCGACCTGTCGGAGGTGTTGTTCATCACCACCGCAAACGTGCTCGACCCTGTTCCGCCGGCGCTGCGCGATCGCATGGAGGTGCTCGAGATCCCCGGGTATACGGAAGAGGAGAAGCTCGCGATCGCCCGTGACCACCTGGTGCAGAAACAGATAACCAATCACGGACTGACGTCCGAACAGCTGGCGATCACGGACGACGCGCTGCGGACGGTGATTCGCGGCTACACCCGCGAGGCCGGGGTGCGCAATCTGGAGCGGGAGATCGCCGCTCTGTGCCGGAAGGCGGCGCGACGCCGTGCAGAAGGCGATGAAACACCCCTGACGATCACCCCGACGATCGTGGTCGAGATGCTCGGCGCTCCGACGTTCATGGATGAAGAGATGGAGGAGCGGACGAAGGATCCGGGCGTGGCGATCGGTCTGGCGTGGACGCCCGCCGGCGGGGATGTGCTGTTTATCGAGGCCTCGCGGATGGCGGGCACCGGCTCGCTGACACTGACCGGTCAGCTGGGCGAGGTGATGAAGGAGTCGGCGCGCGCCGCGTTGTCGTGGTTTCGCGCGCACGCGTCGGCGTACGGCGCCGACCCGGACTTCTTCAAGAATGCCGAAATCCACCTGCACGTCCCATCGGGAGCGATCCCGAAGGACGGTCCGTCCGCGGGCGTCACGATCGCGACGGCTCTCGCCTCCGAGCTGACCCGCCGGCCGGTCCGGGGCGACATCGCGATGACTGGAGAGATCACGCTCTCCGGTCGCGTGCTGCCCGTGGGCGGCATCAAGGAGAAGGTGCTGGCGGCGCGACGCGTCGGCATCCGCGAGGTGATCCTCCCGCGGCCGAACGAAAAGAACGTCAACGAGGATCTCACCGACGAATTGCGCCGAGACATGACGATCCACTACGTGCAGACTGTCGATGAGGTGCTGCTGCTGGCGCTCACGCCTGGGCAGAAGGCGCCGGGAGATCGAAGGGCGGGCCGGCGCGTTCCTCCGCCGATTCAATAGCACGTGGGGCGCCCCTTGTCAGGAGCGTCCCGCAAGCCCCTACCGTTCCAGTAACGCCAGGCCCGGCCACGGTCTTCAGGTCGATTATCTCGCCGGTCGCAATCATCTGGCGGAGGTCCGCCCGTCGAGAAGGGGCGCGCCTCGATATCCTCGTCATCGTCCGGTCGGGCGGTTTCGTCCGCATGTGGTTGGCGCAGCCCGTCGGCGCGGTAGAAATTCATCTCCTCATCGCAGTATCCGGGTGTCGGAAAGAACGACCCCAGCGCCGTCAGCTGTGACGGCACCAGTCCCACTTCTTCCTGACACTCGCGTCGCGCTGCGGAGCTGGCACGTCTTCCGTGGGTTTCAGGCTTCCAGCAGGCAACTCCCACGCGAACCGGCCGATCGCATGGCGGTATTGCCGGACAAGGATGATCTCGCCGTCGTCCGTGACGGGAATGATGACGACCGACCCCGGGTGCCTGACGATTTCGGCGGTGAACGCGAGTGCCGTTCGGCAGCGTCAGTGTCTCGACCTGAACGGAAAAGATCCGCCCCTGATAGATTCGGCGAATCTCGCGGGGAACGATTGGCTCATTCATCACGGTCAGCCCAGCCTGGCAGGTCATTCAGCACCGCGGCGAGTTCGTCCGCGAGCGGCGCGATGAACTCGAGACGGCGTTGGTCTCGTGGATGTTTCAAGACGAGCCTCGCCGAGTGCAGGAACGGTCGCTCGAGCCGCTGCACCGCGCGAATATCGCCAGCCACCCGACGGTGAATCCCGCCATACAACGCATCGCCGACGATCGGGTGGCCGATCGCGCTCAAGTGCACTCGGATCTGATGAGTGCGGCCAGTGTGAATGGCCACCTGGCAGAGCGTGAGCCCCGGCAGGTGATGGGCGCGTGTGATACGCGTCACCGCCTCACGCGAATGTTTGGAGCGGGCGGACATCTTTTGCCGGTTCCCCGGATCCCGCCCGATCGCGGCATCGATCCGCCGACCCGCCTGGACGACACCCCAGACGAGCGCGATGTACTCCTTCTCGATCTCGCGGTCGTGGAATTGACGGGCGAGCTCCTGATGTGCCGCGTCGTTCTTGGCCACCACCATGACGCCCGAAGTGCCGCGATCGAGCCGATGGACGATGCCTGGGCGCAGCTCCCCGCCGATTCCGCTCAGATCGGTCAGGTGATGGAGCAACGCGTTCACCAGCGTTCCCGACGAGTGGCCGGCGCCTGGATGCACGACCATTCCTGCCGCTTTGTTCAGGACGGCGATATCGCTGTCTTGATACAGGATGTCGAGGTCGAGCTCCTCCGATGGCAGCGCCGAGGGTTCCGCCGGCTGGAACCTCGACCTCGAGGCGGTCCCCTTCGTGGACGATCGTGTTTGGTTTCACGGCGACCGCGCCGCGGACGCGGACGCAGCCGTCCACGATCAGCCGCTGGAGCTGCGACCGCGAATGATCCGCCAGCATCGAGACGAGCACCCGGTCGAGGCGCTGGCCGTCGTAATCGGCGGGTACGTCGAATTCCAGCGCCACGGTTAGGCGGCGCGTCGGCGCTTGGGAACCTGCATCGGGCGTGACGGGGATGCGCCGGGACAGCCAGAACAACATCACCAGGCTGAGCGGTCCGAGCACGATCGAAATGAACTGCGACGTCGAGAAGAGGCCGAACACCGTCCCTCGCGGATCCCCTCTGTATATCTCGATGATGTACCGCGTGACGGCATAGAGAAACATGTAGGCCCAGAAGGTTCGTCCCGCAAAGCGGCGGCCGCGCCGCTCGGTGGCCAGCAGCATGACCGAGGATGATCAACGACGCACCGGCCTCATACACCTGCGTCGGATGCAACGGAATACCGAGCGGGGTTCCGACGTTTGCCGCGGCAAGCGGGTTGGTGAACACCACGGCCCACGGCACGTCAGTCGGTTTGCCATAGCAGCAGCCTGCAGCCAGGCAGCCGAGTCGCCCGGTGACGTGCCCCAGGGCGATGCCGGGCGCGAAGACATCGCAGGTGGTCCAGAACGGCATCCGATGACGGGCGATGTACCAGAAGGCGACGCCGACTGCGAGGAGCAGCCCGCCGTAAAACACGCCTCCCAACCGCGCGAGATTCAGCAGGTCGCTCGGGTTCTTGAACTGATCGAAGTCGACGAT
The DNA here is from genome assembly GCA_963793705.1 of uncultured Acidobacteriota bacterium. GTDB lineage: Bacteria > Acidobacteriota > Vicinamibacteria > Vicinamibacterales > UBA2999 > Gp6-AA40. Next base: position 55,717 of record CAWCBC010000007.1, on the reverse strand, counting down.
GAGCAGGAGCAGCTTGGCGCCGACAAGCGCGGCAATGATGATGTAGATCCCGAGGTCCAGCACCCGGTTCGGGTCCAGTCCCCATTTCTTTGCCCGCCACATCGCCAGGCGGAGGCCGAGCAGGTAGGAGGCGGCCAGCAGGACGCCATAGGTATAGATGGTGAACGGTCCGAGTTTAAACAGCTCTGGATACACGTGTTCGTCCCAGACCAAGCAGCTCGAGGATCATCAGCACGACGCCGATCGTAATCGCCGAGTCTGCGACATTGAACGCCCAGAAGTGCCAATCACCGCGATAGAGGTCGACGAAGTCGAGCACGTAGCCGGCGGTGATGCGATCGATCAGGTTGCCTGCCGCTCCGCCGATCACCAGCGTCAGACCCGCGCGCGTCAGCACTTGCGTCCGATCGAGCGACGCCGCATAGATGCCGAGACCGATCAGCGCTGCTGTGGCCACGCACGCGAGCAGTGCCGTCTTGAAGGGAAAATCGACACCGTTCAGAAAGCCATAGGCCGCCCCGGTATTGTGCACGCGTGTCAGATCGAAAAAGCCCGGGATGACCGTGATGCTGTCGTGCAACTCCAGCCGGCTTCGCACCATCGCCTTGACGAGCTGGTCGAGCAGCACGACGGCTGAGGCAATGATGATCTGGACGCGGCCGGACATCTAGTGGCTTGTCTCAACTGGAAGAGTACTGGTCACAACAGGCCTTCGACGTGAATTTCGCAGGCCGCGACAACGTGGAGCGCGGCCGGTCGTGATTTGGGAAGGACATACCCTCGTCAGGCGGCGCTCAGCGCGTCGCGGCACCGATCGCAGATCCCCATCCACTCCGGTTCGGCTCGAACGCCGGGGACGAACCGCCAGCAGCGTGCGCATTTCACTCCCGGGGCCTTCTCGACGACCACCTGCACATCGTCCGCGCCGTCAGCCGCCCCGAGATGCAGGCCGATGTCCGACACGTTGAAGAGCATGGGCAGCTGCTGCCGGTGCTCGTCGAGCAGTGTGGCCACGGGGCCGCGCGCCGTGATCACGACGCGGGCGCTCAACGAATTACCGATGATCTTGTCCTTCCGCTTTTCCTCGAGCGCCGCATTCACCGTTTCCCGAACTGCGAGCAGACGCTCCCAGGTACCCATCAGTGTCGAATCCACGAGGTGGCTGACCACGGGGAAGTCCTCGAGGTGGACGGAGTCGCCGCGCTCACCAGGCATATGTCGCCACAGGTCATCAGCGGTGACCGGCAGGATCGGCGCCAGCAGCCGGGCGATTCCGTCGCACATGTGTACATCGCCGTTTGCGTCGAACGGCGTTCGTGAGAACGCGGGCTGAGCGTGTACATCCGGTCCTTCGTGACATCCACGTAGAAGGCGCTCAGGTCCACGGTCATCGAGCGTGTTCAGCGCTCTGCGTCGACCGTCGAGAAATCGTACTCATCGTAGGCGCGCAGCATCCGCTGCGCGGATTCGCCAAAGCGCGCGAGCGCGAAGCGATCGACCGCATCGAGCCGCTCAATCGGCACCGAGTCGGTCGCCGGATTGAAGTCGTAGAGGTTCGCGACGAGGATCCGGCACGTGTTCCGAAGCTTCCGGTAGACGTCCACCACGCGAGTGAGAATCTCCTTACTGACGCGCAGATCCTCGGTGAACTCGCTCATCGCCACCCACAGCCGGACGATCTCGGCGCCGCTCTCCTTGATGACGTCCTGCGGGCGCGATGACGTTCCCGACGCGACTTCGACATCTTGCGGCCTTCGAGGTCGATCAGAAACCCGTGCGTCAGCACCTCGCGGTATGGCGGACGACCGCGCGTCGCCAGCGCCACCATCAGCGAGCTCTGAAACCAGCCGCGATGCTGGTCGCTGCCCTCGAGGTAGATGTCCGCCGGCCAGCCGAGCTCCGGCGATCGCGGCAAGCACCGCTTCGTGGCTCGAGCCGGAGTCGAACCAGACGTCCAGGATGTCGCGCTCGCGCTCGAACGAGGTGCCGCCGCATGACGGGCACTTCAGGCCCGCCGGGCAGAAACTCTTCGATCGGCCGTTCGTACCAGGCGTCCGCGCTGTACTGCTCGAACACCTCAGCGGCCTTGTCGATCAGCTCCGTGGTCAGGACCGCCTCACCGCACGCGGTGCAGTCGAGCGCCGGGATCGGCACGCCCCACGCGCGCTGGCGCGAGATGCACCAGTCCGGGCCGGTTGGTCACCATGTTGAAGATGCGATCGCGGCCCCAGGCCGGACCCACTTCACCTCGATGGTCGATGCCATGGCGCGCGGCTTCACGCAGCGTCCGCTGCCTGGCCGTCCTCGCACGGCGATCGACGGCCTCGCCGTCCAGGCGAACGAACCACTGCGACGTGGCGAGAAAGATCACCGGATTGTGGCAGCGCCAGCAGTGCGGGTACTGGTGCGAGAACGATCTCCCGATGCCAGAGCCGGCTGCGTTCGTGCAGCGCCTCCTCGACATTCGGATTCGCGTCGAACACGCGCTGACCGGCGAACAGTTCGACCGTATCGAGAAAATGCCCGCCGGGTCCGATCGGAGCGTAGATGTCCAGGCCGTACTTGACCCCGGTCAGAAAGTCGTCGGCGCCATGGCCTGGCGCAGTATGAACAGCGCCCGTGCCCTGATCGAGGGTGACGTAATCCGCCAGCACCGCGACCGAATCGCGCTCGTACAGCGGATGGCGGAACCGGAGGCCCTCCAGCGTCTCACCCTTCATGCGCGCGACGGCTCGCCGAACGGCCGCTTGACGTTCTGGCGCAACGGCCGCCGCCAGGCCTTCGGCGACGATCACGACGCTGCCCGTCGACGTCGTACGCCGCGTAGTCGAATTCGGGATGAAACGCGATCGCCATGTTTCGACGGGATCGTCCACGGTGTCGTCGTCCAGATGAGAACCGAGACGTCGCGTCCGGCGAGCGCGGGCACGCGCGCGGCCAGCTCCGCTGCGCTTTCCGCTGTGAGCGGGAACTCGACGTAGATCGAGGGCGACGTGTGGTCCTGCGTACTCGACCTCGGCTTCTGCCAGCGCCGTCCGGCAGTGAATGCACCAGTGAACGGGCTTCTTCCCTTTGTAGACGAGTCCGCGCTCGACGAACCTGCCGAGCGAGCGTGCGATGTCCGCCTGGTAGCGCGCGCTCATCGTCAGGTAGTAGTGGGCCCAGTCGCCGAAGACCATCAGCCGCTTGAACTCCTCGGTCATGATGTCGATATACCGGTCCGGCGTACGCGCGGCAGGCGCGGCGAATGTCGGCGATCGGACATGTCGCGCTTCTTCGGTCCAAGCTCCCGATCCACTTTCAACTCGATCGGCAGGCCGTGGCAGTCGTAACCTGGCTTGTAGGGCACGTCGAAGCCGGCCATCGTGCGGGACTTGATGACGATGTCCTTCAGGATCTTGTTGAGCGCCGTCCCGAGGTGGATCTGGCCGTTGGCGTACGGCGGACCGTCGTGCAGCACGAACTTCGGCGCGCCGCTGCGCTTCGCGCGAATCCTGCCGTACAGGTCCATCGCCTCCCACCGGGCGATCGCTTCGGGCTCGGCTGTTTGGAGGTTGGCCTTCATCGGAAAACCTGTGCGCGGCAGGTTTACCGTCTCTTTCCACTCGGGCATAAACCTCAATGGTATCGCGCCGACGCTGCGCCTCGGTCGCGTGCGACGCGCATCCTATAATCTGCTGATGGGCACCCTCGAAGCGCCGTCCACAGTGGGATCGGACGCGCCGAACCGTCGGTCGGCGTGCGCGAAGAGGTCCTCGACAACGGCCTGCGCGTCCTGATCCAGGAAGTGCACACCGCGCCGCTCGCGTCGGTCTGGTGCTGGTACCGAGTCGGCTCGAAGGATGAACGTCCCGGCCTGACCGGCATCTCGCACTGGGTCGAGCACATGAATTTCAAGGGAACGACCAATATCCCCCGCGAAAAGGTCAAAGGCATCATCGAACAGTACGGCGGCTACTGGAACGGCTACACCTGGATCGATCAGACCACCTACACCGAAACGGCGACGCGTGACGCGCTGGATCACATGCTGTTCATCGAGGCGGAACGCATGGCGAACGGCCTGTACGACCCGTCGGATGTCGACTCTGAGCGAACGGTGATCATCTCGGAGCTTCAGGGCGGTGAAAACGATCCTGAACAGCTCCTCGACCAGGAACTGACCGCGTCGGCGTTTCACGCCCATCCATACCGGCATCCCACCATCGGGTGGCTGGGCGATCTGCAGGTGATGACACGCGAAGATCTCTATGGCTACTACCGCCAGCATTACCTCCCGAACAACGCCACCCTCGTCATCGTCGGCGACGTCGACGCGGACGAGGTGCTGCGGAGTGCAGCCAGGCAGTTTGGAGATATTCCGGCGGGCCAGGTATCGAAGCAGCGCTACACGCCTGAACCGCAGCAGCTTGGCGAGCGGCGGCTGACCATCTCGAAGGAAGGCACGACGGCGTATCTGAAGGTGGCGTACCACGCACCTGCCGCGGCCGACGCCGATTTCTTTGCGCTGTTGATACTCGACACTGTGTTGACGGGCGCAAAGGGTCTGAATCTGTGGGCCAGTTTTCGGACGCCGCCGCCGCAACGCAGCGCGCGTCTCTATCAGGCGCTGGTCAATACGGGCCTTGCCTCGGCGGTGAACGGTGGAGTGGTCCCGACCCAGGACCCGTTTCTGTACACGATTTCTCTCACCGCCACAGAGGGAACGAGCCTGGACGCTCTCGAGGAGGGCGCACTGCGGGCCCTCGAGGCCGTGCGGGTCAACGGCATCACCGCACACGAGCTCGTGAAAGCCAAGACCCAGCTGCGGGCGCGCCTGGTTTTTGAGCAGGACAGCGTTTCGAACATCGGGCATCAGCTCGGCTTCTTTGAGACCATCGCCAGCTGGCGCTATTTCCCGTCCATCGGGTCGAGGATCGAGGCGGTGACGCTCGAAGATGTCGCGAACGTTGCGGCAACGCGACTCACCGCATCCAATCGGATCGTCGGGCGGTTCGAACCGCAGGCCGCGCCGTGAGCGCCGGCCCGTCGGCGGTCATCCGAAACGAGCGTGGCCTTTCGCCGACGCGGCGAGTGCTGCCCAACGGTCTGACGATTCTGGCCAAGGAGACCCGGACGACGCCCGCGGTCACGATTTATGCGGGCTTCCACGCCGGCACCGGGTACGACCCACCCGACCGTGCCGGTGTCGCGCACTTCGTCTCGAAAACAATCGACCGGGGTACCTCGTCGCGCACGGCGGATCAGCTCGCGGAGGAACTGGATAACCGTGGGGTCTCTCTGTCAGTCGCGGTGAATCGACACGCGTTGTGGCTGGTCTGCACCTGTCTGTCGGAGGATTTCGAGCACATCCTGGCGCTCGTCGGCGACATTGCGATGCGGCCGACGTTTCCCGGTACTGAAATCGAAACGCGGCGCGGTGAGATCGTGACGCTGCTCCGTCAGGACCAGGACAATCCCGCCAGCGTCGCGATGGAAGCCTTGATGCGGGACTTGTACGGCGCGGCTCACGCGTACGGTCGCCCGATGCGCGGAACGCTCGAGACCGTCAACAGCATCACCGTTGCCGACGTGCAGCAGTTCCATCGCAGTCGGTTCGCTCCCCAGTCGATGTCGCTGGCGGTGGTCGGTGATGTTGAACCCGAACGGGCAGCGGAGGTGACCGCCTCGGTGTTCGGTGACTGGCGGGGAACCGTCCCCGCCGCCGTCGACTTCGGGGACGTGCCGCCTGCCCGCGAGCGGCGCGTGCACGTCCTGCCGATGATGAACAAGGCCCAGGCGGACATTGCCTATGGGTTTACGTCGATTCGACGCCGCGACCCGCAGTACTACGCGTACTGGCTGATGAACAACATTCTTGGCCAATACGCGATGGGTGGCCGGCTTGGCGACAGCATCCGCGAACGACAGGGCATGGCGTACTACACGTTCAGTTCCCTGGATGCCAGCCTTGCTCCAGGCCCGTTGATCGTTCGGGCTGGAGTCAGTCCCGCCAATGTTGAACGCGCGGTTGCCTCGATCGACCTCGAGCTGGCGAAGCTGGCTGACGAGGGGCCGACCGATCGGGAGGTTGCTGAATCGAAGCAGTACCTGATCGGATCGATGCCGCGGACGCTCGAAACGAACGTGGGCATCGCGACGTTTCTGCAGACAGCCGAACTGTTTGGTCTTGGCCTCGACTACGATCTCCAGCTTCCTGGATTGATTGCCGCAGTCGGCCGCGACGCGGTGCGCGAGGCGGCCCTGGCCACATTGCAGCCCCCGCGCGCGACGGTCGTTGTGGCCGGCCCGTACTCGGGCCCGCTGCAGTGACCGCTCCCGATCGAAGGTCACCCACGACCGCCGCGGTGTTCTTCGACGTGGACTTCACGTTGATCTATCCCGGTCCAACGTTCCAGGGCGAAGGGTACCAGCGCTTCTGCGCGAGCCACGGCATCACCGTCGAGCCGGCACGCTTTGCCCACGGCGTTCGCGCCGCGTCTGTCATCCTCGACGAGCAGCAGGAACACGTGTACGACGGCGAGATATTCGTGAGGTATACGCGACGAATCATCGAGGAGATGGGTGGATCGGGCCCGGCGCTCGACGCCTGCGCCCGCGAGATTTACGACGAGTGGGCGGCGTGCCATCACTTTCATCTCTACGACGATGTCGCGCCGGTCTTGCGCGAGCTGGCCAGGCGCGATGTGAAGATCGGCCTGATTTCGAACTCACATCGCTCGCTCGCCTCGTTCGAAGAGCACTTCGAGCTCGAGGGGTTGATCAGTGCGGCCATCTCCTCCTCGGAGCATGGCTATCTGAAACCTCACCCCAGCATCTTCGAGGCGGCGCTGCAGCTGGCGGGCGTGCGTGCCGAGGAGTCGATCATGGTTGGGGACAGTCTCCTGCACGACATCGAGGGCGCGCTCCGCGTCGGGATGCGCGGCGTGCTCGTCCATCGCGGCGATGGTTTGCCGGAGACCGTGAACAGCGTGCCGGTCGTCCGCACGCTCGCCGAGCTGCCGGCGCTGATCTGGTAGGTCCGGGGTGTCAGCCCGGGGGCCAGCTCAGACTGCGCCCGGCCAGCAAATGCAGATGGATGTGGAAGACGGTCTGACCTGCGTCGCGATTGCAGTTCAGGACTGTCCGGTACCCGCGTTCCGAATAGCCATGCTGCTTCGCCAGCGCCGCTGCTCGGCGGAACATCACGCCGACGAGCCCATCGTCGCTCGGCGCCAGGTCATTCAATGTCGGAATGTGGCGTCTCGGGACAATCAACAGGTGCAGGGGCGCTTGTGGATTGATGTCCTTGAAGGCCACGACATCTCTGTCCTCATGGACGAGGTGGCCGGGAATCTCGCCCGCGATGATCTTGCAGAACAGGCAGTCGTTCATCGGCGTTGAATGATAACGGTACGCGCCAGGCCCTGCAGATCGGCGCGCGTGTGGTCGATCCGCAGCTCTTCGTGCCGCCCCGCCCGCTCCCGCACATCGTCCTCCTGCCCGAACCCGAACTCCATCACGAGCCAGCCACCTGACGGGAGCATCCGCACGGCGGCCGACAGCACGGCGTCGATGTGATCGAGGCCGGTCGAGCCGCCGAACAGCGCGACGTGTGGTTCCTGGAGCACGTCCGCCGACAGGCCGCGTTTGTCGATATCGCGGACGTAGGGTGGGTTGGCCGTAATGAGGTCGAAGGGACCGTCGACGCCATCGAGGTATGACGTACAGACGAACTCGATTCGGTCGGCGACTCCGTGACGCAACGCGTTCTGCTGGGCCACGTCGAGAGCCGGCTGCGACACATCGGTCGCGACAAAGGTGCAGTTCGGCAAGAGATGCGCGATCGAGACGGCAATGTTGCCGCTTCCCGTACCGATGTCGGCCATCCGCGGCGATCGGTCGCTCATCGTGCCCTGGACGATCTCCGCAGTGGCCTCGACGACGAGCTCCGTTTCCGGACGAGGGATCAGCACAGCCGGAGTAGTCAGGAAATCGAGCCCCCAGAACTCTCGCTCGCCAACGATGTACGCCGTTGGCTCAAAGCGCAGACGCCGGGCGACCCATTGGGAGAACTGCGGCTCGAGTTGTGCTGGGACAGGCTCGTGATAATTCAGCAGGATGCGCGCCCGGTCCCATTTCAGAATCGTGCGGGCGTAGAGGTCGACATCGATCGTGGCCTCGCTCGGGTTGAGCCCCGCGCGAACCAGTTGTTCCCGCGCCGCCGCGAGCCGCTCGTGGAGCGTCAATGCGTCGTCGCGTCGCCGTGGTTCGGATCGGTCGCCTGCTTCAGTTTCTCGGCGTTGTAGTACGACGAGACCTGATCGATCAACTCGCGCAGTTCACCCCCGAGCACATCGTGCAGACGATGCGTGGTGAAGTTGATGCGGTGGTCGGTAATGCGGCTCTGCGGGAAGTTGTAGGTTCGGATCTTTTCCGATCGCTCGCCGGTGCCCACCTGGCCGCGCCGATCCTTCGCGATCGCGTCCTGCTGCTTCTGCATCTCCATTTCATAGAGACGCGCGCGGAGGACTTTCATCGCCTTTGCGCGGTTCTTGATCTGCGATTTCTCGTCCTGCTGCGAGACGACGACACCGGTCGGGAATGTGCGTCAGCCGGACGGCGGAATAGGTCGTGTTCACGCTCTGACCGCCCGGGCCGCTCGAGCAGAACGTGTCGATGCGGAGGTCCTTCTCGTTGATCTGAATGTCCACGTCTTCCGCTTCCGGAAGAACCGCGACTGTGGCCGTGGACGTGTGGATCCGCCCCGACGCCTTCAGTGGCCGGTACCCGCTGCACGCGGTGAACGCCGCTTTCGAACTTCAGATGGCTGTAGACGCCGCGCCCTTCGATCGAGGCGATCGCCTCCTTTAACCCGCCGGCGTCGCCATGGCTGACCGACATCACGTCGAATTTCCAACCCTGACGCTGGCCATAGCGCTGATACATGTTGAACAGCTCCGACGCGAAGAGCGCAGCCTCTTCGCCGCCGGTGCCGGCCCGGATCTCGAGAATGACGTTCTTCTCGTCGTTCGGATCCTTGGGAATCAGCAGGATCTTGATTTCCTCGAGGAGCGCGTCGCGCCTGGTGTAGAGCGACTTCAGCTCCTCTTCAGCCAGCGCGCGCATCTCCGCGTCTGAACCGCGTGCGAGTTCCTCAGATCCCGTGATGTCCTGGTCGACAGCCTTGTACTCCCGGTACTTCTGGACGAGCGGCTCCATGTCCGACAGCGCCTTGGCGGCTTTCCGGTATTCAACCGGGTCGGATTGCACCTCGCTCGTGCCGAGCCGATGCATCAGCTCGTCGTAACGAGATTCGACTGTGGAGAGCTTGTCGAACAAGGTTCCTCTACCGATAACGGTCCGCCTGAAGGCGGACACTACGTCTGATTATCCCCCGGAGACGGGGGGCAGGAATGCGACTTCGTCGCCCTCGTGCACTTTTGCCGACATCTTCGCGTAGTCGGCGTTCACCGCGACTGACATCGTTCGCTCGTATGCACGCAAATCAGGCATCTCATCGACGAGCGACCGCCAGACGGTTTCAACCGTTGCTGGATTGGCGACATCGCGCACCAACTCCCCCGAGCCGGCGAGATCGCGAAGCCTGGCGAAGAGCCGGATCGTCACGCGCATGCGATCCGGCGCGCTGTCTCGCGCGCCGCCTCGTCGCCGGGGTCGGCGGTCGCGCCTTCGAGCCAGACGTCGCCGCCCTCGAAGTGCTCGTGCTTCCAGATCGGAACGATCTGCTTCACCCGCTCGATGGTGTAGCGGCAGGCCGCAAACGCGTGGGCACGATGCGGCGACGCCGTGACGATGATGATGCTGGCTTCGCCAAGCTCGAGGCGGCCGGTCCGATGGTGCACGCCAATCCGCGTGTCCGCCCAGGTCTCTCCAGCTTCGTCGATGATGAGCTGCAGGGCGCGCACCGCCAGCGGCTCGTAGGCTTCGTACTCCAGGTACGACACCTGCCGGCCCTGATTCTCTTCACGCACCAGGCCGACGAAGGACGCGATAGCGCCGTCGGCCGTGCTCGTGCGTGAGATCTCCTCGATTAACGCCTGCAGATCGAGGGGCTCGGACGTGACCGCCACAGCCGGCATAAAGCCAGTTTAGCGCCTCCAGAAGTGATTCATCGGGCCGTTTCCCTCGCCCAGTTCAGGCGCGTGCGTAATGGCCCCGGCGATGTACTCCTGAATCAACGGAATTGCGTCCCGGACTGTGCGTCCGCACGCCAGGTGCGCCGCCAGAGCCGCGGCGAAAGTGCATCCTGTCCCGTGCGTATGCCGCCCGGGCACACGTTCGTGTCGAAATTCGACGAACTCGTGCCCGTCGTACAGCAGGTCGACGATTTCAGTCTGCGTAGGGCGGGTTCCGCCGGCGGCGGTGGCCACCGGAGGCGGACCTGCCGTGGCGAAAAAGTGACCACCCTTAATCACCACGAGTGATGGCCCAAGTGCGTGAATTCGCCGAGCAGCCTCTTTCCGATCGTCATCGGTGGCGATCGACATGCCGGACAGTCTTTCCGCCTCCGGTATGTTCGGCGTCACGACAAACGCCTTTGGCAGTAGCGACGCCTTCATTGCCGCCACCGCGTCAGCGTCTGCGAGGCCATCGCCGCTTTTCGCGAGCATGACGGGATCAACGACGACGAACGGGATGTCGAAGTCTGCGATCGCGCTGGCGACGGTCTCGACAATGGCCGCTGACGGAAGCATGCCTGTCTTTGCGGCGTCGGCGCCGATGTCGGACATCACCGCTTCGATCTGCTGGCGCAGGAGGTCGGGTGTGATCGCGTCGAAGGACGAGACACCACGGGTGTTCTGCGCTGTGACGGCTGTAATTGCGGTGGTGCCGTAGACGCCGTGAGCCGCAAATGTCTTGAGGTCGGCCTGGATCCCCGCGCCGGCGCCCGAATCGCTGCCGGCGATGGTTAGTGCGGTGCGCATGGCTTTCTTCCGCCCGAAGGCGGAAGCCACGACAGAGACAACTAGCGTGCGCCGATCAGGCGCCAGAGCCCTGGTGTGATGCCGGCCGCTGCGGCGAGCTTGGCCAGATCGGCGAGGACGAATGGATACACGCCGGTTGCGAGCGCAGCCGATAGTCCGACTGCCGCGCTGCCCGATGCAAGGCGCGCAAAGTACCCAAGCCACAGGGTTCCGGCGGCGTAGATGATGGCCAGTCCAACGAGCATCGCCGCTACCGACGTGGCGTAGCGCTGTGCGAACCCGCGTTCCGCGAGAGAGCCAACCACGAAGGCCGCCACCGGATAGGCCATCAGGTAGCCGCCTGTCGGTCCCAGCAGCCGCAACAGTCCGGGGGCAGCGTGACGGACGCCGCGAAGACCGGCAGTCCGACAATGCCGGCCGTCAGGTAAAGCACCTGGCTCGCGAACCCCAGCTTCGACCCGAGCACGAGGCCACCAACGAGCACCACCATCGGCTGGAACGTAAACGGCACCTGCGTGAACGGCAGCGGGAAGCTTATTTGGGCTGCGGCCGCGGTGAGCACCGTGATGAACAACACGGAGGCGACGCGAATAGCTCGTCCCTCGGCGCCATCCTCCACGCGTGTGGCGACGAGGTTCAGCAACGTGCCGGTGTGTGCTGCGTCCATGGGGCGATTGTACGCTCTACCTGCCCACAATCAGGAGGTACTGGAAGGGCAGGGTGGCGCCGTCCAGCACGCGTAAGCCGGCAGCTCTGACCTCCGCTTCGACGACGGCGCGGTCCAGACGCCGTTGCGGTTCAGGGCCCGGCCCTCCGCCTCCCGGCTTGTAGTTGACGATGCCGATTCGCCCTTTCGGCTTGAGGGTGTCCGCAAGATGCCGGAGCAGCCGGATCCGGCTGGCTTCGTCTTCGATCTCCTGATAGACATCCACGACCAGGACGGCGTCGATTCCTCCCTTCGGCAGATTGGTGTCTGTGGCCGTGCCAAGCCGCGTCACCACGTTCTTCAATCCCTCGCGGCTGACACGACGTTTGATGGACTCGATCATCTGCGGCTGAATGTCTTCGGCATAGACGAGGCCGTTTTCACCTCGCGGATCCACTCGCCGGGCCAGCCGAACGGTGAAGAAGCCGGAGCCGGCGCCGATGTCCGCCACGGTGTCGCCATAGGCGATCTTCAGCGCGTCCATGATCAGGTCCGGTTTCTGCCACGCCGCGCGGTCCGGGCTCTCGAGCAAGCCGAGATCCGGCTGGCGGGAACAGGCGCCCTTGTGGTGCCGCGGCGGCGGGCTGCTGCTCGCCCGCCGGCGTGTCCGCCGGAGCGCTCTGCGCGGAGGCGGAGCTGCAGCGAAGGCGGGCGCATGCAGCGCGTCATGAGTGTCACGTCGCGAGCATTGTTTCAGCGAAGCGGAAGCCACGGTAGCCATTATCCTCGTCATGATTTCGATCCGTCGCCGGCGATCCCAGGCTGGGTCATGACTTCCGCTGAGAGAATCCGATCGAGCTGGCGCGCATCCATCAGCCCCTGTTCCAGCACCAGCTCGCGGATCGGCCGCCCGGTCTGTACCGATGCCTTGGCGATTTCCGCGGTCTTCGCATAGCCAATGTACGGGTTCAGCGCGGTCGCGAGGGCGGTGCTTCGCTCGAGCAGCTCGCGGCAGCGCTCCGCGTCCGCCTCGATACCCTCGACGCACCTGGCGCGCAGCACGGTCATCGCGTTGCGCAGGATCGTCGACGAGTGAAGCGCGTTCCAGGCCATGACCGGCATCATCACGTTCAGTTCGAACTGCCCCGCCTCGGCCGCGGCACACACGGTCGTGTCGCAGCCGATGACCTGGAAGCACACCTGGTTGACCATCTCCGGAATCGACGGATTGACCTTGCCGGGCATGATCGACGATCCCGGCTGCACCGCGGGCAATCTGATTTCGGCGAGACCGGCGCGCGGCCCCATGCTCAGTAATCGGAGGTCGCTCGCGATCTTCCCGAGCTCCACCGCCATCCGCCGCATGGCGCCGGAATACGCGAGCACATCGCCCATGCTCTGCGTGACGCGGAAGCGGTTCGCGGCCGGCGTCAGCGTCATCGCGGTCAGCGTACTCAAGTGGCCGAACAGCGAGCGCCGTGTAATCGTCTCCGGCGTTGAGTCCGGTGCCAACGGCCGTGGCGCCGAGGTTCAACTCCTGCAGCTCCGTGGACGTCTGGTCGAGTGCGTTCGCCGCGTGGTCGATGCACGCGGCGTAGCCGCCGAACTCCTGGCCGAGCGTCATCGGCACCGCGTCCTGCAGGTGGGTGCGGCCCACCTTTAGAACGGCGCCGAACTCGTGAGCCTTGATCGTGAAGGCCGTCGCCAGCGCGCGTGCAGCGACCACGAGGTCGCGGTGCGCAAACAGGAGCGCCAGCCGGGTCGCGGTCGGAAACACGTCGTTCGTCGACTGCGCCATGTTGACGTGATCGTTGGGATGTACGAGGCGGTAGTCGCCGCGCGTACCACCGAGGAGCTCGGCGGCGCGGTTCGCGAGCACTTCGTTGACGTTCATGTTGTGCGACGTGCCGGCGCCAGCCTGGTACACGTCAACGACGAACTGATCGCGGAGCGCACCGCCAAGGATCTCGTCCGACGCCTGCGCGATCGCGTTCCCGATGCGCGAGTCCAGCCGCCCGAGCGTCACATTGGCATGAGCCGCGGCTTTCTTGACGAGCACGGTGGCGTCGATGAGGAGGTCGGGAGCACGCAGCCCGCTGATCGGGAAATTCTCGAGCGCGCGTGCCGTCTGAATCCCGTAGTAGGCGTCAACTGGAACCGTTCGCTCACCGAGCGGGTCGCGTTCTGTGCGAGTGGTCATAGCGACCGCCTCAAGTCGGTACGTCTGGTCCGGCTGAAGCCGGACACTACGAATTATACTGAGCGGATGGCGGCTGGTATTTTTGACAGTATGGTGTCGCTCATCGTCCGCACGTCGACCGATCTGCCGCCCGACGTCCGCGCGGCGATGGCGATGGCCCGGGCGCAGGAGCCAGCCGCGACGCAGTCGGGCCAGGCGCTGTCGATCATCGCCCAGAACATCGACCTTGCCAGCAACGACGAAGGGGCGATCTGCCAGGACACCGGCATGCCGACCTTCGAGGTCAAAGCGCCGGTCGGCGCGAATCAGCTCGACGATGAAGGCGCAGATCCGCGACGCGATCGCCGAAGCGACTCGTCGCGGCAAGCTGCGTCCGAATTCGGTCGACTCGATCACGGGCGAGAACTCCGGCACCAACCTCGGGCCGGGCACACCGGTGATTCACTTTGAGCAGTGGGAGAACAACGACGAGATCGAGGTGAAGCTGATTCTGAAGGGCGGGGGCTGCGAGAACATGAACGCGCAGTACTCGCTGCCCGCCGAGCTGGCGCACCTTGGCCGTGCCGATCGGTCGCTCGAGGGCGTGCGGAAGTGCATCCTGCATGCGGTGTGGAACGCGCAGGGAAAAGGATGCGCACCAGGCGCGGTCGGTGTGGCGATCGGCGGCGACCGGACGTCGGGCTATATCGTCGCCAAGGAACAGCTGTTTCGCACGCTCGACGACATCAATCCGGATCCGCGGCTGGCGGAGCTCGAAGCGTCGATCATGGGCGAGGTCAACAAGCTCGGGATCGGCACCATGGGATTTGGCGGGCGAGTCTCGCTGATCGGGTGCAAGGTGGCGGCGCTCAATCGACTCCCGGCGAGTTTCTTCGTGTCCGTCGCGTACAACTGCTGGGCGTTCCGCCGTCTTGGTGTCGTGCTCGACGCCCGGACGGGCGACATCAAGCGCTGGCTGTATCGCGACCCGGCTGTGCCCGCGGTGGCGATGGCCGACCAGGAAGGTTTCCGACGGACCGGGCGCGAGGTCGTCCTGCGTACGCCGCTGACCGACGAACAGGTCCGCGCATTGAGGGTTGGTGACGTCGTCCTGGTGTCGGGGCGGGCGTACACCGGGCGCGATGCCGTGCATCATCACCTGATGACGCACGAGCCGCCCGTCGACCTGCGCGGAGCCGTCCTGTATCACTGCGGGCCGGTTGTCGCCAAAGACGGGACCGGCTGGAAAGTGACGGCCGCGGGACCGACGACCAGCATTCGCGAGGAACCGTATCAGGCCGACGTGATCAAGCGGTTCGGCATCCGCGCGGTGATCGGCAAAGGCGGAATGGGAGCGAAGACGCTCGCCGCGTTGAAAGAGCACGGCGCCGTCTACCTGAACGCGATTGGCGGCGCGGCGCAGTTCTACGCCCGGACCATCAGGAGCGTCGACGGCGTCTCACTGTTGGAATTCGGCACGCCGGAAGCCATGTGGCACCTGACCATCGAGGACTTTCCGGCGATCGTCACGATGGACGCCCACGGTGACAGCCTGCACAAGGACGTGGAACAGCGTTCGGCGCAGGAGTTGGCCGCAATCGGCACCTAGCCTGCTGAGCCGTTCGCGTAAACTGCTGATCTGCAAAGGAATAGTGGTGTAAACCCTTCGATTTGCCCTTTGCCGTCTCCGTGGCTGCCGCGTATAATTTCACTATCGGTTCTGGCTGCTGGGGCGCTTTGGGAGGCCCGGTTGTCAGTTCCGGCCCAGGAGCAAACAGATGATCAATGTGTCCCCAACGGCAGCGTCGAAGATCAACGAGCTGCTCGTCGAGGAAGGCAAGTCGGGCAGTGGACTGCGTGTATTCGTCCAGGGCGGCGGCTGCTCAGGATTCCAGTACGGCCTCATGATCGAAGAAGGCGGCGGCGACGCGGATCAGGTGTTCGAGTCGAACGGCGTCCGGCTGTTCGTCGATCCGGTCAGCATCAGCTATCTCAAGGGCGCTGAAGTCGATTTCGTCGATACCGTCACTGGCGGCGGATTCACGATCAAGAACCCGAACGCGACGTCGACCTGCGGCTGCGGCTCGTCATTCAGCGTCTAAGGAGCGCGGCCTCCACGTGCCGACTGCCTTTCCAGATTTCAGCAGGCTGAAGCCGGACGGCGGCAAGCGCTCGAGCAAGCGCGAAAAAATCGTCAACGTCTTTCTCCGCCAGGAAGGGCACCTCAGCGCGGACGATCTGGTCGACATCATCCGCCGCGAGGATCAGCGGATCAGCCGGGCAACCGTCTACCGCACGCTCCAGTGGATGGTCGACGCCGGGATTGCCCGCAAGGTCGATTTCGGGGAAGGACGCTTCCGGTTCGAGCATTCGTACCGGCAGCCCCGCCACTTTCACCTGATCTGCAAGACCTGCCATCGTTCGTTCGAGTTCCTCAGTTCGGATATCGAGTCGCTGATCGAAGAGGTCTCGGGCGCCCGCGGGTTCACGCCGTCGCAGAGCGTTGTCCAGATCTACGGCACCTGTGAGTCGTGCCGGACGGGCCGCCCCGCGGCGGCGACCGATGTGGGGCACACCGACCTGGTGTTCGCGCGCGACGCGCTTGCGCATCGCGATCGCTGACCGAGCGCAGCGGGCTGGAGTTTTACACGCGCGCCGCCAGAATTGCCAAGGATGCGCGGGCCCGCAAGATCTTCCACGACCTGGCGATGGAGGAGAAGGAACACCTCAGCACGCTCGAAGAGCGCTACCGCGTGCTTCGGGAGCGCGATCCGGAGCTCGAATCGCGGCCGACCTTCCTCTTCTTCAAGGGCGCGGCGAACGGCCTGTTTGCCGAAGGCGCTGAACGGCTGCTCCGCGGCGCGAACGATCAGCAGGCGCTGATGATTGGCATCCGGTGCGAGCGCGGTTCTCACCGCTTCTTCAAGAAGTACGGCGAGCGCTTCGAGGACTCAGAAGGGAAGCAGATCTTCCTGGAGTTCGCCGACGAAGAGCGGAATCACCTCGACCTGCTCGTCCGCGAATATCGGGCGCTCGCCAAACGGCAGGGGCGCTCGCCGCGGCGTCCGCCAGGGGCATCCACCACGCGCGCTGCGCGCTAGCGGGTGCCGCCAGCGTCCGCTGCGGCGCAGGCCCCCCGCTGTGATCGATCTTCATCTCCACACAACCGCGTCCGACGGACGTCTGACCCCGACCGAGCTCGTCGCCCACGCGACGGCGTCCGGCGTTCGAATTCTTGCCGTCACCGACCACGACACGACCGATGGCTTCGACGAAGCCGCCGTCGAAGCGGCTCGCCTCGACGTGCTCGTCATTCCCGGGATCGAGATCACCGCGGTCGAACGCGGCCGCGACGTGCACATGCTCGCCTACTTCTTTGACCGGGACGAAGCCGCGTTCGGGCAGTTCCTGGCAGCGCAGCGGGCCACGCGTGTCACGCGCATCGCCGAGATGGCGGCTCGCCTGGACGCGCTGGGAATGCCCGTCGATGTGAAGCCGCTGCTCGACGAGGCGCGACGCGATACCGGCAAGTCGATCGGCAGGCCAACACTCGCCCGCGCGATGATCGACGCCGGCCACGTCGCGACCACGCGCGAGGCGTTCGACACATGGTTGGCTCAGGGTCGCCCAGCCTACGTCGAACGTGCGGGGGCGCCACCCGAGGATGTCATCGGAATCGTCCACGCCGCCGGCGGAATCGTGTCTCTCGCGCATCCAGGCCGTACCAAGCTTGACGAGCGCATACCGGCCCTTCGGGATGCCGGTCTCGACGCCATCGAGGTGTATCACTCCGACCATGACGTCGAGATGACGACGTCGTATCTCGACCTGGCTCGCCGACTGGACTTGCTCATCACCGGTGGTTCGGATTTTCACGGCGAGCCGGCGCGTGGAATCGAGCCCGGTGCATCGTCGCTTCCGGAACCGGACTGGCGACGGCTGCTCGACGCTCGCGGGATACATGGCGGCCGGTGAGCTGCTCGTCGAGCTCCGCGGTGTCACCAAGGACTACCGCGGGCTGCGCCCGCTGCGGATCCAGCACCTGGAGATTCGAGAGGGCGAATCGATTGCACTGCTCGGCATCGACGCGGCAATGTCGGAGGTGTTGATCAATCTGATCACCGGTGCTCAATTGCCCGATGACGGCCAGGTCACCGTGTTTGGTCGGCCGACGACCTCCATCACAGCCGTTGACGACTGGGTGACGCAACTCGATCGGTTCGGATTGATCAGCGAGCGTGCAGTGCTCGTGGAGCGGTTCACGACCGAACAGAATCTGGCGCTGCCGCTCTCGCTCGAGATCGATGACATGCCCGAGTCGGTCCGTAGCGAAGTCGGTCGCCTGGCCGCCGAGGTTGGGCTCACGACAGAGGAGCTTTCCCTTCCCACTGCCGCGCTGGGACCAGCGGCTCAGCTTCGGCTTCGCGTCGGCCGCGCACTGGCACTGCGACCGCGAGTCCTGCTCGCCGAGCACCCCAACGCGTCGTTGTCGCCCGACGAGTCGCCGAGATTCGCAAAGGATTTCGCCCGCATCACATCAGACCGCCGGCTTGCGTCTCTGCTCACGACGGTCGATGCCTCGTTCGCCAGCTCTGCAGCCGATCGAGTGCTCGAGTTTCAGCCCGCTACCGGCGTCCTGAAAAGAATGTCCAGCTTGCGACGCTGGTTTTCCTGACGGAACAGAACTTGATTCACGTGAGTTGGACACACGGAGGTCTGCACGTGGCGAACGGAACAATCAAACGTCTGGTGAGAGATCGCGGGTTCGGATT
The DNA here is from genome assembly GCA_963793705.1 of uncultured Acidobacteriota bacterium. Taxonomy (GTDB): domain Bacteria; phylum Acidobacteriota; class Vicinamibacteria; order Vicinamibacterales; family UBA2999; genus Gp6-AA40. The sequence goes on along the minus strand of CAWCBC010000007.1, from coordinate 37,192 downwards.
CATTCGCGACGATGGCGGTCAGGAATGGTTTTTCCACCGCACTTCGGTTGAAGCCGGAGCGTTCGAGCAGCTCAACGAAGGGCAGCGTGTGAGCTTCGATGAGGAGCCATCGCAGAAGGGCCCGAGGGCAGGAAATATTCGCGCGGAATCCTGAACGCAGAGCGCGGGAAGCGCTCCCGGCCCTCTGGCGGATGTCTTATCCTTCGATCAGGCGAATGTCGCCTGCGCGCGGTCCCTTGGCTGATTCCTCGGGAGAAAATTCCACACGCTGGCCCTCTCGGAGCAGCTCGAACACAGCACCGCGTACGGCGCTGCGATGGAAGAAATGCTCGATGCCGCTCTCATCCCGGATAAACCCGAATCCCTTGTCGATGAGGAGGCGTGCGATAGTCCCGGTGGGCATAACCCTGTCCTCCGATGCGCGTCGATCGTTGGCTTTCGACTCGTCCTCCGGCCGTCACGCGGAGCGGCCGATCCCGATCAGGAAGGACGTATGCGCGCACCGGCCGAAAAGCTGGGCCAGTGTAGGAAGTACCTGGTACGAAGTCAAGCGTGCCCGAAGTCCTTTCGTCGCCGTGAGTTGGCGTACGATGCCGCATGCTGCCTGGGGTGATTCTCGCCGCCGGGGACTCGACTCGCATGGGGTTCCCGAAGGCCCTGCTGCTGACGCGAGACGGCAAACCGTTTGTCGCGGCGATCGTCGCGACGTTCGCCGCAGCCGGCATCTCCGACATCGTCGTGATCACTGGCCGCGATCACGAGCGAATCGCAGATGCGCTTGCGAACGAGCCGTTGGCGGTTCTGCCCCGGATTGTTCGCAACCCTGACCCGTCACGGGGACAGCTTTCATCCTTGTTAACCGGAATGGATGCGGTGGCGGCGCCGGACACGCCGGCGATGGTCGTGACGCTCGTGGATGTTCCGCTGCTTCGTCCCGAAACGGTTCGCCTGGTGATGGCCGAATGGCGACGGACACGGAGCGCCGATCGTGCGGCCGGCGATCGGCGAGCGTCACGGCCATCCGGTGGTGTTCGACCAGCGCGTCTTCGATGAGCTGCGGCTGGCTCCGTCTGACATAGGCGCCAAAGCCGTTGTTCGGGCACACGCCGACGAGGTGTTGAACGTGCCTGTGGCCGATGAAGGGTGTCTTGTGGATGTGGACACCCCCCGCGATTACGAGGCCCTTGGGTGCTGATCGCGATCGGTCCCGTAGCCGATTTGGTCACCGCACTTACAGTCCTGTCGCTATCCCCGACATCAACCGATACCTCAAAGGCATAGGAAGGCATCCGGCCGAACCGGCCGAGACCCTGGAATGCCGCACATCGTTCAGGCCACATCCAAACCTGCCGGCGAAACCGACCGCGACAGCACAGTTGTCGCCACGGTCCGCGTCGAACGTCGAGCGCACGACGCCGCCCGTGGCCACGCCGTGGTTGCCACGCTCGGACAGCGCGCGCTGGCGGGGACTGACTTTCCACTGCTCCTCGAGCAGACGGTCAGCCTTGTTGCGGACACGCTGAAAGTCGCAGCCGCCGTCGTGTGCGAGGTTGCGGAGGATGGTCGGCTCCCGGTGCGAGCCGGCCACGGACTCGTGACGGCGACGGACGGCCAGACCTGCCTTCGCACCGACCGGACCCGGTTTCCTGCATCGGCCCTCGAAGCCGAAACCCCTGTGTATGAATCGCCCGACGGTCCACCGGGCTGTCCGCCCGAAGACCGCGACCCGCTGCTGGTGCAGGAGGGTTTCAGCCGCACCGTCGCGATGCGCATTCCCGGCCGCGCGCGGCCGTACGGATTGCTCATCATCGGCGCTCGACACGAACGGACGTACTCGCGAGAGGACCTCTTCTTCATCCACGCAGTGGCGAATGTGCTGGGCGCGGCGTTTGAACGGGCGGCGATGGATCACGACCTCCGCCGGGAGCTCGCGCTGTATTCGGCAACCGTCGAGGCCGCTGCGGACGGCATCCTCGTGACGGACGAACGCGGCCTCGTCACGCGGTTCAACCAGCGGGCCATTGAGATGTGGAATCCGCCGGCTGACGTCATCGCGAGCGGGTCCGTCGAAGCCTGGCTCGCCTGGGCCCTGACCCATAGCCTGCGGCCCGACGTCGTGACCGCGAACTATCACGCGGCGCTGGCCAGTGATGGCGAGCACGCGGCGGTCATCCACTTGAAAGACGGCCGGGTGTTTGAACGTTACTCCCGGCCGCAGCGCGTCGATGGCCGGACCGTTGGCCGGGTCTTTTCCTTCCGCGACATCACCGCCCGCCTCAAGGCTGAAGAAGAGCACCGTGCCCTCGAACGACAGATGCTGCACGTCCAGAAGCTGGAGAGCCTCGGCGTCCTTGCCGGCGGCATCGCCCACGACTTCAACAACCTGCTGGTCAGCGTGCTCGGGAACGCGGGTCTGGCGCTGGCCGAACTCTCTCCAGCCTCACCGGTCCGCAGCCGTCTGACGGACATCGAGGTCGCGGCGCAGCGCGCAGCGGAACTCACGCGCCAGATGCTCGCCTACGCGGGCCAGGGCCGGTTTGTCGTTCAGCGCGTGAACCTGTCCGATCTCGTCGTCGAGCTGGTCAGCCTGCTTCGAACGGTGGTCGCCCGGACGGCCGATATCGACGTGCGGCTGACGGACAACCTGCCAGGCGTCGAGGCGGACGCCTCGCAGTTGCGCCAGGTCGTCATGAACCTGGTGACCAACGCCGCCGATGCGCTTGGCGGCGCAGCCGGGCGGATCGAAATCACGACAGGCCGCATGTCCGCCACGCGCGAGTATCTCTCGCAGAGCTGCATTGGCCAGGACGTCGAACCGGGTGAGTTCGTCTTTGCGGAAATCGCCGACACTGGATGCGGCATGGACGAGAAGACGCTCGCGCGCATCTTCGATCCGTTCTTCACAACCAAGGCGACCGGGCGCGGGCTCGGTCTCGCGGCAGTGCTCGGGATCGTTCGAAGCCATCGCGGCGCGATCGCCGTCGAGTCCTCTCCCGGCGTCGGTACCCGCTTCCGTCTGTTGCTTCCCGCCCTCGGCATTGCACGGTCGGACAAAACGGTTCCCGGCGTCACGCTGAAGCCTCCGGTCTCGAGCGGAACGATCCTGATCGTGGACGATGACGCAGGGGTGCGGACCGTTGCGACCTTATCGCTCGAACGAGCAGGGTTCCGCGTCGTGGCCGCGTGTGATGGCGAGGATGGCGTGGCATTGTTCCGGGAACGTGGCAGCGAATTCGACGCGGTGCTCCTCGATATGACGATGCCGCGGTTGAGCGGCGTCGATACGTGCCATCTGCTCAAGACGATGCGGCCGGAGCTCCCGATCGTATTGACCAGCGGCTACACCGAACCGGACGCCGGTGCGCGTTTCAGGGCCGACGAGGTCGCCGGTTTCCTGCAGAAGCCGTTTACTCCCGCCACGCTGGTGAGGATGATTCAGGACGCGGTGCACGGTCGCGTGCAGGAGCAGGTGTGACGGACGGCGCTGCACCGGCGAAGACGCTGCGGGACGCCGCCCACGAGCTGAACAACCTCTGCGCCACCATCCTTGGTTTCGCCACGCTGGCCGAGGAACTGGAATCGCAGAACTCGGCGATTGCGGCATACCTCAGCGAAATCTGTCTTGCGACAGAGGGCGTTGCTGCCACCGCCAGACAGCTTCGCGAATTGTCGCTGGAATTAGAGAAAGCTGGCGACGTGATGCTGTCCGCCTTCGCCGTTGCGCGGCTACGTCGGGACTGTCGCCCGGATGGCGTTCTTCATCGCGGCGGCTGAGTGATTCCTGAATCGTTCCTGGAGCACCCGCACGATTGGCCGGCCGATTCGAGCGAGTGTCGCTTGTGGCCGGGACATCGCGCGGATTCGATACATGACTGAATCGGTCTGCGGATCGATGAACACCTCGAAAAGCTCCTCGCCGCTCTCCGCATGGTTCGTCAACGTTCCGTAGGCGAAGCCAAACCGAGTGACGTCTTCCAGACCGCCGACCGTGTAGAGAACACGGCAACCGTTCAAGGACCACAACCCGAAGTGGCGGATCAGCACCGCCACGACGGTTCCTGCCGCGACCGGTGCGTGACGCGGGAACGTTTCGACCCAGCCGAGGTCGAAGTGTTTCCAGGCCATCAGGGCGGTTCGTGCTCGCTCGAAATCGGCTTTGCCGTGCCCGATCTCAACGCTCGCCTCATCGAAGTCGTAGCCGGCGATCGCAGTCCTGATGAGCCCTGTCGGGCGATACGACAACGGCAAGTCTTGAGATTCGCGAACGAACCCGTCGATGGTTGCCGGCGATGGACGTCGAGTCAGGAACATGGATCCCTCACGCGGAGACCGGATCAAATAGAGCTTCACGAACGAGCTCGTCGACAGCGATCACGAACCGTCGCACCGGGGGCACACGAAGCGACAGCGCTGCAGAAGGCAGCAATTGCCGGGTCAGCGACAACAGGGCTGCCGTTGCGCGCTGGTTTGAACTCTTGTCCAGCAGCCACCACAGAAGCACGGCCAGATGAATGAGGTACAGGAGCCGACCAAGCGCGGCAGCAAGCGGCTGTTTCGGCGCATCGCTCGCGCCGACGACTGCTTGCTCGAAGACCTGCTGGACGCGGAGGCGTGAGAACGTCGTACTCGCGGAAAAGATGCCCTCTTCAGGGTCACCAACCAGCACCGGCGTGAGTGCCCGAAGCGCCAATTGATGCGGCTTGAGGACATCGAGGCTCGTCTTCACGGCGAAGATGAAGCGCTCACGCCAGGGTCCGGGCGGCATGTCCGCGGCCTGGCGCGCGTAATCGGACGACAGTTCGTCGTAGAGCGCGATGACCACGGCCTGCTTGCTTGGAAAGTAGCGATACAGCAGTCCGACGCTGACCCCAGCTTCTTTCGCGACATCCCGCAGCGTCGTCGCCTCATAGCCACGAGCGGCGATCAGCTTCATCGCTGTGGCATAGAGCCGCTCTCTCGCCGCGGCACCCTGCGGAGTCTGCCCTGGCGGCCGCCCACGTTTCGGTGGCTTGACATTTTTGAGTGAACATGTTCATTAATATTAAAACATGACTGGTTCACTGAGGCAACCGCCATCTGTCGAGTGAACGGAGGAGCGCTTATGAAGGTCGTCATTCCGGGCGGGTCCGGACAGGTCGGGACGGTTCTCGCCCGTGCTCTTCACGGGGACGGCCATGACGTGGTCGTCCTGAGCCGGCGGCGCGACGTTCGGCCCTGGCGCGTCGTTACCTGGGACGGGTCGACACTCGGCGACTGGCAAAAGGAGATCGACGGCTGCGACGTCGTGATCAACATGGCCGGCCGCAGCGTCAATTGTCGGTACACCGCGGCAAATCGGGAAGAGATCCTGCGGTCGCGCCTGTTGTCAACGCAGGTTGTTGGACAGGCGATTGCGCGAGCTGCCCGTCAACCGCGCGTGTGGCTGCAAGCGAGCACGGCGACGATCTATGCGCACCGATATGACAGCCCCAACGATGAGCACACGGGTGTGCTCGGCGGCTGCGAGGTCAACGCGCCCAGTTCCTGGCGATTCAGCATCGATGTCGCGCGCGCGTGGGAGCGTGCCTTCGACGACGCGGTGACCGAGGGAACTCGAAAGATTGCGCTTCGGTCAGCGATGACCTTGAGTCCGGACGCTGGCGGAGTCTTCGACACGCTTCTCGGGCTGGCGCGCTACGGCCTCGGCGGCAGGGCGGGGCACGGCCGGCAATTCATGTCGTGGATCCACTACGAGGACTTCATCGCCGCGGTCCGGTGGTTGATCGAGCGCGATGACATCGACGGAGTCGTGAACGTCGCGGCGCCCAATCCGTTACCGAACGCAGCGTTCATGCGGATACTTCGTGAGGCGTGCGGGGTTCCCTTCGGTCTCCCTGCGACCAAGTGGATGCTCGAGATCGGTGCAGCATTCATGCGTACGGAAACCGAACTCATTCTGAAGAGCCGCCGTGTCGTGCCGGGAAGACTCCTCGAACACGGGTTCACGTTCAAGTTTCCGAACTGGCCGGAGGCGGCGCAGGATCTTTGCCGTCAGTCATCCGCGGCTCGCTGGCTTGCCAACCGAAGCTCCGGAAGCATCTGAAGAGGCCTATCGACGCGTCGCGTAGCGACGCTAGGATGGGCAACCTTCGCCTGGATTCAGAGCGAAGGTTGGTGGACCAGACCGGGATCGAACCGGTGACCTCATGAATGCCATTCATGCGCGCTCCCAACTGCGCTACTGGCCCACATATCGGGAAGAGCCGAACAAACAATGGTAGCCCACGGCCAGATGGGCCGCAACCGCGTCAGTACGGAAGTCGGCGACGCTCGGTGCGGTGACCCAGGCTGTCATACCGCAGGTCTACGCTAGATCTTGTCGGTCTCTCGCTGCGGCGGCACTGTCGTCGTGGCGGGACACGCCGGCTGCCGGCTGTGCGCCAGTGTCAGCCACTTTGCCAGGTGCTGAGCGGCTTCGTCCGGCGTGGTTCCGTAGAACGGCATCATCGCGGTGGGAAGACCGGGCGTGCGGCAGAGCTGTGCGCGCCATCGGTTGCTGACGGGCGTCACTTCGATGTGGTACGCGCGCCCGCCGATGGTTTCGTGGAAGCGATGAATTGTCACGTATGTCAATTTCCGGGGAAGTGAAGCGGGATGAAATTCTACGCAGTCGCTGCCAGCGATCAAGCGAAGCGAGTCGCGAAGACTGGTTCACAACGCAGCGAACGGCTGGTTTCCGCAGCATCTCCGCACAACAAATTTTTTCGGTGACAGCTTCTCAACAGGATTTGCACCACCCGTCCACAGGTTTTCCACAGTGCCGCCGATATCGCGGTTTGCGTGAGCAGACGCGGGTAAAATGCACCATCGCTTGATCATGGTTTCCTGCGTCAGATGTCTCATCGCGGTGCTCGTGTGCGTCTTATTCGCAGCGAATCGGGCGTACGCCGCAGACGATGCGATGCTGTTCCGGGTATTCCTGAAGGACGGCAGTTCCGTCGTCAGCTACGGCGAGTTCGCTCGCGTTGCCGATCAGGTGGTGCTCTCCGTGCCGGTCGGTGGAACCGCGCAAGATCCGCGGCTGCACGCACTTACCCTCGCGGCCTCGCGCGTCGACTGGGAGAAGACCGATCGATATGCCGCGTCAGCGCGGTATCAGCGCTATGTCGCGACGAGGGCTGAGGCCGACTATCAGCTGCTGACCGACGAGGTCGCTACGGTCCTCAACAACATCGCTCAATCGACAGACCGCCCAAGCGCACTCGGGGCGGCTGAGCGGGCGCGGCGCATGTTGGTCGAATGGCCGCGCTCGCACTACGGCTATCGTCAGCAGGACGTGCAGGAAATCGTGCGACTGCTCGATTCGGCGATTGCCCGACTGCAAGGTGGTGCGGCGCCGCCAGCCGTTCCAGATTGCGCTGGTCAGCGCGCCCGAGATGTCGCTCGAGCCGCTGGCGACGATGCCCAGCGGCCGCGAGCAGGTTGCGCAACTGCTGCGACTCGCGACCGGGACCACCGATGTGAGCGAACGAGTGGCGCTCCTGCAATCAGCCCTCACGCTCCTGGCGACGCCCGGCGTCATCACTGGTTCCGACGCGAGTCGCTTGCGTCGTTCTGTCGAGAGCCAGATCGAACACGAGACGGAGATCGATCAACGTTATCAGCGGGTGAGCAGAGACCTGCTGAACCGTGCGACACGCGCGGCGTCGAACGCGGACATTCGAAACGTCGAGCGTGTGCTCGAACGGATTGTGAAGGAAGACCAACGCCTTGGCGCGCAGCGTCCGGAAGTCGTCCAGGCCCTGACGTCCACGGTCCAGTCGCAGTTGGACAACGCGCGCCGGCTTCGGCTGCTGCGCGATCAGTGGAGCAGCCGCCAGGCGATGTTCCGGGAATACCAGCGGTCCGTAGGCCTGGATCTCGTTCTGCTGGTGAAAGCCCGACCCGCGCTGGAGTCCATCAAGCGACTCGACGGACCGCCGCCGGACCGGCTGAACTCGCTCAATCAGATGCTCCGCGGTGGCGCGCAGCGGCTCGACCGCCGGCTGGTGCCGGAATACCTTCGCGGCACCCACGAACTGGTCATCGGCGCCTGGCGGTTCGCAGAGACCGCGGCCGCGGGTCGCCTCAAGGCAATCTCCTCGGCAGACATCGGCACCGCCTGGGAGGCGTCGTCGGCGGCCGCCGGCGCACTGATGATGCTGTCGCTTGCCCAGAAAGAATTGCGCGCTCTGACGGAGCCACCGAAGCTGCAGTGATTACCCCCCGCGTGACGCGCCTGGTCCGCGTTGGCAATCTCCAGGCGTTTCGCGAGGCGACGATAGCTCTGGCGATCCAGGGGCCGCCGCTCGACGCCCGCGACCGCCTCCTCATCGTTCCCACGCGTGCCGCCGCCGAGCATCTGGTTCGCGGCATCGAAGACGCCACGTGCCTTCTCAGCCGCGATTCTTCCCGACTTTGCAACGACCTCCGAGCTCGTTCGCAGGTTCGGCGATCGACTTCCGATCCGTCCGCCGCGAGCTCTCGGGCGAAGAGCGTGAGGTCCTGCTTCGCGTGGCCTGCCGGGCCGTCATGGCGGGCGGTCTCGAACCGCCATTTCGCGTCCGGCCGGGTCTTGTCGCGGAAATGGTCAGGTTTTACGACGACTTGCGACGCTGCCAGAAGGACGTCGACACGTTTGAACGTCTTGCGCTCGGCATGTTGGAGCCGGGCGCCGCCGACGATCGCGGCGCGCGTCAACTGGTCGAGCAGACACGGTTTCTCGCCGCGGCCTTTCGCGATTTCGAGCAACGGTGCTCCGAAGATGGCGCCGACGAACACGAGCTTCGGCGGCGGGTGGTGGGCGAAGCTCCGGTGCGCCCGTATCGGCATGTCGTGGTCGCGGTGGCGGATCGCTTGGTTGATCCGCACGGCCTGACACCTGCCGACTGGGATCTGCTAGCCAGAGCGCCCGGAATCGCTCAGCTCGATGTCGTCGTGACGGATCGAGTGCTTGCCGGCGCGCTCCACGAGCGCATGCACAGCGTTCTTCCGGGAATCGAGGAGGTGCGCTTCGAGCCGCAACGGCCGCTGCGCCAGCCGGTTGTTGCCGTTCCGGACCAGCAAAGCGTGGTGTACGTGGTCCGCGATCGCGAAGAGGAAGTGGCGGCCTTTGCGCGTCGAGTGAAGAAGGCGCGCAGGGATGGTCGCCTGAGCGCGCTCGAACGCGCGGCGCTCGTTGTTCACCAGCCCCTGCCGTACGTCTACCTGGCTCGGTCGGTGCTCGGTTCTGCCGGTCTCGACTGCCAGCTGTTCGATACGCTGCCGCTCGCCGCCGAGCCTGCCGCAGCTGCCCTGGACCTTGTGCTGACGTTTGCGAGTTCAGGCTTTGCCCGTCTTCCAGGCATTCAGCTTTTGCGATCGCCGCACTTTCGCTTTGTGACTCCCGACGGCGAGCGGGCATCTCCGCGCGACATCACGGTGCTCGACCGAGCCCTGACCGAGAGCGGCTACGAAGGTGATACCGAAGCGCTCGGTCGGCTGCTGGACGCCTGGACGTCGCAGCCATCGCCGCGCCCGCGCCTGGTACGTGCGGGCCGACTGTTTCAGAGCATTGCCGCCGAGCTCGATCCGCTGCGATCGCCGGCGCCAGTCGCCGATCACCTGGCGGTCCTTCTCGAGTTCCTGACTCTGCACGAGAACGTTCCCGGCGCGGCGGATCCCCTTCATGCCAGACACATGAGGGCGCGCGGAGCGGTCATGACGACGATCGTGGCGCTTCGGGACGCGCACCAGCGGTTTGACGCTGCGGCCGTCGATTTCGACGAGGTGGGGGCGTTGCTGCGCCGGTGGATAGAAGGACAGACGTTCGCGCCACGGACCGGAGACCGCGGCGTGCACGTTCTGGATTCGGCCAGCGCACCCTTCGGCGACTTTGAGCAGATGCAGTTTGCCGGACTCGTCGATGGCGAGTGGCCGGGACGCCCGCGCCGAAACATCTTTTATTCGACAGGGATTCTCAAGGAGCTGGGGTGGCCGGCGGAGCGCGAACGCGCCAACGGCGCGCGGGCCGCATTCGCCGATCTTTTGGCCTCTCCGACCGGCGAAGCTGCGGTCTCGGCGTTCCTGCTCGAGCACGACGCCCTCGTCTGCGTGTCGCCCCTCGTCGACGAGATTGAGCAGAGCGCGCCGAGGCAGGTGGAGCCTGTTCCGAACATGCTGATGTTCGACTATGAGGCGCTGACGCAGGAGCCCGTTGTGATTGCGGCGGTCCGCGAAAGGGCCCGGGAGTGGGCGACCTTCAGAATCCAGGCGCGAGCACCTGCAGACTCGAGGTTTCGAGGATTCACGGGGCCACATCATCCCGACGCCTATTCCCTCAGTGGCCTGGAACGTTACCAGGACTGTCCGTTCAAGTTCTTCGCGTCGGATGTCCTGAGGCTGGATGAACCGGCCGAGGATGGCGGCGTGCTCTCACCGCGGGCGCGCGGCCGGTTCATCCACGAGCTGCTGCAGCAGTTTTTCGCCGCGTGGGATGCCCGGGGCGAAGGCGGCATTACTCCGGGAAGACTTGATGCTGCCCGCGCTGTATTCGCCGAAGTAGCCGGACCGCTGCTTGCCCGGCTGCCGCAGAGCGACTCAGCGCTCGAGCGTACGAGGCTGTTTGGTTCACCGCTGTCCGTCGGCGTCGTCGACATCGTCCTGGCCCAGGAGGCTTTACGGCCGGGAACGGTACGGGAGCGCTGGCTCGAGTACCGGTTGGAGGGGGAATTCTCGTTAGGTGGAGACGATTCCAGGCGAGTGCCGCTTCGAGGGGTCGCCGATCGAATCGACCTGCTCGAGGGAAACCGCCTGCGCGTCATCGATTACAAGACGGGCTCAGCGCCGGAGCGCAGCCGCGCCCTCCAGGTGCCGGTCTATGCGCTGTGCGCTCAGGAGCGACTCACCGCACGCGACGGCGCCGCCTGGGCAGTCGAGGAAGGCCTCTATCTGTCGTTTGCCGGAAAGCGAGCGGTGGTGCGTGTGGCCGACGCTGGTGATCCGGAGATGCTGGCGACCGCCCGCGAGCGGGTGTTCGGCCTCGTCGATCAGATCAACGCCGGCGAGTTTCCGCCTCGTCCTCACGATCCCATGATCTGCAGCTACTGCGCGTATGCGTCGGTCTGCCGCAAGGACTATGTCGAGTAGCTATCAGCTGCCGTTCGACGACCAGGACTCCGTCGAAAGCCGGATCGCCGAGCGCGATCGTGCCGGACGCGAGCGGGCCGTTGACCCACGATTCAACGTGGCGCTCGAGGCGTCCGCCGGAACCGGCAAGACGCGCGTGCTCGTCGACCGGTACGTCAACCTGCTGCGCGCAGGCGTCGATCCCGCCAACATCCTCGCCATCACGTTCACGCGGAAGGCGGCCGCGGAGATGCGCGAGCGCATCCTCGGGACGCTGCGTACGGCGGTGGAACGGGGCGACATCTCGCCCACCCGCTGGCGCGAGCTCCGCGATCGCACTGGCGACATCAACATCAGCACGATCGACGCGTTCTGTCTGTCGCTGCTCAGGGAATTCCCGCTGGAGGCCGATCTCGATCCGGGATTCTCCATGGCCGACGACATGGAAGTGCCGCGGCTCATTGACGAATCCCTCGATCGCACGCTGCGCATCTGCCGCGCCATCGCTCGCGAGGATGAGGCCGTCGCGCTCGTGTTCGCCCAGCTCAGCGATCGTCGCGCCCGCTCCGGTCTCGCGGCGCTGCTCAATCGCCGCGTGGTGGCCACCACCGTGCTGGATCGCTTTCTTGCCCGAGGTCCGTCCACGCTGACGGTCGCGTCGGCCGCGGCCGACGCTGGCGCCGCACTCCTGGCGGTATTTCGCGGCATGTCGGGCGGCGTCGAGCGGTTCCTGGAGACAGGCCCACCCGAGCCCGCATTCCTGCTGCTCGCGCGTCAGCTGCAGCGCCTCGAGCGCGACGTCGAACGCTCTGATGTCGATCCGGCGGCGATTCACGCTGCGTTTGCCGCTTCCCGCGAATACTTCCTGACCCAGGACGGCAAGCCGCGCAGCCGCCTGACGCTGCCACGTGCCCGCTTTCGCGTCAGCCGCGACGTGGGAAGCCCACCGCGATTTCGTGGTCGGACATGCCGGCGAGATCCTTCGAGCGTGGCAGGGCTTCCGGCGCGACCTGAACATCCTGGTGTCGCGTGGGGTGCGCCGGATGTTTGCGATCGCGGAGGCTCAATATCGTCGAACGCTCGACGCGCACGCGGTGCTCGACTTCCACGACGTGCTGCTGAAGGCGCTGCAGCTGCTTCGGCAGATGGAGGAGTTCGCGCAGAGTCGATATCGACTCGAGTCACGCTATCACCACGTGCTGGTCGATGAGTTCCAGGACACGAGTCGCGCGCAATGGGAGCTGGTGGAACTGCTCATCGCCTCATGGGGCGAAGGGGCCGGTCTGGCGCACACGGGGCCGTTGCAGCCATCGGTCTTCATCGTTGGCGACAGGAAGCAATCCATCTATGCCTTTCGGGATGCGGACGTCTCGGTGCTGCGCGAGGCGAGCCGACATCTGGAGTCGCTCCGGCGCGAGGGCGATGTTCATCGATCGATCTCGAGGAGTTTTCGCTCGGTGCCGGCGCTGCTGGCGTTCGTCAACGATCTCGGCGAGATGCTGGATACGGCGCCATTGCGCGCGGACGCGTTCCGGTACGAGGAGGGGGATCGTTTTCCAACGGGGGAGGGCGGTGAGCACGACGAGCCGCTCAGCCTGGTCCCCGGTGACACGCCGGAGGCATGCGCGGAGCGTGTCGCCGACGAAATCGCCAGACTTGTCGCCACTGGAGCGACCGTCCGAGATCGGGACACCGGCGTCAGGCGCGCGATTCGGCCAGGAGACATCGCCATCCTGTTTCGCACACGTGAGAGTCATCGCGAGTTCGAGCAGGCGCTCGAGGAACGCGGAATCCCTGCCTATGTCTACAAAGGGCTGGGTTTTTTCGACGCGGACGAGATCAAGGACGTGCTGGCATTGCTGCGCTACCTGGCCGATCCGACGTCCGACCTGCGAGCGGCGGCCATTCTTCGATCCGGCTTTGGCGGCGTCTCCGATGAAGGGTTACGCCGATTGTCGCCTGGCCTCGCCGGCGCCCTTCAACAGTCAGAGCGTTCCGACGCCCGATCCACATTGGACGATGCCGATCGGGCTGCGCTCGATATCACGGGTCGCAGCGTGCGGCGGTGGTGCGATCTCGTCGATCGAATGCCGCCGGCAGAGCTCCTCGATCTCGTTCTGGAGGAGTCCGCGTATGCCGTCCGGTTACGCGGCGCACGCCTGTCGTACGCCCGTGAAAACCTCAAGAAGATTCGCGCCATCATTCGGCGGATCCAGAACCGCGGCTATTCGACCTTGGCCCGGATCGCTGACCATCTCGATCGTCTTGCCGTTGGGGACGAGCCGAACGCCGTCATCGACGCCCTCGACGCCGTCAGCCTGATGACGATTCATGCGGCGAAAGGGCTCGAGTTCCCCGTCGTCTTCATCGTCAACGCGGCCCGGGGCACTGGCAACCGCCGCGGCGTGATTCGCATCGCAGGCAATCCGACCGGTGACTCCATTTCGGTTGCCGTTGGCGACTATCGCTCGGAGGCGGACGAGGATGAGGGCGCGCGGGAACGGGAGGAAACGAAGCGACTGCTGTATGTGGCGCTGACCCGCGCGCGTGATCGCCTGTACCTGAGCGCGGCGCTGAAAGAGGGCCGCCTCCAACCGGGAAGGGGAAGCCTCGCGGATGTGTGGCCCGCGTCGCTCCTCGAGGCGTTTGATGCCGCCTATGCGGGCGCCGAATACGTTGATTGGGCGGGGCCCGGAGCACTGGCTCACCGATTTCGCGTGGTGATGGCGTCGCAGCACAGGCGGTGGCGTCCACGACACTCCGAAGACGGGAACGCCCCCGTCCATCGAATCCGACTTCGAGCACATGTCAGATACGGCCCTCGTCCGCACCAGCGTCGCCGCAGTTGTCGCTGCGGCGGAGGATTCCCGCGCCACGCCGTCAGACGACAGCCGGTCCGATCTGCTCGTCGGGCGATTGGTGCATCGCCTGCTTCAGCGATTTGGGATGACCGCCGACGTCGACGAGACAGTGCTGGCCTCGACAATCGAGGGGCTGCGACGACGAGAAGACACGGACGCTGCCGCGGATGCTCGAGTGATCCCTGAGGTGCTCGCTCGTTTTGCGGCGTTGCGTCGTCACGCGGAGGTGAGGGCCCAGTACGAGTCTGGTGAGGTCTTTCACGAAGTGCCGTTCACATGTTCAGTCGATGGGCAGATTATTCGCGGTGCGATCGACTGCCTCATTCGTCAAAAGGATGGATCGATCCGAGTCTTGGAATTCAAGACAGGACGTCGGCGGGATGAACATCTGCGTCAGGCGGAGTTTTACAAGCGTGCCGCGGCGGCAGTGTTCCCCGGCAGCATGATCGTGGTCAATGTCCTGTATGCGTAGAAATCTCTCGCCTTGCGATCACGGAAAGATCACAATAGCCGCACATTGGAACCAGACCGACACTCCGGCAGTCTAAACAGACACATGAACATTGCACCCACGCCCGCACGCCACCGCGCCGCAGCTATGACGTTGCTCGCCCTGGAAACGATGCCGTGCGGCTGTGTGGCCGGCGTGTATCAGGCGCGTCCGTCGGTGGTCGAGGTCGAGTTCGTCGAAGCGAAGGGCCCGCACTGTGTGTTTCACCGTCATCGTGCCGGTCACGTGACACGCCTCGGCGTCCCAGAATCGCTGGTCGCAGAGACCGGCGAACCGCTGGTCTGAACGCAGATCGACGCAAAATGTGGTTCAGCTGGCCCATTTTTGGGCCGAATTCCGCATTGCTCCGCCGCATCCCATCCCATACAATCAGAGTCTGGGGGATTTATTGACGACCAAAGAGGAGACCCGAGTGGCGTTGACCTGTCCCAGTTGTGGGAACGATCAGAATTTTCTCGTGAAGACCTTGCAGATGCATGTCGTGCATCTCGAGGATTCCCGAGTTGAAGTGTCGGAGGAAGAACGCCCGCAGGTGCTCGAAGTGCTCTGTGATGAGTGCGAGACGGCGCTGAACTTCGACGAGATGGACGAGACGATCCAGAAGGAATTACGGCTGACCCTGGGCGCCCGCTAGCGGGCGCAGCCGTTCCTGAGCTCGCGTTCCTAAGCTCACATAGCCCCGCGTCCGCGTCGCGGCCCCTCAATCCTCCGCCTCCTCGAAGTAGTCGCACTCAGGACAAACCCACTCCCGCTGCTGTGCGCCGCGTGTCTCTGATGTGCCAGGCACGCGAGTCGTGATCACCTGTTCGCGCAGCCGCATCGCCGCGCCGCACAGCGGACAGTCCTTAGTCCACCCATTGACTTCTCCTCGACCGACCCCTATCGTACCGGCAGTTTTGATGCACGGTCACACGCACGGACGATTCGAGAGCGAGCCTGCTGTCATGAGGCGCGACGACTCGCGCCATGACAGCAATTGGTTCGCGGATGAGGTGGTCATCGACTTTCCGTCGGTGGCGCCGGCAGTCGAACGCATGCGGCGGTCGTTTCTCGCGGACGAGCGTCCGGAGATCCTGCGGGCCGCAGTCGAGCTGACCGAACGCGAGGCTGCGACTGGAGTCACGATTCCGTTGCAGGTGCCGGTGCAGTGTCTCTGCACGGCCTGCGGCGGCCGTGGTGAGTCATGGACGGAGACGTGCGTGAAGTGCCTTGGCTGCGGGTTCGAGCTCGTGCGCCATCCGGTGCAGGTCACCATACCCGCGGGTGTTCGTGACGGCGCGCGGTTCCGCTTTACCGTCACCCAACGACATCACCGTTCAACACGCGTCGAGCTGCACATCGTCACCGCAGCCGGCCGTTAATCCCAATCAGCTGCTGCCGTGGAACGGCACGTCGACCTGCTCGGCACGCTGGCCACTCTGTGGGGCGCTCTGGCCATGCTGGTTGGCGTCTCGATGCTGCTGCTGGCGGCTGGTGCGCTCGCCGAGCTCCTGGCGCCGGTCGCCAATCGTGTCGATTTTGCGGCAAGCCTGACCGCGGCCGTCTTCGTGCTGATCGGCGTCTTCGCCCTCGTCTGGGGCGGGGCGCATGTCTGGGCGGCGGCGTTGCTGAAACGGCGCCGCGCCCTGGGACGCGTGCTCGCGCTGGCCCTCGCGGTCGTGAATCTGCTTGTCCTGCCGTTCGGCACGGCCTTCGGTGTCTACGCCCTCTGGGTGCTGCTGCGTGATGACGGGCGCCGTTTGTTCGAGCCGGCACGATAAGATCGGTTCATGTCACCCCAGCCCGACCGCGACGCGGTATTGAATGCCCTTCGCGCCGTAGTCGACCCGGACATCCAACGCGACATCGTGACGCTCGGATTCGTCAAGAACCTCTCGGTTGCGAACGGGCATGTCGCCTTCACGATCGAATTGACCACACCCGCCTGCCCCGTCAAGGAACAGCTCCGTGAGCAGGCAACGACGGCGGTGCGCGCCATCGGTGGTGTGACGAAGGTCGATGTGCAGCTGACGTCGAACGTGCGCTCGGCGCTGGCTCCAGAGACTGGCCGCCCTCCGTTGCCTGGCGTCAAGAACGTGATTGCGGTGGGAGCAGGAAAGGGCGGTGTCGGGAAGACCACCGTGGCCGTCAACCTGGCGCTCGCACTTGCGAAGTGCGGCAGTCGCGTCGGCCTGCTCGACGGCGATATCTACGGCCCGAACATCCCGCAGATGCTGGGCATCAACACGCAGCTCACGACGGACGGCAAGCAGATCGTCCCGGCCGAGAAATATGGCGTGCAGGTCGTGTCCATCGGATTTCTGACTCAGGACGATGCGCCGATCATCTGGAGAGGTCCGATGCTCCACAGCGCCATCCAGCAGTTTTTCCGCGAAGTGGCCTGGCGCGATCTGGACTACCTCATTGTCGATATGCCGCCGGGCACGGGGGATGTCGCGCTCAGCATGAGCCAGACCGTGCCGGTCGTCGGATCGATTGTCGTCACCACGCCGCAGCAGGTGTCGTTGTCAGACAGCCGACGCGCCGTCCGGATGTATCAGAAGCTCAACATCCCACCGATTGGCATCGTTGAGAACATGAGCTACTACCAATGCACCAACTGTCACCACGAGGCCGACATCTTCGGCCATGGCGGAGGCGAGGCATTGGCGGCGGAGTTGAACGTGCCGTTTCTCGGCCGGCTGCCGATCTACCAGCCGATTCGCGAGGGCAGCGATTCGGGCATCCCGCTGGTGATTGCTGAACCGGCCTCGCCAGCAGCAAAGTCGTTTCTGACGCTGGCGGAGCGGGCTGCGGCGCAGGTTTCAATCGCCGCTCACAAGACGGCGGAAGCGAATCGCGGAAAGATCCCGCTTATTCAGGTTCGGTAGTCGGCCATGACGCCCGGCCTGCCGTTCACCAAACACACGCTCGCCAACGGCCTGGACGTCATCGTCCACGAGTCGCATCAGGTGCCGATCGTCGCGGTGAACGTCTGGTATCACGTTGGATCCAAGAACGAACGACCCGGGCGGACCGGCTTCGCTCATCTCTTCGAACACCTGATGTTTGAAGGGTCTGAGCATCACCCGGGCGGTTTCTTCCCACCGCTCCAGCAGGCCGGGGCGCTGCTCAATGGATCGACGAATACCGATCGCACGAACTACTGGGAGGTGGTGCCGACCAGTGCCGTCGATCGCGCGCTGTGGATGGAATCCGATCGGATGGGGTACCTGCTGCCGGCGGTGACGCCGGAGCGGTTCGAAACGCAGCGCGATGTCGTGTTGAACGAGCGTCGTCAGAACTACGAGAACCGTCCCTACGGCATGGCGATGATGGCGATAAGCGCCGCGTTGTACCCGCCTGACCATCCGTATCACTGGATGACGATCGGTGCGACTGAAGATATCGAGGCGATGAAGTTGGACGACGTGCGGGAGTTCTTCCGGACGTACTACCATCCGGCGAACGCGTCGCTGTCGCTGGCGGGAGCGATCGACACGTCCAAAGCCATCGATCTGGCTGAGCACTACTTTGGTGATTTGCCGCCTGGTCCTAAACCGGCGCCTGTCACCGCTGCGAGCACGCTGCCGCGGGAGCACCGCCTGCTGCTCGAGGATCGAGTCGAACTGCCCCGTGTCTATATGGCGTGGCATTCGCCGGCAATGTTCGCTGACGGCGATGCGGAGATGGACCTGTTCGCCGATCTGCTGGCCAACGGCAAGACGTCGCGGCTGTACCGCACGCTGGTGTACGACCGGCGTATCGCGCTTGACGTGTCCGCGTATCAGGGCTCGCGCGAGCTCGAGAGCTACTTTCTCCTCGCGGCGACCGCCGCGCCAGGGCAGTCGCTCACTGATATCGCTTCGGCGATCGACGCGGAGCTCCAGGTGCTCATCGACGGCGGCCCCTCGCTGGCCGAGATGGAGCGGGCCTCCGCGCAGATCGAGGCGCACTTTCTCTACCGGCTGCAGACGGTCGGCGGCTTCGGCGGAAAGTCGGACCAACTGAACGCCTACAACGTGTTTTGCGGCGACCCGGCGTACTTCTCGCGCGATGTGGCCCGCTATCGCGAGGCCACGCAGGAGAGCGTTCGGGCAGCGGCGGCCCGTCTCCTTCGATTCGATACGCGCGTCGTTCTGAGCGTGGTCCCGCATGGCCGCCAGGCCCTTGCGCTGGCGGGATCTGATCCGATTTCGGTGTCGTGATGGCCGTCGACCGCTCCCGGCTTCCAGACGTTGGAGCCGATCCCGACTTTCGTTTCCCAGAGATCGCCCGACACACGCTGTCGAACGGGCTCGACGTGCGCACGATCGAGCATCGTACGGTCCCGGTCGTGACGATGGTCCTCCAGATCGAGGGCGGATCAGGTGCCGACCCGGGCAATCAGGAAGGGCTGGCGGCGATTACGGCGGACATGCTCGACGAAGGGACGGGCACCCTCAGCGCGATCGATGTGTCGGACGCCATCTCGCGAATCGGCGCCGATTACGACGTGGACGTCGGGCCCGACGTGACGACGTTCTCGCTGACGACGCTCGAGCGTTTCGCCGAACGCGGCATGGCGCTGCTCTCCGATCTCATCGTTCGCCCGAGTCTGCGCGAGGCGGATTTCCAGCGCGTCCGGCAAATGCGCCTCGACCGGCTGCGGCAGCTGAAGGATCTGGCGCCGGCCGTCGCCGAGCGGGCGTTCCTTCGGCTCGTCTACGGTCCGCACCCGTACGGGCACCTCGCCATCGGCAACGATGCAGCGCTCCGGTCCCTTTCAGTGGAGGATGTGGCCGGCTTTCACACCGGGCGCTTTGTGCCGTCCCAGTCCACGCTGATCATCGGCGGCGCCATGTCGCACGACGCGATGCGTGCGCTGGCCGAGAAGGTGTTCGGAGACTGGACGAACCGCGCCGTTCCTGTGGCGTGGGGCCGCGCCAGCGAAATGGAACCGCCAGATGAACCGGGTGCACGCCTGGCCATCGTGCCCAGGGAAGGTGCGGCGCAGTCCGAATTGCGCATTGGTCATCTGTCGACCCGGCGGAATACGCCGGACTATCCGGCGCTCCTGGTGATGAATTCCGTCCTGGGCGGGCAGTTTGTCAGCCGCGTGAATCTGAAACTGCGCGAGGAGAAGGGCTACACCTACGGCGCGCGGACCGGTTTCGATTGGCGCCGCGGCCGGGCGCCGTTCTCGCTGCATGCCAGCGTTCATACGGCGGCGACCGCCGACGCCGTGAAGGACGCCCACGCAGAGCTCGAAGGGCTCCGGGGTACCCGGCCGGTCACGACAACGGAACTGGTGCTGGCCAAGGCCTCGGTGACGAGAGGCTACCCACGGAACTTCGAAACCGCCGGCCAGGTGGCGCGGGCAGTCGCTCAGCTTGCACTCTATGGCCTGCCGGACACGTATTTTCAGGAGTTCGTGCCGAAAGTGAACGCCGTGTCCGGCGACGAGGTGACCAGGGTGGCAGCCGAATACCTGGATCCGGCACGACTGACCACGCTGGTGGTTGGCGACCACTCAGCCATTGCGGAGCCGCTCGGCCGGCAGTTCGGTGACCCGCTCGTGCTGCCACCAGAAGTGTGAACGCGCCGGCCGCTCAGTTGGACTGACGTGCTAGGCTGATTCTTCTTCGTCAATTGCGCTATGGAAGTAAGTCTCAGATCGCGGGCCTGACGTCGATCCCGATCGTGGACTCGACCGCGTCACCAGTCTTGGCGTGGTGGTCGGCATCGTGTCGGCCGTTGTCGCCGGCGCCACGATTTGGCTGGTCATCACCGACCCGGTTACCGTGGCCAGTGCGATCGAGGGGGGCGAGGTGTCGCCGCTGGTGCGGCGGCTGGCCGAAGTCCTCTACAACGCGCTCTCCGGCCTTCTCGCCTATCTGTAGAGCTCGCGGACCTGACAAGGTCCGCGCCACGCGCGAGCCACGCTACAACCGGCCGCGCAGGAACCGCGTCAGCACAAATCCATCGATGAACTTGAACGGGATCGATCCCGTGCTGTAGTGACCGCAGCGGAGGAGCACCGTTTCGTGCGGGAGCCCGCGTCGTTTGAACTCGTCGACCAGCACGACGGACAGGTCGCGCGGGAACGTCAGGTCGTAGGCGGCATAGACCAGCAGCGTCTGCGTCTGGCCGGCGCGGTCCAGATACGACCACGGACTGATCGGTCTCCAGACTCGCCGCAACCGCTCCAGATCGATGTGCCCTTCCAGGCCGTGTCGGACGTGCTGGGTCGAGAGACCGCGCCACACCACGTCCGCGAACCACGGGGACACGTGATTCAACGCCTGCGCGCGAATCAACGGCTCGTGTGCCGACGTCAACATGGCCAGGCACGATCCGAGGCTCGTGCCGACGATGCCGATGCGTTCGAATCCCAGCGACGCCAGCCAGGCCACTGCGCGCCGCGTGTCGAGCACAGCCTGTCGACACACCTGCACCGTACGCGCGATATTCGAGCTGACGATGTAGTCGGCGCGCGTCAGCTCGGGCGGCATGCGGACGTCATGGTACGGAAGACTGAGACGCAGGGCCGAGACGCCGAATCGCGCCAGCACGCGCGACAGGCCGATGTGTGCCCCCGCATCGGAATTCCATTGCGGCAGGACGACGACGGCACGGCCGCGATTGGCCGCTCGCGTCAGGCGCTCGTCACCGGCAGCAGGAAACCACCTGCCGGTCACCACGTTGTTTTCCGCGTGCGGCGTGGTCAGCGCGCTGGGAAACGTCAGCGTGCCGGCCTCGCCTTGCTCACGGCGCTGCGCACGCGCCACCTCGAAAGCGAAGTCGCTCGTCGGCGGCACATGGAAAAACGCCGGCGTGTCCTCCATCACCTGATCGACCCATCGCTCCACCTGGACGTCGGCGGAGATGTCCGCGTCGGATGGTGAAATCCACTCGGTGCCCCATTCGAAGGGACGCACCACGCGATCTTTCGTGGCAAACGCCAGTCGATGTTCCCAGGCGTGGAAGAACCGCGCGAGCATCGGAAGGGCCCCTTACGTGCCGGCGGCGGGACGGATGAGAGGTTCCACAGCCGCTGCCACCGAGAGCAGGTCGTCGGTGTGATCGAGACCGCCAACGAGCTGAGCGCCGATCGGCAGGCCGTCGGTGGTCGCGCCGCAGGGGATGGTGATCGCCGGGTGTCCAGTGACGTTGAACAACTGGGTGAGCCTCAAGGTAATGTTGCGGACCGGCTCTTCGACCGATCCGATCTTCACGACCGCCGCGCCGAGTCTGACGGCCGGCACACCGAGCGACGGCAACAGCAGCGCGTCCTGGCCGTGCAACGCGGCGTTGACCTCTTCGGTCAGCAGCGAACGTCCTCGCAACGCGCGAACGTAATCCTCCGCCAGGATGTACCGCCCCATTTCCAGGCGGATGCGCACGTTGGGGGTGTAATCCTCGGCGTGGCTATCGAGCGTCTTCGCATGGAACGCGGCGGCTTCGGCGAGGACGATGTGCAGATAGATCGGGGCGATGTCTCCGGCATGAGGAATCTGCACCTCGGCGAGCTCAGCCCCGGCCGCGCTCAGCGCGCTGCAGGTGGCTTCAAACGCCGCGGCCACCTGCGGGTCGAGAAGCGCCGTGAAGTAGCCGCGCAGGACGCCGACGCGAAGGCCCCTGAGCTCGCGTCTCCGGCGATTCTGCGCACCGCCGCGAAGCGCATCCAGCACCAGCCCGGCGTCTTCGACTGAGCGGCACAGCGGTCCCACGTGGTCCATCGTCGTGCTCAGAGGTACGAGTCCGACAAGCGGAACCTCTCCAAGCGACGGCTTCAAGCCGACGAGGCCGCAGGCCGCAGAAGGAATGCGCACGGAGCCGCCTGTGTCGGTGCCGATCGAGGCGTAGGCCATGCCGTCCAGCACGCCCGCGGCCGACCCGCCCGAAGAGCCTCCTGGTGACCGGTTCGGATCGAGCGGATGGCGAACCGCGCCGAACGCCGAGTCCTCATTGGTGGTGCCGAAGGCAAACTCGTGGAGATTCGCCTTTCCCAGGAAGACCGCGCCGGCCTCCCGTAGACGCGCGACGACCGTTGCGTCATCCGACGCGACGTGACCATCCCGTACTTTGCTGGCTGCCGTGGTCGCGACGCCTCGGAGGTCGATGATGTCCTTCAGCGATACCGGCACCCCGTGGAGGGGGCCGCGATCGTGTCCGCGGGCGAGCTCCGCGTCGGCCTGTTTTGCCTGTGCGAGGGCCTGATCTGCCAGTACCGTGATGTAGGCGTTAATCGAGGGATTTCGCTCGGCGATCCGTTCCAGGCAGCGAGTCGTGGCCGTTTCAGCGGACAGCTCGCGCGCGCGAATCGCGCGAGCCAACTCCGCAATAGTGTGGGGGTTAGCGGGCATCCGGTATCGAGGCGCGAACCGGTCTCGGCCGTCGCGTCGAAGTTCCAATCCGCGCTGCGCAGCGCCGAGGTCGATCGCGCCAGCGCTTCGAGCAGCGGGCGGAGGCCGGGAAGGTTCCTGCGCTCCGCATCCTGGGCCGCCACTTCGAGCCAGGTCTTGATCGTCATCTCACGGTTATAACCTATCTACATACGTGCGTCAGACGAAGATCATCGCCACCATCGGTCCGGCGTCAGAGAGTGACGAGGTCATTCGCGCGCTTGTCGGGGCAGGCGTCGATGTTTTTCGTCTGAATTTTTCCCACGGTACGCACGGCTCTCACGGAGCCGCGATTGAGCGCATTCGCCACGCGGCGGCCGCCGCCGGTCGTCAAGTCGCCATCCTGCAGGATCTGGGCGGCCCGAAGATTCGCACCGGCCGCCTCGCCGGCGGTCGCCCACTGACCCTGATTGCGGGCCAACCACTCGTCATCGAAGTCGGCGACTTTGCCGGAGAACCAGGACGCATCGCCACCACCTTCGCGGATCTGCCGAAGGCGGTGCATCCCGGCGACGCGCTGCTTCTGGACGATGGCCGCATTCAGCTCAAGGTGGAAGCGACGACCGATCGAACGATTCAGACGACGGTCGTGGATGGGGGCGAGCTGGGTGAGCGGAAGGGGATCAACGCGCCTGGCGCTGAGCTGCCGGTCACTGGTCTCACGGAAAAGGACATCGACGACCTGAGGTTTGGCGTGGCCGCCGCGGTCGACTTCGTCGCCCTGTCATTCGTGCAGCGTGCCGCGGACCTTCAGCAGGCTCGCGACGTCCTTCGGGCCGAGGGAGTCCCGCATCTTCCGCTGGTGGCCAAGCTCGAACGGCCGCAAGCCGTGGCCAACCTTGCCGACATCCTTCGTGCGAGCGACGCCGTCATGGTGGCGCGCGGCGATCTTGGCCTCGAGCTTCCGCTCGAGCGCGTGCCGCGCATCCAGAAGCAGACGACCAGCGAGGCACGTGCGCTCGGCATTCCGGTGATCGTCGCGACCCAGGTCCTCGAATCGATGCGCACCGAGCTGCGTCCGACGCGGGCCGAAGTCAGCGACGCCGCCAACGCGGTTGCCGATCGTGTGGACGCGATCATGCTGGCGGGGGAGACCGCAATCGGAGCGCATCCGGTGCGCGTGGTGGAAACGCTCGATCGAATCATTTGTGAGGCGGAGTCGGCCCCCGGTCGACGCCTGGCCGCCCCGGAGGACACGCACACCCTGCCGCCTCACGGGCGCGCCATCTGTGACGCTGCGGTCACGCTGGCGGAGCATGCGGCGGCTTCGGCGATCGTGGCCATCACCCGCGGTGGCAAGACCGCGCGGGTGTTGTCGGCGCTTCAGCCCGACGTGCCAATCGTGGCGGTGACGGCTCAGGATCAGATCGCGCGCCGACTGGCGCTCTCGTGGGGCGTGCTGCCCGTTGTCGCGGATTTGAGCGGGGACGTGGGCGCCGTGGCCGCGCGGCTGGGGCAGGAGCTCGTCCGGCGCGGTGTCATTCCAGCAGGCGCGACCCTCGTGCTGGTCAGCGTGACGCCGGATCTCTCGCCAGGCCCTTCAAATTTCGTCAAACTCCATCGCGTGGTCTAGAGGATGCGGAGGGAACGGATTCACAGAAGAAACGAAGAATCGGAGATCGAACGGAGTCGTCATCATGAACCACGAAGGACACGAAGGAACACGAAGAGGTGAGACCGGTTCGATTGGCCGCCCGAAGGCGGCCTGCCGCTGACGTGAGAGCAGCGCTGATACAAACCGCTGATTCAGGCGTCGACGGCGGCTTGCATCAGCGCTGCTCTTCGCAGTCACGGCTGGTCGGCGTGCTTTCACACGCCGACCAATCGGACCGGCCAACTCTCCGTTCGGTGCTCCGTGCCTCCGTTGCTCCTGTGAAACCGTTCCCTCCGTCCCCTCAGCTAGCGGCGCGATTCCAGGTGCGCCTTCAGGTCGTTGAGTGCCGCCGTCAGATTCGTCGCGAGCAACTGGTAATAGCGCGTCCACCGCGCACCCTCTTCCCAACCTGACTGGCGCACGCGAAGCACGGCGCGCTCGCCAAGCTCCGTGCAGGTCACTTCGAGCGCCATCGGTCCAATCGGCTCGCCGTCGGGAGGCAGCCAATACGCATCCGCGACGAAGAACTCGCGGCCTGGCTTGAAGTCGATCACCGTTCCACGAAAAGCCCCGCCGAGCCGCCCCAGCACGTTATCTCTCGACTCCGTCTGCGCCCATTCGATCGCATAGTTGCCGAGCGGCCGCGGATGGCAGAGCGAGCGGGTGACGTGCCACCACGCGGCGAGGTCATCGTTGTTGAAGAACGCGTCGAGAATGCGGGCGGGAGACGCCTCGATCGCCAGGCTGTGGTCGAACTCACGCATGGGAGAATGATCGCATCATGGATGCCCAGCCGCTCGCGTACCTCGACCCTGCCTTCCTTGAGAGCGAAGAAGCACGCCCGCTCCGGATCCTCGCGGAGTATCTCGAACCGCTCGGCCGCTTCAAGGCGCAGAACATCCAGGACACCGTCGTGTTCTTCGGCTCGGCGCGGATTCACAGCCGTGAAGCCGCAGAGCAGGCGCTCGAACGTCTCGAGCGGCGCGCCGGCCGACGCGCCACGGCCGAACTCGAAGCGAATCTCGCTCGCGGCCGCAAAGCGGTCGAATGGTCGCGCTATTACGAGGAAGCGCGCGAGCTGGCCGGGCTGCTGACGACCTGGTCCCAGTCACTCGAATCGACACATCACCGGTTTGTCGTCACGTCGGGTGGCGGCCCGGGCATCATGGAGGCCGCCAACCGCGGCGCGCATGAGGCGGGTGGAAAGACGATCGGTCTGAACATCCGACTGCCGTTCGAGCAGGGAGCCAATCGGTACATCACCGACGGGCTGCACTTCGAGTTCCACTACTTCTTCATGCGCAAGTTCTGGTTCGCGTATCTGGCCAAGGCCCTGGTGATCTTCCCGGGCGGTTTCGGCACGCTCGACGAGATGTTCGAGATCCTCACGCTGATGCAGACCGAAAAGCTGGAGAAGCAGATTCAGATCATTCTGTATGGCACCGACTACTGGGATCCGATCATGAATCTGCAGCCGATGGAGGAGTGGGGCGCGATCAATCCTGGCGATATCGACCTGGTGCAACGAGCGAATACACCAGTCGCCGCGTTCGAGCTGCTCAAGGCGCACCTGACCGAGCATCACCTGATGCCGCCGTCGACGCAGGAAATGAAGGCGCCTGGGATCGCGAAGACGCGTCGTCTCGTAGGGCACCCCTTTCAGGGGTGCCCATTCTAGTACAGAGAAACGGCTGCCGCAACTGCCGGAAGGCAGCCTCATCGTCGCGCCAGCTCTCGGCAATCGCCGCCGGCGGGATGCCCGATTCGATCTGTTCGCGCAGCCTGTCCGACCCGGCGAGGATGTCGATCGGGAGCTTGTCGTGCTCGTACTCATACGGCGGCTGCCGCCAGGCGAATGTCTCTGGGTTGACGCGTCGGAACATCTGGATCAGGGCCGCCCCGGTCAGGACGGGACGGAAGGCCGCGCGGTCGGTGACATGAATCTGGCACCCGCCGCATGACGTCTTCGCGTGCTTCTGAAAGGTTGGCTCGAACACCGCCGGCCGGAAATGCACGCCCGGCAATCCAAGGCCGTTCATGTCGCGCGCGAAGCGCTCCGCTTCGATCCACGGCGCCCCAACCAGCTCGAACGGACGCGTCGTCCCTCGTCCTTCCGACAGCATCGTGCCTTCGAACAGCACCGTGCCCGGGTAGACGATCGCCGTGTCGAGCGTCGGCATGTTGGGCGACGGCATCACCCACGGCAGGTCCGTGGCATCGGCGTACATCTCGCGACGCCAGCCTTCCATCCGCGTGACCTCGACTGCCGCGCCCAGACCGAAAGACGCGTTGAACAGCCCTGCCAGCTCGCCGATCGTCATCCCATGGCGCATCGGAATAGGGAAGAGGCCGACAAAGGATTCGTAGCCGCGGACGAGCGTTTCCCCTTCCACGTCGTTGCCGTTAATCGGATTCGGCCTGTCGCAGACGATGACCGGGACGCCGTGGCGGCCGCACGCGCGCAGGCAGTTCGCCATGGTGTAGATGTAGGTGTAGATGCGCGCGCCGATGTCCTGCAGGTCGATGACCAGCACATCGAGCCCGCTCAGCATCTCGGCGGTCGGTTCGCGCGTTTCGCTGTAGAGCGAGTACACCGGGACGCGGCGAGACGGGTCGTCGCGGTGCGGCGTCTCGATCATGTTGTCCTGCACGTCCGATCGAAAGCCGTGCTGCGGCCCGAAAATCGCCGCCAGCCTCACGTCGTCCGCGGCCGCCAGACGATCGACGATATGGCGAAAGCCCCGGTCTACCGACGCATGGTTGCAGACCACGCCAACGCGCAGACCGCGCAGCCGGCCGGATGACAGGAGCAGATCTGAGCCGAGTCTGACGCCGATGGTGGACTCGCGGGACATCGCCTTCATTGTGATCGAAGTACCGATACCGATGAGCTGAGAAAGCTCAGCCTCGCCGTATACTGACGAGGCCGATGTCCAGATGAGTCGGCTCGTCGCCCAACTTCTACAGACAACTTTTTCGCGGCCGATAGAGGAGCTATGCCTGACATCCCGAGGGGGTGGCGGCTCGTTGCCGCCGTGTTCGCCGTGTGTCTGCTCGCCGGAGATTGCGCCTGGCACAGCCTCGGCGCAGGAACTCCGCCCAAGTCTGAAAGTCCCGACCGTGATCGCCAGTGTGGCCGCCGCCGCGGACTGGGCCTCGACGTATCACGCGATGACGAACTACCACGTGCGCGAGACGAACGTCCTGCTGCAGGGATTCCAGGGCTCACCGGGCAAACTCGTCACGGCGGGCGCGGCGATCGACGTAGCGACGTTCACCGCGTGGAACACGATCATCGGCCCCCGTCATCCAAAGGTCGCGGCTGCCGGCATGTGGGCCATGGCCGCCTTTCCGCGCCTACCTCGTCGTCCACAACCTCCGCAACGAACAGAAGGCGCTCCGCCGCACTCGCTGACGAGCCGCTGAGCCTACGGCCGCGGCGGTACATTCGCGATTCGGTACAGGCGCGTGTCAGACCGCAGGTACAACGACCCGTTCGACACGGCCATCGACGCCAGGGTGTCGCCGTCGATCCGGTTGAGTGCCAGCCGGCGAAATGATCTCCCCGGCGCAATCACCGTCGTCACACCCTCTTCGCTCTGGAAGTAGATCCGCCCGTCCACGAAGACGGGCGACGCGGAATAGTTGCCGGGCAGCCGCGCCTGCCACAGCGTGGTGCCCGCCTGCGCATCGAGCGCCGAGAGAATCCCGATGTCGCTGACCATGTAGAGCTCATCGCCAACGACGATCGGGGTCGGGGTATGCGGCGCGCCGCGGGACACGGCCCAGGCCACATGCGTGCGCGTGACGTCCCCGGTGCCGTCGGGGCGCACCGCAATCAGCGTCGGATCCTGGAAGCCGGTTGCGATGTAGACCAGCCCGTGCGCGAAGACCGGCCGCGGCACGTTCGAGAAGCCGTCGGCATATCCCGCGCGCCAGATCTCACGTCCGGTCAGCGGCTCGTACGCGGCCACGCGGTACGCGCCGATCGACACGAGTTGATCCTGATCGCCCACGCGGATGACCAGCGGCGTCGAATAGGCTTGCGCGGACGGCCGGCGGCGGTTGACTTTCCACCGCTCCTTGCCGGTGTTCTTGTCGAGCGCGACAACGAACGCCTCGACATCGCCATCGCAGCTGAAGATCAGCAGGTCGCGGTAGATGATCGGCGAGCCGCCTGCGCCGTGCTGCGACTCGTAGGGATACTGCGTCCTCCACAGGATCCTGCCGTCGGTCGTCAGCGCGGCGGTGCCTTCGGCGCCGAAGTGCACGTAGACACGGTCTCCCTCGAGAACCGGGGACGGGGACGCGCGGTTGTTCTTGGGATTGACGTAGCCGGCGCGACGGTTGCTCGCCACCTCGACGTTGACGATTTCCTTGCCGGTGGTCACGTCGTAGGCCATCACCCGCAGCGACGCGGTGACCGGGCCGCGCGCCGGGTTGCCGGTCTCGACCGAGGCGGTCAGCCAGATGCGGCCGCCCGCGACGACTGGCGACGACCAGCCGACGCCGGCAACCGGTGTGCTCCAGACGATGTTCCGGGATTCGCTCCACTCGAGCGGCAGGCCGGTTTCCGAGGAATGGCCCTGGCCACCTGGCCCTCTGAACTGAGGCCACTCGTCAGCCGACGTGACCGCAGTCGCTGCGACAATCACCGTGACGAGCCACAGCGACACTCTCAGCCTCTGTGGCCCGCCGTTCACGTTTAGGGTTCGCATGGGCTATTCCCGTGCGAGCCCTTAGTTCAATGACCAGAGTGTCAGCGAGGAGACGTCCTTGATGAACACGCGGTTGCCCGAAATCACCGGCTGCGTCCACGTCTCGACCTCGGACAGATCGTAGCGCGTCACCGGCTCCGCGGCGGTCGGCGTTACGCGCGAAATGACCAGCTCGCCGTCGTCTTCGAGGCTGAACAGCAGATCGCCCGCCGTCTGAATCGCGGCTTGCGCCGCCTGGCGGGGCTCCGACATCCACAGCGTCTTGCCGGTCTTCGCATCGAGCGCGAAGTACTGCCCCATGTTCCGCGTCGACAGGCTGATCAGCATGTCGCGCACGATGACGCCGTTGCTCATGCGCATCGTGGCGTCGGCGTTCTCCCACAGCTTCGTCGCGACCCAGGTCGCGCCCTGGCGGGCCGGCGCGTACGCCTCGATCGGACGGCCGTTGCCGCTAACGATGACGCTCTGCCCATACACGATCGGGGTCAGCGAGTTCGTCGTGCTGGTGACGACAAACGGAATCTCCCAGAGGAGCGTGCCGTTGGATGCGTCGACGCCGACCATCTTCGCCTGCGTGATGGCGACGACCTGGCGCGTGCCGCCAATCGTGGCCACAACCGGTGAGCCGTAGCCGGGGCCGTCGCCCGTCCAGCTCCAGCGCTCAGCACCGGTGGTGACGTCGAACGCAGTGAGCGCACCCTTGTCGTGGCCACCGACGTGGAAGATGACGTTGTTGCCGTCGATGACGGGCGAGAAGGAATGACTCGTGTAGATCGGCACCACGGTGGAACCTGGCTTCTGCCACAACGTCTTGCCGCTGGCGGCGTCCCAGGCGGTGACGATGCCCGTCATGCCGATGCTGTAGATGCGCCCGTTGGCGACGACGGGTGTCGACTTCGGTCCCGCGCCGTGGCGCACAGCGGCCGAGTGCATCGTGAACACCGCCGGATAGCCCTGCTGCCACAGCACCTTGCCGCTGTCCGCATCCAGCGCGGTCATCGTCTCGTTGTCGCCGAGGCGCGAGAACATGTAGACGCGATTGCCGACCACCAGCGGCGTCGCGTAGCCAGGGCCGACCTCCGCTTTCCATCGCTGCGTCAGCGCCTTCGGCCAGGCCGCCGGTGCGGTAAACCCGGCGATCGCGCCGTCGCGATTCGGCCCGCGCCACTGGGTCCAGTCAGACGAGGGACGCTGTGCGTCAACGAGCGCCGTGAGCGACGCCAGCACGAGGACGAGAAGCAGGATGCGACGGGCTGAGACCATGACTACCTCGCTCGAATGTCGTAGGCGGTGAGAGTTCCCTGATTGCGTAGATACAACCGGCCCCCCGCAATGGCCGGATGCGCCCAGCTTGGCCATCCCTGATCGCGGATCTGGAAACGGCCTTTCTCGCGATACTCCGTCGGCGTGGCCTCGACGAGGCCGACGACGTTGTTCTCGCCCAGGACGTAGAGGTGTCCGTCGGCGTAGCTCACCGCGCCCTTGCCGACGCTGCGATGACGCCACGCCATGCGCCCGGTGTTGAAGTCGAGCGCCGTGAGGATCGCGTTATTGGATCCGTACATCGTGCCGTTCACGAGCACGATGCCGCCGTGGTGGTTCTGCATCTCGCGCGTGAAGTAAATCTCCTGCGCCTGCACGTCGCCGCCCGCGGCGCGCAGCCCGAGCAGTGCCCCGCCGGTGCCGTAGCTCGAGCTGTAGAACACCTTGTTGTCGGCATAGACGGGTGTGGCGGCGTTGGCGGTGCTGTTGGCGACGTTCCGCTGCCGCCACATCAGTTTGCCGTCCGACGCGCGCACGCCGACGCCGGCATCGGCGGTGAGCGTCATGTAGGTACGGACGCCCTGGATGTCGGCGACGATCGGCGCCGCATAGCCGGCCTGGTCGCTCAGCTCCTTGCTCGTCCAGATCGTGCGGCCGGTCATCTTGTCGAGCGCCACCATGCCTGCCTGCCGCGCCGCCGGGCGTGACGATGACCTGGTTGCCATCAACCAGCGGCGACTCGCTGATCAGCCACTGGATGTTACGGCCGCCGAAGGTTGCGAGGATGTTCTTCTGCCAGATGACCCCGCCATCCTGCACGCGCAGGCAGGCGAGATCGCCGTTCTCGGTCAGCACGTAGGCACGGTCGCCATCAATGGTCGGCGTGCTGCGCGGCCCCGGTCCCCGATCGTGGTCGAGCGCCGGCGCCCAGGTCGCGCACCCAGACCACCTTGCCATCGGCGCGATTGAGCGCGGAGACGATGCTCCGCGAGCCGCGCATCCCCTGCACGTAGGCGCGGTCGCCGCTGATCGGCGATCGAACCGTAGCCGGCGCCCAGGTTGGCCGCGCTCCAGACGACCGGCGGGCCCGCGGCGGGCCACTGCTTCAGCAGGCCGGTCTCGCGCGAGAGGCCGGTGCGATCGGGGCCTCGCCACTGTGGCCAGTCGGCCGTGGCGGGGGACTGGCCGCTGAGCACCGTGGTGCTCACGGCGACGACGATGAAAACGATTCGCGTGATCATGCTCGCTCCCACGTCCAGTTCAGAATGAGACGCCGGCGGTCACGCCGAACGTGCGCGGAGCGCCGCTCTCGCCGAGGAATCCGGACGGCGCGAGTGCACCAAACGCAAACGCCACCGGCACGTAGTGCGTGTCGAACGCGTTGCGCACCCAGGCTTCGGCAAACACGACGCGGCCGCGCACGCCGGCGCGCAGGTTGGTGAGCGAGTAGCGGTCCTGCTGCGCCAGGTTCAGGCTGTCGTACTGGAACGCGCCGTAGAGCGCGACCTCGGCGCGGCCATAGATCGTCGCATCGGGCCGCCACTGACGCGACAGCTGCGCGCCGAACGTGGCCGTGTAGTCAGGGGTGTTCTGCACTGTGTTGCCGGCAATGTTCACCCCGCTCGACACGCTGCCCGCCTTGTACCGCGCATGGGTCGTGCCGATCGCCGTGAACAGTTCCACCCCCGGCACGGCACGAGCGTTCACCTCGACTTCGACGCCAGTGCTCGTGGCACCGCCGACGTTGGCGACGTAGAACTGCGCCGGCACCGCCGGATCCGGCAGGTCCACCTGCAGGTCGTCCCAGTCGATGCGGAACACCGCGAGGTTTGCGGTCACGCGCCCGCCCGCCCACATCGTCTTCAGTCCACCCTCGACGTTCCAGGTCCGCTCGACGCCGTACGCCTCGCTGCCCACCGGCGAGGCCGCGTTGAACCCGCCCGCCTTGAAGCCGCGGCCCACCGATCCGTAGAGCATCGTGTCCGGCCGCAGCCGCACGACGGCGGAGAATTGCGGTGAGACGTTCGAGAACGAGTCCTCGGCAGTGACGACCTGCGCCGGCGCAATGGCCGGCGAGAAGAACGTGGTCAGCGTCGCTTCCTTCTTCTCGCGATCGACGCGGGCGCCGGCAGTCAGATCGACGCGATTCCCCACCGTGATGGTGCCCTGGCCGAACACGCCGACGCCCAGATCATCGAGCGCCGACTGCGGGCTGTGCTGCTCCACGGCGAACGGAATGGAGGGCGAGAGCAGGAACGGCGCCAGCGTATTGAACGCGTCCTGCTCATAATTCTGCGTGAACAGGAACAGGCCCGCCTGCCACCGCAGCGGCAGCGACGCCGAGAGGCGCACCGGCGCATTCGCCGCCGACGCCAGGCGCACCTCCTGTGTGAACTGCAGGCTCTCCTCGGTGTTGTCGCGGCGCAGCAGCGGCAGCGGCGAGTAGTCGAGGTCCGTGGCGTCCACCGTCTTCCAGCGCACCAGGCCCGTGGTGGTCGTCAGGTTGACGCGCCCGCCGGCCCGGCGCGCCAGGAATGTCGTCGCGGTGACGTCGCGATCGGTGTGCCCCTCGAAGTCACGCGCCGTCCGGAACGGATCGGTCCGCAGGCCGCCAAGATCGCTGAGCGCGTAGTCGCCGTCGCGCGCGCGCTCGCCGGTCACGATGACGCGCGTCTCCCACGTGGCCGATGGCGTCCACAGCACCTGCGCCCTGCCGAGAAATGCCTCGCGGCTGTCGAGGTCGTTGCCGGTGACGGTGTTGATCGTGTAGCCGTCGCGCCGCCCGTACTTGAACGACAGGCCGACGCCGACGCGGCCGGCCGCGAGCGGACCTGACACGCTGGCGCCAATCTCACGTGCGTCGAAGCTCGACATCGGCACGCTGACCGCGGTGCGCCAGTCCGACAGCGAGGGGCGCGCGCTCGACGACGGTGATCACTCCGCCGAGCGTGTTGCGCCCGAACAGCGCGCTCTGCGGACCGCGCACGAACTCGACCTGCTCGACGTCGATCAGATCGAGGCTCGACGAGTTCGCGTTGAGCTGCGGCACCCCGTCGAGATAGGTCGTGATGCTTGGATTGTTCGGGCTCGACCCGATCCCGCGGAACCGCGGGTTGCTCAGCTTTCTCGCCGTGAAATCGGCGAAGTAGGTGTTCGGCGCGTAGATCGCCGCCTCGCGGATGACGGTGATCCCGGCGTTCGACAGCGTCTCTCCCGGAACCGCGGTGACACTCACCGGCAAGGTCTGCGCGTCCGCCGGCTCCTTCTGCGCGGTGACGATGACGGTTGGCGCCTGGAAGGTCGGGGCTGGGACGGTCTGCGCCTGTCTCGCGGCAGGCGTGATGAGAGAGAGGATGAGGCCGGAAGCGGCGGCAACCCGCCGGTCACAGTGAAGCATGGGCGCCATTATGAGCCACAACGTCGGAACCGGCCGAGGCAGACCAGCGAATCCTCTACACGGTAAACACTGTCAGCGGCCGGCCAGCGTATTCTATGAGGCGCCTCTGAGGCCTCCGTCATCACATGTTGAAGAAATCTCCGCTCGCGCTGGTGCTGCTCGTCGCCCTGTCGTTGACCCTGTCGGCTCAGGGTCCCCGCCGCGTGCCGGTGGGTGACTGGCCCGAGCAACGGGGACCTTCGCGCGACGGCATCTCGACCGAGACGGGCCTGCATCGAGCGCTGGGCGCTCAACGGCGAGAACTTCCTGTGGCGCGTGCCCGCCGGCGGCCGCTCGGCCCCGATCGTCATGGGCAATCGCCTCTACGTGCAGAACCCGGCCGGCCGCGGCGCGAACCTGCAGGAGCGCGTGATGGCGCTCGACGTGGACACCGGCAAGGTGCTCTGGGAGTACCGGTTCAACCTGTTCCAGAGCGACGTGCCGCCGCATCGCATCGGCTGGGCCTCACCCGCGGCCGATCCGGACACCGGCAACATCTACGCGCTCAGCGGCGGCGCCCAGGTCATCGCGCTCAGCCGCGACGGCAAGCTGCTCTGGGACCGATCGATCGGCGAAGAGTGGGCCGCCTTCACCACGCACGGCGGCCGCACGATGTCGCCGCTCATCGACGGCGACCTGGTCATCGTGAGCGCCGCGGTGTCGAACTGGGGCACGTCCGGCAACCGCGCGCACCGCTTCATCGCGCTCGACAAGCGCACCGGCGACGTCGTCTACGTCTCGAATCCGGGCGGCCGGCCCTACGACACCGCGTACGCCGCGCCGATGATTGCGACCATCAACGGCGTGCGGCTGCTCATCGCCGGGCTCGGCGACGGCGCGGTGCACGCGATCAAGCCGCAGACCGGCGAGCGCGTCTGGAGCTTCCCCGCCGCCAAGCGCGCGATCAATACCGGCGTCGTCGTCCGCGGCAACACCGTGTTCGTCTCGCATGGCGACGAGAACCTCACCGGCAACGAGCTGGGCCTGCTGGCCGCCATCGATGGGTCGCAGACCGGCGACATCAAGACGACGAAGTGGTCGGTGCAGGGGATCGAGCTGGGCTACTCATCACCGCTGCTCGACGGCAATCGCCTGTATCAGATCGATAACAGCTCGCGGCTGAAGGCGTTCGACATCGAGACCGGGCGCGAGCTCTGGTCGCAGCCGCTCGGCACCGCGCAGAAGGCGCCGCCGGTGCTCGCCGACGGCAAGATCTACGTCGGCACCGACGGCGGCACGTTCTACATCGTGCGGCCGGGCGCCGATCGCGCGCAGATCCTCAGCGAGGTCGAGCTGCCGAACAGCGTCAACAGCTGCTGCGGCTCTGAAGGCACGCCGGAACAGATTCTCGGCGGCGCGGCGATCTCGCGCGGGCGCGTCTTCTTCGTGTCGAGCGATGCGATCTATGCCATCGGCCCGCGCGCGGCGCGGCCGGTGACCGGCGTTGCCGTTGACGAGGCGCCGGTCACAGGCCAGGGCATGCCCGCGTACGTGCAGGTGACGCCGACCGAGCTGATGCTCACGCCCGGGCAGTCGGTCAGGCTGCGCGCGCGTCTCTTCGACGCACAGGGCCGGTTCCTCCGCGAGGATACGACCGCGACGTGGGGCGCTCGAGGGGATCACCGGCACCGTGACCAACGGCACGCTGACGGTGGGCTCGAACCCGGCGTTCCAGGCGGGACAGATCACCGCCAGCGTCGGCGCGCTGCGCGGGCAGGCGCGCGCCCGCGTCTCGCGTCCGCTCCCCTGGACCGAGACCTTCGAGGGCTTCATGGACGGCACCGCGCCGCCCGGATGGGCCATCGTCACCGGCAGTGCGCTCTCGGTGGCCACGCTCGACGGCCAGAAGGTGTTGCAGAAGGCGCCGCTCGACACGCTGCTGAAGCGCGCCCGCGTGTTCCTCGGGCCGACGACGCTGTCGAACTACACGTTCGAGGCGGACGTGCGAGTCGCCGAGCGCCGGCGGCAGATGGGTGATATCGGCATCACCGCGCAGCGGTACTCGCTGGTGCTGTATGGCACGTCGCAGCGGCTGAAGCTCGAGCCCTGGGAACCGGAGACGGCGCGCACGGTCACGGTGCCCTTCGCGTGGAAGCCGAACACCTGGTATCGCCTGAAGCTGCGCGTCGAGAACCTGCCGAACGGCCAGGTGCGCGCGCGCGGCAAGGCGTGGCCGCAGGGCGGGCCAGAGCCGGCGGCGTGGCTCATCGACAAGACCGATCCGATTGGCAACCGGCAGGGCGCTCCGGGTCTCTTCCTCGATGCCCAGTTCGGCGCACAGCTCGATAACTTTTCGGTGACACCCAACTAGTAGGAACTTGATGCGCATTCGTCTCCGCCTGTTCGCCTGCGTCCTCATCGCGGCCGGCGCCATCGGTGGCGTCTCCCTGACTGCCGCGGACCCCGGCCCCACCCACTGGCCAATGTGGGGCGGCACGCCCGACCGCAACATGGTGTCGAACGCCAAGGGACTGGCATCCGACTGGGATGTCAAGACGAAGAAGAACATCAAGTGGGTCGCCGATCTCGGCTCCCAGAGCTACGGCAACCCCGTCGTCGCCAACGGCATGGTGTTCGTCGGCACCAACAACGAGCTGCTGCGCGACCCGAAGCAGGGCGGTGACCGCGGCGTGTTGATGGCCTTCCGCGAGGCCACCGGCGAGTTCCTCTGGCAGCAGACGCACGTGAAGCTCGAGTCAGGACGCGCGAACGACTGGCCGTTCCAGGGCATCGCCTCGTCACCGCTGGTCGAGAACAGCCGCCTGTACTACGTGACCAACCGAGGCATCGTCATGTGCCTCGACGTCGAGGGCTTCCGTGACAACGAGAACGACGGCCCGGTGACCACTGAGACGCTCACCAGCCAGGTCGACGCCGACGTGATCTGGGCCTTCGACATGATGGAAGAGGTCGGGGCGTACCCGCACAACCTGGCGAATTCCTCGCCGGTCGTCTGGGGCGATCTGATCTACGTGAGCACGTCGAACGGGCAGGACGAAAGCCACGTCAACGTCCCCTCGCCGCGGGCACCGTCGATCATCGCGATCAACAAGAACACGGGGAAGCTGGTCTGGGAGGACAACTCGGTTGAGGAGCGGATCCTCCACGGCCAGTGGTCCACGCCGTCGGTCGGGCGCATCGGCGGCGTCCTGCAGGTCGTGTCGGCGCAGGGAGACGGCTGGGTCCGGGCTACGAGGCGGAGACCGGCAAGAAGCTCTGGGAATTCGATACCAACCCGAAGGATGCCGTGTGGCCGCGCACGCGCAACGAGCTGATCGGCACTCCCGTCATCGTCGGCGACGTGGTCTACATCGCCAAC
>CAWCBC010000006.1:0-34560 GCA_963793705.1 uncultured Acidobacteriota bacterium | reverse complement strand
ATCACCGCGGCGGCCGCCTTGGCGCCGACGACCGCGTCGAGCTCCTCGCGCGTGGCGCGGCGCACGCCGGCCAGGCTGCCGAACGCCGTCAGCAGCGCGCGCCGCCGGCGCGGGCCGATGCCGGGCACGTCGTCGAGCTCCGAGCGCAGGTCGCGCATCGAGCGCGCCTTGCGGTGGAAGGTCACCGCGAAGCGGTGCGCTTCGTCGCGGATCCGCTGGATCAGCAGCAGCGCCGGGTCGTTCTCGGGCAGCACGATCGGATCCGGCCGGTCGCGCGTGAAGAGCACCTCTTCCTTCTTGGCGATGCCGACCGCCACCAGGTTGCCCAGCCCGATCGCCTCGAGCGCCTCGTACGCCGCCGAGAGCTGCCCCTTGCCGCCGTCGATCAGGATCAGATCCGGGAACGGCCCGCCGTCCTCGAGCACCTTGCGATAGCGGCGCTGCACCACCTCGCGCATCGCGGCGAAGTCGTCCGGAGCCGGAGTCATGCCGGGACCTCGCTGCACGGCCGGTGCCCGACTGATCCCACTGATCCGAAACTTCCGGTACTCGCTCTTCTTCATCCGGCCGTCTTCGCACACGACCATCGACGCCACCGTCTCGCTCCCCTGGATGGTCGAGATGTCGAAGCACTCGATGCGCCGCGGAATCGCCGGCAGCGCCGAGCACGCTGCGCAGCGTCTCGAGCGCGTCGAAGTGCGCGGCGGTGATCTCGTTGAACCGCGTCCGGTACGACAGCTCGGCGTTGCGCGTCGCCAGCTCGACCAGCGCCCGCTTGTCGCCGCGCTGCGGCACCAGGATGCTGCACCCGCCGCCCGGCGCGCGCCGACAGCCACTCCTCGATCGCCTCGCAGTCCTCGATCTCGAGCGGCAGGTTGATCTCGGCCGGCGGCACGCGCAGCTCGTAGAACTGCTGCAGCGCCGCCTGCAGCACGTCGGCGTCGCCGCCGCGCGCAGCGCCGCCCGGATCGGTCGCCAGCTCCACGCGCTCGACGACGCGGCCGCCGCGCATCGCGAACACCTGGATGGCGCCGCCGCTCGGCCCGACCTTCAGGCCGAACACGTCGCGATCGCCGAGCTGCGCCGTCGCCACCTTCTGCTGCCGGTCGCGCAGGATCTGCACCGTGCGCATCGCGTCGCGCAGCTGCGCCGCCTCCTCGAAGCGCTCGCCGTCGGCGGCCGTCGACCATCCGGTCGCGCAGCGTCGTCGATCAGCTCGTCGTTGCGCCCTTCGAGCAGCAGCCTCGTGTTGGCCACCGCCACGCCGTATCGCTCCTCCGTGCAGATCTCGGCGACGCACGGCGCGATGCAGCGCTTGATGTCGTACTCGAGGCACGGCCGCGCCGCGCTGCCCGGTGATCACCTCGTTGCACGACCGGATGCCGAACAGCCGGTGCGCCAGCGCCATCGTCCGGCGCGCGAGCTTGGCCGGCAGGAACGGGCCGGCGTAGAAGTCGCCGTTCTTCTCGACGCTGCCGCGCCACCAGCACCCGCGGAAACGCCTCGCTCGTCGTCAGCTGCAGGTACGGATAGTTCTTGTCGTCGCGCAGCAGGATGTTGTACTTCGGCGTCCGCTGCTTGATCAGGTTGTTCTCGAGCGCCAGCGCCTCCATCACCGAGTCGGTGACGATGACTTCGAGCGGCGCGATCTCCTCGAGCAGCGCGTCGTGCCGCGGGCTGAGCCCGCACGCGCCCAGGTAGCTGCGCACGCGGTCGCGCAGCGACCGCGCCTTGCCGACGTAGATCGTCTCGCCGGCCGCGTTGCGCCCACAGATAGACCCCGGGCTGCTCGGGCAGCCGCGCGATCTGTTCCTTGAGGTCCTGGATGGGCATGGGCTACTATGGCGAGTCTGTTCCCGACGGCAGAAACCCTTAATTATAACAAACGATGACGTTTACCGGGTTCATCGGGACCGTGTGCATGTTCCCGCTGCGCGCGATCATCGCCGCCAGCGTCGCGCTGCGGCATCCACCCCAACACGCTGACGCTCATCGGCGTGCTGATCAACGTCGCCGCCGCCTGGGCGCTCGGCAACGACCGGTTCGTGCTGGCCGGCGTCATCATGATCGTCGCCAACATCTTCGACTTCATCGACGGCAAGGTCGCGCACATCACCAACACCGTCGTCGCGGTTCGGCGCGTTCTGGGACTCGACGCTCGACCGCTTCTCCGACATCGCGCTGTTCCTCGGCCTGATCTACCTCTACGCGGACCTGCGGCGCACCGACTACGTGATGGTGGCGGCGCTGGCGATGATGTTCTCGATCATGACCAGCTACGCGCGCGCGCGCGCCGAGTCGCTGATCGAGAAGTGCAAGGTCGGCTTCATGGAGCGGCCCGAGCGGATCGTCCTGTTCATGATCGGCGCGTTCACCGATCGCATGGCCGCGGTGCTGTGGGTGATCCTGGTGCTGTCGATCGTCACCGTCGCCAACCGCATCCACTACACCTATCTCGCGCTCAACGACAAGCCGATCCCGGCCGGGCTCCAACCCGCTGACCGCGCGTCGTTCTGGCGCGCGTTCTTCTGGCGCGACGAGCGGGCGACGCTGCCCTACGACCTCTGGGTGATCGCGATCCTCGCGTTCGTCTGGCTGACGCCGCCCGACTGGCTGCGCGACCCGACGGCGGCCGGGCTTGGCCTCTGGGGTTGGTTCTGAGCGACGGCACCGCGTCAGCGGACGACGAGCGCAGCTCCTCGAGCGCCCTCGAGCGCGTTCGGCCCGGTTCTCGCCATCAAGCTCTATCGCCTGAGCCGCGGTCCGGCTCCGGACGTGCCGTACTCCCCTGCCTCGATCACGAGGCGATGCTGCACGAGCACGTGCAGCCGCACGCGGCCGGCTACGTGCAGGAAGCCGCGTCGGGCGACCTGCACGAGCTCGTGTTCATCCCCGAGCGGCGGCGCTTCGAGATCGACACCGTCTCGACGTGGGGCGAGCACTCGCCGGAGTCGCGCGCCCGGCTGATGCACGCTGCTGTCGAGCGCGGCTTCCCGGACTATCGCGTGGCGCGTCACGGGCCCTCGTGGTGGCGCGGCGATCGCCGCGTCGCCAACGCCTGCCGGGCGCAGGTCAGCCTGCGCGACGTGCTGCTCGGCACCGACATCGCCGCCGTGAAGGCCGGCATCGACCGCCTGCAGACGATCGCAGCGCTGATGGAGAAGCAGTCGCGCGTCGGCGTCGTGGGGCGTGCGCACCGTCACCGGCCCGCTGCTCGCCGCGGCCGGCGTCGTGACCTATCATGTGCTCGGCGAGTTCAGCGCCTCGCTGGGAGCACGGGCGTCACCTGCGTCTGCGTACAGCGTCGTCGGCGCTGCTCGGCGCGGTGTTCCTGTACTACGGCCTGAAGGCCGTGCAGCTCACCGAGATGTCGAACCGCGTCTGGAAGCGCACGGCGGAATACAACCTGATCCTGGCCGAGCGGAAGGACTCGGCCGCTGACCCGACCTCACGGAGTGATCCTTGCAAACGGACGAGCCGGAGGTGGCCATGGCCACGAAACGTATTGTCGGGCTGGTGCTCGTGGCGATTCGGCGTCGTTGCTCTTCTCTGGGGCGGCGTCTTCTGGACGGATCGCGACACGGTCCTCGATGCGGGCCCAATCCAAGTGACCACCGACGAGCGGGAGGGCGTGCGGATTCCGCCGATCCTTGGCGGAGCGGCGCTTCTCGCGGGAATCCTCCTGGTTGTCCTGCCCGATCGCAAACGAGTCTAAGGAGAAAACCAGGCTCCTTCGCCTCCGCTGGTCGACGCGGAGGTCAAGCGGGAGGGGGCGCGCCTGCGCAAACCGCCATGAAGCCGGTCGAGACCTAACCGCGAAGGCCGCGAAGAGCGGCAAATCACTGCCAAGGTCGCGAAGAAACGCACTCAAAGAAATTGATCTTCGCATCCTTACCGCCGGTATCCGGCGTTCTTCGCGCGCTTCGTGGTTAAGGTCGCTTCACGGCCGACACTCGAAGTTCGCGGCGTCCTCGGTTTGCCGCTGCCCTTGTAGTGGGCGTGCAGCGGTACGCGCACAACGGCCGGCTGCGGCCGGGGAAGGCGCGCCCTGTCGCGGTCAGGCTCGCTGGCGCGCTGCCCTGCTCGACCCAGTTGACGATTGCGGTGAGCGCATCGAAGGTATCGAGCGCTGGTCCGCCGCGCAATGGCCCGCCCCAGGGACCATGTGCCAGCCGGCTCCAGTTGCGCACCTGCTCGGGTCCGCCGTTCGCCTTCGTCATCCGCTCGTAGTAGTCGACGGTGTCGAGCGCCGAGAACCACGGGTCGCTCACGCCATGCCAGAAGATCAGCTTTCCGCCGCGCCCGGAGAACGTGTTCAGATTGGTCCAGCGTGACGTCGCGCTCAGGCTCTCGGCCGGATCGGCGAGCGCCCGCTCGACCGCAGCGTCGACGTCCATCCCGATCGGTGCACGCCCGCCGCCGACCGGGAGCTGACCGCCGTGCAGCAGGCCGGAATGCCCTGCGTCGACGCGATGCCGGTGTCGAACAGGAAGCCGGGATAGACCTGCCGGCCCTTTGAATCCTTCGGACCCGCGAACGCCTTCTCGAGCGTCGTCGCCTGCGCCATCGACAGACAGCCTCGGCCTTCGCGCCCTTGCAGACGAGCGTCTTCGGATCGAACCTGCAGGCGTTGATGTTGAAGATCATCCGTCCTTCACGCCGTCGCCGGCATCGCACGCGTTGACGATCCCGTCGATGACCGTCTTCTTGTCGCTCTCCGAGAGCGCATCGCGCGTCACCGGCTGGCCTTTGGCGTCCTTCGGCGCGATCTCGTTCAGCGTCGCCGCCACCCATCGATCGCCGATGCCCGAGAAGCCGTGCGCATCGCCGGCGCGCCCGAGACGACGCCGTCGAAATGAGCGGGTATCGCTGCGTCATCATCATCGCCTCGCGTCCGCCGGTCGAGCAGCCCGCGAAGTACGAGCTTGTCCGGCGGCTTGCCGTAGTGCTGCGGCGATGATTCGCTTGGCGACTCCGCGACGCGCCCGATGGCCGCGTAGGCGAAGTCGAGGCTCGCCTGCTGGTCCTGCTGAAGCTGCCGTCGAAGGCGCCGCGTCCCTGATGCCGGTGTCGGTGCTGACGACGGCGAATCCGCGCGCGAGGCCGGAATTCGCCGCCCGCGGCCGACGCGCCGAGCGGCTGCTGAACGGACCCATTGAGTCCGCCGCCGCCCTGGAAGAGGAAGCGCCCGTTCCAGTTCTCCGGCAGGGCCAGGGCGAAGCCGATGCCGTAGGTCGTGCCCGCGGCGCCGACGCGCCGATCGATGATGCCGTCGAGCCGACAGTAGGCGGGAAGTCGCTCGGCGCTGCCGCGCCTGCGCCAGGCCGCCTGGTATTGGCGCACCGGCGGCAACCATTCCGTCTTCGTGACGTTCAGCGCGACGCCAGACACCTGCAGCTTCATCAGCGCGCCGCAGGCGGCGGCCGTCGTTCGGGCAGGCTGCTGTGCGGCGGCGGTTGACGAGGCGAGGACCAGCGATCCCCACACCATGATCAGAATCCGTGGCTTCATACCCGCGGATTCTACCGGTTCAAAGGTTCAAAAGGTTCAGAAGGTCCTGTTCAGGAGTTCAGTGAGTTCATAGGTCAGGTCCCGGTCGGAGCCGTACATGACAGATGCACCGGGTCGAGCTGGTGCGTTCTGAGAGGTCGACTTGAGGCGGCGTGATCCGCGAAGTCGTTAAAACGAGCTCGAAACGTGACCGCCGCGCAGCTCACGGAGCTGCGCGGGTCGCTGAAGCCATGTGGAGAGCTCGTTTTTCCACGCCGGCGAGCGGAGCACCGGTTCAGAATGCACCGGCTCGATCGTGTGCACGAGGGTCCGGCTAAAGCCGGACACTACGTGGCAGGTCCGCCTTCCGCCTTCGCGCTTCGCGGCTACGGCGGACAAGAAAGGCGGACACTACGACGCTTTGCGCTTCTTGGCGCCGTTGGCCGTGGCCTTCGCCTTCGCCTTCTTGATGTCGGCCTTGACCGGCTTCTTCTTCTCGGTGCTGACCGCGTTGAGGCTCTTGCGCAGCGCCTCCATCAGGTCGACGACTTTCGGCGGCTCGGGCATTTCGGCGGCGACGATTTCCTCGCCGGCGATCTTGGCGTCGATGATCTTGCGCAGCCCTTCGCGGTACTCGTCCTTGTAGTCCTTCAGATTCAGCTCGCCGTCGAACGTCGCGACGACCTGCTTCGCGAGCTTCATCTCCTCCGGCTTCGACCTTCGACGGGACGGAGTTCAGCTCCTCGATCTCGTCGATGCTGCGAATCTCGGCGTCGTGATGCAGCGTGTACATCACGAGGCCCTTCTTCTGCGGCTTGACGGCCACCAGGTACTCGCGGCCATACAGCGCCACCTTGCCGATGCCCGCCTTCCCCGCCATCCCTTCGCGCATCACGGCGAACGCGTCGGCGGCCACCGCGCCGTCCGGCGCCAGGTAGTACGCGCGATCGACGTAGATCGGATCGATCGCGTCTCGTCGGTGAACTGCGCCAGGTCGATCACGCGCGTGGACTCGACGCGCACCTTCTGGATGTCCTCTTCCGCCACGACGACGTAGCGGCCCTTTTCGAATTCGTAGC
This sequence comes from uncultured Acidobacteriota bacterium, assembly GCA_963793705.1. Lineage (GTDB taxonomy): Bacteria > Acidobacteriota > Vicinamibacteria > Vicinamibacterales > UBA2999 > Gp6-AA40. The sequence continues at coordinate 27,991 of CAWCBC010000006.1, read as the reverse complement.
CTTTGACAATCTCCGAGATGCGGCACCTCGCGGTCGCAGTGCGGGCACCAGCGCTTCTGCTGAATGCGCGTCTGGCACTCGGCGTGGAGCTGGTTGAAGGAGATGGTCGCGGCCGATTCGGTGGCCGGGAACACCTTGACGGGGATGTTCACCAGGCTGACCTTGAGGAAGCCTTTCCAGGTTGGGCGTGCTGCCATACGCGGAGTCTATCGGTTTTGGCGATCGCGGGTTCAGGGGTGAACGGAGTGCGGGGGGTGCAACGGGTGTCGGGTTCAGGGGGTTCAGGGGTGCGATGGGTTCAGGGTGCGGTCACGCGCAAGTGATTAGCCCTGAACAAGTTGGGATCAACCGAGTCAGACCGCATCGCCCTCGCCCCTCGACCTCGAAGATCCGAGCCCGGAGCCGACCAGATCCGCAGGGCGTGCTCGCGCACCTTGTCCCGCAGCACCCGGCGGGCCTGCCCGTACAAGTGCGCCGGCACGTCGAGGCGCCGGGCGATGTTGCGGAAGTGCGAGATCAGAATCAGCGTGACGCCTCGCTCCTCCTTCCACGAGACGGCCGAAATCTGCCCCCAGCGCATGAACCCGCTGTCGGACCAGATGCCGTCGCCATAGAACCCGCGGGCGATGCGGGTGCTGAGCGGGAAGACACATCCGTAGTACACGAACATCATCGCCTCGCCGAATGCGCGATCGGGTTCCTTGCGGACGAGTTTGGCGGCAAGCAGCAAGCCCGAGCGTCACGGCGATCAGGATGTTGAGGCGGTAATAGATCGGCCGCTGACCAGGCCACGTCAGCAGCGCCGCGCGCCGGTGGCGGCGGTATCGGATCAGATCACCGGCGACCTTCAGGTTCGCGACCGAGGAAGCCGAGGCCCAGGACGAACAGCACACGCGGTGCGCCCCACGCGAACCACGTCAACGGTTCTCGGAGCCCATCAGAGGGGTCGTGCTTCAAGTGAAGTGCCAGCCACTGGACCCCAATTCTGGCATGTTGAGCCCATGGCTCACCCATCAGGCCTCAGGATTGCAGGGTTCTGGGCCCGGAAGCGACTGCCCGCTGATTCGGGTTTGGGATTTTTACCGGAGGCCCAGCGAGAGCGGGTCGAAGCAGCGCCGGCAGCGCGCCTCGTACAGTCCCGTGGCGCCGACGAGGACGCGGTCGCCGCTGGCCACCAGACGCTGCGTGTGGTTGGCGGGATTGCCGCACACCATGCAGATCGCGTGCGTCTTGGTGATGTACTTCGGCGATCGCCAGCAGTTGCGGCATCGGCTCGAACGGCTTACCCAGATAATCCTGGTCGAGCCCGGCGACGATCACGCGCTTGCCCTGGTCCGCCAGCGTGTCGCAGATCATCGGCAGCTCCTGATCGAAGAACTGCCCCTCGTCGATCCCGATCACTTCGGTGTCCGCGGCCACCGCGTCGAGCAGCGCGCGTGAGCTCGGCACCGCGCACGACTCGATCCGCATCTCGCTGTGCGACACGATGTGATCGTCGGAAAAGCGGCGGTCGATCACCGGCTTGAAGATCTGCACCTTCTGGCGGGCAATCTGCGCACGGCGCAGCCGGCGAATGAGCTCCTCGCTCTTGCCGCTGAACATGCTGCCGACGATGACTTCGATCCAGCCCTGGTTGGGCTGGCGCACTACATCCATGTGATTTTTGAATGCCATTGCTGAAGTACACTGAAGATGCACGGAGTATTATCGTGCTTGCCGTGTCGAGTGCCGATTCGCTGAGCACTCTTCGGCACTCCAGGCACTCTGACACCTAGTCTCCTAGGCACCGCGACGCACTCTAGGCCCTCGCCAGGTATTCGCCGGTCTCGGTGCTGATGCGAACCATGTCGCCGGTGTTGACGAACGGCGGCACGTTGACGACGAGCCCGGTCTCCGTCGTCGCCGGCTTGATCTGGTTGCTGGCGGTGGCGCCCTTGATACCGGGCGCGGTGTCGACGACCTTCAGGTCCACCGTCGGCGGCATTTCGATCCCGACCGGCTCGGTGCCGTAGAACTCGACCTGAATGGTCATCTCCGCCTTGAAGTAGCCAACCGAGTCGCCCAGCGCCTCGCTCGAGATGTGCACCTGTTCGAACGACGTCGTGTCCATGAAGTAGTAGTCGTCGCCGTCGTGATAGAGGTACTGCATCTCGCGCTCGTCCAGCGTGGCGCGTTCGACCGTGTCCTCGGATCGGAACCGGTTGTCGGCCAGCGCGCCGTTGCGGATGTTGCGCATCTTCACGCGGACGAAGCCGCGGAGGTTGCCGGGGGTCACATGCTGGAGCTCGAGGATGCGGAACAGGTCCTCACCCATCTTGATCAGCATGCCCTTTTTCATGCGGGTTGCTTGTAAGGTAGCCATAATTTCTGTCGAGTACAACCTGAAGATCGTAGCAGCCTTCGAGGCGACCTGCCGTGGCCCACGCGCCCGCGCCTGGGGCGTGGTCCGCACGCGCTGCGTCGGCTCAGCGTAGTCAACGCGGCGCCGAAGTACATTTTCATCGTGGCGTTTGCCCGATGGGATCCCCTGAGCGATCTGCTGGCCATCCAGCAGCGACTGGACCGCTTCGCGCCGGGGCCCAACGGTGGAAGCCGGCCGTGGACATCCTCGAAACATCCGACCAGTACATCGTCTCGGCCGAAGTCCCGGGCATGAGCCGCGAGGATCTGGATATCCGCGTCCACGACGGCCGTCTGACGATCTCCGGCATGCGCCGCGAGCGGACGCCCCAGTGCGAGCAGTATCACCGCGTCGAACGCGGCCACGGCAGTTTCAGCCGCACCTTCCAGTTGCCGGTGCCCGTGGATGGCGACCGCGTGACTGCCGATTTACGCGACGGCGTGTTGACGGTGACCTGTCCGAAAGCCGCAGACGCGCCGACGCGGCGCATTCAGGTGTCGTGATCATGATGAAGCACAGACTGCTGAACGTTGTCGCTGCTCGTGGCGATCGCGTTCACCGCGAGCATGGTGCTCACCGGCCGGATGCGCGACGCGAACGAGGCGGGTGCGCAGAATCAGGCCGTCGACGCCGGCGCCAACGGTGAACGCGCCAGTGCCGGTCGGCGCGTCGCGCAGACGCTGCCCGATTTCAGCGCCATCGCGGCGCGGACGGTCCCGGTCGTCGTCAACATTTCGGCGACGCAGTTCATTCGACGGCAGGTACTACGATCCGTTTGGACTTTCTTGGCCGCAGCGGCGTGCGTGTCGCGACGGGTGCCGTCCAACGCCGTCGGCTCAGGCGTCATCGTCAGCCCTGACGGCTACATCCTGACCAACAATCACGTGGTCACGGGCGAGGCCAACCCGGTCACGATCGAGCAGCTCGACGCTGACGGTCGCGCTCTCCGACAAGCGCGAGATGGCCGCCAAGCTGATTGGCGTCGACCCTGCGACTGATCTCGCGCTGCTCAAGGTCGAGGCGAGCGGTCTCCCGACGATGCCGTGGGCGGATTCGTCGAAGCTGAAGGTCGCCGAGTGGGTGTTGGCCATCGGCAATCCCTATCAGCTCAGCGAGACGGTGACCCTGGGCATCGTCTCGGCGGTCGGCCGTACGAATCTGAACATCTCGACGTTCGAGGATTACATTCAGACCGACGCGGCCATCAATCCGGGCAACTCGGGTGGAGCACTGATCAGCGCCCGCGGTGAGCTGGTCGGCATCAACACGGTGATCTTCTCGCAGAGCGGTGGCTATCAGGGGATCGGCTTTGCCGTCTCGAGCAACCTCGCCCGCCAGGTGTTCGACGAGCTGCGGAAAAATGGCGAGGTTCGGCGCGGCTCGATTGGACGGGTCCGCTTCGTTCCACGTGAACGACCGCGTACGCCAAGCGATTCGGCGCGCCCGACACCCGCGGCGCGCTGGTCTACGAGCTGTATCGCAGACTCATCGGCGTACAAGGCCGGACTGGATGCCGGCGACATTGTCGTCGCGTTCAATGGCACCGAGGTGCAGGACCCTGGACATCTCGATCGCCTGATGTCCAAATCGCGACATCGGCAGCACGGCGACGGTTCGCGATCATCCGGCAGGGCAAGCGGATGGAGATCCGAGTGCCGATCCAGAAGCGAACCTCCTCGTAACGATCTGCATGCCGGCCAACTGGCCCGACCTGGCACTGGCCGTCGCGCTGGCGCTCGTCGCGGCGTACATCATCTGCCAACCTCGCCTCGCGCACCGTCCGCTCGATGCTGCGCGCCATCCTGCCGGACGAGCGCGAAGAACGGTTCGTCAACGGGCCCGCCCGCGCCATCCACGTCTTTCTGTTTCTGATTCTCGCCGCGGCATTGTCGTTCCCGGCCCTGTCGCTGGCCGGCTACAAAACGACCTTCGCCAGGGATCGCGAAGCGCTGCTTCGCTGGCTGCTCGACAGCGGACTGCGCATCGGCGTCATCGCGCTGCTGGCCTACGTCACGATTCGCGTCGGATCCGCGGCTGCCCGACGGTTCGAACGTGAGCAGAGCACCGGTACCGGCCTCGACGCCATCGAGCGCACCAAGCGCGCCCAGACGATCGGCCGTCTCATTCAACGCGTGTTAACGGTGGTCGTGGCCATCATCGCCGGCCTGATGGTGCTGAGGGAGTTCGACTACGACAATTCGGCTGCCGTGACCGGGCTCGGCGTCATCGGTGTGGCGCTCGGCTTCGGCGCGCAGACGCTGATCCGCGATTTGATCGCCGGCTTCTTCATGATCGCGGAGGACCAGGTCCGCGTCGGCGACAGCGCGGTCGTCAACGGCCAGGGCGGCCTCGTGGAGGACGTGAATCTGCGGACGATCGTGCTGCGCGACGAGCAGGGCACGGTGCACGTGTTTGCGAACGGCGACGTGAAGACGCTGGCGAACATGTCCAAGGACTTCGCCTACTACGTCATCTCGGTCGGCGTCGCCTATGAGGACGACCCCGATCGCGTCGTCCAGGTGCTGAACGACGCCGGCGCGTCGCTGATGGATGACCCGGCGTTCCAGCCGCACGTCCTGGCGCCGCTGGAGGTGTACGGGATTGACGCGTTCGAGACCGATCGGCTGGTCGTGAAGGGACGGATTAAGACGGTGCCGCAGAAGCAGTGGCTGGTGGGACGCGAGCTGCGGAAGCGGATTGCCAAGCTGCTGCGCGAGCGCGGCATCCACGCACCGGTACGTCCGGTGACGTTCGCCGAGAAGGTCGAACAGAAAGCTGCGCCGAACAGCGAAAGGCCGACCTGAAGGTCGGCCTCTACCCATCGCCTGAACCGGTAGAGGCCGACGTTTACGTCGGCCTTTCAGTCAGACGCCGTGGCCGTAGCCGGCTTCGTGGGAGACATGCACCGCCGCGGCCGGCGTGTCGAACGGATCGACGACGTCGACGACGGTGACCTGCTCGCTCCGCGCTGTGGCGATCACCGCGCGGACGTCGTTGTCGGTGAGCGTCTTGCGGTCGTCTGCAATCGCCATCAGGGCGCGGTAGATCGCGATCAGCTCGTCACCCTGAATCTCGAACCCGAGGTCGGCGCAGCGCTTCTGCACCGCGTGCCGTCCGGAGTGCTTGCCGAGCACCAGCGGATTCCAGGGCGCGCCGACGTCTTCCGCGCGCATGATCTCGTAGGTCCGGCGGTCCTTGAGGATGCCGTCCTGGTGAATGCCGGCCTCGTGCGCAAAAGCATTGCGCCCGACGATCGCCTTGTTGGCCTGTACGCCCTGCCCGGCGAGCCGCGTCAGCATCTCGCTCGACGGATATAACTGCTTCGTGTCGATGTCGGTCACGTACGGCAGACGGTCGCTGCGCACGTGCAGCGCCATCACGATCTCTTCGAGCGCCGCGTTGCCGGCCCGCTCGCCGATGCCGTTGATGGTGCACTCGACCTGCCGCGCGCCGCCCTCGATCGCCGCCAGCGAGTTGGCGACAGCGAGGCCGAGGTCGTCGTGGCAGTGCGCGCTGAAGATCACCTTGTCTGACGTCGGGCACGCGTTCGCGGATCGTGCGGAAGAATGTCCGCGTTTCGTCCGGGGTCGAGTAGCCGACCGTGTCGGGCAGGTTGATGGTGGTGGCGCCAACCTTGATCACCGCTTCGACCACGCGGCAGAGGAAGTCGAGATCGCTGCGCGTGGCGTCTTCCGCCGAGAACTCGACGTCGCCCGTGTGATGCCGCGCGTACCGCACCGACTCAATCGCCGCCGCCAGGCACTGCTCGCGCGTCATGCGCAGCTTGGCCTTCAGGTGCAGGTCCGACGTCGCGATGAAGGTGTGGATGCGACCGCGCGCCGCCGGCTGAATGGCCCACGCGGCCTTCTCGAGATCCTTGGGTGGCAGCGCGCCAGGCAGGCAATGACCGGGCGGCGAATCTCCGTCGACACGCGGCGCACCGATTCGGCGTCGGCCGGCGAGGCGATCGGGAAGCCGGCCTCGATGATGTCGACGCCGAGCTGATCGAGCTGATGGGCGAGCAGTAGCTTCTCCGACACCCGGAGCGAGAACCCGGGCGACTGCTCGCCATCACGCAGCGTTGTGTCGAAAATTCGAACCTGCTCGGCCATGGTGGAGTCCTCCCACCCCTGCCCGGCCATCTCGGCCCGGCTGGATCTGGGCTTACTGCCTTCTCAGTAGACGTGACCGAAGAAGATTTGTCAAAATGATAATCATTCTGTTTGAATCACAATTGCTTATCGATCAGGCCGGTTTCAAGACCGGCCTCTACCAGCTGTTTCGGCCTCTACCAGCTGTTTTGGGCGTTGACGGGTAGAGGCCGACCTTTCCGCCTGCGCCAAGGCTACGGCGGACCCGCCGTAGCGCTTCGCGCGAAGGCGGGCAGCTACCCCGTATGGAACTAAGCGAACTACGCGTCTTTCTGACCGTCGCGTCCGAGCGCAGCTTCTCCAAGGCCGCCATGAAGCTGCACCGGACCCAGCCCGCCATCAGCCAGTCCGTCCGCCGGCTGGAGGAGAGCGTCGGCGAACGGCTGTTCGACCGCGCCACCAAGGACGCCACGCTCACCGAAGCTGGCCGGCTCCTTCGCGACTACGCCGATCGGCTGCTGCGGCTCTCCGAGGAAGCCGAAGCCGCGGTCAAAGACCTGCGCGATCTTCGCCGCGGCAGGGTGCTGATCGGCTGCAACGAAGCATCGGTGCACGCCGTGCTGCCGCTCATCGAGCGGTTCCGGGCCGGACATCCGCTGGTGCACGTTGACGTCCGCCGCATCCCGGCGCGCCAGCTCGGCGCCGAAGTCGCCCAGGGCTCGCTCGATTTCGGCGTGCTGACGTTCCAGCCGGCCGAAACGCAGCTCGGCTCCATCGTGCTCGGACAGGACGAGCTCGTGATGCTGGTGCATCCCTCACACCCGCTCGCCCACAGCCGCGAGGTGACGCTCTCCGAGTGCGCGCGCCAGACCGTGATCGCGCACAACGATCCGTCCCACGTGCGCGACCGCGTGCTGCGGCTGTTCGAGCAGCATCACATTCCCGCCAATATCCTGGTCTCGCTGCCGAGCCTCGAAGGGATCAAGCGCGCGGTGGCGATGCAGATGGGCGTCGCGCTGCTCCCGCGGCGCTGCGCGGAATCCGAGATCGCGCGGGGCGAGCTCGTCGCGCTGGCGATGCCGGAAGTCCGGCTGCGGCGCCACGTGCGGCTGGTCTTCCGCAAAGCCGGCGAACGCTCACACGCGGCGACGGCGTTCCTGGGATCAATCGAGGAAAAGAAGAAGGGACACGGACGTAACCACGAAGAGCACGAAGAGACAGAAGATCACGAAGACAAGAAACCGAAGAGAATATCGTGATCACGTTGCCACGGAGGCACTGAGACACGGAGAATTCTTGATCTCCGTACCTTCGTGTCTCCGTGGCTGCGTTAGAAGCCTGCCACGTATGGGAGGCGGGCGGCGGCGGCGTCAACCTGGTCGTAGCGATCCAGCAGCATCCCGGTCGTATCCCACGCGCCTGACGTAAACGCGTCGCGGACGTTGGGAGGCAGCGATACCGCGCAGCGGAAGCCTTCGGTCTCGCAGGTGCCGGCCGCCAGATCCAGCGTGACCTCGGCGGTCGGTCGCTTCTCGATCACCTCCATCAAGGCCCGGACGTCGGCGGGCGCGGCGGTAAGGCATGGCATCCCGATCATCACGGAGTTGCCGAAGAAGATCTCGGCGAACGACTCGCCGACGACCGCCTCGATGCCCCAGCGGTGCAGCCCCTGCGGGGCGTGCTCGCGCGACGATCCGCACCCGAAGTTCGAGTTCACGACCAGAATCTTCGCGCCCTGATACTGTCCGACGTCGAACGGATGGCGATTGTGTGGCCGCACGGCGGCTTTGCGATCGTCCTCGAACACGTGCCGCTCGAGCCCGTCGAAGCTGACGCTCACGAGGAAGCGCGCCGGGATGATCCGATCGGTATCGATGTCATCGCCGCGCAGCGGGATCGCACGGCCCTGAACGCCGGTGATGGCTCCCATCAGTTCACGTACTCCCGCACGTCAACGACCTTGCCCGCCACGGCGGCAGCCGCCACCATCGCCGGACTCATCAGCAGCGTTCGTCCGGTGGGGCTTCCCTGCCGGCCCTTGAAGTTCCTGTTCGACGAGGCGGCGCACACCTGATTGCCCTGGAGCTTGTCGGGATTCATGCCGAGGCACATCGAGCAGCCGGCACCGCGCCACTCGAAACCGGCGGCGCGGAACACATCCGCCAGCCCTTCGCGCTCGGCCGCCTTGCCCACACTCACCGATCCCGGGACCACGAGCGCCTTGACGTGCGGCGCGACGTGACGGCCCTTGACGATGCGCGCGGCCTCTCGAAGGTCGGACAAGCGGGCATTGGTGCACGAGCCGATGAACGCGACGTCAATCTTCATCCCCGCAATCGGCCGCCCGGGCTCGAGGCCCATGTAGTCGAGCGCATCCGAGATCGCCTGCGGTTCGTCGACATCGTCTGGCGACGGCACTTTCTCGTCGATCGAGATCGACTGCCCGGGGTTCACGCCCCAGGTCACGACCGGCTTCAACTCCGCTGCCTGAATCACGACGTCGTCATCGAACACGGCGTCCGCATCGGAGGCGATCGATCGCCACCACTGCTTCGCGCGCTCGAAGGCCTCGCCCTGCGGCGTGAACGGACGGCCCTTCAGATATTCGAACGTCGTCTCATCGGGATTGACGTAGCCGACCCGTGCGCCGCCCTCGATCGACATGTTGCAGATCGTCATCCGCTCGTCCATCGTCATGCGATCGACCGTGTCGCCGGCGTATTCATAGGCGTAGCCCGTGCCGCCGCGGACGCCGAGGCGCTGGATGATTTCGAGGATCACGTCCTTGGCGTAGACGCCGGGCTGCAGCTTACCGGTCACGCGGATGCGCCGCACCTTGAGCGGCTCCAGCGCCAGACACTGCGACGCCAGGACGTCGCGCACCTGGGACGTGCCGATGCCGAACGCCACCGATCCGAACGCGCCATGTGTGGAGGTGTGGCTGTCGCCGCAGGCGATCGTCATCCCCGGCTGCGTCAGCCCGAGCTCAGGACCGATGACGTGGACAATCCCCTGCCGGTCGTCGTCCAGGCCCGCGAGGCGCACGCCGAAGTCGCGGCAGTTCTTCTCGAGCGACGCAATCATGTCCTCGGCGATGACGTCGAGAAACGGGCGCTTCCGTTCCAGCGTCGGGACGATGTGGTCGACCGTGGCAAACGTGCGATCGGGGCGGGCAACCTTCCAGCCGCGCAGCCGCAGTTCGTCGAACGCCTGCGGGCTCGTCACCTCGTGCACGAGGTGCAAACCGATGAAGAGCTGCGTCTGCCCCGTTGACAGCTGCCGCACCGTGTGGAGATCCCACACTTTTTTTAAGAGAGTTTGGCCCATAAGATCGTTCGAGTCGTTCGGTTCGTTCGAGGCGTTCGAGTCGTTCGGTTCGTTCGAGGCGTTCGAGGCGTTCGAGTCGTTCTCGTTCGGATCGTTCAGTTCTAGCTCGATCGTAGCACTCTGCTGAAGGCGGGCGCTTACGACGCGGTCGAACGGCCCGAACTATCTGAACGGTTCGAACGACTCGAACGACTCGAACGATCTCGAACGATCCGAAACGACTCAAGGCCGGATGCCCCGTGATCCAACAGCGCCACGGTTTGTCGACGCCCGACGGTGATGCCGATGCGCGGTCCCCACGACACGTTCGCAGGTACGTGGCCCCGATCTTCGATGACGAGTCGGCTCGAGACGAGATCAACCAGGTTGTCGGTGAGCGAGATGCCGAGCGCGCGGGTGAGATTGCCCGGGCCCCGGCATAAGTCGTCGGTGTCGATCTGACGGCCAACTGCTCGGCGCTTCTCCATCAAACCAATGCCGTCGATCGGTGCCAGCGCGCGAATCAATACGGCGGCCGGATGGCCTTCCGACTCCGTGACCGCGTTCACGAGGTAATGAATGCCGTAGTTCAGATAGACGTACGCGAACCCAGCCGGTCCATACAACGGCGCGTTCCGGCGCGTCGGCCCCGGCGCTGCGTGGCAGGCCGGATCGTCCTCGCCGATGTAGGCCTCGGCCTCCACAATCATTCCAGCCGCATCGCCGGCCGGAGTGCGGTGCACCAGCACTTTGCCAAGCAGCTCTTTCGCAACCGTCAGCGTCGGGCGCTCGTAGAACGACCGCGGCAGAACGTTTGGAACGCGAACGCCTCGAACGATCTCGAACGGCTCGAACGATTCGAACGCTATCGCGCCGCATAGGCATTCGATCGCCCATCCGCCAGAACCTGCCGCAGCGCTCGCCCCGTGTGCGACGCTTCAATCAGCGCCACCTGCTCGGGCGTTCCGGTCGCGATCACTTCCCCGCCGCCTTCCCCGCCTTCTGGCCCGAGGTCGATGACGTAATCGGCCGTCTTGATGACGTCGAGGTTGTGCTCGATGACCACCAGCGTGTGTCCCGCCTCGACGAGCTTCTTGAACGCGGTGAGCAGCTTGGCGATGTCGTCGAAGTGCAGCCCGGTCGTCGGTTCGTCCAGGATGTAGAGCAACCGCTCGCCGCCGGCCGAGGCGAGATGCGCGGCGATCTTGATCCGCTGCGCTTCTCCACCCGACAGCGTGGTGGCCGGCTGGCCGAGGCGGAGATAGCCGAGGCCGATCTCGTCCAGCACCTGCAGCCGCCGCAGCACCTTCGGCGACGTGCTGAAGAACGCGAGCGCCTCGCGCACGGTCGTCGCGAGCACCTGGTGGATGTTCTTGCCCTTGTAGCGAACATCCAGCACCTGCGGCTTGAAGCGCATGCCGTCGCACTGGTCGCACGGCACGAAGACGTCGGCGAGGAACTGCATCTCGACCCGCACTTCGCCCTCGCCCTGGCACGCCTCGCAGCGTCCGCCGGGCACGTTGAACGAGAAGTGGCTCGCGGACAGGCCGCGCGCTTTGGCGTCGCGCGACAGCGAGAACAGCTCGCGGATCGGGTCGAACGCCTTGAGATACGTGACCGGGTTCGAGCGCGGCGTGCGACCGATCGGCGTCTGATCGACGAGGATCGACGTCGCTGATGTATTCGAGCCCTTCGAGGCCGCGGAACGTGCCGACGCGTCGATCCCAGTCGCCCTTCGCCCGCTTGATGGCGGCGTAGAGCACGTCGTGAACCAGCGTCGACTTCCCTGATCCGCTGACGCCGGTCACGCACGTCAGCGTGTTCAGCGGAATAGCAATGTCCACGTCCTTGAGGTTGTGCTCCGTGGCGCCCTTCAGCTTGAGCTTCTGCGTCAGCCCCCGTCGCCGTGGCGACGGTACCGGGATGGCGAGCTCGTGCCGCAGGTACTTGGCCGTGAGCGACCGCGTCTCCAGGAGCAAACCCGGCAGATCGCCGGAGTAGACGACGCGTCCGCCCTGCTCGCCCGCGCCCAGGCCGATGTCGACGATGTGATCGGCGACGCGGATCATTTCTTCGTCGTGCTCGACGACGATGACCGTGTTGCCCTGCTGCCGCAGCTTCTGCAGGATGTCGATCAGCCGCTGGTTATCGCGCGAGTGGAGGCCGATGGACGGCTCGTCCAGCACGTAGAGCGTGCCGACCAGCGCTGCGCCCAGCGACGTCGCCAGGTTGATTCGCTGCGCCTCGCCGCCCGAGAGCGTCGACGACAGTCGATCGAGCGTCAGGTAGTCGAGGCCGACGTCGCTCAGGAACGACAGCCGTCGTTCGATTTCGCGCAGCACCTTGTCCGCGACTGCCGTCTCTTTGTCCGTGAGCGTGAGCTGGGCAAAGAACTGTTGCGCCTGACGGACGGTCAGGGCCGAGACGACGTCGATGGTGCGACCGCCGACGCGCACGTCGCGCGCTTCACGGCGCAGCCGCGCGCCGCCGCAATCGGGACAAGCCAGGTATCCGCGGTAGCGGCTGAGGAAGACGCGGATGTGGACTTTGTATTTCTTCCGCTCGAGCCAGCGGAAGAATCCGCGTACGCCTGCGTAATCGCCAGTGCCCTCGATCACGAAGCCACGCTCATCGTCCGTGAGGTCGGCCCATGGCACGTCGAGGCGAATACTGGCCTTGCGCGCCGCACGTTTCAGCTCGGCAAGCTGAGCCCGGTAGTGCGGCTTGGTCCACGGCTCGATCGCGCCTTCGTTGATCGATTTGGCGGTGTCCGGCACCACGAGGCCCATGTCGAGCTCGATGACGTTGCCGAACCCGTGGCACGTCGGGCAGGCACCAAACGGGTTGTTGAACGAGAACAGGCGCGGCTGCGGCGTCTCGTAGGCGATGCCGCAGGTGCGGCATTCGAAGCGCTCAGAGAAGTCAAAGCGCTCGCCGGTGTCGGCGTTCACCGCGAACGCGGCGCCGCCGCCTTCGCGGTACGACGTCTCGATGGAGTCCGTCAGGCGGCTGCGGAGATCGCCTTCGATGCGGAGGCGGTCGACGACCACTTCGAGGCGAGTGCGCGATTTCAGCGCGGCGGAATCAACCTCCTCGAACACCACGGCGCGGACAACCGGACCTTCAGCGATCAGCAGCCGGCCGAACCCGCGGCGCCGCAGCGTCTCGAGCGTTTCGGCCGCAGGGTCGAATGTCTTGCCGGGGGCTGTGTCCGCCTCGTCGACCGTCTCCCCCTCGTCGGCGATCGACGAATCGAATCCCCGGCGCGCATCGGCCACGACCGGGATCTCGAAGCCTATCAGCAGCCTCGCGCCGGCCAGTTCGCCGAGCCGTCGCGACACGACCTCGGCCGTCTCGCGGATCACCTCCAGGCCGCACTGCCGGCAGAAGGTGCGGCCGACTCTGGCAAACAGCAGCCGCATGTAGTCGTGGATTTCGGTGGTCGTGCCGACCGTCGAACGCGGATTGCGGACGCTGTTCTTCTGGCGGATCGCGATGGCCGGACAGATGCCCTCGATCCGATCGACGTCCGGCTTTTCCATCCGCTCGAGGAACTGCCGCGCGTAGGCGGAGAGCGACTCGACGTAGCGGCGCTGCCCTTCGGCGTAGATCGTGTCGAACGCCAGCGACGACTTTCCCGAGCCGCTGACACCCGTGATGATGATCAGCTTGCCGTGCGGCAGGGTGACGTCGATGTTCTTGAGGTTGTGCGTCCGGGCGCCCTTGATGACGAGCGGAGCACGGGTCCTGGGCCGAGGAGTGTCTACCATCCCTCTGTGACGAATTCGTTGGGAAACGTAAGAGAGGGATGTTACTACACGAGCCCTTCGGTCACCGCATCACGCCCGTCCTTTAACCACGAAGAGCACGAAGTCCACGAAGGTCGGTTCAAACGTAGTCTCCGCCTTCAGGCGGACCATCAGCGACCGGCGTAGTGTCCGCCTTTAGGCGGACCGCCAGCGTAGTGTCCGGCTTTAGCCGGACCCGGCCTGCCTATTGCCCTTAATGGGGAATGCTCCCTCGCAGACCCGAGCGTCTGACATCCTTCGATTACGTCGGCCAGTACCCGTACTTTCTGACCTTTTGCACCGATTGCCGGCACGAAGCCTTCCGAGACGCCGCGCGTGTGGACATCGTGAGTACGCAAATCCTTCGCGCGGCCATCGACGAACAGTTTGCGCTCGTTGCGTACTGCTACATGCCGGATCATCTGCACCTGCTCGTCACCGGTGAGCAGCCGGCGTCCGACTGCCGGCGGTTTATCAAACGATCGAAGCAGTTCTCCGGGTTCTATTACCAGAAGGCGTTCGGCCGGCGGTTGTGGCAGCGATACGGATACGAACGCGTCCTGCGGTCCGAAGAAGGATTACTCAGCGTGGCGCGCTACATCCTCGAGAACCCCGTGCGAGCGCGGATCGCGCGCGACGTCCGTGAGTATCCCTTCACCGGATCGTGTCTCTATTCCGTGGATGAGATCCTGGATGCGCTGCCGTGGACACCTTCAGAGAGAAGATCCGGAGGGTCCGCCTAAAGGCGGACACTAAGTCGGCGGGTCCGCCTGAAGGCGGACACTACGTTGGTTCACATGGGAACTCGAGCGGCCAATTGGCGTGCAACGAACTCGCGATCACGGAGTGTCCCCTGAACGACGACTACCGCTCCCTCGACAAAGTGGTCTGGCACAGGGCCGCGGTAAACAACGCTCAAGGATTCACCCTGCCATACGAGGTTAAAACGCCAGCGATGTTCACCCGCGTGCGATTTCTCCCTCACAACACCGTGAACACTCACAGTCTTTCCTTGCCATTGGCCAGCGTCGCGGACGACTTGATCCGCGTAGCGGTAGGGGGGCACACGATCAGTGAACAGGGTGATCGCCAAGACGGTTGCCAGACCAACTGTCGTCAGCGCTGCGGTCCAAGCTGCCCAACGGGTTCGTCTCGACATACAGCCTCCGCTATGGATTGTAGTGCGGAGCAGGCGGCTGCCTCTTGTAGTCAATTCGATAAGGCTATCCGGTCACAGATTGAACGACTTCGCAGCCTTCGCGATCTTCGCGGGCTTCGCGGTTTACGTTTTTCCGCGGCTCCAGGCGCGCTAGCGCCGTCGCATTTCGGACAACGTTGACGGTCAGCGCCACGACCATGCCGGCGATGGCGATCAAACCGCCGAAATCGAACAGGCGGAGCCGCCCCAGCCCGCCCAGATCGACGTGGGGATCGCGAAACAGCGCGATGGCGCCGATGGCCAGCAGGATGCGCAGCTCGGTTGGACCGACACCGGAAAACGACATGCGGAACACGCCGTGAACGGACGTCGCCAGAAACACCTCTCCCGACACGAGTAGATAAGCGACGAGCATCGACAACGCAATCAGCGGCGTCATGAACCCCGACGCGGCCAGGCCGGCGAAGAGCAGCGTGGCACCAACGATGTCGAGGACGTGGTCGACGTAGAAACCATAACGGGGCCGCTCGACCTTGCGCACGCGCGCGACCGTACCGTCCAGGCTGTCGCCGAACCAGTTCAGCGCCAGCCCGACGACAACGACCCAGAGCGCCCGGACATCCCAGCGCGCGAGCGCAAAACCAGCCCCTGCCATCGCCATGGCCAGCAGTGCCAGCGCCGTGAGGTGATCCGAATGGATGGCCGCGGGCAGCCGCCTCGCGATGGCGATCAGCGCCCGCTTCTCGATTGCCGCCGAAAAACTCCGATGCTCACGGGTATGTTCCGCCACTGGTGGACTCCTTCTGCTGTGGAAGGTGCAGAAGGGCGGCGAAACGGCTCACGGGGGGGCCGGCTCCGCCTTCGCTCTTCGAGCGTCGGCGGGCCAAGGAAGCCGGAACCTTCGCCCCTCAGGTACACTACGTCCGCGGGTCAGGTAGAAGCCCGACCCGACAGGTGCACAGGATCGAGCTGGTGCGTTCTGAGAGGTGTGACTTGAGGCGGCGTGATCAGCGAAGTCTCCAAAACGAGATCGAAACGTGACCGCCGCGCAGCTCACGGAGCTGCGCGGGTCGTGGAGGCCAAGTGGAGAGCTCGTTTTTCCACGCCGACGAACGGAGCACCGGTTCAGAATGCACCGGCTCGATCCTGTGTGGCTGAAAGGTCCGGCTGAAGCCGGATACGTCGAGAGTCCGCCTAAAGGCGGACACTACGTCGAGGGTCCGCCTAAAGCCGGACACTACGAGTACGATCTCCTTGCATGCATGGCGCAGACCTGATTCTGATGCTTGCCGCCGGCCTCGGCGCGGCACTCATCTTTGGCTACTTCACCCAGCGGCTCGGCCTCTCCCCCATCGTCGGCTACCTGATTGCCGGCGTGCTGGTGGGCCCGCATACGCCCGGATTTGAGGCGAACACGGCGATCGCCGAGCAGCTCGCTGAAGTCGGCGTGATCCTGATCATGTTCGGCGTCGGGCTGGGGTTCCATCTGGAAGAGCTGCTCGCCGTTCGGCGCATCGCCATCCCTGGCGCGCTTATCGGCATGGCCGCGGCGACAGCACTCGGCGCAGGCGTCGCCCAAATGTTCGGATGGCCGTTGACAGCGTCCGTGGTGTTCGGGCTCACGTTGTCGGTGGCCAGCACGGTCGTCCTCGTCCGCGTGCTCTCCGACGCGCACAAGCTGCACACGCCGGTCGGCCACATCGCAATGGGCTGGCTGGTCATGGAAGACGTGCTGACGGTTCTCGCCCTCGTCCTGCTGCCAACCTTGGCGGCCGGACAATTCACTGTGGCCTCGGTTGCGACCGACATCACCGTCGCCGTCGCAAAGGTCGGCGGCCTCGCGGTGTTTGCGGCGATCGTCGGCCGGCGCTTTATTCCGTCATTGCTCGATCGCGTGGCCGCGACCAGGTCGCGCGAGCTGTTCACGCTCTCGATTCTCGTGATCGCGCTCGGCATCGCCGTCGGGGCGGCCATGCTGTTCGGCGTCTCGATGGCGCTTGGGGCGTTCGCCGCGGGAATGGTGGTCAACAGGTCCGACTACAGCCTGCGCGCAGCAAGCGAGGCGTTGCCGATGCGCGACGCGTTTGCCGTGCTCTTCTTCGTCTCGGTCGGCATGCTGCTCGACCCGTCCGCGCTCCTCGACCAGCCATGGCTCTTCGCCGCCGCCCTGGCAGTGGTCGTCGTCGGAAAACCACTCGTCGTGGGGCTGATGCTTGCGGTGATGCGGTATCCGCTGCGCATCGTGCTGACGGTGCCCGTCCGCGCTGGCGCAGATCGGCGAGTTTTCGTTCATCCTCGCCGGTGTCGGCACGATGCTCGGCGTGCTCCCCGCGATTGCCACCGACATCATCGTCGCGGTGTCGATCGCGTCCATCGTGATCAATCCGCTGGCGTCGCGGTTGATCGAACCGGTCGAACGTGCGGTGGTCCGAATCCGTCGGCGAGCGGTGGCCAGTGGCGACGATGGCGCAACGTCGTCTTCGCTGGATCCGCAGACCCGCGCCATCGTGATCGGCTACGGGCCGACGGGCCGCACGGTGACGCGACTGCTTCAAGAGAATGGAATCGCGCCCACTGTGGTTGAGCTGAACATGGATAGCGTCCGCGCAGCTCAGGCAGAACGGCATCTCTGCTGTTTACGGAGACGCCCGGCATGCCGACGCGCTGATTACTGCCGGGCTGCGCCACGCCGGAACGCTGATCATCAGCGGCGCGGACACCAGCTCGCCGGAAATCACTCAAATTGCACGCGAATTGAACCCGCGCATCACATACGTTCGTGCGGAGCATGTATCTGCGGGATGTTCCGCCGCTGCGCACGGCGGGAGCCGAGCAGGTGTTCTCCGGAGAGGGCGAAGTCGCGCTGGCGATGACTGAGGCTGTGCTTCGCCGACTCGGCGCTACAGCTGAGCAGATCGATCGCGAGCGCGACGCGTGTGCGCGCCGAGCTCTTCCAGCTGCCCGTACAATAAGTTCATGGCAAAGGCTCTCTGCGTCGCGCTCGTCGTCGCTGCTGCCTTCACCGCGGCCGTCGCGGCACAGGCGCCCGCCGTTGCGCTCAAAGCCGGCGACACCGCGCCCGATTTCACCTTGACGGGATCGGACGGGAAGACATATTCGCTCGCTGACTATCGCGGCAAGAAGGCCGTGGTCATCGCCTGGTTCCCGAAAGCGTTCACGGCAGGGCTGCACGCTGGAATGCAAGTCGCTCGCGGCCAATGGCGATCGACTGCGCAAATATCGACATCGCCTATTTCATGGCCAGCGTCGATTCGGCGGAAGACAACACGAAGTTTGCCGCATCCGAGAGAGCCGACTTTCCGCTGCTCAGCGACGCTGACAAGAGCGTGGCTACGCGATATGGCGTGCTGGGCAGCCGCGGTTTGGCCAACCGCTGGACGTTCTATATCGACAGGAACGGACGCATTGCCTACGTCGATCGCGCGGTGAATCCGGAAACCTCGGCGGAAGACATCATCGCGAGGCTCACACAGCTGAAGTGGTGAACTGACCCCCTAGCCCCCGAAGCGCGGATTCACGATCGGGCTGAAGATCGATCCGAACGAATAGCTGACCCCGAAGAACAGGTAATACCGGTAGCTCGTCGCCAGCTGGCGCTGGTTGACGAGCACCTCTTCGCTTGTCGCTTCCTCCGCCGGCAACGAGATCTGATCGCGAACCCACTCGATGTTGGAGCTGAGGTTGAGCGACAGCCCGCGAAACAGGTTCAGCGAGATGTCGCCGTAGCCACTGATGTGGTTCTTGGCGAAATCGGGAACGAACGACGCGACCTCCACGCTCGCACCCAGCGTGCCCCAGCGCTGGCGTATCGACATCTGCGTTTCGAGCGACTGCTGAATGCGCTTCTCGTGGAGCTTGCCGAAGATCGTCACCTCGCGGTAGTCCCAGATCCGCGACGTCACCGAATAGTTGAACGTCAGAAGCCTGCGCGTCGATTCGGAGTACGGGAAGAGGTTCCATTCGATGGCCGGCCCGCCAGACCACGACCAGTTCTGATTGCTGAACGTCGAGGAATTCCAGTTGCCGCGGACGCCCGCCGACCAGTGGCCATCCAGCGACTTCACGTACAGCCCATTGATCCCGTAGTCGCGATTGGGCGAGAGGAACGTACGGCCGTCAGGCAGCTCGAACTTGCTCTCGCGATAGTTCATCGTACGTGTTCAGATTGACCTTCGATTGGTCCGTGACCCGATTGGCGTTGACGTTGGTGTTGATGTAGAACGACTTGCTCGAGCTCTCGCCGTTGGCATTGCCGTTGAGGTTCACCCGGAAGCTCCAGCGATTCCACGGGATCGCGCGACTGCAGCGCACGGCCGCCGTGTCGGCCGGCGGCGGTCTGCACGGTCACGCGCAGACGTTCTGCGCCTGGCAGCGCCGAGCACATACGGCACCAGGCCAAGCGACATCACCCGCACCATCCCCCGCCGCACGGCGTCGTCGGATGACGCGACGACGAAGGTTTCCTTCAGGACCTGATCGCGTCCCATGAAGCGGCCCTGGCCGAAGAAGCTGAAGGTGATCTCCCGGCCGCCGCTGCCGGTGGACTGCCCGGTCATCAGCAGGTGAACGTCCGCGGTCTGCCGGTCCCGCACGTGCTCGACGAACCTGATTTCGGTGCGGAAGAAATCCGAATCACAGGGCGTGTTGTTGCAGTCGATGAAGATGCCGCACAGGCCAGCCGTCTGGGCCGCTGGGGCCGCTGCGTCCTGGGCGAAGGCGCGTCGCCGACGGTCGATCCGAAGGGCCAGACACACGACGGCGATGCAGACCGGCGACGCGCAATCGCCATGTTAGACGCCGCTCCCCGGACAATTGGTTCGATGAATTCGCTGGCGACGCCCGTCACGCCCGCGCCATCAACTGCGCTGTCGGCTTCGCGCACCTGCGCCACGTGGCGCATTTCGTGGGCGGCAATCAGCTCCACCCACTGATAGACGTTGAGCGGGCCGAAGAACGGGTGCTCGTGGATCACGCCGCTCAATGCACGGCCGTCAGCGCTCAACACCGCCGCACGGAAACCCGCCCGCGCCTTGTCGGCCGCCGCCCACGCCGCGCCTTCATCCATCACGCCCGACGGGATCGCGGCCTCGGGCGCCGTCCGCTTCCCCGTCCGATCCGCCGAGCATCGTCTGAATCCGCTCGGGCAGGGCACGCGCGGCTCGACTCTCCGGTCCGAGGCCCGCGTTCAGCGCGTCCGCGATTTTTCCTCCGACGATGGTGCTGAATCGCGTCTCGACGAGCGAGAGGTGCTCGACGATGTCCACCGGCGACCAGCGGTCGGGGCCGGGACGCTGCGGTGCGCACGGCGCGGGAATCGGCAGCCATCGCATGCCGCAGGGCCTGGCGCGACGCGTCGAGCGTCGCCAGCACGTCGATCAGATGCTGATGCATGCATTCCTCACTTCACCCTCACGCCTTTGAATTCACCTTCGACGATCGTCACCACCACCTCGTTGACGATTCCTTTCGCGTCCGGAGCCATGAACTCGACGGCCACGCCCTGTGCCATGAACTTCGTCGGCGACGTCGGGATGCGCAGTGATGCGTCGGCCCGCGCTCGATTTCGATCGCCAGCACGCCGTCCTTCGGCGTGACCGTGACGATGAACGGCTTGTCGCCGGGGACGATCGGCGGAAAGCGATACGTCCCGCATATCGCGCGAGCACTCGCCGGCGCCACCGCCACCTGCAGCTTCTTGTCGTCATCCGCCGTGCCGATCAGATGCGGGCCGGCTGCGCTCGTTTTCGTTGCAGACGTACTCGATCAGCTCCGTGTCTGGCTGCAGCGTCGCTTCCACCGGGATCCGGATTGGCTTCGCGTATGCCTTCGGATCCTCGAACGTCACCTCGACGTCCATGTGCCCGAGGTCACGGCGCGTGAACCGCTCCGTCACGCGCAGCGATTCCGTGTGCTCGTGCCCTTCCCCATCGAGCAACGTTCGGTCGTTGTAGCCGGCCGTGGTGACGACGAGGGTGTTGCCTTCCCATCGACCGACCGAGTAGCCGAGCCAGATGGGATTGGGATCAGTGGGCAGCGGACGGCCGTCCATGAAGATCTGCCGGAACTGGCCATCGACTCGTACAGCACCGTGATCAATGCCGGCGTCTGCACGAACTTTGCGAAGTGGGCATTGCGTCAGCGCGCGCGGACCGGACGGCAGGCAATGCACGCCGGTGTCGTCGCGTCCGAGTTCGTGCATGTACTTCTTTGCCGCGTCGACGACCCAGGGCTGCGGCCCGGCGGCATCGATCGCAGCCTGCCGGGTTCGATCTTCGGCTCGAGCCGCCACAGGCCGGTGAGGTCCGGCTTGCCGTCAGCCGTCATCGGCCGCGGCGCGGTCATGATTGGCCTTGCCGTCCGCCGCACGCGGCAGGCCGGGCGTCTTGTAGTTGAACCACTGCGGCAGAGGCAGTGCTCGCAAGGAGCAACGAAATGCAGGCGGCTGCGGTGAACTTGAGCGCGTGAAGCACGGATAGTCTCCGTTCGCAGGGCGCCCATCTCATGGTGCCTCTGAGAGCACAAGGCGTAGGGCGCCCCTTTCAGAAGAGCCTGTATGCTCCCATAAACCAGACCTCTCGTCATGTCCAGTCTGACCACGCGATGCTGCATCGCCGGCGGCGGTCCCGCCGGCATGATGGCCGGACTGCTTCTCGCCCGGGCCGGCGTCGACACCATCGTGCTCGAGAAGCACGGCGATTTTCTGCGGGACTTCCGCGGCGACACCGTGCACCCGTCGACGCTCGAACTGATGCACGAGCTGGGTGTGCTCAACGAGTTCCTGAAGCTGCCGCATCAACAGCTGCGGAAATCGGCGGTGATATCGACGGCACGCGCGTCAAGGTTGCGGACTTCTCTCACCTGCCGACAAAGTGCGGGTTCGTGGCG
The DNA here is from genome assembly GCA_963793705.1 of uncultured Acidobacteriota bacterium. Lineage (GTDB taxonomy): Bacteria > Acidobacteriota > Vicinamibacteria > Vicinamibacterales > UBA2999 > Gp6-AA40. The sequence continues at coordinate 6,340 of CAWCBC010000006.1, read as the reverse complement.
ATGATGCCGCAGTGGGATTTTCTGGACTTCCTGGCCGATGAAGCGCGCCGGTATCCGACGTTCCGGCTGCTGATGAACGCCGAGGTCACGGGCGTGCGGCGATCCGAGGGTCGCGTGACCGGCCTGGACGTGCGCACGCCTGACGGCGACATCGCGGTCGAGGCGACGCTCACGATCGGCGCGGATGGTCGTCGCTCGATTGTCCGCGAGCGCGCCGGATTGACCATCGACACGTTCGGCGCGCCGATTGACGTGCTGTGGATGCGCCTCTCGCGTCGCGACACCGATCGCGCCGAGACGCTCGGCGTGATCCGGTCCGGCCGCGTGCTTCGTGATGCTGAACCGCGGCGACTACTGGCAGTGTGGGTTCGTCATTCCGAAAGGCGGCTACGTGCAATTGAAGGAGCGCGGGCTCGACGCGTTCCGCGCGGACGTCGCGGCGATGGTTCCGTTCCTGAGCGATCGCGTCGGTGAACTGCGGACGTGGGACGACATCAAGCTGCTGACCGTGCTGGTGGATCGCTTGCGGCAGTGGTACGCGCCCGGTCTGCTGTGCATTGGCGACGCCGCGCACGCGATGTCACCGATTGGCGGCGTCGGGATCAACCTCGCGATGCAGGACGCCGTCGCCGCGGCGAACCTGCTCTATCGGCCGCTCCTGAACGGCGCGGTGTCGATGGACGATCTGGCCGCCGTGCAGCGGCGGCGCCTGTTTCCGACACGGATGACCCAGGCCGCGCAGGTGGCTATTCAGAAGAACGTGCTGGCCCCCGTGCTCGGCCTGCAACGCGACCGGAGGATCGAGCTGCCCTTCCCGGTGAAGATGCTGCAGCGATTCCCCGTCCTGCGCCGCATTCCTGCCCGGCTGGTGGGCATCGGCGTCCGCCCCGAGCACGTCCACACGCCCAACGCGTTTGCCAGCTCCACGTAGTGTCCGCCTTCAGGCGGACCCTCTTTCGTAGTGTCCGGCTTTAGCCGGACCTTTCAGCCACAGGATCGAGCCGGCGCATTCTGAGCCGGTGCTCCGTTCGTCGGCGTGGAAAAACGGCTCCGGCGACCCGCGCAGCTCCGTGAGCTGCGCGGCGGTCACGTTTCGAGCTCCAACCGCGGAGGTTGAGGCCGTGTTTTACGAACGATTCCGTCAGCGTGGTATTCTCAGAGTTCGTGATCCGCTAGATCGAAAGACCTCGCCTGGCCGGCGTAGCTCAGTTGGTAGAGCAGCTGATTCGTAATCAGCAGGTCGTCGGTTCAAGTCCGACTGCCGGCTCCAATTTCACAAACAAATCCATCTGTTCCAAGTGCTTCGCCGCCCGTTGAGCCACGGGTGACAACAGCAGGGTCGACCGGGGCGGCATGGTAGCATTCCGCGAAATTGTCATTGATCTGTGATGGGGTAAGAGACATGAAAATCCGTTCCGCGTGCGGCGCTGTGGCGCTGTTCGTGACGACAATCCTTTCCGTGATGCTGTTCGCTTTTCAGGCGCCGGCATCGGGACAACAGGAGCGCCGCTCCCGCACCCGCTCCTGCAGCCCCCGGTGGGCGCGGCGGGGCAGCTCCGGTAGGAGCGCTTGGCGGGCGTGGCGGGCCACGAATCCCTGACGGCGCGCTCAAGCCCGGCGCCCCCACTCCAGACCCGCTCCCGGTGGACCTCTTCACCACGAAGAACTTCTACAAGGACCGGGCGCTCTGGAGCGATCCGAAGTACTTCCGCTGCAACATCTCCCGCAACATCACGGAAATGTGGGCGGATCAGCGGATGGGTGACAACCTCCCTCGACCGCCGGCTGGGGAGACTGTTCCCGCGATTACGCGGCCGCGAACATCAGGAGTCCGTACGCCCACAAGACGGCCAAGGAGCACTACGAGGCGTTGATGGCTGACGCCAAGAAACGAGGCGGCCCAACCGTCCACACGCGTGTCACGCTGCCGGAATGGGATGGGTTCTACGTACGCGGCAACCAGGACGGCGGGACCCAGTGGCTGTGGGGCATTGCTCAGCCGAGCACGCTGCTGTCGCTGCTGACGCCCGAATACCAGCAGCGCATGGTGCAGGGGATCTATCACGAGTCGGTGACGAACGCGCCGCAGTGGAGCGCCGCCTTCTGCCGTCCCGAGGGACTGGTCCGGTTCTACACGCAGTTCGCGGTTCAGCAGCCGATGGAAGTGATGATGACCCCGAATCAGGTTCAGTTCCTGAGCGGCATCGCCGACAACTTCCTCTTCAAAGTCCTGATCGGACGGAATCACGTCCAGAAGACGCCGCAGTGGTACGGCGAAACGGTCGGCTTCTGGGACGGGGACAAACTGATCACCTGGACGGCGAACGTTCAGGGATGGACGATCACCCACGCGTTGTTCGAATACAGCAGCAGGCTGGAGACGATCGAGATCATCTCGCCGCGCCAGGACGCCAGCGGCGCATTTGCCGGTTTAACGATTGAGACGATCTTCTACGACCCCGAGGCCTTCGTCGCTCCGTTGCGGTCGACGATGCGGTGGAACAGGACGCAGAAGCACGACAGCCCCACCCTTCGTCACACGTTCATCGAATGCCTGAGCAATGTCGAGAACGTTAACGGAAGGCCAACCCAGCTGCCGCCGAGCGATCCGCGCTATGTCGATTATTACGGCCGCCCCTGGGCGAAGAACTGGGAGAAGGACTTCGAGAAGGGCCTCGAGAGGCCGGACTCGGACCTGCCGGCCGCGATTCTCGATATCTTCAAATAGCCTCGAGCGGTCGTCGCGAGGGCATCACACCAAGCGCATCAGTTCAGCTTACGGGCGGGCGACCTGATTGCATGGAGTGGCGTGAAGCGACTCGACTGACGACCGGGGGTTTATGGCTGAGCGGAGGGATTACTGGACGCGGTCGCAGGCATTTTCGCAGGTGGTAACGTGGCTGAAGCAACAGAGGCAGACTGATGGGTTGCCGCCCACCATTGATCCCGTTGTCGCAAATCGTATTCTCAGGCGGCTGGCGTTGCGCGGACTCGCCAAACAAGAAGCCGGGAAATGGTCGGCAACGCTGGCGTTAACGCACCCGACGAGCATCAGGAAGTCGGAGAGCTGAGGGGCGACAGGAAATGCGCGCACACGAATGTGAACGATCAGAATCGCATCAACGACGAAGAGTGGGCGCGCCCTGAAAACTGGAACGCCCTCGGTATCTACCGCAGCGCACTCGATACGCGGACCATCGTGCCGAAGCGCAATCCCCGGTTCGGGGTGACGGTCAACCTCGGACATCGAAACGGAAGGTGGACGTTGCTGGGGCTGTCCATCGTTCCGCTGGGCTTTCTGCTGTTATTCATCCTCTATACGATCTCGAAATGAGATCGCTGCCGATCGCATTCTGCGCCTTTTCATTTCGCACAGGCTCGACGAACTTCGTGTCGGCAAACGCGGTCGGGCGTGACTAACAACTCTTGCATGCCTGAGACCCGCTGCACGTCGTTGAGCACAGCCACAATGAATTCGTAGATGGTGCGATCGGCGGCGGCAACAGGCACAGGCACGCCGAGTCGCGACGGACGGGCTCGTGGAACTCCACCCGCGTCTCTGCTCATTGCCGGGGCGGCGGACCCGACACGGTCCGCCCCCACGGCTAAATCCACGGCCGGCACAACTCACGACGGGCCGGCGCGAGCGCGCACGGCGCCGGGGGGGCCACCGCCAGCCATCGGCGCGACGGCCAGCGCCTCGGATGCCCAATCACATTGAGCGCGGACGATCGCAGCGTACCCGCGAGGAGCGCACGGATCCGCTCAGCGTTGCCGATCGCGCCTTTCCCATTGACGGGATGGAAGTGATAGCCGAATCCGGCCAGCCGCTGCAGCAGCCGTTCCGCGTCGGTATCCGCCGCATGCAGACCCGGCTTCCATAGCTCGAACACAAGCAGCGGTTTGTCGCGCTTCAGCAGACGACGCGCGCCCTCGAGGATGCGCCCTTCCGCGCCCTGCGCATCGATCTTGATCACGTCGATGCCCGCCGGCAGCGTCGGCAGCTCGGAGTCGAGTGAGCAGACAGTCACGTTGACGGCCCGGTGATTCGGGCCTGCGACTCCGCTAAACAGCGTCGCGGACGTCGACTTCGTCGGGTCCACGAAGAAGCGGGCGGCACCGCACGTGTCAGACACCGCTGCCTGCCGAATCTCCACCTGCGGGCTGTGACGGGATCGTTCGCGAAGCTCCTGCGCTGCAGCAGGTCCGGGCTCGTACGCAATCACCCGCCCGAACTCGCCAACGGCGGCCGCCGCGGCAAGGGCGACGTCGCCAACATTGGCGCCGACGTCAATGACCGTCATCCCCGGCCGCAGATGCGACCGTAAGAATTCGGCGAGGCCGCTGTGCGTGGAGTCCGCCATGGAAGGCGGACATTCTGGATCGTTAATGCGTCGCCGCGGAATGGGTTTCGAGGCGATGGTTGATGGCGTCCGCCAGCACCTTGAGCTTTTCCAGGTGCAGACGCAGCGCGTGGAGATTCCCCTTCGGCAGGGTTTCGCTCTCCCGCCGCAGCGCGTCGGCTTCCGCCTCGAGCTCCTCGATCGACCATTCGTCATGGAGCGGCGCGGGCTTGCCCGCCGTAATCATCGGCACGACATGACGATCCATGTCGGGTCCAACGCGAAGCCGCGCGTACCAGAACGTGCCGCATGTGCCGCACGAATACCAGGCGATCGCCCAGGTGCTCCCCGCCATTGGCGCGACCGGTTCGGCGCATTCCGGGCAGTCCATCTCGTGTGGAAGATTCACGGCCGGCGATGAGGCAACCTCGATGCCGTTGCCCGAGCAGCGCAAAATGGCTGGATTTTTACGATTCGCGGTTGGTTGCTAAGTGCCTTTTTGGTCTCGACCTGCGATTTTTGGTGGGTAGCACTCCGGGGCCCCAGCGGTACCTCAGCGCCGCCTCGTCACATAGACGATGCCGGTCAGGGCAAGGAGGATCGCCAGTCCAACCAGGTCCTGGACGGTCACGATCGCCGTCAGCATCCATCCAATTCCGGCAAAGGCCAGGACGTGGACCAGCGGGCCGCCGGGACACCGGAACGGCTCTCCATCCGCGCGGACGTTCCGACGCCGCAGCATCACGGCGGCCATCGCCACCATCGCGTAGACGATCAGCCCCGCGATGTTCGAGATGATCAGCAGGCGCTCGAACGTTCCCGTCAACGCCAACCCGACGACCACGAGCGCGCAGGCGACGATGGCCGGGTGCGGAGTGCGATGGGTCGGATGCACGCGTGCGATGTAGCGCGGCAGAAACCCGTCGCGCGCCAGCGCAAAGACGATGCGCGGGTTGACGAGCCCTGCACCGAACAGCAGCCCCAGCATCGAGACCGCGGCGCCAATCAGCATGACGATTCGGCCTGGCTCGGCGACGGCGGCTCCGGCGGCTGCCGCAAGCGGCGTGATCCGCGTGCTTCCCAGCCCCGGGCCCAGGATGCCCTGCGCGACCGCCTGCACGGCCAGATACAGAACGCAGACGCCGATCAGCGCGAGAAACGCGGCGCGCGGCACTGTTCGGGATGGATCGCGCACTTCTCCACTGGGGCCCAGGCCGCTCTCGATCCCCATGAAGGCGAAGATCACGATGCCGGAGGTGCCCATCAGGGAAGTCACGTCCGGCGCGGCGGTCCACACCAGATTGCCAGGGACAACGAACGCCGCACCGATGACGACAAAGGCAATCAACGGAATGAGCTTGGCGGCGGTCATCAGCTCCACCACCCGCACGCCCGATCGCACGCCTCGCACGTTGAAGATCACGGCGATCGTCGACACCGCAATCACAATCGCGGCCTGGGCGATCGGCGTAGAGGGCACGTTGGCAAGCGCCAGAGCCGAACCGGCGAACAGTGTCATGACCACCGCAACACCGGACAAAGCCGACACCACGAGCAGGACGCCGGAGAGCAGCCCGACGAACGGACCGAACGCCGCCTCGATGTAGGCATAGGGCCCGCCCGACGAGGAGACACGGCTTCCCGCCTCCGCGAACGACGCAACGACGAGCAGCATGATGGCGGTGCAGACGAGATACGCAAGGGGGGCGGCCGGGCCAAGCTGCGCGGCGGCCGTCGCCGGTAGCGCGAAGATGCCGCTGGCAACGGTGTAGTTGAAGATGGTGGCGGCAAGCTGACGGACGCCGATGGCGCGAACCAGCAACGCGTCGGGATTGGTAGACGAGGCGCGCGTTTCGTCACCCGTTGCGCTTGTCATGAACGCGACATCATCTCAGTTGCAGTCGCGTGTCGCGACCATGAATGGACTCGACGATCAGACGGTAATCGAGCTGAGAGAATTCGGGGAGCGCGCGGCTAATCGGATTTCTTGCGGTCAG
>CAWCBC010000005.1:0-49131 GCA_963793705.1 uncultured Acidobacteriota bacterium | reverse complement strand
ATCCAGATCCGGCCGCCACTGGAGGTCCACGTCGAACGGGCCCGTAAGACCTGATTCGTCGACAACGACGCGGCCGAGAACACCACCGAGAAACCCAGCCAGTCGCGACATCGGGATCCCGCCCATACGCATGACGCCACCGTCGGAAGCCGCGACGCCACCACCGCACGCAAGCCCGCCAATGCCCGGAATGGCGCAGTCACGTCTCTTCAAGCCAGAGCCGACGGCGGCTTCAACTCTGGTTAACGTGTACACAGCCTGCTCGCGTGACTCCTGTACGCACCATCAAGCCAAAGCGATCGGCCAGCAATCGCCGCAGCCGCACGCGCTTCTCGTCGATGGATAGCGGCCCGTCGGCGCGCGCCGTGATATCAAACCGATCGCGCGACACCCAGGCGGGATCGCCGGTCAACTGGAACTGGTACAGACCGAACGCGAACAGGATCACGTCGCGCAAACGCTCATTAACGAGGGCGAGGCCGTCCGGACGATCCGCGGACTGACTGTAGGGCAGACCGGACGTGTTCAGCTTGATCGAGGCGACGGTAAACGATGCCGTCTCCTGGCTGTGGACACCAATCGCGAATGCCAGGACGGCAATGCTGCTTGCGGTGATGCGGTGAGCGACCACTGTCCGCCAACTGCCAAATGATCAACTCAGTGAAGTGTCGCGCGCCGGGCATGGCCGGACACTGAGCATGAGCAATGCCCGCATTCGCTCAATGACTTAGCGCGGGATAACGCAGAAAGTCGCACGCGTCAGCTGCCAGAGCGTGGTCGTTTCTGCGTACCGACCGGTGCGGAACTATCGCATCGCCCCGTGTCACCCTCTTGCACCGACCCCGAAGCCTGCTTGCACCGACCAGCGCAAAAGACTTTGCACCAACCGCGAAGCCCTTTTGCACCGACCCGGCTCCGCCTCGCACCGACCGCGAAGCCCCCGTTGCACCGACCGGCTATACTCGTTCGAGTGTGAGCTTCTACACGCGGGCGTTGCGGCCCGCGCTTTTTGCTCTCGACGCCGAACGCGCCCACGATTTGACGATGGCGGCGCTCCGTCAGCCGCTGGTGATCAACGCGCTGCGGGGTCGAGAGAAGCCAATCGACCACCGACTCTCCCAACAGGTGTTCGGCCTCGAGTTCAGCAATCCCCTCGGGCTTGGCGCGGGTCTCGACAAGCAAGGCACGGCGGTTCCGGCCTGGGCGGCGCTTGGTTTTGGCTGTCGCCGAGATCGGCACCGTCACCCCGCAGCCCCAACCGGGGAATCCAAAACCACGGTTGTTCCGACTCCGACGCGATCGCGCGATCATCAATCGATTCGGCTTCAACAGCGAGGGCGCGGAGGGCGTGGCGAGGAACCTCGCGCATGGCGCCCCTGGAAGGGGCGCCCTACGGATGGGAATCAACATCGGGAAGAACAAGGAGACACCGAATGAGCGGGCAACGGATGATTATGTCCGCACCATCGACTTGCTCCACCCCTTTGCCGATTACTTTGCGATCAACGTGAGTTCGCCCAATACCGCAGGGCTCCGCGATCTGCAGGAAAGCCGGACGCTGCGCGCGCTCGTCGAGCAGGTCGTCGCCAGGGTTGGCGAGAAGAGCGCGGGCCGCGCAATTCCGGTCCTCGTCAAGATGTCGCCCGACGCACCGGACAACGACCTCCTGCGATCTGTTGAAGCCGCTGTGGAAGGCGGCGCCGCGGGTGTGATTGCCACCAACACCACGGTTGCCAGGCCTGCTCTCGAGCATCGCTCCGACGCCACTGCAGGCGGGCGGCCTGAGCGGCGCGCCGCTGAGGTCACCGGCAAACGCTGTGTGCGGGCTGCTCTTCCGCCATCTGGGACGACGAATCCCGATTGTCGGTGTCGGCGGCATCTTTACGGCCGACGATGCCTACGAGCGAATTCGGTCCGGGGCGGCACTCGTCCAGATCTACACGGCGTTGGTATATGAAGGACCAGGGATGGTTCACAGCGTGTTGTCCGGACTTGCCGCGCGGCTGTCGGGCGACGGATTCTCTCGAATCGAGGAGGCAATAGGCATCGATGTCCAGTAGCAATCCTGGCGACCGTCTGCTCGTGGCTCTGGACGTCGACAGCGCGGAACGCGCGCTGACGCTTGCCGGTCAGGTGCAAGGGGTCGCCGGTGGGCTCAAAGTCGGCAGCCGTCTATTCACGATGGCCGGGCCTGACCTGGTGCGCCGGCTCGTGGACTCCGGCGCGCGTGTGTTCCTCGACCTCAAATTCCACGACATCCCGAACACCGTCGCGCAGGCGGTCGATGCGGCCGTTCGAACGGGTGCCTGGATGATCAACGTCCACGCCGTCGGGCGGCAGTGCCATGATGCAGGCCGCGGCGCGCGCCGCGGCCGACGCCGCCGCATCAACCGGCCGCCAGGCTCCCCTCGTCATCGCCGTCACCGTGCTCACCAGCATGGATGAGGAGACGCTGAAACAGACAGGTGTGGCGAGGCCGCTCGTCGACCACGTGCTGACGCTGGCGCGCATGGCGAAGGCCGCCGGCCTGCAGGGCGTTGTCGCCTCACCTCACGAGACCGCCGAGATCCGCCGCGTGTGCGGACCGGACTTCGCCATCGTCACGCCGGGGATCAGGGGAGCGTCCGCAGGTCAGGAAAAAAACGATCAGGCGCGGACAATGGGTCCGGCGGAAGCGGTCGCGGCGGGGGCGACCTATATCGTCGTCGGCCGCCCGATCATCGCGCGCCGGCCGCGAGCCCGAAGGTCGTGGCGCAGGCGATCGTGATGAACTGTCTGAATGAGCCTGAAGGCGAAGCTATCGCGGACGCGATGACCGATCGAACTTCCGCCTTAAGGCCCAAGCTATTTCGCTGTCGCCACGAAGTGGCCGCGGCGATTGCGCGCGTGGCACGCGTCCGTGTCTTCGCGGCACGTCGGTTCCTCTTCGCCCTTGCTGACCACAACCATCCGATCGGCGGCAATGCCGACACCAGCCAGATAGTCGCGTATGGCGTTTGCGCGCCGCTGACCGAGCGCCAGGTTGTATTCGTTGGTACCCCGGGCGTCGGCATGGCCCTCAATCGTCACCCGGACAGTCGTCCACCGTCGCAGGTAGTCGCCGTTGATCTGCAGCGTCGCACGCTGGTCGTCCCGGATGTTGAACTGGTCGTAGTCGAACATCACGTCTGACAGATCTGCCGTAACCTGTTCCAGCGTCTTGTTCCTGAACAGGTCCTCTTCCGACGGCGGCTTGGGCGCAGCCGGGGGCGGCGCTGGTACTGGCTTGGGTGCGGCCGCCGGCGGCGGGGGCGGCGGCGGTGGAGCTGTCGGCGCAGGTGGTGGTGCCGGCGGCGGCGGCGGTGGCGGCGGTACCTTCTTCGAGCATCCAATGACGATGAACGCGACGAAAAGAACAGTCGCGCTCAACCACATCAGCCGGCGCAGATTCATTAGCTCTCCTGCGAAGGTCGTTTCTTCAAGTGCCCGGTCGAGCTTAGCGTTCGAGGGATCGGGTGTCAATCGGTTCTGGGCCTGATATCGGCGGTTTTGGCGACGGGAAGTAGGCCTCAGACTCAGACCGGCCGAAGGCGGAGTCCCTCGTTGAGGCTGCCCTGCCTATAGCCCCGCGGATCGATCGTGACGTCGCGGTAACCGATGGCGATCAGCTCCGAGACCAGGCGGTCGCGGACAGAGGGCTCGAGCGCACGCGGCAACTCGTCGGCACCGATCTCCAGTCGTGCGAGGTCGTCATGATGGCGCACGCGGCAGACGCTGAATCCGAGCGCGCGCACGGCTCGCTCGGCGCGCTCGATCATGCGGAGCTTGTCGTGCGTCACCTCCGACAGATAGGGAATCCTCGACGACAGGCAGGCGGATGCCGGCTCGTTCCAGGTCGGCAGACCGGCACGATGCGAGAGCTCGCGGATATCGCTCTTGGTGAGGCCGACCTCGTCGAGAGGGCTGCGCACGCCGAATTCGCGAGCGGCCTGGCGACCGGGCCGGTAGTCGCCACGGTCGTCGGCGTTGCTGCCGTCCGCGATCACGGCGACGCCGCGCTCACGCGCAAGCGCCGAGAGCGCCGTATAGAGCTCGTGCTTGCAGTAGTAGCAGCGGTTCACCGGATTCGCCCGATAGAGCGGATCCTCGAGCTCACTCGTGTGAATGATCTGGTGACGCAGGCCGAATCGGCGCGCGACGTCGAGTGCAAGTTGCCGGTGATGATCGGGATAGCTTGGGCTGTCGGCGGTCACGCACAAAGCCGCGGGCCCCAGCACCTGGGTGGCGGCCCACGCCAGGTATGCGCTGTCGACGCCGCCGCTGAACGCCACGATGATGGACTCGACGCCGCCCAGAAGGTTGTACAGGGCTGACGCGCGGGCCGGCGCGTCAGTGGCCGTGTTCACTCGTCGAGTTCCTCGTCCTCTTCGTCGTCATCATCGTCTTCGTCGTCGTCTTCCTCCTCTTCGACTTCTTCGTCGTCGTCGAGGTCGTCGTCGTCATCGTCGTCGGCCACCTCGACCTCGTCGTTGCCGAGATAGGCCAGCTGCTTACCGCATTCCGGACAACTCAAGCGTGTCCCCCTCCTCAAATTCCTCGGTGTCAATCTCGTCATACTCGCATTCCGGGCAGGTCGCCATACGGGCTCCATGCGGCTGGGAGGCCGCAAACGCAACATCAAGTGCCGGCAAACTGTTGATGGCCAGCCAGCACCCGCAAGAGCCGGATTATATCGAGGAGGAAACGCTCCGGGCAACGCGCACTAACGCGGCAGCCGGGCCATACCGATACGTCTGCCTAGTGACCGCCGCCACCATGGTCGCCGTCAAAACGGTGCTGATCGCCGATGACACCGCCTTTGTACGGGATCGGTTCCGGACCGCCCTCGAGGGGGCGGGACATCGGGCGGTCACGGCGCGGACGGTCCAGGAGCTGCTGGCCGCCTTCCGGGCGCCGGCGGACCGGATCGACCTGCTGGTACTCGATCTGCGGCTGCCCAACGGTCGCGGCATCGATCTCGTTCGCAGCGTCCGGCGGGTGGCGCCGGAGATGCCGATCATCGTCTTCAGCGGGACGATCGCGAATGCCGATGAAGTGCGCGACCTCTCGTCGTTCGGCGTCGCTGGATACGTCAACGAATACACCGGCGTCGGCCACATCATGCCGGCGCTCGCCCCACACCTCTTCCCCGAACACTACAACCGGCGGTCGAGCCCGCGCGTCGGGATGGGCGTGCCGATCACGTATCGCGTCGGGAATGCCATTTTTACGTCGCTGATACTGAACGTCAGTCACGGCGGCGTCGCGATCCGAACCACGAATCCGCTCGACGTCGCCTCAGTCGTTCGACTGCGATTTCGGCTCCCTGGAACGAAGAAAGACGTCGACGCCGAGGCCCGTGTCGCGTGGAGCGACCGCCGCGTCGGTATGGGACTGCAGTTCACGTCGACTCGATCCACCCGCGCAGACGGCAATCAACGAGTTCATTCAGGCCCACTTCTTCTCGAACCGGAAGGCGTGAACCGGGCTGCGCCGCACGTCCGCATCCCTCCCCGACCGCATCAACCATCGCAGACGTCGTAAGCTTGGCGGCGTCGTATTTCACGAAGAGCCTTCATACCGTCTAAGGGCGTGAGCCTTGCCGAGCTGCGAACCCATCAGCTACCATCGGCGGTTGCATAAGGTAAAACGTCTGTTCCCTAGAAGTTACGACCAGGGATCAGCAAACACTCGTAGGGGCCGACCTGAAGGTCGGCCCCTACCTAGTTAAGCAAGCACGAAGAAGCAGACAGGGAGTGGAACGGTGATCGAGGTTCAGCACCTGACAAAGCGCTACGGCCCGGTGACGGCCGTTGACGATGTGAGCTTCAGGGCGGAGCGTGGAGAGATCCTGGGGTTCCTGGGGCCGAACGGGGCGGGGAAAACCACCACGATGCGGATCCTGACCGGGTACATGCCGCCCACCGACGGCAAGGCGCTCGTCGGCGGATACGACGTCCAGGATCAACCCATCGAGGCGAAGCGGCGCACCGGCTATCTGCCGGAGACTCCCCCCCTCTACCCGGACATGACCGTGCGCGACTATCTCGACTTCTGCGCCCGAATCAAAGGGGTGCCGCGCAGCGAGCGAGCCTCGCGGGTGAAGAGCTCGATGGAGCGCACGCGGATCGCCGATGTCAGCAGGCGCCACTGCGGCAAGCTCTCGAAGGGGTACCGACAGCGTGTTGGTCTCGCGCAGGCGCTGCTGCACAACCCGGAGGTGCTGATCCTGGACGAGCCAACGGCGGGCCTCGACCCGAAGCAGATCATCGAGACCCGTGAGCTCATCAAGCAACTCGGGGGCGACCACACCGTCATCCTGAGCACGCACATCCTTCCCGAAGTCAGTCAGACCTGCCACCGCGTGGTCATCATCAACAAGGGTCGTATCGTTGCGATTGATACACCGGACAACCTGACGGCGCGTCTGCGCGGCACGGAGACGATGTTCCTGCAGGTCGATGCCTCAGGCGCGAATCCGACGGACGCGCTGAACGTCGTGCCCGGCGTCACGCAGGTGCGAGTCGCCGAAATGCGGGGACCGGTTGCGGCGCTTGAAGTCGAGAGCGAAACGGGCCGCGATGTGCGGCGGGAGCTGGCGGCCGCAGTCGTCAGCCGCGGGTGGGGACTGCTGGAACTGCGCCCCATGCGGATGAGCCTCGAAGAAGTCTTCCTGCATCTGACGACCGAAGACGCCGCCACCGCACCGGACGCGCGGTCAGAGGGAGGTGCCCAGTGAGTAACATCCTGGCCATCGCTCAGAAGGAGCTCAAGTCCTACTTCGCGTCGCCGATCGCCTACGTCGTCATCGGGCTGTTTGCGCTGATGTTCGGCTTCTTCTACTACGCGCTGCTCGGGATCTTCATCGAACAGGGCATGCGGATGATGGGCATGCAGGGCGGGCCGACGCAGAACGTCAACGAGCAGATGATTCGGCCGCTCTTCCTCAACGCGAGCGTCACTCCTGCTGTTCGTGCTGCCGATGATTACGATGCGCACCTACTCGGAGGAGAAGCGGTCGGGCACGATCGAGCTGCTGCTGACGTCGCCGCTGACCGACGTCGACATCATCATGGGCAAGTTCCTGGGCGCGATGGCGCTCTACGCCGCGATGCTCGCGGTCACCGCTCGTGCACGTCGGCGTGCTGTTCGCCTTCGGCACGCCGGAGTGGATCCCGATCGCCACCGGCTATCTCGGCCTGCTGCTCATGGGCGGCTGCTTCATCTCGATTGGCCTGCTGATCTCCAGCTTCACGCGCAACCAGATCGTCGCGGTCATGGCCACCTTCGCCGTGTTCCTCCTGCTGTGGGTCATCAACTGGGTCGGGCCGCTCACCGGTCCGACGACGCAGGCGGTGCTCGAGTACCTGTCGATCACCAGCCATCTCGACGACTTCACCCGCGGCATCATCGACACGAAGCACGTGGTCTATTACGTGAGCTTCATCGCTGTTCGGATTGTTCCTGACGGCGCGCTCGGTCGACACCGAGCGGTGGCGAGGGTAAGGCGATGAACCGAATCCTCTCGATCCTCAGCTACGTCGGCATGGCGCTGGTCTTCGGCGCCCTGGCCGCACGCATTTTCAAACCCGAGTGGAATCAATACGCGGTCTACGCGTCGTGGGCCGGCCTGGCGCTGGTCCTGCTCTACACGCTCGGCCAATGGCGCGAGATCGTCGCCTACTTCCGCCGGCGCAACGCCCGCTACGGCGCCATCGCCAGCGTCAGCGTTCTGGTCGTGCTCGGGATCCTCATCGCCGTGAATTACGTGTCGGTGAAGCAGAACAAGCGGTGGGACCTGACGAGCAACCGCCTGTACAGCCTGTCTGAGCAGACCGTGAAGCTGCTGAAAGAGCTGAAGGCTCCTGTCAAGCTCGTCGTCTTCGAGGCGGAGGCGGACGTCGACCGCATCCGGGCGAGACTGAACGAGTACCAGTACCAGTCGACGCAGGTCAGCGTCGAGTACATCGACCCGGACAAGCGACCGGTCCCGGCCAAGGAGTACGAGATCCAGAGCTATGGCACGGTCGTGGTCGAGTACATGGGCCGTCGTGAACGCGTGGTCGTTCAGCCGGCCAGTCGCCGGCCGAACAGGATCTGACGAGCGCGCTGGTCAAGGTGCTGAACCCGACGGAAAAGCGCGTCTACTTCCTTGCCGGCCACGGCGAAAAGGACCCGACGAATACGGAACGAGGCGGCTACAGCGCGATCATCGACGCGCTGCGGCAGGACAACTATCAGTGGGAGAAGCTGATCATCGCGCAGACCAACGCGATACCGGAGAATGCGACGGTCCTGATTCTCGCCGGTCCCAAGACCGATCTGATCGAGGGTGAGGCCGAGCTGATCCAGCAGTACCTGTCGGCGAAGCACGGCAAGCTGCTCGTGCTTCTCGATCCACCGGACGACTTCAAGAAGCCGGCGCCGCTGCCGCGAATCGAAGCGCTCGTCAAGGAGTGGGGGATCAACGCCACTCCAACCGTGGTCGTCGACGTCAGCGGTCTGACGAAAATCGCGACGATTCCGGTGGCCGCGCCGCCGTACCCGAATCATCCGATTACGTCTCGTTTCCAGCTGATCACGATGTTTCCCGTCGCCCGAGCCGTCATTCCGGCGATGGGTGCGCCCGCCGATCGAATGGCGCAGTCCTTCATTCAGACCGCGCAGCGCACGTGGGCTGAAATGAATCTCGCGTCGCTCGACCCTCCGGACAACCTGGCGCCCGAGCCGGACAAGGGAGACATCACCGGGCCGGTGTCGATCGCCGCGGCGGTCGCGGTGCCGGCACCAGCGGATCCGGCGCAGAAAAAGGAAGGCGCGGAACAGCGGCCTCCTGAAACCCGCGTGGCCGTCATCGGCGATTCAGATTTCATCGGCAACGGCTACCTCGGCATCGAGGGCAACCGGGACCTGTTCCTCAACACGGTGAACTGGCTGGCGCAGCAGGAAAGCCTCATCGCCATTCGTCCGAAGGAGGCCTCCGATCGGCGGCTGACCATGACGGCGAATCACGTGATGGGCGTCCTGTGGATGTCGCTCGTCATCGTGCCCGCGCTCGTGATCGGCGCGGGTGTGCTCGCGTGGTGGCGGAGACGCGAGCGATGAGAGGCCTGCGATCCACACTCGTTCTGGTCGTGCTGCTGGCCGGCCTCGTCGGCTACATCTACTACCTGAACGGCCGCGAATCGACCAGCACTGACACGAAGGAAAAGGCGTTCGCCGCGGTCAAGGGAGAGGACGTCGAGGACATTCGCATCAAGGCCGCGGATGGGCAAACGACGCGCGTGCAGAAGGCGGACGGCAGCTGGAAGATCGTCGAACCTGAGGCGGCGGCCGCAGATCAGGGAGAGCTGACGTCGATCACCAGCAGCCTGACGGACCTGCAGATTCAGCGCGTCGTCGACGACAAGGCATCGGACCTCAAGCAGTACGGGCTGGAACCAGCCCGTATCGAGGTGGAGTTCCGCTCGAAGGGCGACAAAGAGCCGAAGCGGATCGAGTTGGGCGAGCGGACGCCGACGGGCGGCGATATGTATGCGCGCTTTCCCGGCCAGCCGCGAGTCTTCCTCGTGTCGTCGTTCCTGGATTCCACCTTCAACAAGAACACGTTCGCGCTGCGCGACAAGCGCGTCATCTCGATCGACCGCGAGAAAGTGGATCGCATCGAGATTCTCAAGGCCGGCAAGCCGGCCGTGACCCTGACCAAGACCGGGATGGACTGGCGCATCGTTGCGCCGCTGATGGCCCGCGCCGACTTCGCCGCGGTCGAGGGCGCACTCGAGCGACTGTCATCAGGCCAGATGCAGGGAATCGTCGTCGGCCGATGGAGCCGATCTCAAGAAACGCAAGCTCGACCCTCCGGTGGCCACGATTACGGCCGGGGCGGGGAGCTCGCGGGCGACGCTGCTGTTCGGCGAAACCGAGAATGCGCTGATCTACGCGAAGGACGCCTCGCGTCCGATGGTGTTCACGGTGGCGCCGACGCTGTTCACCGACGTCATCCGCGACCTCGGTGAATTCCGGCGCAAAGATCTGTTCGACTCGCGGTCGTTCACCGCGACGCACGTCGAGTTCAAACGTGGCGCTGAGACCATCGCGCTGGACAAGACGAAGAACAAGGACGGCTCTGAAGAATGGAAGAACGCCGCGGGTAAGCAGGTTCCGGCGATGAAAGTCGAGGACCTGCTGTCCAAGGTGTCCGGGCTCCAAGCCGAATCGTTTGACGCCACCTCGCACGCGGCGCTCAAGACTCCGGCGCTGGTGGTGACGATCCGCTTCGACGAGAACAAGATGGAACAGGTCGCATTCGCCAGGGCGGGCGGCGATGTCCTGGCCAGCCGCTCGGATGAACCGGGCACCGGGAAGGTCATGGCGTCAGCGTTCGACGATGTGTTCAAGGGCATTGATGAGATGAAGTAATCGGTTCGTCAAATGCAAAATTCAAAATGCAGAATGCAGCGCTGTAGTGCCGGAGCCGCTCGTCGTTTGCATTTTGCATTTTGCATTTTGCATTTCTCAGCTGCACCAAAGCCTCCCCCACCACTGCGCCGGCACGCCAACGGCGCGTCTCGCGCTCGATCAGCTCCGCCGCGACATCACACAGGCCACGCAGGCTCCAGGCGTGCAGCGCGGCGTCTGGGGCATCGTCGTTCACTCGCTCGATCGCGACGAGCGACTCTTCGAGCTGCAGCCGCGAACGCTGCTGGTTCCCGCATCCGTCGCCAAGCTGGCCGCGGTCTCGACCGCCGCGGAGGCGGTCGGCTGGGACTATCGGTACGAGACGAGGCTCGAGGCCACCGGGCCGATCACCGACGGCGTTCTCTCCGGCGATCTCCTGGTCGTCGGCTCCGGCGATCCGACGATTGGCGGGCGCGCCGGGGAGGATTTCTCGAGTTGGATCACTGCGCTGCGGGCCGCGGGCATCCGTCGCATCGACGGCCGGATCATTGGCGATGACGACGCGATCGACGAACCGCGGCCGCAGCTGGCGTGGGCCTGGGACGACCTCGGCTACCCGAGCGGCGCCCTCTTCGGGGCGCTCAACTACGCCGAGAACCGGATGACCGTGACGCTGACGCCTGGACCGAGGCCCGGCGCCCCTGTCTCCATCGGCGTCGATCCCGACGCCGCCTCGCGACCGATCATGAACCGCGTCGTGACCGGGGCCGCCGGTACGCCGCAGCAGATCTGGCCGGAACAGCGGCCCGGCGAGCCGTTCGTGACCATCGCCGGTTCCATTCCCGCTTGGTGCGGCGCCGGCGCGGCTGGCCGTCGCTGTCGGCAATCCGACGATCTGGTTCGCCAGCGTCCTTCGACAGCGGCTGCAGATGCAGGGCATCGCGGTCACCGGCGATGCGTGGGACATCGACGACGTGATGTCCCCGCCGGACCGGACGGCCGCACAGGTCCTGTTCACGCACCGCTCGAAGCCGCTCCGCGACATCGTCCAGCCGTTGCTGAAGGACAGCATCAATCTCTACGGTGAAGCGGTCATGCGCTTGAACGCGGCACCGGGACAGCTCAAGACAAATGACGCCGCGCTGGAAGGGTTTACGAAGCGCCTGGCAGCGTGGGGCATTCCTCCGCTGTCGCTGCAGCTGATCGACGGCTCGGGACTGTCACGGCGCGACACCGTGTCTCCCGAGACCGTGCTCGCGGTTCTGCAGCGCATGCACGACCCGTCCGGGTCGTCGCCGTTCGTCACCGCGCTGCCTGTGGCCGGGGTCGACGGCACGTTGAGCGAGCGGATGCGGAACACGCCGGCCGCTGGCAACGTGCGCGCCAAGACCGGAACGATGTCGAATATCCGGTCGCTGGCCGGCTACGTGAAAACCCGCGATGGGGAAACGCTGGCGTTCGTGGCGATGGTCAACAACTTCGAAGGGACAGGCGCCGCCGCGAACCAGGCGCTCGACTCGATCGCGGTCAGCCTGGCGGCATTCAGCCGCACTCAGCTCGGCTCCGGCCCTCGCCAACCGTGTGTCCGGCTTCAGCCGGACCGGCCGCCGGAGATCGAAGTAGAAGATGGCGCCGGTCGCGGACGCCGGCCGATAGCCGACCTTGCCGCCGAGCGACTCGATGATCCCGTAGCTGATCGACAGCCCCAGCCCGGTTCCCTGCCCCACGGGCTTGGTGGTGAAGAACGGCTCGAACAGCCTGGGTTCGTCTTCAGGCTTCACCCCGGGCCCGGTGTCCTCAACTTCGAGCACGACCCGGTCGCCGCGATCGTAGGTCCGGATCGTCACCCGCGCCGGTATTCGACCGCTCGACAGGATCGCCTGCTCCGCGTTGACGACGAAGTTCAGGACGACCTGTTGCAGCTCCGTCAGCACGGCCATCACGTGCTGCGTCGAGGCGTCCTCGATCCGCAGCTCGATCTGCTCCGATTCGAGCCGGCGCTGACGGAGTTCGGCGACGGCGGCGATGACCTCGCCGAGACGGATGGGCGCGGCCGGGCCGGGCTGTTGCCGCGCAAACAGCGCCAGGTTGCGAATGATCGCATTCGCACGGGCGCTCTCCCGAAGAATGATGGTCAGGTCGCTCTGGGCCGATTCCGGCAGGCTCCGCTGCAGCCGCAGCAGCTCCGCGAATCCGCTGATGGACTGGAGCGGGTTGTTGATCTCGTGGGCGACGCCGGAGACCAGCTGACCGACGGCGGCGAGCCGCTCCTGCCGGATCACCTGGCCCTGGAGCGATTCGAGCTCCTTGCGGATGCGGCGCTCCTCCGCCATCTGTGCGTCGAGCTTGTCGCGGGTGGCGTTGAATCGCTCGCAGCATCGACACGAATGCCGTCTGCAGCTCGGCAAACTCGCGCGAGAACATCTTCTTCTTCGTAATCGGACCGAAGTCACCGGAGGCGATCCGCTGTGCGGTCGCGTCGAGGTCACCGACGGCGCCGACGAAGCGATTGGACAGGATCAGCGCCACGAACAGCCAGCTGCCGACGGCGAGAAAAAGAATGACCAGGCTCCGTGACCACAGCGATGCCGCGCGATCGAACGCGATCGACATCGGCAGGCCAACGGAGACGAGCCAGGGACCGACGTGGGCGGACGCCTCCGCGTAGACCCGCTCGACGCCGTCGATGCCCATGGCGCGGTGCGGGGCAGCGGGTCCCTGACGCGGCGACCCCGGCGCCAGGGAACCGACGAACGGTCCCCTTCGCTGCTCCGGGCGAGGATCCGGCCATCCATCGACGCAATCGTCACCACCGACTTGTCCGCGAGACCGACGGCACCGAAGGCGTCCTGAAGCGACTGCAGATTGACGAACATCCCGAGCGCGCCAATCGCCCGGCCGCTGTTATCGCCAGACGGGATACCCGATCACGACATAGCGCACCCGCCTGTGCGGTCACCATCGGCACGAGCGTGCGATCGCCCCGGCGCAGCACGTCGGCGGCCCACTCCACCGTCGTCGAGCGTCGCCTCGCCGGAATCGAGTGCCGCGATCTCCCTGCCATCCGCCGACGCGAGCTCCATGCGCAGGACGGGAGCACGACCGTCCATCGCGCGCGAAAAGACGCCGCGAGTCCCGGCGGCATCAAGGGCGCGCACGACGGGAATCGCGCGACATCCGTCGCGCCAGATCGTCCAGTTCGCCAACGTCGCGATCGATGAACGCGGCCACGGTCCGCGCAATCACGCTCGGCCTGCTCGGCGAGCTCGTCTTCCCGCTCGTGCAGGCTCAGCCAGCCCGACCAGCCGGCGGCCGCGAACAACGGGACGAGCAGCAGGAAAATCGCGAGAAAGAGCTGGCGGCGGAGAGGCATCGCCCGAGAAACGTCCCATCGGAATCAACGAGATCGTAGCAGCCTTGTGATCACACGCTGCGCGGTATCGCCTGCGGGACCAGCGGGTCGGGGACACCCGCCCCGGCGAATCCGGCGGCGCGCAGTCCGCAGCTGTCGCAGCGACCGCACGGCCGGCCGCCCGGCCCGGGGTCGTAGCAACTGTGGGTGAGGCCGTAGTCGAGCCCAAGCGTGATGCCGCGCCTGATGATTTCCGCTTTCGTCAGGTGCTGCAGCGGCGCATGGATACGGAACGTCTCGCCGTGCACCCCTCGGGCCGTGGCGAGCGACGCCAGGCGCTCGAAGGCGGCGACGTATTCCGGACGGCAGTCCGGATATCCGGAGTAATCGAGCGCGTTGACGCCGATGATGAGGTCGTGCGCGCCGAGCACCTCGGCCCATCCAAGCGCCAGCGCGAGGAACACCGTGTTGCGCGCCGGGACATACGTCGACGGAATGTCGGTCGCATCGAGACGCCGATCCTTCGGCACGGGCGCGTCCGAGGTGAGCGACGAGCCGCCGAATGCCGACAAATCGACGTCGAGCTCGATGTGCCTGGCGACGCCGAGCGCGGCCGCGACCGCCCGCGCGGACTCGATCTCCCGAGCGTGCCGCTGGCCGTACCTGACCGTCAGCGCATACAGCCGGAACCCTTCGGCTCGTGCGATCGCTCCGGCAGTGTAGGAGTCGAGCCCCCCGCTCAACAGGAGAACGGCGGCCGGTGCATCTCGCGGCTGATTAGACGCCACGCGTCTCGGCGACCAGATGTACTTGTGGAGCTGCAGCTGCACGCGCACGGGCAGCCGATCGGCCAGCACCCACTCGGACAGCGTTTTGGGATCGAGCACGCCGTGGACCGGCGACATGTGGATCGCCGCCGCTCGTGTGGCGAGGTCGTGTCGCGCGATCGCGTCGCGCGCGTACTCGTAGTCGACGCGATCGTTGATGACGAACTTCACCTCGTCGCGCGGGCGCAGGCGGTTCAGGTTCTCCCAGTCCATGCGGTCCGCTTCGCCGCTGCCCGGGCACTTGACGTCGAGGATCGTGACGACCGGGTCGGGAACGCGCGCCGTGCTGCGATGTCCACCGGTCTCGAGCAGCACGGTCTTGCCTCGGGCGAGCAGCTCGTTCATCAGCGGATACACGTCTTCCTGCAGCAGCGGCTCGCCACCCGTCACCTCGACGAGGGCGCAGTCGTACCGTTCGACCTCAGCCACGACATCGTCAACGGCGCGTTTGCTGCCCTCATGGAAGGCGTATGGCGTATCGCACCAGGAGCAGCGCAGGTCGCAGGCGGTGAGACGCACGAAGACACACGGGCGCCCGGCATAGGTGGACTCGCCCTGGACGGAATAGAAGATCTCGTTGATGGTGACCAATCCCTTTTATTATCAACGACGGGTCCGCCTGCGAGGTCCGTCCCAGCAGGACCCGTCCCACGACGTCATGGCGCTTCTGATAGGCACTTCGGGCTGGAACTATCCGACGGGGAAAGGCACGTGGAACGGGCTGTTCTACCCCGCCACCCGCTCGAAGCGCGCCGGCACAAAAGACTTCGACGAGCTCCGGTTCTACGCCGAGCACTTCGATACGGTGGAGGTGAACTCCACGTTCTACGGCCAGCCCCGCGCCGAGGTCACGCGTACCTGGGTCGAGCGCACGCGCCCCGGCTTCGATTTCTCGGTGAAGCTGTATCAGAAGTTCACCCATCCCTCGATGTTCAAGGACGCCGCGTTGAAGCGGGCTCCCGGCGCAGAGGGCGCGTTACTCGACTTGCTGGCTGCAGGTGACGCAGAGCGACATCGACGAATTCCGCGCCGGCATCGATCCGCTGGCGCAGGCGGGACGGCTCGGCGCGCTGCTCGCGCAGTTTCCACCGAGCTTCAAGGACTCGCCGCAATCCCGCGACTACCTCGCGCAGCTGCTGCGGGCATTCGGCGAGTATCCGCTGGCCGTCGAACTTCGGCATCGCAGCTGGAGCGACGCCATCGGCGACACGCTGTCGATGCTGAACGCGTTCGGCGCCGCGTGGGTGCAGATCGATGAGCCCAAATTCCGGTTCTCGATCCGTCAGAACTACCTGCCCAATGTCACCAGCTTCTATTACATGCGGCTCCACGGCAGAAACGCCGCGGCGTGGTGGCACCACGAGAAGAGCGAGGACCGATACAACTACCTGTACTCGGCTGAGGAGCTGAAGGAGTTCTCAGAAATCGCGACGGCCGCGAACGAGCTCGTGAAGAAGTCCTACCTGTATACGAACAACCACTTCTCGTCGAAGTCCGTCGTCAATGCCGTGATGCTGAAAGCGCAGGCTCGGCCAGCCGATCGAGGGCGAGTACCCGCCCGAGCTGGTCGAGCGATATCCCGAAATCGCGAACCTGGTGGTTACTTCGCGCCCGGTCCCGGTGCCTTCACCGTTGCCCGTCGAATGACGTCGAGCTCTTTCATTTTCTGCACGACATCCATTCCCGAAATCACCTGCCCGATCACCGCGTACTGACCCTCGATCGCGGCATTCGGAGGAGCGTAGCGGGCCGGGCCGTTCAGGCAGATGTAGATCTGGCTGTCAGCACTGGCCGCACCGAAGTCGGCCGGCGTAGGCAAGCGCCACGGCGCCGAGCTTGTGCGTTCGCTTGGGACTGATTTCCGCCACGCCGATCGGCCGCCCGCTGCCGCCGCTTCCCCACATCGCTTTCTTGGTCATGTCACGCGTCAGCGGGTCGCCAAACTGAACGACGAAGCCAGGCACCACGCGGTGCACGCGCTAAGCCGTTGTAGAAGTTGCGGCGCACGAGCGTCAGGATGTGCTCGACGGACTTCGGCGCCTCGTTCGGATACATCTCCATCTCGAAGCTTCCCTTCGCCGTCTCGAACACGACGACCGGAAGGGCGAGCGCTCCGCGACCGCGGCCGGCACCCTGTGCGCCTAAGCCCACACCGACCGCAACTGCCGCGATCAACGCAATCCCGATGACCCGCTTCATGCGCCCTCCTGTTCCATTTCAATATATCGCCGGCACCCCTGAGACAGGCGATGCCCTACGAGCACCGCATTCGTAGGCGCCCTTCAAGGGCGCCGCAGCGTCACCCCGATCCGCGGACACTCGGCGGCAATGACACACTGGCCGCATCGCGGCGACAACGGCCGGCACACGTTCTGGCCCCATGTCACCAGATACAGATTGATCAACGGCCACCAGCGCTGGTCCGTGGCTCGATAGAGCGCCTGCTCCGTTTCGTCCGGCGCGTCCGTCCGCACCCACCCGAGCCGGTTTGAAATCCGGTGCACGTGCGTGTCCACGCAGATGTTCTGACGACTCTTGAACGCCAGGATCATCACGAGGTTTGCTGTCTTGCGGCCCACGCCCGGCAGCTCGACCAGCTCCTCCATCGTCGAAGGCACGCGGCCGCCAAACCTCGTCATCAGCATCTCGCAGCACGCCTTCACGTGGCGCGCTTTGTTCCGATAGAAGCTGACCGGGTAGATCAGCCGCTCGATGTCCCTCACCGGCAGCGCCGCCATTGTCCGCGGCGTGCGGGCACGTTTGAAGAGGCGTGTCGACGCCGCGTGGGTGGTGGCGTCCTGGGTGCGGGCAGACAGCAACGTCGCGATCAGGATCTGAAATGGCTGCTCCGCCTGTTCTTCTGAAATCTTCTCGACCGCCGGGAGCTCGAGGCCGCTGATCGCGCGTGCGAGCGCACGCATGATGCGCTCAACGCTGCGCGGACCTGGCGCAGGCCGACGCTATACGGGCGCGCCTCACGACACCGGCGTCAGCGGCGACTGGCCGGTGAGTACCGCAATGGCGTTGCGCACGGCGAGATCGGCCATCGCCGTCCGCGTTTCCGTCGTGGCGCTGCCCAGATGTGGAGCGAGGACGACGTTTTCGAGCGTCAGCAGATCCTTATGGACCGCCGGCTCCTCCTCGTACACATCGAGCGCCGCGCCAGAGATGATGCCGTTCTTCAGCGCCCACGCCAACGCCGCCTCGTCGACAACCGGCCCACGCGAGGTGTTGATCAAATATGCGGAGCGCTTCATTCGGGCGAGCGCGGCCTGATTGATCAAGTGCCGCGTCTCGGGCGTCAACGGGCAATGGATGCTGACGATATCCGAGGTCGCCAGCAGCCGATCGACAGGAATGGCGCCGCTGCCCGGGACAGCCTGGACATCCGCGTGGATGACGCGCAGCCCGAACGGAACCGCCCTCGCCGCCACGGCCTGCCCGATGCGGCCGTAGCCGATGATGCCGAGCGTCTTGCCGGTCAGCTCGTTGCCGAGCATGAAGTCGAGCGCCCACCCCTTCCAGGCGCCACGTCGGATCATTCGATCGCCCTCGCTCACGCGACGCGTGATGTCCATGATCAGCGCCCACGTGAGATCGGCGGTGGCCTCCGTCAGCACTTCCGGCGTGTTGGTCACGACGATGCCGCGCGCGTGGGCTGCCGGCACGTCGATGTTGTTGTAGCCGACGGCGACGTTGGCGATCACTTTCAGACGTGGCGCCGCGTCCATCACCTCTGCGCGTCATGGCGTCGGTGAGGAGGCAGACGACACCTTCCGTGTCGCTGATTCGCGCCTTGAGCTGGTCCGGCGTCAGTTGATCGCCGTCGTTGCGATCCACGTCGCACGCAGCCTCGAGCGTCGCGAGCGCAGACGAGGGAATCCTGCGGGTGAGAAGGACTTTGGGTCTGGACATGAAAGTCACAACTTGCAAGTCGCAACTGACAAGTAACTTACAACTTACTTGTTACTTGAAGTTGCCACTTGTCAGCTTGCTCAATGGCCGTACGACTTGCAATAGCCGCAATGGTTGCACGCCACGGCCGGCTCGATCACGCATGGCCCACCGGTGTCCGCCCCTGCGGGCACCGCACATAGCGCATGGCTCGCGTGCTGGCGTGCTGTGAACGCCGCGGCCGGTGCGACGGCCGCGCGCGGCGCCCCCAGCGTGGCGGGCGATGGCGTCACGAACAATGGCGCGCAGTTCCTGCTCGTTCATCGACGCTACTCGAGGTCAACGTGATCGACGATGCCGATGATCGCGGCATCAACCGGTGTCCCCTTGCGTCCGACTGCCTCGGCGGCGGCTCGACCCTCGATCACCACCAGCACCTTGTCGTTCACGCCCGCCCCAACGGAATCAACGGCCAGCAGCGCCGCACCGCGCGGCGCGTCCTCCAGCGTGATCGGCTGTACGAGCATCAGCTTCGCGCCCTCGAATTTCGGGTGCTTCTGGGTCGCCACGACGGTTCCGACGACGCGGCGCGAGCGTCACGATGCCAGGTCCCAGTGGTCGACGATGCCGACGACGCCGGCATCGGCCGGCACTTCGACCGGCAGGAACGGAAAGCTGGCTTCCTTACCTCGAACGAAGAACACCGTTTCTCCGACGCCCGCACCGACGGCATCGACCGCAACGAGCGTCCGGCCGGCGGGCTGGCCGTCGGCGCCGATCGGCTGCAGCACGAGCAGCGTCCGGCCATGCAGGTTGTCGTCCTTGCGGGTGACGACCACATTGCCCACAACGGTGGCCAGCTGCATCAGTCGCCCGTGGTGACTTCCACGGCGTCAACGATCCCGACGATGGCGGCGTCGACCGGGCAATCTTTCATGCCGGCGGCCATGCGGGCGGAGCTGCCGCTGACGATCAGGACCGTTTCGCCGACGCCGGCATCGACGGTGTCGACGGCAATAAGGTAGGAGCCTTCAGCTTTTCCGTGGGGGTCCATCGGCCGCGCGACCATCAGCTTGTTGCTGACCAGCCGCGGATCCTTCCGCGTCGCCACGACGGTACCGACGACACGCGCGAGAATCATCCTGCGGGCTACCTGACTGAGCTGTGATGAGCCGGTGTTGAAGGAATAACGCTTGCCGCCCGCGCCTGCGCTACGCTTTGGACCCGCGGTTGCCTTTCCGATCGGCAGCGCATCTTCGAGATTCGCATGCGGACGCGGGATGACATGCACGGAGACGAGCTCGCCAACGCGGCGCGCGGCAGCAGCACCGGCGTCGGTCGCGGCCTTGACCGCCGCCACGTCGCCGCGCACGATCGCGGTCACGTAGCCGGCGCCAATCTTTTCCCATCCGACGAGGGTGACCTTCGCCGCCTTGACCATGGCGTCGGCCGCCTCAATCATCGCGACCAGGCCCTTTGTCTCGATCATCCCGAGCGCCTCACCCATACGTCTCCCTACTTAGATCTCTTAGTGCTTAATCTCTCAGTTGCTTGATTGCGTCGGCAATCAGGGCCGTAAGTTCGCCGTATGTTAGCCGAATTTCTCCGTCCCTGCTCGCTTTCTGCAGCGCCGCGGTGACGTCGGGAACGAGCCGCTCGGTCGACGATTCAGGTGCTTCGAGCACCTGACAGAGGACCTGATCAACGTCCTGTGGCATGTTCGGGTCGGTGCAGAGCGGCGCTGGCGCGGCGATCCCGTAGGACCCTCGCAGGCCCTGGAGCCGCTCGACTTCTTCGCGCGAGATCAGATTCTCGCGGCCCAGCAGTCGCGCCACCAGGCTGATCTTCGCGAAATGCTCGATCGTCTCCATCTTGTAGTACGCAGCCAGCACCGAGGGACCGCAGGTCACGGCACCGTGGTTCGCCAGCAGCATCCCATCGTGCGCTTTGATGTACTTCCGCACGGCGTCCGGCAGCTCCGCGGTCGACGGCGTTCCATATTCCGCAATGGGAATGCTGCCAAGCGTCGTGATGACCTCCGCGAGTACGGCACGCGTCAGGGGGATGCCGGCCACCGCGAAGCCGGTGGCAATCGGCGGGTGCGCATGGACGACCCCGTTGACGTCCGGGCGGTTGCGGTAAATCTCGAGATGCATCGGCAGCTCGGAGGAGGCGTCGCGATCGCCGCTCACCTTCTTGCCGTCGTAGTCGACGACCACCATCATGTCGGGCGTCATGAACCCCTTCGACACGTTCTTCGGTGTGGTCATCAACCGCCTGTCGTCGAGGCGGGCGCTGATGTTGCCGTCGTTCGACGCGACGTAGCCGCGGCTGTACATGCGACGCCCGGCTTCGACGATGTCGGCGCGGATCTGCTCCTCGAGACGAGTGCTCATGTCAGGCGGCGCGGTACTTGGCGCGGCATTCTTCGGAACAGAAGTAGTGAGTCGTGCCGCCGGCGCTCAGTGACAACGCGGCAGTTGGCGCGACGTAGGTGCCACACACCGGGTCGCGAACGAGCTTCACGGGCGTGGCGCCTCGTTCTTGCCCCCTTCGTTTCCTCCTCGGGCACCCTCAAGAATCCCATCCACCACGCGCCAGAACGCTCGGGCGACCAGCAGCACGAGAATGCCAACGAGGAGAATCTTGATCACTGGTTCGTGGTGCCCTGCGCGGCGTGTGCGGCGGCCACTCCCTCGAGTGCTCGACGGGCCGCCTGACCTTCCGCGGAATCCGGCGACAGCTCGACCACCCGCTTCCACTCTTCGGCCGCAGCCTGCAGGTTTTCCTTGCCGAAGGCGAGGACGATCCCTTTGTTCAGAAGCGTTTTCGTGTGGTTCGGGCTCATCTTGCAGCGAACGCTCGAACTGCGCCAGCGCCTCGTCCGTCCGGTTCGTGTAGTAGTAGCTGACACCGAGGTCGGTGCTCACGTCCGGGTCGTTCGGATTGATCTTGAGCGAGCGCTCGTAGGCGTCGATCGCGTTCGGGCCACTGCTCGGCATCGAAGTAGACGTTGCCAAGCTGGGTGTAGTTACCGGCGTTTCTGGGGTCCTTCTGAATGGCCGCCTGCAGCGTCTGCACCCGCGTCTCATCGAGCGCGGGCGGCTGGCGTTGACCGGTCGCGGCAGGGGCGGCCGCCGGCGCCTGGGCGGGGGCCGCCTGGCTCGGACGATTCGCCTCCTGCGTCGCCAGCACCCAGCCGAGAATGACGCCGAAGCACATTCCGGCCACGGCAAACGCAATGGATTCAGCTTTCATGGAACCGAAACGATCTTAGTTCAGGGCCCGCGTCGAGAACAGGTCAGGCACCGCGGAGCACGCTCAGGTATTCGCGGACGCTGCGATCGAGGCCGACGAACAGCGCGTGGCTGACCAGCGCGTGGCCGATGGACGCCTCCTCCAGGTGCGGCAGCGTCCGGAACAACACCAGATTCTCGAGGTCGAGGTCATGCCCGGCGTTGACGCCAAGGCCGAGCGAGTGCGCGAGCTCCGCGGCGGCGGCGTAGACGCGAAACGAGTCGCGCGCCGCTTCCGGTCCGCGTTCGAATGCCCGCGCGAACGGCTCCGTATACAGCTCCACTCTGTCTGCGCCCACGTCCGCCGCCCACCGGACGGCCGCGTCGGCGGCCTCGACGAAGAGGCTCACGCGGATGCCGGACGAGCGCAGACTGCCGACGACGGAGGCCAGCGCATCGCGCGGGGTGTCCGCGGGCCAGCCGGCCTGGCTCGTGATCTCGCCGGGACGCACGGGCACCAGCGTGCACTGCGTCGGCCGCAGCTCATGGACGAGCGCCAGCAGATCGGGACGTGGATCGCCCTCGATGTTGAACTCCGTCCGGCCGCCGAGATCGCGGAGCAGCGCCGACACCTCGCGAACGTCGCGCTCGGTGATGTGTCGAGCGTCGGCCCTCGGGTGGACGGTCACCCCGGGCGCACCGGCGACGACACACGCCCGCGTCGCGTCGAGCACCGACGGCGTGTGTCCGCCTCGCGAGTTGCGGAGCGTTGCGACCTTGTTGATGTTGACGGAGAGCTTGATCATGAAATGCAGAAGTCAGAATTCAGAAGTCTGAAATCAGACAGCGGCGCCGCCGTGCTCCTTCACCGCATCAATAATCTCCTGCCCCAATCGACGGATCTCACCTTCATCCCGGCCTTCCAGCATGACGCGCAGGAGCGGCTCGGTGCCGGAATATCGCACCAGCAGCCGGCCCTGGCCCGCCAGATGCGACTCCACGCGCTCAATGACGGCGGCCACTCCAGGAATCGTCTTGAGATCGACCTTCTGCTGCACGCGCAGGTTCATGAGGACCTGCGGGTACGCCGTGAGGTCCGATGCCAGCTCGGCCAGCGACCGCCCTGACGCTGCCATCGTTCGCAGCACGTTGAGCGATGTGGCGAGGCCATCACCAGTGAACAGGTACTCCGAAAAGATGACGTGGCCGGACTGCTCGCCGCCAAGCACGAACCCTCGCCGCATCATCTCTTCCATGACGTACTTGTCGCCGACCTGGCATCGCACGAGCCCGATACCGGCCTCGCGCAACGCGATCTCCAGGCCGATGTTGCTCATCACCGTCGCCACGATGGCGTCGCCCTTCAGGCGGCCTTCGGCCTTCATCTGCTTCGCACACATCAGCATCACGGCATCGCCGTCGACGACGCGTCCCTGTGCGTCGACGAAGATCGCCCGGTCGCCGTCGCCGTCGTAGGCAATGCCAACGTCGTACTGTCCGGCGACGACGGTCTGCGCCAGCAGTTCCGGCGCCGTCGATCCGCAGTGCAGGTTGATGTTGCGGCCGTCGGGCGCACAGCCAATGCACCGCGTCTCCAACCCGAGCTCGTCGAACACGCGCGGGGCCACGGTCGTCGTGGCGCCGTTCGCGCAATCGACGACGACGCGCACGTCGGTGCGGCGGAGAGCTGGAGGCAGGATCTCGAGGAGGTGGCCGACGTACGCCGACTCGGTAGTCGATCTGTTCGACGTCGCCGCCTTCGCTCGTTCCGAGCTTCGGCGAGCCAGGGCCGCCATCAGGGGCGGGAATGGTCCACGAGTCGTCGGCGACAATCGCCTCGACGCGCTGCTCCAACGTTTCCGTGAACTTCTCGCCGGCTCCTGAGAAGACCTTGATGCCGTTGTCCTCGAAGGGATTGTGCGAGGCGGAAATCACGACGCCGGCCGTGTAACCCATCCGCGGTGTCAGATACGCGACCGCGGGCGTTGGAATAATGCCAGCGCTGGCCAGGACGCCACCCTGAGAGCTGACGCCGAAGGCGAGCTCGCGCTCGATCCAGCCGCCGGATTCGCGCGTGTCTCGGCCGGCGAGGAACCGCACGGGCTGGTCGCCGTGCCGCAGCGCCCGAACGAGCGCGGCGCCGAGCCTCCGCACCGTCGCGATGTCGAGCGGAGGCTCACCGGCCTTCCCTCGTACGCCGTCTGTTCCGAACAATCGACGCATTGCTCTCCCTATGCTCTCCCTATCGGACTTGACGCCGCACCGGCCTGATGGTCACGGTGACGCGTACGAGGTCGACGCTCTTGAGACGGACGCTGGGATCGGACACGCCCACACTGACCGTCGCCACAATCGTCGCGCTGGCTCCGGCCACAGATACAGGCTCGGTGATGGCGGTCTTCAACTGTGCCACCGCGGTCTGGGGTCCAATGATTTCAACCGTCGCCGGCTCCGGCGTTCGGACGCCAATCTCATATCCTGGCGCCGGATCGCCCTCGACCTCTGGCGAAACGGGGACCACCTTCGTCGCCGAGGGCTCGAACGTCATGTAGAGGCTGGATGGCGCGACCTGCAGGACTTCCACGCCGAACGGAGCTCGAACATCCGAGCCCGAGACGTGGAACAGGCGCTGCCCCGGCCGCGCTCCCTGCAGATTGACGACGGCGACCAGTTCGCCCGCGGCAATCCGGCTCAACCGTCCGGACGAACCGCGAACGCGGACGTCAACGACGGTGGGCGGTTCGCCCACCGGCTCGAGCCGCGCCGGCATGTTCGTGAACTCGAGCGGAATCCGAAGCGCGCGCTCGACAGTCTGCTCTCCGGCCACCACCAGCCACAGCAGTACAGCCAGCGCCACCGACATGATCTTGAGCCCGCTGTGCCGCAGACCGACGATAGCCATCAGACGAGCGAGCCTCTGGGTGGCGTTCGCCTGAGCCGGCCGCGGCGGCCGCCGAGCAGCGAGCGGAGACGAAGCCGCAGCGTATCAGCCGTCAGGTGTCGCTCCAGATCCCCGGCCATCGCCAGCGAGATGATGCCGGTCTCCTCGGAGACCACGACGGCCACTGCGTCGTTCTCTTCCGTCAGGCCGATCGCGGCGCGGTGACGGGTTCCCAGGTCGCGGCTGACGCGCGGGTTCACCGACAGCGGAAGGAAGCAGGCGGCAGCGGCCACGCGATCGCCCTGCACGATCGCCGCACCGTCATGGAGCGGCGACCCCGGCTGGAAGATCGTCGCCATCAAATCGTAGGTGACCGTCGCGTCCAGCGGAATGCCGCCCTCGATGTAGTTGCGCAGTCCAATCTGCCGCTCGACGACGATGATCGCGCCGACGTGTCTCGCCGACAGCGTCGTCGCCGCCGTGACCAGTTCCTCGAGCGTTTCGTCAGTGCTGGTGGCGCGCTCGAAGTAGCGAAACACCCTGGCGCGTCCGAAGTGCGCGAGGGCGCGGCGGATATCGGATTGAAAGAGCACGATGATCGCAAACACCACATAGGCGGCGAGATTGCGGATCACCCAGTTGACGGTTTCGAGGTGCAGCCGTTCGGAGAGAAAGAACAGGCCGATGAGAAAGCCGCCGCTGAGCGCCATCTGCGCCGCGCGCGTCCCGCGGATGAGCAGCAGCAGCTCGTAGATGAGAAACGACACCAGCCCGATGTCGAGCAGGTCCAGCCAGGAGAGGTTGGGCCGTCGCAGAAGTTCGGCGAGCGAATCCACTTAGCGGCAGGTCCCGTGTCTACCGGAACGCCTTAGCGGCGTTCCTTGATGTAAGGGTCGCGCACTCCACGATCAGCCGCGATGATACTTCCGAATTTCATCGCTGACCCGCGCCACCTGCCTCATCTCGCGCACCGCGTGCACGCGAACGATGTGCGTGCCGGCAAACACGGCAGCCGCCACCGCAGCCGCCGTAGCCCAGTCGCGCGCCGACGGAGGTATGACATCGTCATGCGGCCTGCCCCGAGCATCGTCGAGGGGCCGCGTGAGAAATCGTTTGCGGGACGGCCCGACCAGCAGCGGCCGTCCCAGTTCACTGAACTCATCCAACCGCGCGAGCGCCTCGTAGGTATGCGCGGCCTCTTTGGCGAATCCCAGTCCAGGGTCGACGATGATGCGGTCGGACGGGATGCCAGCGCCCGTCGCGAACGCGATGCTCTCGCGCAGTTCGTCCAGCACTTCATCCACCACCTCGTGGTAGACGGCCTCCTTGTACATGTCGCGCGAGCGTCCGCGCGTGTGCATCAGGACGATCGCGGCGCGCCGGCGGGCGACGACCCCGGCAAGGTCGGGCTCATAGCGAAGCCCGCTGATGTCGTTCACCAGCACGGCGCCCGCGCCAAGCGCCGCCTCCGCGACGGCCGGCTTGTAGGTATCGATGGAGATCGGGATCGTCACGCGGGCCGCAAGCCCCTCGATGACCGGCAGCACCCGGCGCCGTTCCTCGTCCTCGCCGAGCGGTTCGGCGCCAGGTCGCGTGGACTCGCCGCCGACATCCAGCAGGTCTGCGCCGTCGGCCGCCATCTGAACGCCGGCCTCGATCGCCCGTTGGGGATCCACCAGCAGTCCGCCGTCGGAGAACGAATCGGGCGTCACATTGAGGATGCCCATGATGAGCGTGCGCTCGCCGAGCGCGAGCGTCCGGCCGTCAGGCAGCGGAAGCGAGAACCGGCGGCGAGGATTCACGAAGGGACACTATCAAATGCAAAATGCAATATTCAAAATGCAAACCCAGCGTCGCAGCGGAGGTACACAAGAACGGGGTGACAAGCGTCGTCGCTTTCACCCCGTTGCTGCAAACCGTTGTCCAGTTTGCATTTTGCGTTTTGAATCTTGAATTACTCGATCTACTCCTGCGTCACCGCCCTCGGCGGCGTCAGCGGCGGCACGATGGACGTGCTCGGACGCTCCTTGGCCGGCTTCGCCTCGCGAGTCGGCGGCGGGGCGCTTGTCGGTCCCGCGACCGGGTCGTCGATCGTCAGCCCGGCGCAGATTCGCGTGACCTGCTCGGCGTCGAGCGTCTCGTGGATGAGCAGCGCGTCGGCCATGTCGACCAGCTACTGCTTGTGGCCCATCATCAATGTGTGCGCGCGCGAATAGTTGTCGGTGACGAACCGCTTGACCTCCTGGTCAATCCGCAGCGCCGTGTCCTCGCTGTAGTCCTGATGCTGGGAGATTTCCCGGCCCAGGAAGATCTGCTCTTCCTTCTTGCCGAAGGTCAGCGGGCCCATCGCGTGGCTCATGCCCCACTCGCAGACCATCCGCCGCGCCAGATCGGTGGCCCGCTCGAGATCGTTGCCGGCGCCAGTGGTGATGCTGCCGATGGTGATCTCCTCGGCGATGCGGCCGCCAAGCAGGATCGCGATCTGATCTTCGAGGTACTCGCGCGAGTAGTTGTGCTTCTCGTCAATCGGCAGCTGCTGGGTCAACCCGAGCGCCATGCCGCGCGGAATGATCGTCACCTTGTGAATCGGGTCGGCGTGCGGAAGCTTCACGGCCAGCAGCGCGTGACCTGCCTCGTGAATCGCCGTCACCCGCTTCTCGCTATCGCTGATGATCATCGAGCGGCGCTCCGATCCCATGAGCACCTTGTCCTTCGCAAACTCGAAGTCGAGCATGCGCACGGCCTTCTGGTTGTAGCGCGCGGCATTGAGTGCCGCCTCGTTCACCAGGTTGGCGAGATCCGCGCCGGAGAAGCCCGGAGGTGCCGCGGGCGATGATCGCGACGTCCACGTCCTCGGACATCGGAATCTTCTTGGTGTGAACGGCGAGAATCCCCTCGCGCCCTTTCACATCGGGACGGTTGACGACGATCCGCCGGTCGAAGCGACCGGGACGAAGCAGCGCCGGATCGAGCACGTCCGGACGATTCGTCGCGGCGACGAGGATGACGCCTTCGTTCGACTCGAAGCCGTCCATCTCGACCAGCAGCTGATTGAGCGTCTGCTCGCGTTCGTCGTGACCGCCGCCGAGGCCGGCGCCGCGATGGCGGCCGACCGCGTCGATCTCGTCGATGAAGACGATGCACGGCGCGTTCTTCTTGCCCTGTTCGAACAGGTCGCGGACGCGCGATGCGCCGACGCCGACGAACATCTCGACGAAGTCCGAGCCGCTGATGGAGAAGAACGGCACGTTCGCCTCGCCGGCGACCGCGCGGGCCATGAGGGTCTTGCCGGTTCCCGGCGGCCCCATCAACAGGACGCCCTTCGGAATGCGGCCGCCGAGTTTCTGGAACTTCTGCGGCTCGCGGAGGAAGTCGATGATCTCCTGAAGCTCGTCCTTCGCCTCGTCAACGCCGGCGACGTCCTTGAACGTGACCTTCTTCTGGGCGCTCGACGACAGCTTCGCCTTGCTCTTGCCGAACGACAGCGCCTTGTTTCCGCCGCTCTGCATCTGCCGCATGATGAAGATCCAGAAGGCGATCATCAGCAGGATCGGCGCATAGTTGACAAAAAATGCAGTCCACGGGCTGTCGGAGATCGGCTTGGCGGTAACCGCCACGTGCTTCTCGATCAGCTTGTTGACCAGCCCTTCGTACTGGAGTGGTGCGACGACACGGAACCCGCCCTTGGCGTCGTCTGCCTTCAGGAGTCCCGGTAATCTCATCCCTGGAAATCGTGACCTCGGCAACTTCCTCTTTCTCGACCTTGGCCATGAAATCGGAGAACGTGAGAGCGCCGGCCTGCTTCTGCATTGACGCCGTCAGCTGCCACACCAGGGCACCGATGACGACCAGAACCATCCAGAAGACGAGGCTCCTAAGAGTCGAATTCAAAACTACCCTCCCACGCGCTGTTTCCCTAGGCCTGTTTCGCCTGATTTCGGGGCGAAAACAGATCAAAGACCAAGATTACCATCACCGCTTTCGTAGTAAGACCAGTTTTCCGCGCCGAAGTTCCAGCCGGGCGGACGGAAGGTCGGCGCCTGCAGAGCTCCCGTTGAGGATGTCGGCTGCCAGGTCCACATGCTCCAGTGCCACTTCGCGCACTCCGGCCACATCGCGTAGCGCCTTGAGCAGGAGCCGGCGGCGCATCGGTCCCGGCTCAGCTGCGAGCTGGGCCGCCGGAAAAGTCACGCCGTTGTCGTCTATTTCAGCCAACTCACGGTAGCGGGCGTCCGCGAGCTCAGCCAGCCACGCCCCGTCCTCCCGGGCCAGGCCCGCTGCTCTGGCGATAGAGCCGCTGGTTCCGCCGCCGTAGGCGGCATCAAGCTCCGGGATCACCCGGTGCCGAACACGATTCCGCGGGTTCGTCAGATCGCTGTTCGACTCGTCATCGACCCACGATTCGCCCCGCGCGTTCAGGTAGTCGCGCAGCTCGGCGCGGGATGTTTCCAGCAGCGGCCGGACGATCGCCTCCCGACGCGGGTAGATTCCGCCGAGGCCGGTCAGTCCGGCGCCTCGCATCAGCTTCAGCAGAAACGTCTCTGCCTGGTCGTCGCGGGTATGGCCGACGGCAATCCGGTCAGCCCCGATGTCTGCCGCGCATCGGTGCAGGAAGGCATAGCGCGCACGCCGCGCTGCCTCCTCGATGCCCAGCCGCTCGGCGGCCGCGTACTCTCGAACATCAGTGTCACCCACGACGAGCGGCAGATCGATTCGTGCCGCGAGTTCGCGGCAGAACTGCTCGTCGCGGTCTGCGGTCGGGCGCAGACGATGGTTGAAGTGCGCCAGGCCGGCCAGACTGAATCCACCGTTGCGGCGCCAGCTCACGGAGGACGAAGGTGAGGGCAACCGAGTCCGAGCCGCCCGACAGGGCGACGAGCAGACGGGTTCCTGGCGGGCAGAGGTCGTGCCGCCGGATCGTGCGCCGGACTTGCTGGAGGAGTGCGTGTCAAAAGTCCCAACTTCGCGCAACATTCCAACTCCCAATCGGCTCGCACAGTCTTCGGGCTGGCTCTGGGAGTTGGACGTTGGGAGTTGAGGAGTTCTGAGTGCCGGAGGGCGGACTCGAACCGCCGACCCCGCGCTTATGAGACGCGTGCTCTAACCGGCTGAGCTACTCCGGCAGGAATCTGTGATTGTATCAGGCGTTTTTGGCCTCTTCGGCCTCTATGACGGCGGCAGCAATCAGCGGAATCAGGATTTCGTGGTGCCCGACAAGCGAAATGCCGACGCCGTCAGTCCCCGCCACCGGCCGCGTCACGACGTTCGTCTGCGGCCGGTACATCCGCATGAAATCGATATTTACGGTCGTCAGGCCGTTCAGATCGGCGCCGCGATTGCGCGCCAGGGCGACCGCCTTGAGGAACACCTCGGGGAGGATGACGGCCGATCCGCAGTTCATATAGACGCCGCCCTGCAGCCGCGCCACGCACGATGTGAAGTAGCGGAAGTCCCGCAGGCTCACGTCGCCAATCGCTGCCCCGGATGCCTGAGGGTGCATGTGGATGATGTCGGTGCCGAGCGCCACGTGGACGGTGACCGGAATGCCCAATTCGGCGGCAACGGCCGTCAGACTGCGATCCCGGTGTCGCGCGGTGGCGGTTGACAGATAGCGTCCCACCGCCTGACCGAACCCCAGTCTGTCCTGCGCGGCCTTGACGATGATCTCGTTCAGCAGCCGGCCGGTCTCCTCCGCCATCCCGAAACGGCCGGGACCGAGCGCTTCGTCGACGTCTTCCGACGTCGCTCCGGCGAGCGCCACCTCGAAGTCGTGAATGATGCCGGCCCCGTTCATCGCCAGCGCCGAGACGTATCCGCGGCGCATCAGGTCGATGAGTACCGGCGAAACGCCGGTCTTGATCACGTGGGCGCCAATGCCCCAGACGACGCCCGCGCCGCGGCGGCGCGCCGCCACGATCGCATCGACCACGCGGCGGACGTCCTGCGCGCCCAGAATCGCCGGCAGCGAGTCGAACCACTCCTTGAAGGTCGCGCGCGGCGCGACGGGCCGCGCGAAATCCTCGACCCGCGCTTTGCTCCGCCGGCTGTCGAGCGGATAGGTCCGCACGTCGGACAGATCGAATTCTTCGTACGGGAACGGCACAGCGTCGAGCCATTCGGCGACTACGTTACACGATCAGCATTGCGTCGCCGTAGCTGTAAAACCGGTATTTCGCGGCGACCGCATGACGGTACGCGCCGAGGACGTTCTCGCGTCCGGCAAACGCCGAGACGAGCATCAGCAGCGACGAGCGCGGCAGATGGAAGTTGGTGATCATCCCGCTGACGATTCGAAACTCGTGTCCCGGTGTGATGAACAGATCGGTCTGGCCGGACGCGGGACGCACGCGGCCGGCGTCGACCTTCAGCGATTCCAGCGCACGCGTAGTCGTCGTCCCTACGGCAATCACGCGGCGACGCTCCTGCAGCGCCGCGGTCAACGCATCGGCGGCAGCGGCACTGACGGTCAGCGCCTCCGAATCGACCGCGTGGTCCTCGACCTTCTCGGCCCGCACCGGCTTGAACGTGCCGTACCCGACGTGCAGCGTGATTTCGGCAACCCTCACGCCGCGCGCGGCCAGGTCGTCGAGCACCGCGTTCGTAAAGTGCAGGCCCGCGGTGGGCGCCGCGACCGACCCGCGGTCGCGCGCGTAGACGGTCTGATATCGCTCCCGGTCGGCGGGCCGATCCGCTCGCTTGATGTACGGCGGCAGCGGGATGTGCCCAAGGCGATCGATCGCCGCGTGAACGTCCTGGCCCCCGTCGGTCCACAGACGCACGGTCCGCCGGCCGTGGAAGTGCCACTCGAGAACCTCCCCGTGCAGCGAGACGCCGTCGGCTTCGAACACGACGCGCGCGCCAGGCTTCAGCTTCTGCCCGGGATGCATCAAGGCCTCCCACACCTCCGAACGCCCGACTCCCGACTCCCAACTCCCAAGGCTCGGCACTCCGTCTTTTGGGAGTTGGAAGTTGGAGTTGGGAGTTCATGAGCAAACACTCCACGACACCGCCGCTTGGATCCCGGCGGCCGATCAACCGGGCCGGAAAGACGCGCGTGTTGTTGAGGACAAGGAGATCGCCGGAACGAAGGTGCCGACCCAGATCGCCGAACATCGCGTCGTGCAGTTCTCCGCTATGACGGCTGAGCACAAGCAGACGCGATCCGCCCCGCTCAGGTGGCGGCTCCTGGGCGATCAACTCCTCAGGTAGCTCGAAGTCAAAGTCGGCAACGTTCATGGAGTCGCGCGTCGGCCTGACATCCTACCAGCTGAGACTGGCCGTGCGCTTGCACACCTGAGCACGGAGGGTCCGCCCGAAGTGCGGACAAGCCAGAGCACGAATGTACGAGGTGGTGATCGTCGGCGGCGGCCCCGCAGGGCTCAGTGCGGCACTCATCCTCGGCCGATGCCGTCGTCGCGTGCTGCTGTGCGATGCGGGATCGCCAAGGAACGCCTCCGCCGCAGCGCTCCACGGGTTTCTCACGCGCGACGGCACGGCGCCGTTGGAGCTGCTCCGACTGGGCCGCGACGAACTCAGTCCGTACGGAATCGATCTGCGCAGCGCCACGGTCACAGCGGTCGAACGGGGAGGCGCCCATTTCGACGTCACCATCGACGAATCCGAGCGGGTGCAGGCGCAGGCTCTGCTCATCGCGACGGGCGTGTGCGATCAGCTGCCGTCGATCCCTGGGGTCAGGGAGTGCTACGGCATCAGCGTCCATCACTGTCCGTACTGCGACGGCTGGGAACATCTCGATGAGCCGCTGGCCGTGCATCGGCCACGGCCATGGCGCCGCGGGGCTGGCGCTGTCGTTGAGAACGTGGACCGGCCGGATCACGCTCTGCACGAACGGCCGGGCGCTGACGCGGCGGCAGCACGAACAACTGGACGCGCAGCAGAT
Source organism: uncultured Acidobacteriota bacterium (assembly GCA_963793705.1). Classification (GTDB taxonomy): domain Bacteria; phylum Acidobacteriota; class Vicinamibacteria; order Vicinamibacterales; family UBA2999; genus Gp6-AA40. The sequence continues at coordinate 16,625 of CAWCBC010000005.1, read as the reverse complement.
CACGATCAGGCTGGAGCGCATCCTTCGCCTCGAACATCAGGACGGCCAGCTGACCCGGGTCATGGTCGATGGCGCCCAACCGGTGGACTGCCGCGGCGCGTTCATCTCCTCATCGCAGGCGCAGCAGGCTGATTTCGCGAAGCGGCTTGGTTGCGAGTTCACGCGCAAAGGCACTGTCAAGACCGATCATCTCGGCGAGACATGCGTGCCCGGCGTGTATGTCGTCGGCGATGCGTCCCGCGACGTCCAGTTCGCCGTCGTCGCCGCCGCCGAGGGAGCGAAGGCGGGCGTCGCGATTAACAAGGCGCTGCAAGCGCAGGCCGGACTGACGATCCGCACAGAAAGCTGACATGCCGGAACCGATCCGCCCGATCGCCCATCGCGGCGAGGCCGCTCGCTCCCACTCGCCGCTGGTTGATGCTCACATCAGCGTCCGCAGCGTCGCGCTCACCGTGCTCGCCGTCGCGGCGACGATGTACCTGCTGCACTGGGCGCAGGAGGCGTTCATCCCGATCGTCCTGAGCATCCTCATCAGCTATGCGCTGGAGCCGATCGTCTCGATGATCACGCGGATTCACGTGCCGCGGATCGTCGCCGCGGGGCTGGTCGTCATGACGGTCGCCGCCGGGCTGGGTACGGGATCTATTCGCTGTCGGATGATGCCACCGCCATCGTCGCGCAGCTGCCAGAGGCCGCGCAGCGTCTCCGCCGCGTCGTGCAGCGCGACGGCAACACGCCTGGTGCCATCGAGCACGTCGAGCGCGCGGCCGCGGAACTGCAGAAGACGGCGGACCAGGCGACTGTCACCAACCCGGCGCCGAGAGGCGTCACGCGCGTGCAAGTCGAAGAACCGGCGATCAACGTGCGCCAGTACATCACCTGGGGCTCCGCCAGCCTGATTGCGTTCGCGGGACAGGCAACGCTCGTCTTCTTCTTTGTGTTCTTCATGCTCGCGTCGGGCGATCTCTTCAAACGGAAGCTCGTGAAACTTGCCGGGCCCTCGCTGGAGAAGAAAAAGATCACCGTCCAGATTCTGGACGACATCAATCACCAGATCGCCCGGTTTCTCTTCGTGCGCATCGTGACGAGCCTCCTCGTCGGCGTCGCGACCTGGCTCGCGTTCTGGACGATCGGGCTGAGGCAGGCGGCGCTGTGGGGCGCCGCGGCTGGAGTCTTCAACACCGTTCCCTATTTCGGGCCGGTGATCGTCGCGGTCGCCACGGCAATCATCGCGTTCCTTCAGTTCGGCACCGTGGCCATGGCGGCATACGTGTCCGGAATCTCTCTCGCGATTACGAGCATCGAGGGATGGCTGGTGACGCCGTGGCTCACCAGCCGGACCGCACGCACGAATGAAGTCGCCATCTTCATCGGGCTGATTTTCTGGAGTTTCGTCTGGGGGCTCTGGGGCACGCTGCTCGCCGTGCCGATGCTGGTGGCGGTGAAGGCGTGCTGCGATCACATCGAGGATCTCAAACCCGTCGGCGAGTTGTTGGGCGAGTAGACCAAGAAACTTCCCGAGATCCGTCCTGCCCTTGGCCGCAACGAGCGGCTTCCAGAGATCGCCGAGTCGCGCGATCCGCTCACGCACGTTGTCCAGCCGGAAGTCCTCGATGCGAGCGCCGGCGGCCACTTCATCCCACGCGAGCGGAGTCGACACGGTGGCCTGCGGCCGCGGCCTGACGGAATAGATGCTGGCCAGCGTTCGCCCCCACGCGTTCTGGTTGTAATCGACCAGGATTCGCCCGCGCGGCCGCCTGGCCACACGGTACTCCGACGTCATCAGTGCGGGATGCCGCGACGCGAGTTCTACAGCCAGCGCCTTCGCAAACGTCCAGACCTCCTTCTGAACCGGTCCGCGGACGATGGGCACGTACACGTGCAGGCCTTTCGAGCCGCTCGTCTTCACGAGCGGCTTCATCTCCAGCTGCTCGAGCGCGTCGCGCACGATCAGCGCGCACTCGCGCGCCTGATCGAACGTCGCTCCTTCGCCGGGGTCGAGATCGAAGTGGACGTAGTCCGGTCGATGCACATCGTCACACCGCGCGTACCACTGGTTGAGATCGATGCATCCGAGATTGATGACCCACATCAGCGACGGCACGTCGTCGATGACCGGAAAGTCGATGACGTTGCCGGAGTCGTGGTCGATCCGGCAGGTGCGGATCCAGGCAGGGCGTGGGACCGGAGCGCGCTTCATGAAGAAGAACGGCCCGTCCGCGCCGTGTGGATAGCGCTTCATCACCATCGCGCGGTCGGCGATGTGCGGGCAGCAGAACGGGCGCGACGTCAACGTAGTACTGAATCAGGGCGCCCTTGGTAATCCCCAGCGCCGGCCAGAACGGCTTCCGGAGGTTGGTGAGGCGGACCTCGCGTTGCGACACGTCAGCGTGACGTTGTCGGTGTCGGTCGGGATCGTCACAGACGGCGCCCTGGCCACGTCAGCGCTTCCTGGCACCCTTGAAAGGGCGCCCTACGCGTCGGCGCCCCTTCAGTGGTGCCGCCGCGTCGTCAGGGGTGCCACCCAGGATTCCCTTCATCGGCGCGAGCTTTGGCGGGCGCTGACCGTGTCGCGTGGCGCCGGCCACCGGCGCGTAGTCGAGCTCCACTCCGGCCAGCACGCAGCGCAGCATGAGGCCGCCGCGGCTCATGTCACCACGGCCGACGAACGCCGGCGGAAACACGAGCCTGTCGCCGAAGATCGGCTGCAGGACCTCGACGTATTTTCCGGACGCGATGCTGCCGAGCAGCACGACATCGCACTCGGGTCCGACGGCATCGCGCAGCGCACGGGCGCCCTGTTCGAGCGGGCGGCGATAGGCGGCATTGGCAAGATCGATCGACACCGCGGCGAATGCCTCCAGCGATGCCAGCGTGATCAGCGTATCTGCGGACCGCAGGCCGGCGTTGGGCGTAATGACCAGCACGCCACCGCCGACAACGGGATCCGCCGGGTCCGGCGGCTGTGCAAATCGGCGTGCGTACGCCAGCTTGCCGCGGAAGTAGAGCCCGCTGACGAAGCTGAACACCTCGCCGAGCGAGGTGCCCTCGGCCGAGCGCAGCTGCTGCGCGAGCGCAAACTGCGCGGCCGGCGACCTCACCATGCGGGCGCGCACGCCGCCGCAGTTCGCCGGCGAGAGCAGGAAGACACGCCCCGGTTCGGCCGCGGCGCGACGCGATGCCGCCGGTTTCCTGGACGACTTCGACACGCGAGGGGCCACGATCAGCGAACGAGGCCGGCAACCAGATTGATCACCCAGCCGAGGAGCAGCAGTGGCACGGCCGCGATGACCACGAGCAGCGCGACGCAGAGCGCGACGAACGCCCAATCGCCCGTCGACGGTGTGTGTTCTTCGTAGGCATGGCGCTCGAGGAGGGCGAGATTCCGGTTATTGGCCTTCCAGGCAAAATCGAAGAGATCGCCGATCAGCGGAACGAATCCGAGTGAGCGTATCGATCGCCACGTTGAAAATCATGCGCAGCTGAACCACGCGCGGGACGCCCAGATCTCTTGCCTGCCACAGGATTCCCAGCGCGAACAACGGGGAGACAAGATCGCCGATACCGGGAACGAGACCCAGGATCGGATCGAGGCCGAATCGAAACGACGTGCCCGGCACTGGCAGCGCCGAATCGAGCAGTCGCGCAACCCGGCGAAGCAGCTCGAGCCGCTGTTCCTGACCGGGTGTCAGCCGCCGCAGGCGGGTGACCGGCGAAGCTTCACAACTCCATTCAGGCCGCACGTTCAGCGACGGATCGTATTCCTTCGAGCCCCCACCTCAACAGAAGCGACCCGACCGTAAAGCCGGCGCCGACCGACACCATCAGCAGCAGATCGCCGCGGTTCAAGCCGCTTGTCCGCGACCGCGTCGTTGAGGGCCAGTGGAATCGTGGCCGCCGTCGTATTGCCGAAGCGCTCGATGTTGATGACGACCTTGTGCTGGGGAACCCCGAGTTTCTCGGCGGCCGAGAGAATGATTCGTCGATTGGCCTGATGCGAGACGAGCAGGTCGATATCGCTCGGGCCGGATATTGTTGCGGTCCAGAATCCGCCGGCATGCCTCTTCGGTGTTGCGCACGGCGAACTTGAAGACCGCCTGACCGTCCTGCTTCACGTAGTGCATCCGCTTCGCGACCGTCTCCGTGCGATGCCGGCTGACGGCTGCCGCCGGCCGGCATGCACAGCGCCGCCCCGCCGCTGCCGTCGATGTAATTCTCGAAATCGATGATCCCGATGCCCTCGTCGTCGCTGGCCTCGACCACCGCAGCGCCGGCGCCGTCGCCGAAGATCACGCAGGTCGTCCGATCCGTGTAATCGATGATGCTCGACATCACGTCGGCGCCGATCACCAGCGCGTGCTTGCTTCCGCCCGCGGACACCATCTGGGCCGCGGTGGTCAGCGCGTAGGTGAACCCTGAGCAGGCGGCGAACGAGGTCGTAGCCCCACGCGTGATTGGCGCCGAGGCGCTCCTGCACGCAGACACGCGGTGCTCGGGAACAGCATGTCGGGCGTGGTGGTGCCAACGACGATGAAGTCGATGTCATCGGGCGTCAGCCCGGCGCGCTCAATCGCCTCTCTGGCCGCTTCGACCGCCAGGTCCGACGTCGCGACGCCGGCATCGACGATGTGCCGTTCGCGGATGCCGGTGCGCTGCAGAATCCATTCGTCGCTGGTGTCGACCATGCGTTCGAGATCGGCGTTGGTGAGCACCCTCGGCGGCACATAGGTCGCCAGGCTCGAGATGCGCGCGCGGCACAGGGCGCGCGGCGGGGCAATTACCACAGGCTCGGATCCTTCTTCGGAGGCGTGAGACCGAAATATTCGTAGGCGCGGACCGTCGCGACGCGGCCGCGCGGCGTGCGATCGAGAAAGCCGGCCTGAATCAGGAACGGCTCGTAGATGTCCTCGATCGCGTCCTTTTCCTCGTGAATGGCCGCGGCCAGGCTGTTCACGCCGACCGGACCGCCGCTGAACTTGTCGATGATCGTCCGCAGCAGCGTGCGATCGACTTCGTCGAGCCCCTGATCGTCAACCTCGAGGAGCGCCAGCGCGTCACGCGCGACGTGCACGGTAATCCGCCCGTCCGCACGAACCTGCGCGAAGTCGCGCACGCGCCGCAGCAGGCGGTTGGCGATGCGCGGCGTGCCGCGCGAGCGGCGCGCGAGCTCCTCCGCCGCGTCGTCGTCGATCGCCACGCCGAGGATGCGCGCCGAGCGGCGCACGATCTCTTCGATGTCGCGCACGTTGTAGAAGTCGAGCCGGTGCACGATGCCAAAGCGCGCACGCAGCGGCGACGTGAGCAGCCCGGCGCGCGTGGTGGCCCCGATCAGCGTGAACTTCTGCAGCGGCACCTTCACGGACCGGGCGCTCGGTCCCTGGCCGATCACGATGTCGAGCTCGTAGTCCTCCATCGCCGGATAGAGGATCTCCTCGATCGCGGGCGACAACCGGTGGATCTCGTCGATGAAGAGCACCTCGTGCTCCTGGAGGTCGGTCAGCATCCCGGCGAGGTCGCCCGGCTTCTCGATCACCGGACCGGCGGTGGCGCGCACCGGCACGCCCATCTCGTTGGCAATGACGTACGCCAGCGTCGTCTTGCCGAGACCCGGGCGGTCCGTACAGCAGCACGTGATCGAGCGCTTCCCGTCGGCGGCGGGCGGCCGCGATCGACACGTCCAGGTTGTCGCGGACGCGATCCTGGCCGATGTACTCGTCCAGCCGGCGCGGGCGTAACCCGGCGTCGAACTGCGCGTCATCGTCGAGCGGCACCGACGCGACCATGCGACTTGTCTCGCCGTAGCCCTTCGGCGGAGGCGGATCGTTCATCGCATCAGTTCCCGGAGCGCCGCCTTCAGCGCCTGCTCGAACGTGGGATCGGACATGGTCTGGAGCGTCGAGTCGATCGCCTTCTCGGCCTGAGGCCGATGATAGCCGAGGTTCTGAAGCGCGGAGAGCAGGTCGGTCGCGGACGCGGTCGGCGCCGTTGGCCGGAGCGGCGCCAACAGGCGCGGCGCCCGGGATCTGCGCGAGTCGATCCTTCAGCTCCAGCACGATGCGCTCGGACGTCTTCTTGCCGACGCCGGGAATCGCGGTCAGCCGCGCGACGTCGCCGCGCTGCACGCACCCCAGCAGATCGCGCGGGTCCATGCCCGACAGCACGGCGATCGCCAGCTTCGGTCCGATGCCGCTGATGCCGATCAGCCGCTCGAAGAGCTGCCGCTCGAGCTCGGTGAGGAATCCGTAGAGCTGCAGCGCGTCTTCGCGCACGTGCGTGTAGATGCGCAGCGTGATGTCGGCGCCGGCGTCGCCGGCCTCGTAGAACGTCGAGAGCGGCACGTGGACTTCATAGCCAACGCCCTGGACGTCGACGATCAGTTTGTTCAGTTGCTTGTCGGCGATACGGCCGCGGAGAAATCCGATCATCCGTGGGCGGGCGGCCGATACTGACGCCACGTGCGCGGCAGCTCGCGCGACCGGTCTCGGCGCGGGCCGCCTGAGTCGGCCGCCTCGGCGCTCCGCGAGGCCGGCCTTCAGGCCGGCCTTGAGACCGCGGGCGGACGCGAGTGCAGATGGCAGATCGCCACGGCCAGCGCGTCGGCGGCGTCGTGCGGCGTGGGCGGCCTTCGCCAGACCCAGCAGCAGCTTGATCATCTGCTGCACCTGGTGTTTTTCCGCGCGGCCATAGCCGACGACCGCACGCTTGATTTCGGCCGGCGTGTATTCGACGACCTCGCACCCGGCCTCGACGGCGGCCAGGATGGCGACGCCGCGCGCATGCCCCAGCTTGATGGCGCTGCGGGCATTCACCGCATGAAAGACACTCTCGACCGCCACGCACTCAGGCCGATGGGCTGCGAGCAGGTCCGCGAGCTCGCCGATGGATACGGGCGAGACGATGAGGAAACGAATCGCTCGCGGCGGCGGAGATCGCTCCGCAGGCGATCAGCTGGTGGCGTCGTCCGTCGGTCTCGACGCAGCCGTAGCCGGTGCGCTCCGAGCCGGGGTCGATGCCGAAAATTCTCACGCGAGCGAGGCCTCGATCTCCTTTTCCTCGATGTCGAAGTTCGCCCAGACGTGCTGGACGTCGTCGTGATCGTCGAGCGCCTCGAACAGCCTGAGCATCTGCTGCGCTTCCTTGCCCTGCAGCTTGACGTAGTTCTGCGGAACCATGGCGACTTCCGCGCTCGCCGGTTCAATGCCGAGGGCCTTCACCGCGTCGCGCACCTTCTCGAAGCTGTCGGGCGGGCAGATGATTTCCCACACGCTGCCATCGTCATTCATGTCGTCGGCGCCGGCCTCCAGCGCGGCATTGAGGAGCGCTTCCTCGTCGATCTTGGCTTTCTCGACAACCAGCTGCCCCTTGCGGTGGAACATCCACGCCACGCTGTTTTCCGCGGCGAGGTTGCCGGCGTACTTGCGAGAATATGAAGCGGATCTCGCCGACCGTCCGGTTCTTGTTGTCGGTGAGGGTTTGCACCAGCAACGCCACGCCGCCCGGACCATAGCCCTCGTACAGGATCTCTTCGTACGAGACGCCCGGCTCTTCGCCGGTGCCTCTACGGATGGCGCGCTCGATGTTCTCGCGCGGCATGTTGTTGGCCTTCGCTTCCGCGATGATGGTGCGAAGGCGAGGGTTCATATCAGGATCGCCGCCGCCGGCCCGTGCCGCGACGGTCAGTTCCTTGATGAGACGGGTGAAAATCTTGCCGCGCTTGGCGTCGGCAGCACCCTTCTTATGCTTGATGGTGTGCCACTTGGAATGGCCTGACATGAGAAAAACCCCCGGAAATGCGTGAAAAGACCGGTCATTTTACCACGGGCTTTCTCGCCAGAATGATCCAGACGTCGGCGCGCGCGTCCCACTGGCCGCCGCGGTAGTCGCCGAGGAGCGCGGCAGTCTCAAAGCCCGCGTGCTCGAGGCGGCGCGTCATCTGCGGCACGGACAACGTGCGGAAGGCGAGCGAGAACCGGTGCACGCGCGTCTTCCGGCCCCGGCGTTCGATGAATTCCTGATCGAAGATCGTGCGACGACGGGCGCGATCCTGGCGGACGGTCTCGACCAGCGTGAGATGGGTGCCGCCGCGGCGGCCGCGCCATCCGCTCAGGCTGACGCGCTTCCGGTACTCCTCCCACGATGGCAGGTCCGCCACCAGCTCGAGCCCGAATGTGCCGCCTGGCCGCAGCACGCGATGGATCTCCGCCAGGGCGCACGCGAGATCGCGCTCGTGCAGCAGCGACTGCAGGATGCCGTACGGCGCCATCACCATCGCGAAGCTGCCCCGCGACCGCCGTTGGCGCGCGGCCGCCCCTCGACGATGCTCGGGGCAGGCGGCTGAAGGGAATGGTAAGTGCCGGATGTCCGCCTGAACGAGCCGAAGGTGGCGGTGCAGGCGGCCCCGAGCGACGCGCCGCCGCGCCAGGGCCAGCATCGCCGGCGAGCGATCGACGCCAATGAGCGGGACACCAGCCCGGGCCAGGGGAAGCGAGACGCGGCCGGTGCCGCAACCGAGCTCGAGGACGGGCCCGCCGGCGTTCAGGGCAAGATTCCGCCAGAACGGCACATCGCGCCGGCCCAGCGTCTGCGCATTCTCCCAGTCATAGAACGGGGCGTAGTCGTCCCAGCCTTCGAAGCCTTCCATACGGAATCTGAAGTCACGATTACAGTCACGTCTTTTGTCCCACGGCAGCGAAGAGCATCGTGTGCTGGATTTCGACGAACGCCGGGGCGGCGGCTGCTGCTGCCTCGTAGGTCGAGAGCGCCAGCAGCAGTTCCCGTCCGAGCTCGCGGACGTCCTTGCGCGTGACCTGGTCGAGCACGCTCTGCACGGCGCCGCGGCGCTCTTTCCATTCGTCCGCTGAGGGAGGAGCCAGCCTCGTGTGCGACACCGGAAACAAGCGGACGTCGATGGGTTGAATCCCATGCGCCGCGAACAGCGCCGGCAGCTTCGGACCGATCCGATCGTCGGTGCGCTCGCCTTTCGCCTCCGCGGCCGCCGCGAAGAACTGCTTCGCCAGATCGAACGCCTGCACCCCCGCTGGCGCCGAACTGAACAGATAGCGCGCGGCGTTGTCCGGCTCCACGGCCACAATCCGGCCGTTCCGGAGCCGTGGCTCGCGCGAACTCCGCGACCGCCACGTTGGCATCGACGATGTGCTGAAGCACGGCGATGCAATACAGCGAATCGAACACGCCGTCGCGAAACGGCAGATGACGGGCGTCTGCCGCCGCAAATCCGACTCGCTGGTTGTGCGATCTCGTTTCGCGAAGCGCGGCGATCACCTTCGACACGACATGATCGATTCCGACTTGCCGTATCTGAGAAATGTGCAGGCGTCCAAGGCTCACTTCCGCCAGGCCCTCGCCGCAGCCGACATCGAGAATGCGATTGCCGGGCCGCGGCCTGAGCGTTTCGGCGAGGAACTCGGTGAAGTCGGAGGTCCACCATCGCTCGCGCAGGTGCTTCAGCGTGGCGGACTTGAATCCGTCGATCGGCGCGGTCATCTGAAGACGCATGGGTGCATCGCGTCAGTCCGACACCGCGAGCTCGCCCGGCACGATGGGCCGCGTGCGCGGGAGCAGGCCAAGGCGGGCGAGATTGCCGACGAACGCCAGGATGCCGATGAAGACGACCAGCTTGGCGACGTCGGCGATCGTGTTCTGTGGCAGCACTTTCCACATCAGCCATAACACTGGCTGCGCGATGGTGACCGCCCAGACCGATCCGTAGAAGTACCGGCGCTCGTGTCCTTCACCCTTCGTGGAGCGTTTCACGCGCGGCAGCAAGCCAGCCGCGCCCAATATCCAGAAGGTGCCGGCAATCGGAAAATACGCCACCTCATACATCTGCTTCAGGTGCCATTCACCGGTCAGAGCGGCGTAGGCGAGTCCGGCGATGTTCAACACGGCAAAGGCCACCACCTCGCCCCACGCCGTCGTGTAGCAGACACGGCGGTAGAGCGGGTTCGGTCGATCCTCGGTGAACCGGATGATGTACGGTGCCGGCTCGCAGCCCGGAAGCCGGCCGCGCAGGCCGGCGATCGCCGTCGCCGGTGAGCACGACGCCAAGCCAGAGGAGCACGCGGTTGTCGACACCGCGTTCAACCAGATCGAACGTCAGCGGCCCTGGCGCGATGAAGAAGACAAATATCCAGAGCGGCCAATGGTTGAACCGGTAGTACAGCTTGTTGCGGTGCCGGATCGTTCGTTGGGTATCGAGCTCGACATAGCGCGCATGCGTGTCGATTTGCGCCTGAGTGGTCATGGACTGCGAACGATTCTATGACACCAGGTCATTGTGGGCCGTCAGCCTTTTCGCCGACGCTCGAGCTCGTCGAGCGTCCGCGGCCAGTCCTCGCGCAGCAGGCGTGACAGCGCTCGATCGGCCAGCAGCCGGCCGCCGGTCTGGCAGTGCGGACAGTAGTTGGCTTCATTGGCGGCGTAGACAATCCGCTGAACCGGACCGCCGCAGTCAGGGCACGGCTGGCCGTACCGGCCGTGCACCGCCATGCCGTCACGGAACGCCGTTACTTTCTCCGGGAACTCGTCGCCTGCCTCTTCACGCAGACGCGCGATCCATCGCGTCAGCGTTGTCCGCGTCGCGTCATACAACCGGCGCAATTCGTCGTCCGAGAGCGATCCCGTCTGTTTGAATGGTGAGAGACGTGCGGCGTGGAGAATCTCATCCGAGTAGGCATTGCCAATCCCGCTGAATAAGTGCGGGTCGGTCAACGCGCGTTTGAGCGTGTGGTTGTCCTGCGTGAGCGCACGCGAAAAAGCCGCGAGGTCGACTTCGAGGACGTCGATGCCGCCGGGATCGTGTTGCCGCAGTGCCTCCCGGCCGCTGACGACATGCAGCGACGCCTGCCGCTTCGTGCCGGCTTCCGTCAGCACCAGCGTGGCATGCGCGAAGTCGATCGCGAGCAATCCGACCTTGCCCGGGAATGCGCGCTCCCGCATCTTTCCACCGCAGGCGTCCGGCGATCATCAGGTGCAGGACGAGAAACAGCTCGCCTTCCAGCTCGAAGACGATGCGCTTGCCAAGTCGATGCAGCGCGACGACCGTCTTACCTTCGACCGACGACAGCGGCGGATCGATGGATCGCAGGAGAAACGGCGACGCCAGTCGGACCTTTTCGACCCGGTGACCGACGATGCGCGGGGTAAGGGCGTGGAGATACAGCAGGATGTCCGGAAGTTCGGGCACGTCTCGCGTTTATCACGAAATGACAGGAGTCCCGGAAGCCGGGCTGCTTGACCCTAAACTGCGGAGGGGCCCTGGAAATCTCGACGAAGGTCGCCCCCAACGAAGAATTGCCTGGAGGATCTGGATGTTCGTTGCCCGCGTCAGAGGCTCGTATGTTCCTTATTTACAGTTACTTATAGGCAATTCGCGCGACATCTCGCAAGGCTGGCACGGTTGTGGCCCTAAAGATCCTACGGAATGATTAGCGGCCCGCGGGCGGCACCATAGAAACTCCCGAGGAGGGGTAATGAAGTCTAGCTTTCGAGTTGTGATGTTGATTGGGTTTGTCGTCGTATTGGCCGCTCGGGCCGAGGCGGCGCCCATCGCTTACTTTGGCACGCTGACGAACGGCGTCCCCGTCAATGGTGTCAACGGGCAGACCCCCTCAAACTACGACAACCCTGTTGGAGCCGATTACTGGCAGTTCTATGCCGAGGCGGGGGCCAACATCGTAGTCGACGGCGATCGGCGAGCTGACCACTACGACATGTCGTTCTGGATTTTCGCCGGAACGTTTGCCGATACAAACGAGTTTGGCGCCAACTTCGACGCTGGCGATCCGGGGTTCATTGCCTTCGGTGACGACGAGCAACCGCACCCGGGCCCGTTCGGCGATCCGCTATCGAATTTTGTCGCTCCGACCACTGGCCTCTACACGGTAGCAGTAACGAACTTCGCGAGCGGTGCCGGAGGCCCTCCGAACCCGTACACGCTTCAGGCGAACGGTATTAGCGCGGTTCCCGAACCGGCGTCGATGTTCCTCCTCGGAAGCGGCATCAGTGGCTTGATCGCAGCGCGGCGGCGTCGAGCGCAGAAAGCACGCGTCCAGTAAGACAACCGAATTTCAACGACCCTCTCCTCAAAAAGGAGCCGCCTTCGGGCGGCCCTTTCGTTTGTACCGGTTGACGTCGCGGCCACCGCCTAGCCTCATCTCACCACGATCGACGCCTCGGCTACGCGTCCGTGCGCGTCGCGGGCCAATACGAGATGTTTCCCGCGCTCGAGCGGCCACGTCTCGCTGCCGTCGGCGGGGGCGCGCCCCACGCGCCGCCCATTGATGCTCCATTCGACCTGCCCGGCGGCCCCAACGGCGCGGAGCGGTAGCGTCTGGAACTCCATCCGCAAGGTGGGATCGATCAGGTATGTCGCGCCATCCGCAGGCGTTGTGATCATCAGCGTGTTGACCGGACTGTCCTTGACCGTTACTCCGAGGTTCGTGACCTGGACGATCGTCGCCCGACGACGATCGTCGTTGCTAAAACCAGCACGGCGCGACTGTGGAATCGGAGTGCCGCTTTCAATGGCGGCCCAGACCAGGCCTGTCGATCGGCCATTGAGAGCAGGCGCAATATCCATCCCGACCGACTGAATCCGGTCGGGCACGAGAGACAGCGTCCTCGGTCGGCCCACTCCGGGCGGCGCTTCGCGGAAACGCGGCGTGAGCTGAAGAATCGTGGACATCAGGTTTTCCGGTGTGATTTCCGTGACCCACTGCCGGAGTCCTGGAAATTCCTGACGAAGAACGGCAACTGATTGCCGCCCGATTGCTCCCATACGCCATGGCCGTCGCCGAAACTGGTGAACGCGCGCTCGTGCCAGTTTTCGATGAGCCCGAGCCACGGATACCCGAGACGCTGGCCGTCCTCCGACTCCAGCGACGCGGCAACACGCACCGCGAAGGTCGTCATCGGCGGCTGCGTAGCGTAGCGCAGCTCTTCGAGGGTGAAGTCCTCGCCGGGCTCGTCGAACGCTTCGTTGCGCGCTGGGGTTGCGATCGGAGCCACGGGTACCGACTTGCCTCCCGTCACGTCCGTGATCGAGGTAGCGAGTGCGCATGCGTGCCGGCGCGACAGCGACCCTGAGCGAGAATGCGTTGTAGCCCGACGGATCGCACTGACTTGCGCATGCCGGCCCGAACACGAAGAGCGCCGGCTCGAGCGGCTCCGGCTCGGCCTGTTCGCGCCCCGGAGTGGCCGGCCCCTGCATCGAGGGCACTGTCGCGTCCACCGCGATACGGACCCAGCTCTCCGGCTGGAGCGCCGTAACGGACTCGAGAACCACCAGGTCAGGAGACGGGGGATACGCCTTCGTCTCCCATTCGGTGGCAAGCCGGAATGTCACCGGCGAGCTTGCTTTGGTAACGGCCTCAACGGCTGCCACCTTCGCGCGGAACTGCTGAAGGCCGGCTGGGTCCTGCTGCGCGAGCAGCTTTTCAGCCGCAGGATTGAGCGTCGGGCGCTGCCAGTCGTGCGGCTGCAGACGCGCGCTGATGTGAGAGAGCACGGTGGCCGGCTGCACGGGCTGATTGAAGCGAAGGAAAAACAGCGCCGGCCGATCGGCGCGGCCCTGCACGCGCTGATGATCGACCGTGAGCAGCTTCACCGTGGGCGTGGTGAAGCGGAATGTATATGGAGCCGCGAGCTGACGACCGCTCACGGCGCGGGCCGTGGTGTCGACCGTGACCTGGTAGGTCGTGGCGAAGGGCAGCGGCTGCCGCTGATCGGGTGTGAAGATCAGAATGGTCGTGCCCGACCATCGGAACGCCCCGCGAATCGCCGGCTCAATCCGGATGAACGGAGCCGTGACTGGCTGCGGAATCCGCCCCAGCGTGACCATCGGTTCCGAAAAGACGACGCGTATCTCGTTGGCCTGATTGAGATCGGCGAGCTCGCCGTCAGGGCCGGCGCGTTGAACGATCAGAGAAGGAGGGGTTTGCGCCTCGGTGGCAAAGGCGCACGTGGCAAGCACCACCGCCAGAACAGCGGCGCGACGAAGCATAGCTTCACCTTTCGACGGGACGTGACCTGAAGTATAGGGACATATGAGCAGTGCGTCTGTACTAACAATTGACACCGACTCACGTGGTTTGGACCATCGCGATGGCGTCGCGGCAACGACGACAGGAGGACGGCTGGACCGATCAGCTGCCCTGGGGCGCCCATTAGGTTGCGAAAGAGATTGTGGCGGATCGTCTAGTTGGATCCGCCGTGATTGTCTATCACCGTCGGGTAGTCGTCGCGAGCCGTCGTGGTGAACTCGCGAGTATTCGAGGATGCCGTCTTCCGCCCGATTCCAGCCGGCATCCGATTGGACTTGATGAACTGCTGGCCCGCGTGCCGGTGAAGATGATCGGATGGAAAACAGAAATCGCGAACGATGAGGTTCGCGAGTGATGCCATCAACACCGTCGCCCGTCCAGATCCCGTAGGGAACGTCGCCGTAGTCACTCAGGGCATGCCCAGTCCGATCAGACGACGTCGTCCAGGTTGCCAGTGGCGCCGCGGATGCCTATGTCTTTTGAGAGCGCCTTTGAAATAGAGCGACCGGGTCAGGCGATACGTTCTCAGAGCGAGCACGATCGTGACGTTCGACGCGATCCGACGCATCGCCGTCTGAAGTTCCTGTTCGGTGGCGACGTTGATGACAACGCCCGATGGTGACGGCACACCGATGCCGGTCGCGCCGGCCGGGCGGCAGTAGAGCGACCCGAGAGAAAGAGTGCGAACACCGATATCGCGATGACACCTGGCGTCCACCGACCTGCGACATGCACGACCATCACCAGGATTCCTTCGTAATCAGGGACAGAAAGCTGAGGCGACAAACCATGTGCCGGGCGCGAGCGCAAAAGAGAGCCCGGTTCCGGGGGCATGCGCAAGTTGCCCGTTATGTTGCCCTGTAAATCTCCCTTACTCGGCTGACCGTTGGCTGCCTTCCTCGATAGCGGCCCAGCCTTCATCGGCAAGTCGACAAGGGACACGAAATCCGGCATGCCTCGAGGTCTCTTCCGCGCGAGCAGTCAGCAACGCCGTCTGAAAAACGAAAAGGCCCGCTTCGTCAGGAAGCGGGCCTTCGAGCGTTACGGGGACGTCAGAAGGAGCAACGCGGGCCGCGCCGGTCGGCCGGAGCCATCCCGCGTGCAGCCTATCGCCGCTTGTTAATGCGGCGGCGAGCAGCCACGGCGGTAAGTCCGGAACCGAGAAGAAGGAGCGACATCGGCTCGGGCACTGCGTTGTAATCGACCGACAGGTCGTCAATGCCGTACTGGCCCGACGTCGTGAACTGTGCGCGCGAGATCTGGTTGGCAAACGTCAGTGTGGTCTGGCACGGGAACGTAGAACACGACGAGGTGCCGAGGAGATTGTTGAGGCTGTCATACACGGAGAGGGTGTATGAAGAGTTCGTCACGTTAAAGGCCGAGATCGTGTTCGCAAGATTCGGGAAGACGATGTCCAGGTCCAGCGGAGAGTTGAAGTTTGAGCCACTGCCAGTCGCAAAGTTCGGCTGGCTCATGACGCCGCCGCCGCCCAGAAGAATGGTGTCGTCCGCGCCGAACTCAATGTCGGCATACGGATACGCCGTGTTGATCAACGTCCCATTGGGAATGGGGTTGCCGTTGATATCGGTATCAAAGTTCATGAAAATCGTTGCCGCCGCAGCCGGTGATGCCGACACGACGACCGCCAAAGCCAATCCAACTGCCAGCTTTCGCATTTTGCTCCTCCGCATTAGATGCTGTTTCGTGAAGCTTCCATGAGCAACAGCTGGGCCATACGGTCAAATGCGTTCAATTTACGTGTAAAGTATTGACTACACTAAACTTCGACTAAGTCCACGAGCGACCAGACACCCAAAAACTCTCCCTGCTGGAGACCATCTGTCGCGCTGAGGGCGTCACGAGGGGACTTTGGAGATAGAGGCCGTCAGCGCCAGGGAACCCAACAAGACCCGTTGCGAAACGCCGCAAGGCTCCAAACTAATTCCGGCAGTGACCTTCGCTCGATCTGGTCTCCCACACCACTTGCGCAGCCAGCACTCCCGCCGGCGTCAGGCTGACTCCAGTGGTCGGAATGGGACGGGTGTGACCCTCCACGGGACAACCTGCTCGTCAGCTCCGACGTCGACTCCGGCCCCCGGACGGTCGCGGCTCGCCGTCCCAGTCGGTTTCCGCATCTGGCACGGTAAGCCCCTTGATCGATGGCTGCGAGATGCCGTGGTCCGCAGATGCAGAGATCGCCGCTGACCAGCTCGGAAGTCGTACAATAAAAAGCCCGCTTCAAAGAAGCGGGCTGAAGAACAATCCCGGCAGTGACCTACTCTCCCACACACCTGCGCATGCAGTACCATCGGCGGTGGCAGGCTTAACTTCCGTGTTCGGAATGGGAACGGGTGTGACCCTGCCCCTATGACCACCGGGAAACTTGTTCATTGATGACTTGCGATTTGCGATCTGTGACTGGCGATACCCCACATCACTAATCAGCAATCACTCATCACCAATGATCTTGTTGTCCGGGGTCCGACGACGTGGAACGCAGCTAGCAGCCACGCCTCATCACGCCATCGATCGTCCCGAACTATTTCAAAGAACGACCCACGC
>CAWCBC010000004.1:225000-227329 GCA_963793705.1 uncultured Acidobacteriota bacterium | reverse complement strand
GAATACCCTGCAAACGGTAGTTCGATTCTCGTCCCACACGCGTGAGCAGAGAAGTCTCAAACGCGGTTACGCGCTTGAGAGATAAATAATGGTCAAGCCTCACGGCTCATTAGTACCAGTCAGCTTAACGCGTCACCGCGCTTCCACATCTGGCCTATCAACCTGGTAGTCTACCAGGAGCCTTTAGGAGTCTTGCGACTCGGGAGATCTCATCTCGTGGAGGGTTTCACGCTTAGATGCATTCAGCGTTTCTCCCTTCCGGACGTAGCTACTCGGCGCTGCCACTGGCGTGACAACCGATACACTAGAGGTCCGTCCAACCCGGTCCTCTCGTACTAAGGTCAGCCCCACTCAAATCTCCTGCGCCCATCACAGATAGAGACCGAACTGTCTCGCGACGTTCTAAACCCAGCTCACGTACCACTTTAATCGGCGAACAGCCGAACCCTTGGAACCTGCTACAGCTCCAGGATGCGATGAGCCGACATCGAGGTGCCAAACCCTAGCGTCGATGTGAACTCTTGGCTAGGATCAGCCTGTTATCCCCGGCGTACCTTTTATCCGTTGAGCGATGGCCCTTCCACGCGGAACCACCGGATCACTAAGGCCTGGTTTCCCACCTGCTCGTCTTGTAGGACTCGCAGTCAAGCTCGCTTATGCCTTTGCACTCTATGGCTGATTTCCAAACAGCCTGAGCGAACCTTCGCGCGCCTCCGTTACTCTTTAGGAGGCGACCGCCCCAGTCAAACTACCCACCTAGCAGTGTCCCTGATCTGGATAACAGAACGAGGTTAGAACGCCGGAGCAGTAAGGGTGGTATCTCACCGTTGGCTCCCCCGAGACCGAGATCCCGGGTTCAAAGCCTCCCACCTATCCTGCGCATACTGCGCCAGCATTCACTACTAGGATGTAGTAAAGGTGCACGGGGTCTTTTCGTCTTGTGACGGGCAACCGGCGTCTTCACCGGTACCACAAATTCGCAGTGCCCCCCGTTGAGACAGCGCTCAGATCGTTACGCCATTCGTGCAGGTCGGAACTTACCCGACAAGGAATTTCGCTACCTTAGGACCGTTATAGTTACGGCCGCCGTTTACCGGGGCTTCAGTTCAAAGCTTCGCCTTGCGGCTAACCTCTCTCTTTAACCTTCCGGCACCGGGCAGGCGTCAGACCCTATACGTCGTGTTCGACTTCGCAGAGCCCTGTGTTTTTAGTAAACAGTCGCCTGAGCCTCTTTATTGCAACTCCCTCATGCTCACCGGGCAAGCCGGATCACACTAACGGAGCACCCCTTCTTCCGAAGTTACGGGGCCAATTTGCCGAGTTCCTAAACGGGGGATCACACTTGCGCCTGAGGATTTTCTCCTCGCCTACCTGTGTCGGTTTGCGGTACGGGTACCCACTCCACTCCTTAGAGGCTTTTCTCGGCAGCGTGGCGTCACCAGCTTTATGAGCCTTGCGGCTCTCGCTTCGGCCCCTCAGGATTAACGACCCACCGGATTTACCTGGCAGATCTCCCTACGAGCCTCAACCCACACGACCAATCGTGGGCCTGGTTAGCCTCCTGCGTCCCCCCATCGTAATAACGTGGAATAGGTAGTTCCGGATTATTAACCGGATGTGCATCCGCTACGCCTTTCGGCCTCGCGTTAGCTCCCGACTAACCCTGAGCGGACGAACCTACCTCAGGAAACCTTAGGCTTACGGCGGGAAAGATTCTCACTTTCCTTATCGCTACTTATGCCGGCAGGGTCACTTCTCTACGCTCCACCAGTTCTTTCGATCTGGCTTCACGGCTGAAGAGAACGCTCCTCTACCAAAACATCACCCCGCAGGGCGATGCATTCTACGGCTTCGGTGGTGTGCTTGAGCCCCGTTATATTGTCGGCCCAGAGCCGCTTGACCAGTGAGCTATTACGCTTTCTTTAAAGGATGGCTGCTTCTAAGCCAACCTCCTGGTTGTCTAAGCGTCTCCAGATCCTTTACCACTTAGCACACACTTAGGGACCTTAGCCGGTAGTCTGGACTGTTTTCCTTTCGACGATGAAGCTTAGCCCCCACCGT
Source organism: uncultured Acidobacteriota bacterium (assembly GCA_963793705.1). Classification (GTDB taxonomy): domain Bacteria; phylum Acidobacteriota; class Vicinamibacteria; order Vicinamibacterales; family UBA2999; genus Gp6-AA40. Next base: position 225,268 of record CAWCBC010000004.1, on the reverse strand, counting down.
CTCACTCCCGGGATACGTGTCGTTGGCATTCGCAGTTTGATTGGATTCAGTAAGCTGGTAAGCCCCTTAGTCCATTCAGTTCTCTACCACCAACGCCGACCTCCCGAGGCTGCCCCTAAAGGCATTTCGAGGAGAACGGGCAATCACGAAGTTTGATTAGCCTTTCACCCCTACCCTCAGCTCATCCAAGCTGTTTTCAACCAACACTGGTTCGGACCTCCATACGGTGTTACCCGTACTTCATCCTGGCCAAGGGTAGATCACCTCG
>CAWCBC010000004.1:0-220000 GCA_963793705.1 uncultured Acidobacteriota bacterium | reverse complement strand
CCTGGGTGCGACCGAGGCCACGCTCCCCGTCTCCGGCCTCCCGCCCGCACTGACCGGCGTTCGCATCGCGCTGCTGACCGACATCCACCACAGCGCCCTGGTGGCGCGGATGACGTGCGGGCCGCCGTGGATCTGGCGCTGTCGCTGAAACCTGACCTGATCGTCCTGGGCGGCGACTACGTGACTTTCCAGGACCGGTCATTCGTGGGCCCTGTCGCGGAACTGCTCGCGCCGCTGCACGCACCGCAGGGCGTTTTCGCCATCCTCGGCAACCATGATGACGACAAGTACATGCCGGCGGAACTGGAGCGACGCGGATTCACGGTTCTGAAAGATCGGCGCACGCGCGTGGAGCTGCGCGGCGAAGCGCTGGAGCTGGCGGGAATTCGATTCTGGACGCGGCGCAGGTCAGAGGTCGAGCAGCGTGTTGAAGAACCCGCGCGGCACTGTCTTGCTGCTCGCGCACGACCCGCGGCGTCTCACGGAAGCAGCGGAGTTGAACGTCCCCGCGGTGCTCTCGGGACATACCCACGGCGGTCAGGTCGTTCTGCCCGGCGTCGGTGCGCTTGCAAAGGCGCGTTTTCCGATTCTCCAGGGACTCGGCCGGCAGGCCAACACGTCGATCTTCGTCAGTCGGGGAATCGGGACGGTTTACGTGCCGGTGAGAATCAACTGTCCCCCGGAAGTCGCGCTGGTCACGCTCCGCAGCGCCGGCCAGCAGCATCCCTCATAAGCGCACAAAGCGCCTGCCGTCCACCGTCCAGCCTCCATCGAGCACGCTGCCGACCGCCTCGGGATACGCGAGGTGCTCCTGTTCCAGAATGCGCGCCGCAAGCGTCTCTCCCGTGTCGTCATCCAGGACCGGCACGGCGCGTTGCAGCACGATCGGCCCGGCGTCCAGGTCGCGCGTCACGAAATGGACGGTCACTCCGCTGATCTTGACGCCGTGATCGACCGCCTGCTGCTGCGCATCGACGCCTGGAAATGACGGCAGCAGCGCCGGATGGATGTTGAGAATCGCGTTGGGGTAGGCGTCGATCAGCGGACCGCCAACGATCCGCATGAAGCCGGCGAGGCAGACGAGGCCGACGTCGCGCGCCCGCAGCTCGCGGGCAAGCGCGCGATCGTATTCGTCGCGGGATGCCCATCCGCGATGACTCGAGCACGATCGCCTCGATTCCAGCAGCACGGGCACGTTCGAGACCGCCTGCGTCCGCGACGTTCGAGATCACCACGGCAATCGTGGCGTTCAATCGACCGCCTCGAATCGCGTCGATCAGCGACTGCAGATTCGTGCCGCGGCCGGAAATCAGCACACCGAGACGGCGATTCACGACAGGTTTGAATAGGTAACGGCCGGAGGTTCGCCCGGCACGACCTCGCCGATGACGCGGGCGTCGCGTCCGCCGCGCGCCGCCAGCTCGCTGATCAGCGGCTCAGCCTGATCGCGGGCGACGGCAAGGATGAGCCCGATGCCCATGTTGAACGTCCGCATCATGTCGTCGATCGGCACGTCACCGGCCTGCCGCAGCCAGCGGAAGAGCGGCGGGACCGTCCATGACGAGGCATCGATGACCGCCGCCGTCCCGTGCGGCAGAATGCGCGGAAGGTTGTCGGTAATTCCGCCGCCGGTGATGTGCGCCATCCCCTTGATTCGCGTCGCGTCGAGCAGCGGCTGCACAACCGGCAGGTACGAGCGATGCGGCTCGAGCAGCGCGTCGCCGACGGTCCGCCCCAGCTCGGGCACGTAGCTGTCGATGCCGAGCTTCAGCGTGTCGAACACGATCCGGCGGGCCAGCGAGTAGCCGTTCGTGTGCAACCCTGACGACGGTAACCCGACCAGGACGTCGCCAACCGCGATGGCTCGTCCGTTGATCAATCGCGCGCGATCGACCACGCCGACGATGAACCCGGCCAGATCGTATTCGCCGTCCTGGTAGAACCCGGGCATCTCCGCGGTCTCACCGCCGAGCAGCGCACAGCTGTTGTCGCGGCAGGCTTGCGCCATCCCGCCGACAATCGATTCCGCCACGTCCGGCGCCAGCCGTCCGGTCGCCAGGTAATCGAGAAAGAACAGCGGCTCGGCGCCCTGGACGAGGATGTCGTTGACGCAGTGGTTCACCAGATCGACGCCGACGGTGTCGTGGCGCGCCGGCCATGAACGCGACCTTCAGTTTGGTGCCGACTCCATCCGCGCTCGCGACGAGAACGGGCTCGCGATAGCGTCCCGGCTCGATGCGGAACAGACCGCCGAACGAGCCGATGTCCGAGAGGACGCCGGCCGTGAACGTCGAACGGGCCAGCGACCGAATCCGCCGGACGGTTTCGTTGCCCGCATCGATGTCGACGCCGGAGGCCTTGTAATCCACGCGTCCTTAGAACTCGAGTCGTTGGATGAGCAGAGAAGCCAGCGAACGGGTGTCCGAGCCATCCGCCGCCTTCCAGTAGGCGGCACGCGCCGCCGCGAAGAACTGTTCCTCGCCGAAATCTTCTTCGAGGTCGTCGAACCCGTCCTTCAACAGTGCGATGGCGGCATCGCGCGACTGCTGCGACGCACGGTCGAGCCACGCAATCATGAAGTCGGGACCCGTCACGGCAACGGTCCCGAGACCGATCGCCGCCTGGTCTCGCACGACTCCGCCCCGCCCGCCAAGGTTGACCAGGGCAGCCATTGCGGCCTGGTTGCCACTGGCAGCGATGGCCGTCAGACCCGACAACCCGGCCCGCAGCACCGCTGCCGCCACCGACGGCGTCGTGACCGATTCGACGATCGTTTTGATGGTGGCGTCGCACTGCTCGCCGGCCATGCACTGTGCCGCCCGAATCGTCAGGGCAAGACCAGGCGCCGGCGATTCAGCCGCGACCGAGGTCAGAACCGCGAGCGCGCGCGCACCGCCGATCCGCCCGAGTGCAAGCACCGCGTCATCCTGAAGCGGGCCCTGCAGCTTCGCCACGGCCGCCACGCCGTCAAGGGCATACGCTGCACGTCGTCGCCCAAGTGCGTCGATGACCGCGCCGCGAAAGAAATCCAACCCTCGTCCGATTTCCCCGAGCAGTGCGCGTTGCACGCGCGGCGTCATCGCCAAGTGCGGCGAGCGCCGACACAACGGCCGGACGGACAAACTCCGCCTCCTCTGACTGCAACGAACTCAGGAGCGTGGGAGCCACGGCGGGATCCGGGTGCGCTTCCAGCCATTTGTAGGCCACCTCGCGGAGCCGGTCGTTCGCGTCCCGAAGCAGACCGCGCACCAGATCGCCGGTGCCTGGATCGTTGAAGGACGAGAGCACGATGAACGCGCGGTACCTGACGAACTCATCGCGATGCTTCCGGACGGCTTCGACGAGCGCCGGCACGGCCTCAGCCGAAGGCAGACGGCGAATCGTCCTGCGCGGCATTCATTCGCGTTGGATAGTCGAGCGACGACAGCCTGCCAATGCTTGCCTGCAGGTCCGCAGCGGGGGTCTGGGCGCCCGCAGCGGCCCACGGCAGCACGGATGCGAGTAACGCAGCAATCAGCAGGCGGGGCACGCAGACGCCTCCGGTCGGATTAGCTGACGACGGGATCTTTCTCGAACGAGAAAACGGCATGGTCCGGTTCGACAGCCGTCGTCGGCTCGGGATTGAGCTTGAGCGCAAGCTGCAGGTACTTGGCCTCATCGCGCGGGAACGCTACAGGGTAGACCCCCGTGTAACACGACGTGCAGTAGCTTGACTGGCCGCCTTTCACGGCGCCGGTCAAGCCGTCGAGGCTCAGGTACGCCACGCTGTCGGCATCCACATATTTGCGGATCTCCTCGAGCGTATGCGTCGCCGCAATCAACTCGGACTTTCGCGGCGTGTCCACACCGTAGAAACAGGGCGACACCGTCGGCGGGCAGCTGATCCGCATGTGCACTTCTTTGGCGCCGGCGCTGCGCACCATGCGAACGATCTTCCGACTGGTGGTGCCGCGAACGATCGAGTCATCGACCAGGACGACCCGCTTGCCGTCGAGGATGCTGCGCACCGGGTTCAGCTTCACCCGGACGCCGAAATGCCGAATGGACTGCTGCGGCTGAATGAACGTGCGACCGACGTAGTGGTTGCGAATCAGGCCCATCCTCATTGGCAGGCCCGACGCCTCGGCATACCCGACCGCCGCGCACACTCCCGAGTCGGGAATGGGCACTACGACATCCGCCGGCACAGCGGACTCACGCGCCAGCCGCCGGCCGAACTCCGTGCGAACTTCGTTGACGCTTTCGCCGAACACGTAGCTGTCCGGGCGCGAGAAGTACACGTGCTCGAAGATGCATTGTTGCGACTGCCGCGCAGGCGGATACGGCTTGACGGACCTCAGCCCGTACGGACCAACGATGACGACCTCGCCGGGCTCGACGTCGCGCAGATAGGTGGCCCCGATCAGATCCATCGCGCACGTCTCGGAGCAGATCACCCAGGCGTCGCCGAGCCGGCCGATCGCGAGCGGCCTGAATCCATGCGGATCGCGGGCGGCGATCAGGCGGTCTTTCGTCATCATCACCAGCGAGAACGCACCGCGAGCCTGCGACAGTGCTTCGATGATGGCGGCTTCGGCACCGTCCGCCTTCGCCCGCGCAAACAGGTGGACGATGACTTCGGTATCGCTGTTGGTCTGGAAGATGGCGCCGTCGCGGACGAGCGCGTCGCGAACCTCTCCGGCGTTGACCAGGTTGCCGTTATGCGCCACGGCAAGCTGGCCGTGAGCGCTGTCGACGACGATCGGCTGGGCATTGGCCAGCCGGCTTTCGCCCGCGGTTGAATAACGGACGTGCCCGGTCGCCAGCGCTCCCGGCAGCCCGGCTATCGTGTCGTCGTCGAACGCATCGTTGACGTATCCCATCGCCTTCGACACGCGGATCTGCGTGCCGTCGGCTGCGGCAATCCCGGCGCTTTCCTGGCCGCGGTGCTGAAGCGCGTACAGCCCGAGGTAGGTGAGCTTTGAAGCCTCAGGGTGGCCGTAAATCCCGAAAACTCCACACTCGTCCTTGAACTTATCCACCATCAGTCGGCGCCCTCAGGACCTCGGAAAGGAGAGTTACTAGTGTACGGCTTCATGCAATAGCGCGGGCCCGTTCAAAGTACTGCTCCAGCGCGCTCGACCATATCCCTTCGGACTCGATGAGCGACTCGTCCAGAACGGTGCGACCGTCGACGTTGATCCGGATTCGATTGCCACCCACGGTGCCGATTCGGGTCGCCGGAACGCCGACCGCCGCGGCCCGGGCCAGAAGATCCGACGCGGCGCTCGCGGCGACCGACACGACAACGCGCGACGCCGATTCGCCGAACAACGCCGCGATATCGGCAAAGGACGGCGTCGCTGGCTGCAACCCCCGCAATCTCGGCGGACGACGCCGAATCCGGTATCGAAGCAGCACTCGGCCAGCGTGATCGCGAATCCACCTTCCGCGCAGTCGTGAGCCGAACGAATGACGCCGGCCGAGATTCCATCGACCAGCAGTCGCTGCAGTGCGGCTTCACGCGTCAGATCCAGCGCAGGTGGAACGCCACGGATCAGTCCGTGAGCGATCTTCAAGTACTCGCTGCCGCCGAGCTCCCCGCGACTCTCGCCGAGCAGCACCACGACGTCACCGGCCGCCTGGAACGTCCGCCTGGCAACGCGATCTGCATCCTCGATCACGCCGACAACACCGATGACCGGCGTTGGCAGGACCGCCCGGCCGTCAGTCTCGTTGTAGAGGCTGACGTTACCCCCGGTTATCGGCACATCGAGTGCCCGGCACGCGGCGCCCATTCCCTCGACTGCGCGGACGAACTGCCACATCACTTCCGGCTTTTCGGGGTTGCCGAAGTTGAGGCAGTTGGTCGCCCCGATCGGCAGCGCCCCGGCGCAGGCAACATTGCGCGCGGCCTCTGCGACCGCGTGCTGCGCGCCCAGGAACGGGTCGAGGTAGACGAAGCGGCCATTGCAATCGACTGAGAGGGCGAGCGCACGGCGGGTGCCCTTGATGCGGACGACTCCCGCGCCCATGCCCGGCAGGACGAGCGTGTTGGTGCGGACCATGTGGTCGGTACTGCCGGTAGACCCACCGCTTGGTGGCAATGCCTGGCGACGCGAGCAGCCTTCTGAACGCATCACGAGGCGAGGCCGGCTGTCCGATCGCGCCGAGATCCAGCCGCTGCGCCTCTTTGAGGTACGACGGCTCGCTCACCGGCCGCGTGTAACGCGGGGCATCGTCTGTCAGGGCCTTGTTCGGAATGTCGGCGACGACCTCGCCTTTGTTGCGGACCCGAAGCCGTCCATCGGTGGTGACCTCGCCGATGCGGACGGCGTGGAGATCCCACTTCTCGAAAATCCGTTCGACCTCCGCTTCGCGCCCCCGCTTGGCGACCAGCAGCATCCGCTCCTGCGATTCGGAGAGCATGATCTCGTACGGCGTCATGCCCGTCTCGCGCTGCGGGACGAGCGAGACATCGATTTCGACGCCGGCGCCGCCGCGCGAGCCCATCTCGCACGACGACGAGGTCAATCCGGCCGCACCCATGTCCTGGATCCCGACGAGGGCGTCGGTCTGCATCACTTCGAGGCACGCCTCGAGCAGCAGCTTCTCCATGAACGGATCGCCGACCTGCACTGCGGGCCGTTTCTCAGCGGACTTGTCGTCGAATTCTGCCGACGCCATCGTCGCGCCGTGGATGCCGTCGCGCCCGGTCTTGGCGCCGACGTAATACACAGGATTACCGGCACCAGACGCGATGGCCTTGACGATCTCGTCCGCCTTCGCGGTGCCGAGGCAGAACACGTTGACGAGCGGATTGCCGGTATAGCTCTCGTCGAATCCGATCTCGCCGCCAACCGTCGGAATCCCGATGCTGTTTCCGTATCCCGCGATTCCGGCGACGACACCAGCCATGGTTCGGCGAACCAGCGGGTCCTCGAGCGATCCGAATCTGAGGGAGTTGAGGAGCGCGATTGGCCGCGCCCCCATCGTGAAGATGTCGCGGATGATCCCGCCGACGCCTGTCGCGGCACCCTGATACGGCTCGATGAACGACGGGTGGTTATGTGACTCGATCTTGAAAACCGCCGCGAGGCCGTCGCCAATGTCCACGGCGCCTGCGTTCTCGCCGGGCCCCTGCAACACGCGCTTGCCAGACGTCGGCAACGTTTTCAGGTGTACCCGCGAGCTCTTGTAGCTGCAGTGCTCGGACCACATCACGGAAAAGATGCCGAGCTCGGTGAGCGTCGGCTCGCGCCCCAGTGTCTCGACGAGGCGCTGGTACTCGTCGGAGGTGAGACCATGCTGGGCGATGAGCTCGTTGGTAATGGTCATCGCGAGGTTGCGAACGCTCTTTCAGAGACGGCTTTGACCGCCGATTCAAACAGCGCCAGCCCGTCGGCGCTGCCAACCGCGAGCTCGCAGGCCCGCTCAGGATGCGGCATCAGGCCGACGACGTTTCGGCGGTCGTTGCAGATGCCTGCGATGTTGTTCAGCGACCCGTTCGGGTTGGCGGCAGCGTGTCGCTGGCCGGAGGCGTCGACGTACCGAAACACAACCTGACGGTTTTTCTCGAGACGGGCAACGACGTCCGGCTCCGCGTAGTAATTCCCCTCGCCGTGAGCGATCGGGATCCTCAGCGGACGCTCGGTCGAGCAGGCAACGGTGAATGGGGTGTCGGTCTGCTCGACCTTCACGTACACGTGCTCGCAGTGGAAGTGGAGGCTCGCGTTCCTGAGCATGGCGCCGGGGAGCATGCCTGCTTCCAGCAGCACCTGGAATCCGTTGCAGATACCGAGCACCGGCCCGCCGGCGTCGGCAAATCGCTTCACCTCCTGCATGATCGGCGAGAACCGCGCGATCGCCCCGGTCCGCAGGTAATCACCGTGCGCAAACCCGCCCGGCAGCACGACGACGTCGGCGCCGCGCAGGCTGGTGTCCTTGTGCCAGATCAGCTCCGCCTGCTGTCCGAGCACGTGCTCGGCCGCATAGTGAGCGTCATGATCGCAATTGGACCCCGGGAAGACGACGACCGCGAACTTCATCGGGCCATCTCCGCACGGGCGGGCGCGTCCACCTCGATGCGGTAGCCCTCAATGACGGGATTCGCCAGCAGCTTGTCGGCTGCCTCTGTGGCCACTCGCCGTGCTTCCTCGGCACTCGCAGCATCGATGTCGAGCTCGAAGTACTTGCCCTGCCGAACGTCTTTCACGCTCGCATAGCCGAGCGTGTGCAGGGCCTCGGCGACGGTCGTGCCCTGCGGATCGAAGACCGACTGCTTGAGTGTGACGTAGACGCGCGCACGCATCAGGCGTGAACCTCCTGTTGAACGAAGACCCGGTCGAAGATGAGGTCGACGTGCTTCAACTGCTCATTGAGGTCGAACGCACGTTCGATGTCCTGGGGGGGCAGCACCTTCGTCACGTCGGCGTCTGCGAGGAGCAGTTCCTTGAACTGCCGCTGCTCGTGAAACGCGCGCATCGCGTTGCGCTGTACCCATTCGTAGGCCTGCTCTCGAGACACGCCGCACCGCGCCAGCTCGAGCAGCACCGTGCCGGAAAACACGACGCCGCGAGACAGTTCGAGGTTGGCCCGCATCCGCTCCGGATACACGACCATGCCAGTGACGATTCGAGTGAACCGCCGAAGCATGTGATCGAGGGCGATGAAGCTATCGGGCAGGATGACTCGCTCGACCGATGAATGCGAGATGTCGCGTTCGTGCCAGAGGGCGTTGTTTTCAAAAGCCGCGCCGGCGTTCGCCCGCAGCAGCCGCGCCAGCCCGACGATCTGCTCACAGCCGATCGGATTCCGCTTGTGCGGCATCGCCGACGAACCCTTCTGCCCCTTGGCAAAGGGTTCCTCGACCTCGCCGATTTCGGTTTTCTGCAGTCCCCGAATCTCCAGCGCGAACTTCTCGAGAGAGGATCCAGTCAGGGCCAGCGCCGACAACAGTTCGGCGTGCCGATCGCGCTGGATCACCTGCGACGACACCGGGGCAGGCTCCAACCCCAGTGACCGACAGACATCGGCTTCGACGGTCGGTGGAAGGTGCGCGAACGTGCCAACGGCACCGGAAATCTTGCCGGCCGAGATCGTCGTACGCGGCCCGCCGGACTCGCTCGACGTCACGCGACAGCTCCGCGTACCAATTGCGCGAGCTTGAGCCCGAAGGTCATCGGCTCCGCGTGCACGCCGTGCGTCCGCCCAATCATCGGCGTCCGCCGGTGCTCGTCGGCCCTGGACCGAACAGCCTGCCGCAACCCGTCGAGATTCTTCAGAATGAGGTCGCACGCATCGCGCATCTGCAGCGCCTGAGCGGTGTCGATCACGTCGGATGACGTGAGGCCGAAATGCAGCCAGCGCGCTGACGGGCCGACGTGCTCCGCTACTGAGGTGGTGAAGGCGATGACGTCGTGCTGAGTGGTCCGCTCGATTTCGTCGATTCGGGCGATATCGAAGTCGCCGCGGTCGCGGATGTCGCGCGCGGCATCGGCGGGTATGATTCCGGCGCGCGCCATCGCGTCGGCGGCTGCGATTTCGACCTGCAGCCACGTTTCGTATTTATGCTGGTCGCTCCAGATGCGACCTATCTCAGGGTGGGTATATCGCTCAATCATCGACCGCGCATCAACCGAGCCACAGTCGCTCCCTCGAAATCTGAAGACCGTTGACCGCGCCGAGCACCGTTGCCGCCAGCGCATCGGATCCAAACAGATGGCGCGCCACACGCTGAATGTCATCCGGCGTCACGCGCTCGACTCCCTCGAGCGTCTCGTCGAGGCCGAACTGCCGATCGAAATAGATCTCCTGGCGCGCGACGTGCGACATCCGGCTCGACGTACTCTCGAGATTCAGCATCAGGCTGCCCTTGAGATGGTCCTTCGCCCGCCGCAGCTCCGCGTTCCCAAGCGGCTCGTCTTTCATCCGGCGCAGCTCGGTGATCACGACGTCGATCAGTTCGCCCACCGCGTCGTTGGCGCACCCGGCATAAATCGTCATCGACCCGGTATCCCGATACGCGCTCAGGCCGCTGAAGACCGCATACGCCAGGCCCCGCTTCTCGCGCACGTTCTGAAACAACCTCGAGCTCATCGAGCCGCCGAGGATCGTGTTCATGACGTAGCTGGAGTACCGGTCCTCGTGATCCTGACGGTACCCGGCGGTGCCAAGGCACACGTGGCTCTGCTCCAGCTCCTTGTTGCGAATGATCGTGGAGGGAACGACGCGCGGGGGAGTTTCGGTGATCGGCGTTGAATCCGTCGGAAGCGCCTCGAACGTTCGTGCGACGAGATCGCGGACGTGCGCATGGTCCACATTCCCGACCGCTGCGACGATCAGGTTCGGTGCGGTATACGTGCCACGGAAGTAACGACGCAGCCCCTCCATGTTCAGCGATTCGACGGTCTCCTTGGTGCCGAGAATCGGCCGGCCCAGCGGATGGTCAGCCCAGAAACTCTCGGTGAACAGTTCGTGGACCAGGTCGTCGGGCGTATCCTCGACCATCTTGATCTCTTCGAGGACCACCTTCTTTTCGCGCTCGATATCTTCCGGACTGAACCGCGGGTTCATGACGATGTCCGCCAGGACGTCGAGGGCAAATGGCAGGTGTTCGTCGAGGACCTTGATGTAGTAGCTGGCGTACTCCTTGGCGGTAAATGCGTCCATCTGGCCGCCTATGGAGTCGATGGCCTGGGCAATGTCCTCGGCCGATCGCGTCGCAGAGCCCTTGAAGAGCATGTGCTCGACAAAGTGAGCGATTCCGCCTTGTTCCTGAGGCTCGTGTCTCGACCCGCGCGCGAGCCATACGCCGATGCTCACTGAGCGCACGTGCGGCATCCGCTCCGTGAGAAGGCGGAGCCCATTCGGCAGCACGTCTCGGACGATCGCTGACTCAGTCACGTTCGGTCGAATCTGGGAACGATGGTCGCCTGGCCGCGCCCGTCAACCGACGGCCAACAATGGCCGCAAACTGTTGACAGACAGGGAATTAGAAGAACATGCGGATGATATCACGCGCGCGTTGGCAGCCGCAATCGAAAACACCTGCGGGCAGACGGCCGATAAGACCTCGCGTAGTACAATCTGCTGCTCGCATCTCCTAGAAAATGCGAGAGATAACGATGACCTCCCAATGCCCGGATATGGCCGAACTGGAACTCGGCGAGCTCGAAAAGGCTCTCGAAGCCCGAGGGACTGAGCGCTTCCACGCCCGGCAGCTTTACCGCTGGATTTACCGCCGAGGCACCGTCGATTTCGAGCTGATGACCGACCTCGCCCGGACGCTGCGCACGCAGTTCCGCGAGGAGTTCGTGGTCTCCACGCCACGAATCGTTACCGACGAGCGCTCCGTCGATGGCACCCGCAAGTTCGTGCTCGAGCTCGCGGACCATCGGCGCATCGAATCGGTGTTCATCCCCGACACGCCGTCAATGACGTTCTGCATCTCGACGCAGGTGGGATGCGCCATGTCCTGCGGGTTCTGTCTGACGGGAAAAATGGGGCTCGTGCGCAATCTGACAGCGGGGGAGATTGCCGGACAAGTGCGCGTCCTCGCCGCCGCGACCGGTCTGCTCGATTTACCGTTCAACATCGTGCTGATGGGAATGGGCGAACCCCTCCACAACTACGACAACACGATGAAGGCGCTCCGCATCCTTCACTCGGAACACGGACTGGCTGTCTCGCCGCGTCGTGTCACGCTGTCGACGGTGGGGATCGTACCTGGGCTTGAACGGCTTGCACGCGAGCCGCTGATGCCGAACCTCGCGGTGTCGCTGCACGCAACGACGGATGAGCAACGGACGGCACTCGTGCCGCCGAACAAGAAGTATCCGCTCGCGGACATCCTCGACGCGTGCCGGCGTTTCCCCTGAAGAAGCGCAGCCGAATCACCTTCGAATACGTGATGCTCGATGGCGTCAACGACACACCTGACGATGCCCGTCGGCTGGTCAGACTCCTGTCGGGGATCAAAGCGAAGGTGAACCTGATCCCGCTGAATCCGGCGCCGGGCATTCCGTACGACCGGCCGTCAGACGCGCGTGTCGATCGCTTCGCTCAGATCCTGGCGGATCGCCACATCACCGTGTCGGTCAGAAAGAGCCGCGGGCAGGATATCCGCGCCGCATGCGGACAGCTGATTGTCGAAGGTGGCACGAAGAGAACGGCCGCGCAGCAGATGGCGCTGCTATTGAGATAAGGTCACGTCATCCAGGTATTGCGCTCAGCCCGCTGCTCCAGCCGCACCTTCACGTAATTATCCGTCACCGCCGACCACCCATCGTCGACCACCAGCGCCCGACGCGTGGTGCCGCGCTGGGCTGATCGGAACCGACGGGCCATCTCTGCGCCAATCTCACGGACGCGTCTGGCGCGTTCGCGTATGACCAGCCCGTCGACTTTCGAATGAAGGGCGCTCGCGTCTGTTCCTGGTCGATCGGAATACGGAAACACGTGCAGATGCGACAGCGGCAAATCGCGCAGCACCGCGACGCTCTCTTCGAACTGCGCGTCCGTTTCTCCAGGAAACCCAACGATGAGATCGGAGCCGATCGACGCATGCGGCATCAGCCGGGCGATGCGATCAACGAGCGCTGAGTAGTGGGTCGCGGTGTATGGCCGGCGCATGGCGCGGAGCATGGAATCGGCACCATGCTGCAACGGCAGATGGAAGTGCGGCGCGATTCGTGGCGAAGAGGCCGCCAGCGACACGACGTCCGTGGTGCAGTCCATCGGCTCGAGCGAGCTCACGCGAAACAGCACGTCAGCCGGCCATTCCGCCAGCCGTTGCAACAGCGCGGCGAGCGACACGCGTTCGGGAAGGTCCCGCCCGTAGGAACCCAGGTGCACGCCGCGTGATCGCGATCTCCTTGTAACCGGCGGCGACAGCGCGACGGACGTCCTGCAGCACGTCGTCAAGGGGCTTCGACCGGCCTCGGCCCCGGGTTGTCGGGATGATGCAGTAGCTGCAGCGCTCGTCGCATCCGGTCTGCACGCGCAGTGTGAACGCCGTTCGACCTGCCACTCCCGGCGCGACGGCGGCCCCGCACGGCCCGTCACCGCCGTCGAAGCGCTCCGAGGTCGACAGGGCTCGTTCCCCGAGCACCTCGAACAGCGTCTCCTTGCGGGTGTTCGGAACGACGTGTGCGACGTTGGGGAGGCTTGCGAGCTCCTCGGGGGCCCGGCTTGCGTAGCAACCGGTCACGACGAGTCGTGCGGACGGATTGGCGCGGGCTACGCGTCGGATGGTCTGGCGCGCCCCCTGATCCGCTGTCGCGGTGACGGAGCACGTGTTGACGACGACAACCTCGGCCTCCTCCGGCGAGACCGCAACACCGCCCCGCGCCAGGAATTCGCCTTCGATCGCCAGCGAGTCTGCCTGATTGACCCGGCAGCCGAACGTGACGACCGCGTATTTCACTGGCCCAGCGCGGCCAGCGCCTTCCTGCCAATGTCGCGTCGCATCTGCATCCCGTCGAACCGGATATGCGCGGCGGCCTGGTACGCGGTGTCGATCGCCTCTCGATGTGTGCGACCGCGGCCGACGACGGTGAGGACCCGGCCCCCGGCGGTCACGATCCGGCCCCCGCGTCTGGCCGTGCCCGCGTGAAACACCATCGCGCCCGGCACAGCGGCTGCGTCATTGAGCCCGAGAATCGGCTGATCGTTTTCGGAGCTCTCCGGATAGCCGCGCGACGCGAGCACCACGCCGACGTGCGGCTGGTCGCGGAATCGTGCAGGTCGCGACGGCAGCGCACCGGTTGCGGCGGCAGCAAGCAGCCATGACAGATCCTCATCGAGCATCGGCAGCACGACCTGCGCTTCCGGATCACCGAAGCGCACATTGAACTCGATCACCTTCGGGCCGTCCGCCGTCAGCATCAAGCCCACGTACAGGAAGCCGCGGTATGGATGGCCTTCGGCCTCCATGCCGGCGAGCACTGGCCGCACCACGTCGTCCAGCACGCGCTGTTCGACCTCGGGTGACATCAGGGGACTTGGCGAGAACGCGCCCATGCCGCCGGTGTTCGGACCACGGTCGTCATCGAAGATGCGCTTGTGATCCTGAGCTGAGGAGAGCGAAACGAAGGAGCTGCCGTCGGCGAGCACGAAATACGAGGCTTCTTCGCCGACGAGGAATTCCTCGAACACGATCCGATCGCCGGCGCTGCCAAAGCTCCGGTCGACCATGACGTCGCGCACGGCGTGCTCTGCTGCTGCGCGATCGTCGGCAATCACCACACCCTTGCCAGCTGCGAGGCCATCGGCCTTCACCACCAGCGGGAATCCGAACTCGCCAGAGCCGGCAAACGTCAAAGCGTCCGCGGCTGAATCACACACTCGAAATCGAGCGGTCGGCACCCGGTGGCGCTCCATGAACTCCTTCGCGAATGACTTGCTCGATTCGAGCGCGGCGGCGGCACGGGACGGGCCGACGATCGCGCGTCCCGCCGCGGCGAAAACGTCGACAACGCCGAGGCTCAACGGCAGTTCCGGACCAACGACGGTGAGGTCGACGCGGTGCGCGTCAGCGAGTGCGAGCAGGTGCGGCGGCTTCGTCAGATCGCCCGGAATGCATTGAGCGACCTCGGAAATACCGGGGTTTCCGGGCGCGCAGAGGACCTCAGAAACGTCGCGTTCGCGCGCCAGCGTCCACGCCATCGCATGCTCGCGCGCGCCGGAGCCGAGGATCAGGACCTTCATTGGCGGGCTAACTGTATGGCGGGCAGGCAGTTCTGTGGGAGCGGGCGAAGTGTGCAGGCCACCGCCACCGATCCCGACTATTTCGTTGACGTGGCGGCATGTTGCGCCCTAGAATCCGCGCCTGCCTGTGCTAGCCTAGCATATTCGCCACTTTTCGAGCGTTTCTGGCAGGGACCCAACTAGGCCGGTGAGGGGGTGTTACAGGCGTGGCTGAAGTGAAGATTCAGGAGGGCGAGTCGATCGAAAGCGCGCTCCGACGCTTCAAACGTAAGGTTCAGCAGGAAGACATCATCAAGGACATCAAGAAGCACTCTTTCTATCTGAAACCGGGCGACAAGCGTCGGGCCAAGCAGGCGCTGGCGCGGAAGCGTAACCGCAAGAAACTCCGGAGAGAAACGGAGTAAGCACGGCGGCGGGGATCGACGAGCTCACGAGGTGGCGACCGATGGAGTTCCAGGACAAGGTCTTACGGTGTGTGGACTGCGCGTCGGAGTTCATATGGACGGCTGGCGAGCAGCTGTTCTTCGCCGACAAGCAGTTCAAGAACGAGCCGAAGCGGTGCAAGACATGCAAGGCCAAGCGGGCTAACCGAGCCAGCGCGGGACCAGCGCCGCGCGAACGAGTCGAGACACAAACATCGTGCTCGGCATGCGGCAAAGACACGACGGTTCCGTTCCGTCCGACTCAGGGTCGTCCGGTGTTCTGCAAGGAGTGCTTCCAGCAGCGGAAGTTTGCAGGCGCCGGCGGCGTCTGACACCATCGATCGCACCGACGTTTCGAACGTCAGGGAAGGGCCAGACGCGAGTCTGGCCCTTCCTGTCTATGTGCTAGAATCTCAGTCTTTTAGGCCAATTTCATCGAGGGTGTAATGCAGATCGACGAACGGCAAGCCGGCGACGTGACCATTCTGGACGTCAAGGGCAAATTGACGCTCGGCGAGGGCGACGAGGTCCTGAAGGACAAGATCAACAGCCTGGTGCTGCAGGGCCGGAAGAAGCTCGTGCTCAACCTCGCGGATGTCCCCTACATCGACAGCGCTGGCCTGGGCGAAATCGTCCGAACCTACACGACCGTGAGCCGCCAGGGCGGCAGCCTCAAGCTCCTCAGCCTGACGAAGCGGATTACCGACCTCCTCGCCATCACCAAGCTGCTGACCGTGTTCGAGACCTTCGACAGCGAGGCCGACGCGGTGCGGAGCTTCTCATCGGCTAACGTGTAGCGGCTCGTTCGTGGTGATGGCTTCCTCGGCGCCGTCGCCTGTCGGGTCTCCGCGCGTGTCCTCGGATCCCCGTCACAATCCCGCTCGACCGCCGCGCTGCTCGTGATCTCGCTGCGTCCGGAGCAGTGGACGAAGAACCTGATCGTCTTCGCCGGCGCGCTGTTCGGCGGACAGCTGACCGACGGCCCCGGCAATGGCGACCGCGACCGCGACGTTCGTGATTTTCTGCGGCGCTGTCGGGAGCGGTCTACCTGTTCAACGACGTCGCCGATCGCGGTGGCGATCAACGACATCCATTGAAACGCGGGCGCCCGATCGCGTCTGGCGAGCTTTCTCCGACCCTCGCCATCGCCGTGGCCTGCGGTCTCGGCCTCGCGGCCGGCGGTGCCGCCGCAGCGATCCGCCCGCTGCTCGGACGTGGTGGCGGCGGCGTACTTCGCGCTCCTGCTGTCGTATTCGCTGGTCCTGAAGCACCTGGTGATCATCGACGCGCTGACGATCGCCGGCGGGTTCGTGCTGCGCGCGGCCGCCGGGGCCGTCGCGATCGCGGTGCCGATCAGCCACTGGCTGCTGGTCTGCACGACGCTTCTGGCGCTGTTCCTCTGCGTTCAGCAAACGGCGCCACGAGCTGACGCTGCTCGCTGAAGGCGCCATGGATCACCGCCGGATCCTCCACGAATACAGCCCCTACCTGCTGGACCAGATGATCGCCGTGGTCACCGCGTCGACGCTGGTAGCCTACGCCGTGTACGCCACCAGCCCTGAAACGGCGCAGCGTCTGGGGACGACACGGCTGGGCCTGACCATCCCGTTTGTGCTCTACGGAATCTTTCGGTATCTGTATCTCGTGCACCAGAAACGGGCGGGCGGGAGCCCGTCATCGCTTGCTCCTGACCGACGGGCCGCTCCTGGCGTGCGTCGCCTTGTGGAGCCTCGCCGTTGCGGTGATCCTGTACACACCCTTGGGACGCTGAATGCCACTCACCGTTGAAGCACCGGAACCGGTAACGACGCCGTCGCGGCCAACAACGGCGCGCGTGGCCGTCGTCCGGACCCGGCCCGAAACGGTCATCGCCGATTACGCGCGGGTCATGGACCTCGCCGGCTATCGCGACACGCTCCGACAGGACGGCGACACGCTCATCAAGCTGAACTTGTCGTGGACGAAGTACTTCCCGTCATGCTCATCGCAGCCGTGGCAGGTTGACGGGGTCGCGTCGAAGATGCTCGCGGACGGTTACGACCGGCAGCGCCTGATTCCAATCGAAAACAAGACGGTCGTCACGAATCCGCGCGCAGGCTGCCGCAACAACCGGTGGGAGCCGGTGCTCGCAGCGGCACGGGCTGACGTTCACGCCGCTCACCGAAGTCGACTGGCAGGTCTACCGGTTTAAGAGCCCGCTGCTCAAGCTCAACGACATCTTCCCGGAAGGCATCCAGATCCCGGCGATCTACCCCGGACGCCAGATCCTGCACCTGCCGACGATGAAGACGCACGGGCACGCGGTCATGACGGGATCGGTGAAGAACTCGTTCGGCGGCCTGCTGCGGGAAGTGCGCCACTACGCTCACAAGTACATGCACGAGGTGCTGGTCGATCTGCTGTACATGCAGCGTGAACTGCACCCGGCGGTGTTCACCGTCATGGATGGAACGGTTGCCGGCGACGGCGCCGGTCCACGCACCATGATTCCGCGGATCAAGAATCTGATTCTCGCGGCGACGGATTCCCTGGCGATTGATGCCATCGCCGCCCGCCTCATGGGCTTCGATCCGATGTCGATTCCGTTCATCCGGATGGCGCACGAGCGCGGCCTCGGGATCGGCGACCCGCGCCACATCGAGCTCGTTGGCGACGATGTGGCGCACGAGAATTTTGGTTTCCAGACGCGGCGGTCGCTGGTCATCTGGGGCGACCAGATGATTCGCAAAGGCTTCCTGCGTCCACTCGAACGGGTGCTCCTCCACTCGCCGCTGATGGTGTGGGCACCGATGGCCTCCAACATTTACCACGACCTCATGTGGTATCCCACTGTCGGTCAGTCGCGGATTCGCTCGTTCATGCGCACCGAGTGGGGACAGCCTCTTCAGACAATACTGATGGCGATGGATCACAACCCTTCTGGCCGGCGCCCGCATTACCACCGTGGACGCCGTGGGACTGACCGGCGCGGTAACGAGCGCCGCACGCCTCCGCCGGCGCCCGAGCAGGGCGCACGGGCGTCAGGCGATCAGACCGATGTCGAGCAGATCATGCGCGACATCCGGGCGCGCATTTCCCAGCGTTCCGGCATCGAGCTCTCGAACGAGCAGATTCAGGAACTGGCGGCGCGTCGCCTCGAGGCGATCCTCGATCCGCGCACCATCAATCCGAGCTTGCTCGACCAGCTGCGTAAAGGCGCCGCCGCGGCGCCAGACGCGCTGCCGAAAAGCGCCGACGCCGAGCACTCGATTGCAGACGACGCGATCTACGAAGGCGGCGCGCTGCTGCGGTTCTTCAGGCGGCTGCTCAATCCGCTGCTGAAGCTGTTGTTCAATCCGGCTCCGCTGGTCGCGGCGCTCCAGGCTCAGGGGCGAGCCAATCGCGATGCGGCTGCCCGCGCCCTCGAGCTCGAACGCCGTCAAACCGAATGGAACGCCCTTCATTACCAGATACTGCAGCGGCTCGTGACCGAGGTGTCGCGAACCAGCATCGAGATGCAGTCGCTGAGCCTGCGCGTCGAAGCACTCTCCGCGACGAGTGGACTTCAACGACCGCCGCGTCCGCACGCTCGAGACCATTCCTGCAGCGCCGACTCGCAGCCCGCGCCAGCAGGAGGTCGTCACTGTTGCGCCCGCGGCGCCCGTAGCGCCCGCGGCCTCGTCGCCAATCGCGACGAATGAGAGCGCCACGACACCCCCGGCTGCGCCGGCCCAGCCGACGGACGGACCAAAACGGAGGCGTCGCCGCAGGCGCGGTCGGCGAGGTTCGCTGCCTGCAATGGATTCGAGCGGCCGCCCAGTGGCCGCAACCGTGGAGACGCCAGAAGACGTATCTGACGGCGATGAGGGAGACGACGAGGAAACCGTGGAGATGCCGGCGGCCACGGAGCCGGTGTCAGAAGACCTCTCGGCAGGACCAGCACCGCCGACAGATCCAGACACGCCAGCGGAGCCACCATCGCCGGAACAGCCGGTTTTGATGACCGCGCCACCGGCCGCTGAATCCGTAACGCCACCAGAACCGTCGGTTCCGATGACCGCGCCACCGGGAGAACCCGCTCCGGCTGAGGAGCCGGCTCCTGTGACGTCGGTCCCGCCTGCGGACCCCGGTACGCGCGAGCACTAGGAGATTCCGGGTGAAGTTCGCCTTCGTCACGGCGCTCTACGGCGCCGACATCACCTCCGGTCCCGACCACGCGTGCCGTGTGCTGGCCGAACAGGTCAGCGACCGGCACGATGTGGACGTGCTCACGACCTGCGCGAGCAACCCTCGAACCTGGAAAAACGAGTACTCGGAAGGCACTGACCGCGTCCGCGGCGCTCTGGTACGCCGCTTCGCCGTCAGCCAGTCACGAGACGAACAGAGCTTCGCCTCGTTCTCCCAGCGCATCCTCACTGGCCCCCGATCGCGAGCGGACGAACTGGAGTGGCTGCGCCGGGCAGGTCCGTGGTCGTCCGGCCTGATGGACTTCATTCGGAGGCAGCACAAGTCGTACGACGTCCTCGTCTTTTTCTCCCTGTGCAACCCGATTACCGTGAATGGTGCCGCGATCGCACCGGAGCGAAGCATCATCTTTCCGCATCTGCTGCTGCAGCCGGCGCTTCGCTTCGACGTGTGCGCTGAGATTCTGTCGATGGTCCGCGGGGTCGGTCTGGTCTCCGGCGCGGAGCGCCGACTGCTTCGCTCGTACGTGCGCGCCACGCCGCAGCACGAGGAACTGGTCGGCATCGGCATCGACCCATCGCCCGAGCAGGCGTACCCACGGCACCAGCAGGATCCAGCCGACACCATCGTCGACGACGAGGCGGTCGCCGGGCCCGGCGACGAAGACGAGGTGCCCGAGTCGTATCTCGCGGGCCGCGGCGTTCCGTTCCGCCGGCGCCATCGACTCTATGGGCCGTTCGCGCTGTACGGAGGGCGGGTCGAGCCGAACAACGGCTGCGAGGAAATGCTCGACTATTTCGACACCTTTGCCGCCACCGACGGTGACACCACGCTCGCGCTCATGGGCGTGAAGATGATGAAGGTTCCCGACGAGCCGTACATCAGGCTGGCCGGTGTGCTGCCCGAGCGCGAACGCATGTTCGCGTATGAAGCAGCCGAGGTGACGATCGCGCCCTCAGCCGACGATCTGGTGGCACAACCGCTGCTCGAGAGCCTGGCGGTCGGCACACCGGTGCTCGCCAGCGCCCGGAACCGTGCCGCGGTCGAACACTGCCGCCGCGCCAATGCCGGCCTGTATTACACGAACCGCGGGGAGTTCGTCGAAGCGCTTCGGCTGTTGATGACCAATAGCCGTCTCCGACACCGGCTGGGCGAAAACGGGCGCAGCTACGTCCGGCAGAATTTCAAGTGGGACGCGGTGCTCGGCCGGTTCGATCGGCTCGTCTCTCGAGCCAGGCCGAAGTAGCGGTTATTCCCGGGTCAGTTCCGCGGCGGGAAACGGGCGGGCCTTGACCGTGGAGCGGTCGTGATCGGCCGCGGCACTTGCCTTCTTCCGCCGTGTGCCGATCTCGTACCGCTTGATCATCTCGTTCAGCGTCGTCGGCTTGATCTTCAGCAGTTCCGCCGCGCGTTTCTGCACGCCGCCCGCCGCCTCGAGCGTCGATTCGATCAGCCGTTTCTCGACGTTCGTGATCACGTCCTTGAAGGAGATCCCTTCGGGCGGCACGGCGAACTTCGGAATGTGGAACGGCGGTGCCGCGCGGATATGGTCGGGAATCAGATCAAGGTCGATCCGCGGCCTGGTGCTCAGCACGACCGCTCGTTCAATCACGTTCTCCAGCTCACGAACGTTTCCCGGCCAGTCGTAGTCCATGAGCACGTCGAGGGCGTCCGGCGTGATCTCAAGGTTCGGCCTGTTGTTCTCGTCGCCGTACTTCTCCAGGAAGTGCTGCGTCAACAGCGGGATGTCTTCCTTCCGCTGGCGGAGCGGTGGAAGAAAGATGTTGATGACGTGGAGGCGGTAGTAGAGGTCCTCGCGGAAGCGTCCATCTTCCACCATCTGCTCGCAGGTCGCAGTTCGTGGCGGCGATGATGCGAAGGTCCACCTTGATGGTGTCCATGCCGCCGAGCCGCATGAACTCCCGCTCCTGCATCACGCGCAGGAGCTTGACCTGGGTCTCTGGCGGAATGTTGCCGATCTCGTCGAAGAAGATGCTGCCCTTGTCGGCGAGATCGCACAGCCCCTTCTTCGGGTTGATCGCGCCGGTGAACGCACCCTTCACGTGCCCGAAGAGCGTGGACTCGAGCAGATCGGACGGGAGATTGCCGGAATTGACGGTGACGAACCCGCGCTCGGCGCGGGGTGAGTTGGAGTGGATGGCGCGCGCCACGAGCTCCTTGCCCGTGCCGCTTTCGCCGGTCACGAGAATCGTCGAACGGCTCGGCGCCGCCTGGATGATCAGGTCGAAGACCTGCTTCATCCGTGGACTGCCGCCGATGATGCCCGCAAACCGCCGATACTGCGCCTGCAGTGTCTGCTTGAGCGCGGTGTTCTCCGCCACCAGCTGACGCCGCTCGACCGCGTTCCGGACCACGACCAGCACTTCGTCGTTCTTGAACGGCTTGGTGATGTAGTCGAAGGCGCCGAGCTTCATGGCCGCGATGGCCGTCTCGACGGAGGCGAACGCCGTAATCATCAGCACCGGCAGGTCGTCGTCCAGCTTGCGCAGCTCCTGCAGCGTGGCGATGCCGTCGAGACCAGGCATCATCACGTCGACGATCGCCGCGTCGAACGGCGCCGATCGCGCCAGCTCCAGCCCCGCTTCGCCGCTCGACGCGAGTCGCACCTGATACCCCTCGCGCGTCAGCAGCGCCTCGAGGATCTCGCGCATGATCTCCTCGTCGTCGACGACGAGGATCGACGCGGCGCGGCGGGCGGTGGACGCGGCAGTGCTGGCCATCAGGTGCGCTGCATGGCCGTCATCGGCCGGTGTTGCGCCACGGCGGGCAGCGTCACGGTGAAGCGCGTTCCCTGACCAACCGTGCTGTCGCAGTCGATCGCGCCGTCGTGCTCGCGCACGATGCCATAGGTGATCGACAAGCCGAGGCCGGTGCCCTGGCCGATGGCTTTGGTGGTGAAGAACGGATCGTAGATGCGCGCGATGTGTTCGCTTGGAATCCCGGAGCCCGTATCGGCGACTTCGACCACGGCGCGGTCGCCCTCGAGACGCGTGGCAATCGTCAGCCAGCCACCGCGCGGCATCGCATCCTTGGCGTTCAGGAAGAGATTGAGGAACACCTGCTGCAGCTTGTGCTCCATGCCGACGATGACCACCGCCGTGTCGGACAGCTCCCGTCGCACCTTTACGCGGTGCAGCTCGAACTGGTGCTCGAGCAGGCTGAGCACGTCGCCGACGATGGCGTTCAGATCGACTGGAGTGCGATCGCCGGCGCTGGCCGCCACCGGCCGCGCCAGTGTCAGCAGCCCGTTGACGATCCTGGCCGCCCGGAACGTCTGCCGCTCGATCTTCTCGAGGAGTCGCGTGCGTGGATCGTCTGGATCCGCGCCTTCCAGCAGCATCTGCGTGAAGCTCGAGATGCCGGTCAGAGGCGTATTGACCTCGTGGGCCACGCCGGCCGCCAGCAGACCGATCGACGCCATCTTCTCGGAGATCTGCAGCTGCTCTTCCAGCCGCACGCGGGCCGTGATGTCTTCGAGGATGACGATGGTGCCGACGGTGACCGTCGTGTCGCCGGCGGCCGCACGCAGCGGTGCCAGCGCGGCGTTGACGATCACCAGGTGATCGTCAGCAGACCCGCGACTGTGCAACGGCACGCGCGACAGCGTCGTCCCGCCTGGCGTATCGCGTCGGGCCGCACGCAGCGCCTCCACGAACGGCGCGTCGAACACCTGTTCCAGCCGCTGCCCGACCGCCTCGGTGCTGCGCAGCCCATACAGACGCTCGAGCGCGCGGTTCCATCGCACGATGGTGTCGCTGAGGTCGAGCACGAGCAGCCCGTCGGCCAGCGACTCGAGGATGTTCTCGTTGAACGCCCGCATCCGATCGAGCTCGCCGGCCTTGGTGTGCAGCTGACGGTACAGACGGGCGTTTTCGAGCGCCGTGGCGATCTGCCCGGCGACTGCGGACAGCAGCGCCATGTCCTCGCTGCTCAGCGGCTCGCCCGTCTCCTGGCGTCCCAGCGCCAGCACCGCGATCGTGCTGTCCTTGGCGGCGCAGGGGATGAAGTAGTAGAGCCCCACGTCGCGCCAGAATTCGATCTCTTCCGCCGGAAATCGTCCGACGGCCATCGGATCGTCGAGCGCCACGACGTGGCCTTCGCACAGCCGCGCACCCATACGTGACCGCTTCGGCAGCGCCGGCGGATGCGCATCGCCGAATCCAGAGGCGCGGAACGAACCGAACTGCGGCGCCGTCTCGTCCTCGAGCATCAACGCCATGCGATCGATCAGCAGCGTCTCGACGATGCGTCCGATCAGGCGGTCCGACAGGCGATTCAGATCGAGATCGCTGTTGAGATCGCGCGCGAAGGCGCCGAGGGCTCGTCGGTAATCGTAGCGATCGCGATAGAACGCCCGATCCAGCGCGTTCTGCACAAACGTCTTCACCGGCGGCGCCAGCAGCACGGCGACCAGCGTGGCAAAGAAGGCGATCACCCACTGATTCGCGCCGTTGCCGCTCACGAACACCCGCTGCACGCCCTCGAGCAGCACGGCGTAAATCAGCACGATCGCCGAGACGGCGGCCGCGTAGACCAGCGCCCGCTTCACGATCACCTCGATGTCCATCAGGCGATAGCGGACGATCGCAGATGCGTAGGCGAGGGGAATCAGGCTGAGGGGGATTGCGGACAGTTCCATCGGCACAGAGGGTTCAACCCCCAACGCGTACGGCAGCGCGTAACCGAACGCGAACGGCGCTGTTCCGAGCGCGGTGCCCCAGACGATCCAGCGCAGCTGCCGACGCGCGGTGACCGTGGTGACCTGTGACAAGGCCCGCCACAGACCGGCGAGGCCGCCAAGGAAACACAGCGCCAGATACAGCAGCTCGATGCGTTCGACGTTGCCGACGACGCGATCCAGGAGCGCGGCGTCATTCCGCCCGCGACCAATGGCCAGCACCTGCGCGATGCCGAGCACGATTGCCGGCAGATACGCCGCGACGATGACCGCACGGCCGAACTCACCGCCGGACCAGCGGCGCGGACGCTCGGGAAAGACCAGCGTGAAGTGGAGAAAGAGCGGCGGCAGCACCAGGATGGAGATCGCGTCGGCCCAGTAGAAGACCCAGTCGAGACGATCGAGACGGCCGCTGAACGAGAAGGTGAACACGCCGAAGAAGGCCGCCGCGATCCAGAAGAAATGCAGCGTCGCCGGATCGCGTGGACGCCGCAGCCGCACGGCACCGCCGACCAGCAGCGTGAACGTGCCGACCGCCGCCAGCACGAAATAGAGCACGCCGGGCCCGCCGGGAATCGGGGCCAGGCGCACATCGATCGGCTGGCTCGTCGCCGAGCCGAAGGACGGTGTAGTGGAGCGTCGTCTCGCCATCGGCGCCGTGCAGCGCCTCAACGACATCCTTGACCTGCAGGACGGCGGTGTTGTCGATCGCCAGCAGGACATCACCGCGCTTCAACCCCGACCTGCGCGGCTGGCGTGCCTGGCGCGATCTCGGCGGCCACGACGTCACCGTTCTGCTCGATCCAGAGCACGCCGTCCTCGACCTCGTGCCACGTCGCGCGAGACGGCGATGTTCGCTGCACCGAGACAGAGCAGTACCGTCAGCGCCAGCAGCGGCAGGCGTGCACGAATCCACCGTTCGGTCGACGAGGTCAACAACAAAGGATTGAACCGTTCATCCAATCAGATGGAGCGCAAAAACGCGCCGAAAATAGCTGGCAGTGGCGGAACATCGCTGCCATCTGCCAGCTTCGCTGAACAACCCAGGCCGCAGCGACGCGCTGTCGCCGCAGCACCGTTAGAACCGGACGGTCACACCGCCGAGTACTCGCTTCGGTGGATGGACGACGAGCGACTCGTCATAGACCGATCCATCGAAGGCGTCATCGCCAAACAGGTTGCTGACCGCCGCGAGCATCTCCCAGCTCGCGTGCGCAAAATTGATGAACGGCAACGACTGATTCACCTGCACGTTGAAGCGCGCGTTGGTGAGCGCACCGGAGAACGTGTCGCGCGTCCTCCCAAAAGTGCTGTTCACCTTGTAGACGACGAACAGCCGTGTCGCCGACGGCGCCACCACACTGTCGAACGTCGCGGTCACGTCGTGAATCCGTTCGTTGCTCCGCAGCGCACTCGGCGCGACGCTGACGAGCGCAAGCGCGTCAGGGGCATTACCCGACCACTGCGTGGTCGACTGCGTGTAATCAACGGACGCACGAATGCCGTCCGACACCGCCCGGCTGACGCTGACACCCCAGCCCTGCGCCGAGAAATTGCCAGCCGACCCGACGTGATAGTGGCCGATGCCGCGCGCGGAATCCGGGAGCGCAAGCCCGAACATCGTCACGACCTGATCGTCGACATCCTGGCGGAACGCGCGGACGCCGATGACGAGAACCCCCGACCATTCGCGTTCCGCGGCCACTTCGACATGGTCGAGGCGCTCAGGACGGAACGATCCGCGCGAGACTTGCGAAAACGTCCGCTCGGGCGGCAGCCACAGGCCGGCAGACGGGGGCGTGAACTCCCCGGCGCCTGGCGCGATCTCCCGATGCGAGACAACGGCGCGCACCTTGAGCGGGTCGTGCGCCATCGGCTGGACCGTCACGCTCGCACGTGGACTGAACAGGCTCGGGTCGCCGAGATAGTCGTACCGCGCGTACTGCGCGCCGTAGCCGACGCGAACGCGCGGGAACACCGACCAGTTGTCGTAGGCGTACATCGCTCCCACGAAGCGGCTCGCATCGCTCATCGCCTGGAGCGCCTCGGTGTTGCGCGCCAAGGTAGCGTTGCGCGCTGTAGGACAGTCCCGCTTCGTACGCGTGCGTGGCGTCAGGCCGACGCCGATATGAGCCGGACGCAATCCAGGACGAGAGATCGCCCTGGGTGATCGTTCCCCGCATCAGCCATTGGCCGCCGCGGCCCGGCACCACGAGGGACATGTAGGCGACGGCGTGCGGCATTGCCGCATCAAGCGCGAACAGATCCTGCGGCCGATCAAACGCGCTTGTCGTCAACAGGTTGATCTGACCGTTCATGGGCAGATCCGAGAAGAGCGACGACGCCAGACGCGCCGGGCTGCCCACCGCGCGTCCCAGGCGCTGCAGCGAATCCTCAAAGAGCGAATCGTCGTCGAGCTCCGCGACGGTGTGTCCGCTGTCCTTCAACACGCTGCGCTTCGCGTGGCGCAGTCGCCAGGCGCGCTCGTCGTGATCGTGCTCGGCGGGTTCGGAGGTCGGCACCGCGCCGCCAACTCCGGCGGTGAGCACTTTCGGCGCTTCAGGCAAAGTCACGGTTCGCGTCAGCGACAGGACCTGGACGGATCGCTGGGTACCGCTGACCTGGACGCGGAGTGCCCGCGCCGCGGTGTATCCCTGCAGATGCGCGCGAACCAGATAGGGCCCAAGCGCCAGGCTACTGAAGACAAACCGTCCGTCCGCATCGCTCGTCACGAACAGCGTCGTCGCCCCCAGCGCGGAGACGACCGCGCCGGCAAGCGGCTGGCCCCGGTCGTCTTCGACGATCCCCCGAATCTCGCCCTGAGCGACAGACGAGACACTCGGCGTGGCTTGGAGGCGCGGACGGGACGGCACCTGGGCAAACGCAGGCGACGCCGCGGTACCCACCACGAGCCCGAGAACACACCAACGGGTGATGAACCGGATCATCGGTCGCCTTTCAAGCGCGGAGCCGTCCCCGACGGCCGCGCATTAGCCAGTCACCGTAAAGGTCATGGACTGCGTAACTACCTTACCACTCGGCTTGTCCGTCACCTTGATTTCGAGCCGATAGTCGCCCGCCGGAAACGGCGCCAATCCCACAACCAGGCTGCCCGGCAGCTGATGGCCCGCCGCGATGTTGAACTCGGCCGGCAGCGATTTGGCGTTGAGTTCCTGCGGCGCCGTCTTATTGAAGTACTTTTCAGCACCGTCCGGCTGCTTGAGATAGAAATTGAAATCGATGGTCACGTCCGGTTTTCCGCCTGCGGCCGCGGTCGCACCGTACACCCAGAAAATCAGCTGAAGATCGTTGTTCTTCCCGAAGCGGCCATCACGGGACGGCAGGACTCGCATCGGGCCAAACACGTACGGATTCGCTTCCTGCTCCGCAGGCGTCAGCTGGCCGCTGACCGGTTCGACGGCGGTCGCCAGGATAACGCTGCTCGTTTGCAGCTCGGGTTTGTTGAAGTCCGGAGCCAGGACGGCATGACGAAGCAGGCCGGTTCTGGCAATCGGAGATCCGGGTGGATTCGACAGGGCGGCGGTCGGTGATGCCGAGCGCTCTTTCACCGCCACGAACAGTTCATAGTCGCCGGGGGGCAGCGCGATCGCACGAGTAATCCGGCCGTCCATCGGCTTCTGCAGGAAGTGCACGTTGTCCCACGGGTACTTCGGCGCTGCCGGTGGCTGCTGCGGTTTGCTGCCCGCGGCCGGCGCCGGCGGCGCCAACGCCGCAACGACGGCAGCCAACTGACTCTTTTCGACAGCGCGAATATAGAGGCTGACGTCCGACGTTCGTATCGACGAGGGATCGAAGCTGATCGTAAAAGGAATGTAGACGCCGTTCTGACCCTTGATGAAGTGCGCGGACTCCCACTTGAGCGCGAATGTCGCCTTTCGACGTGTCGCCGACTTGAACGGTCGGCGCGGCGACGATTGCGGCGTCCACCAACTGCACGAGAGCGACGGTATCCGGATCGGGCGCGGGGCGCGGCGTCGGTGAGGGATTCTGATTCGTGCTGCTGCGCTGTGCGAGGGCCGGGCCGGCGGAGAAACACAGCGCCAAGGCCAGAACCGGCCCGAGCAGCTGACGGATGTGCATGAGCGCCTCTACTTCCTTCCGCGGGCAGGGTTCCGAGATCGAATCCAATAAGCCGAATCCGTCGATCATAGGCACCGCGCAAAAGCCAAGTCAACGCGCCGGAGTGCTAAGATCGCGCTCCCGCACCTGGGCTTAGCCGACCATGATCCTCGACGATATCCTCGTCATATTGCTCGCAGGCGGTGCCGGGGAACGCCTCTATCCGCTGACCAAAGACAGGGCGAAACCAGCCGTATATTTCGGCGGCCCGTACCGGATCGTCGATTTCACCCTCAGCAACTGCATCAACTCCGGCCTGCGCCGGATCTTCATCTGCACCCAGTACAAGTCGCTCTCCCTCAACCGCCACATCCGGATGGGCTGGAACGTGGTGTCGGAAGAGCTGGGCGAGTTCATCGAGATCCTCGCCCCCCAAAAGCGTGTCGGCGAGCATTGGTACCTCGGAACCGCCGACGCGGTTTATCAGAACCTCTATTCCGTGACCCGCGAGGCGCCGAGCCACGTCATCGTCCTGTCCGGAGACCATGTCTACAAGATGGATTACGCGAAGATGCTTCGCTACCATCTGGAAAAGAAAGCGGACGCGACAATCGCCACGATCGAGGTGCCGGCCAGCGACGCCAGCCGCTTCGGGATCGTCGGCGTCGACGGGTCGGAGCTCGTCGTCGAGTTTCAGGAGAAACCGACCCATCCGCCCACGGCGCCTGGCGCGAGCGATGTGGCCCTCGCCTCCATGGGCATCTACATCTTCAGGGCCGACGTGCTGGTGCGGGCGTTGGAAGAGGACGCGACGCGCGCTGGCAGCGAGCACGACTTCGGCAGGAACATCCTGCCGGCGCTCATTCAGACGGGCCAGGTGTTCTCGTACCGGTTCTACGACGAGAACAAGAAGTCGGCAAAATACTGGCGGGATATCGGGACGCTCGATGCCTACTTCGACGCCAGCATGGATTTGTGTCAGGTGAACCCGGAGTTCAACCTGTACGATCCTGAATGGCCGCTGCGGACGTATCAGCCACAAGCCCCGCCGGCCAAATTCGTCTTCGCCGAAGAGGGCCGGCGCTGTGGTCAGGCGCTCGATTCGATGATCTCGAACGGCTGCATCATTTCAGGGAGCCGGGTGAGCGGCAGCATTCTGTGCCCGAACGTCCGGGTCCACAGCTTCTGCGACATCGATCAGTCGATCCTCATGCCGGGCGTGCGCGTCGGCCGCCACGCGCGCATCCACCGCGCGATCGTCGATCGCGACGTGCTGATTCCGCGCGGCGCGTTGATTGGTTTCGACCCGGAAGAAGACCGTCGTCGTCACACGGTGACGGATGGTGGCGTCGTCGTCGTGACGGCAGATGATGAACCGTTGATCGGTCCAATCAGCGACGACGCGCTGCGCGCGGAAGCCGATGCGGATCACGGAGGAGCGGCGTCGGCCTGACTATGCAGATCACTCGAGTGGTCGCGCGAGAGATTCTGGACTCGCGCGGCAATCCCACAGTTGAAGTTGATGTCTGGATGGATGGGGCGTTCGGACGTGCGGCCGTGCCATCGGGAGCGTCGACCGGACAGCGCGAGGCGCTGGAGCTTCGCGATGGCGACAAGTCGAGGTATCTCGGCAAGGGCGTGCGGCGCGCCGTCGGCCACGTCAACGGAGAGATCGCGCAGGCCATCCGCGGCAAGAACCTCGATCAGCGTGCGCTGGACCGCCTGTTGGTCGAACTTGATGGCACGCCCGCAAAGAGCCGGCTTGGCGCCAACGCGCTGCTCGGCGTGTCGATGGCCGCGGCGCGGGCGGGCGCCGCGGCGGACGGCATCCCGCTGTACCAGCACATCGCGCGGTTGGCCGGCGCCGGATCGGCGAACCTGCTCCCCGTGCCGATGATGAACATCCTCAACGGCGGCGCACATGCCGACAGCAGCGTCGACTTCCAGGAGTTCATGGTCCTGCCGGCTGGCCTGCCGTCTTTTGCCGAGGCGCTGCGCGCAGGCACCGAGATCTTTCACGCCCTGCGCGGGATTCTGAGAAAGGCCGGCCATTCCACGGGCGTCGGCGATGAAGGTGGCTTCGCGCCAAACCTGCGATCGAATCGAGAAGCGCTCGACCTCGTCCTTGAAGCGGTTCGCGCCGCCGGGCTGAAAGCCGGAGACGAGGTCTTCCTGGCGCTCGACGTGGCCTCGAGCGAATTCTGGAACGACGGCGCGTACGTCTTCAGCAAATCCCACGAGCCGACGCGCTCCTCAGCCGAAATGGTTGCCCTGTACGAGGAGTGGACCCGGCAATACCCGATCGTGTCGATCGAGGACGGCGTTAGCCGAAAGTGACTGGGACGGATGGAAGGCATTGACGCGGTCGCTCGGCGATCGCGTCCAGCTGGTCGGCGACGATGTATTCGTCACCAACCCGGCGATACTCAAGAAGGGGATCGCAGAAGGCGTGGGCAATGCACTGCTCGTCAAGCTGAATCAGATTGGCACCGTCACGGAAACGCTTGATGCGATGGCACTCGCACGCCAGGCCGGGTACGCGACCGTGATCTCGCACCGCTCCGGTGAAACGGAGGACACGACGATCGCCGATCTCGCGGTCGGCACGTCGTCCGGGCAGATCAAGACCGGATCCGCCAGCCGCAGCGACCGTATCGCGAAATACAACCAGCTGCTGCGGATCGAAGAGGAGCTGGGCTCGGCCGCGCGCTACGCGGGCCGGAGCGCCATCCGGCAGCTCGCGAGGACGTAGCCTTCCGCCTAAAGGCGGAAGCACAGGAATTTGCGGAAGCCACAGGAGTTTCATGTTTCGTCTTGTCTTGCTGCGCCACGGGGAGAGCACCTGGAACCAGGAGAACCGGTTCACCGGGTGGAACGATGTCGACCTGACCGAGAAAGGTCGCGACGAGGCGCGCGAAGCCGGCCGACTGATGGCCGCTGAAAAATTCGAGTTCGACGTCGCCTATACGTCGGTGCTGAAGCGTGCGGTGCGGACGCTGTGGATTGCGCTCGACGAAATGGACATGATGTGGATTCCGGTCCAGAAATCCTGGCGCCTGAACGAGCGGCACTACGGCGGCCTGCAGGGTCTGAATAAGGCCGAAACCGCCGCCAAGCATGGCGAGGCGCAGGTCAAGATCTGGCGCCGAAGCTACGACATTCCACCGCCACCGCTGCCCGAGGAACGATCCGGAGCATCCGTCGCACGACCGCCGATATACGACATCGATCCCGGAGGATCAGATCCCGTCAGGGGAGTCGTTGAAAGATACGGTGACGCGTTTCATTCCCTACTGGGAGGCGACGATCGCGCCCGAGATCAAGGCGGGAAAGCATGTCCTCATCGTGGCGCACGGCAACAGCCTCCGGGCACTGGTGAAGTATCTGGACAACATGCCGGACGAAGAGATCGTCGAGCTGAACATCCCGACCGGCGTCCCGCTCGTCTATCAACTCAACGACGACCTGCGGCCGCTGAACAAGACGTATCTCGGGGATCCCGAGGCGATCCGCGCGAGAGCCGCCGCGGTCGCCGACCAGGGCAAAGCTCGCTAGAACAGCCCGCTAGAAACAGAAAGGGCGGCCGCGAGGCCGCCCTTTCAACTACCAACTATCTAACTAGCCAACTACGAACTAGTTGTTATCGACCGTCTCTTTCGCTTCGTCCGCGCCGATGCGCAGCGAGCGTAGAAAGCGGCGATCGTTCGTGGTGAGCTCGAAGGCCTTCCGAGCCGGGAGGAGTCGGGCCGGCGTGGTGATCTTGGTCACTGCCGCGCCATTGTTCCGGTTGACGAAGCCGACGACGGCTTCGAGCGTGACGCGCATGTCGTACCCGGCTTCGCGGGCCCGCGCACGGCACGCTTCCACCTGAGGATTGTCAGCAACAGCGGCAGCAATCGCGTCGGCCAGCTCTTTCGCGAACCGGTTCACGACGTCATCCATTCCTGCTCCTCCTAGTACCCGCCGCCGGGCCGGGATCCGGGGGCGTCTCCCGATCCGAACCTGTTCAGGCCGGGGAGGCGTGACAGGGATCGAGCGCCAAAGTGTTTCATTTATAGGGGGTTAGCCTTAAGCGAGGCTACTCGCAATTGTAGAGGCTGG
Source organism: uncultured Acidobacteriota bacterium (assembly GCA_963793705.1). Taxonomy (GTDB): domain Bacteria; phylum Acidobacteriota; class Vicinamibacteria; order Vicinamibacterales; family UBA2999; genus Gp6-AA40. Next base: position 187,846 of record CAWCBC010000004.1, on the reverse strand, counting down.
ATCCAAAGGTGTCAACAAAACGGCCTAGAATTCGGCGGACACCAGCTGATGGAAGACCCCGCTCCGCCACCCTTCAACACCCCCAGGGACCCCTCGAACAGGCAGGCAGAGATCGGATTGCCGGGCCGGTTTCCTTACACGCGCGGCGTCCAGCCGACGATGTATCGGGGCCGGCCATGGACGATGCGGCAGTACGCCGGCTTCGGAACGGCGGCCGAGTCGAATCGCCGCTACCGATATCTGCTCGACCGTGGCGTCATGGGCCTCAGCGTTGCCTTCGACCTGCCGACGCAGATCGGCTACGACTCGGACCATCCGCTGGCCCAAGGCGAGGTCGGCCGCGTCGGAGTCGCCATCGACTCGCTCGACGACATGACCACGCTGTTCGACAGCATCCCGCTCGACCGCGTGTCCACGTCGATGACCATCAACGCGACGGCGCTGATCCTCCTGGCGATGTATGTGGCCGCTGGACGCCGACAGGGCGTTGACGCCGGTCGACTGTCCGGCACGCTCCAGAACGACATCCTCAAGGAATATGTGGCGCGCGGCACCTATATCTATCCGCCGCGACCCTCGCTCCGGATCGTCACCGACATCGTGGCGTTCTGCGCGCGGACGATGCCGCAGTGGAATCCGATCTCGATCAGCGGTTACCACATCCGCGAGGCTGGTTCGACGGCGACGCAGGAGATCGCGTTCACGCTTGCAGACGGAATCGCCTACGTCGACGCCTGCATCGGCGCGGGCCTCGACGTGAACGCGTTTGCCCCGCGGCTCTCGTTCTTCTTCAACGCGCACAACGACTTCCTCGAGGAAATCGCCAAGTTCCGGGCCGCGCGTCGGCTGTGGGCGCGAATCATGCGCGACCGCTTCGGTGCCACCAATCCGCGCGCGCAGCAGCTGCGCTTTCACACGCAGACCGCCGGCAGCACGCTGACCGCGCAGCAGCCCGACAACAACATCGTGCGCGTGGCGCTCCAGGCGCTGTCGGCCGTTCTTGGCGGCACGCAGTCGCTGCACTGCAACGGCAAGGACGAAGCGCTCGCGCTGCCAACCGAGGAGAGCGCCGACCACGGCGCTGCGCACGCAGCAGATCCTGCTGCACGAGAGCGGCGTCGCGAACACCGTCGACCCGGTCGGTGGCTCGTACACGATCGAGGAGCGCACGACCGCGATCGAAGCGCGATGCGTCGGCGCTGCTCGATCGAATCGAGGCGCTAGGCGGTACACTGACGGCTATCGAAACCGGCTACATTCAGCGCGAGATTCGCGAGTCCGCGTATCGCGCCCAGCAGGCGATCGATGCTGGCGCCGCGGTCGTGGTCGGCGTCAATCAGGTACACCGACGACAGCGGCCGCCGGCGGCGTCCAGGTCTTCAGCCTCGATCCCGAGATGGAACAGGCACAGATCGATCGATTGCGCGCGCTGCGGTCGTCGCGGAGCGAACAGGCGTGGCGGCAGTCGCTCGACGCCGTCGCGCAGGCGGCACGCGGCGGCGACAACCTCGTTCCGCCAGTCATCGCCGCCGTCGAGCAGCGGGCCACGCGTCGGCGAGATCGCCGACACGCTGCGCCGGGTATTCGGCGAGTACCAGGGCGCCGATTGATGGCGCCGCTGCTCGACGTCCAGGACCTGACCGTCGTCTTCGACGGCGTCCCGCACGCACGGTCACCGCCGTGGACCACGTCAGTCTTCAGATTGCGGCTGGCGAGACGCTGGGGCTGGTCGGCGAGTCCGGCAGCGGCAAGTCCGTCACCGCCTTCTCCATCCTTCGCCTGGTTCAGCCGCCAGGCCGCATCGTCAGCGGCCGGGTCATGTTCGAGGGCCGGGACCTCCTCACCCTCTCCGAGCGCGAGATGCGCCAGGTGCGCGGCGCCCGCATTTCGCTGATCTTTCAGGAGCCGATGACGGCGCTGAATCCGGTCATGCGCGTCGGCGACCAGATCGCCGAGGCGCTGACCGTGCACGGTCTGGCCGACTCACGACAAGCGGACGCGCGCGCCATCGAGCTGCTCGACGCGGTGCGGATCGCCGATCCCGCGCGCCGCGTGCGCGACTACCCGCATCAGCTGTCCGGTGGCATGCGGCAGCGCGTGATGATCGCGATCGCGCTCGCCTGCCGTCCGCCGCTGATCATTGCCGACGAGCCGACGACGGCGCTCGACGTCACGATCCAGGCGCAGGTGCTCGACCTGCTCCGCGAGCTCAAGGAACGGTTCAACCTCGCGCTGCTGCTCATCACGCATGACTTCGGCGTCATCGCCGAAATGGCGGACCGCGTCGCCGTCATGTACAAGGGGCAGGTGGTCGAAGAGGGTCCCGTCCGACAGATCCTTCGTCAGCCGGCGCACGACGTACACCGCGATCGCTGCTGGCAGCGGTTCCAGGGATGCAACGTGAATGCCGCCGCTGCTGCGAAGTGCGTAGCCTCGTCAAGCACTTCGTCCGCAGACAGGGCCTGTTCGCCCGGCCGGCGATCGTGCGGGCCGTGGACGACGTCAGCTTCGCGATCGAGGAAGGCGAGATGTTCGGCCTCGTCGGCGAGTCGGGCAGCGGCAAGAGCACGACCGGCCGCTGCATCCTGCGCCTGATCGAGCCGACGTCCGGCGAGGTGCTCTTTCGCGGCGAGAACGTGCTCGGGTTTTCGACGAGCCGCATGCGCCAGGCGCGCCGCGACATGCAGATCGTCTTTCAGGATCCCGTACTCCTCGCTCAACCCGCGCATGCGCGTCGGCGAGATCGTCGAGGAACCGCTGGTCATTCACGGGCTCGGGTCGCGGACCGAGCGCCGCGCCCGGGTCGAGGAGCTGTTCGACCTGGTCGGGCTCGAGCGCGATCACCTGCAGCGCTACCCGCACGAATTCAGCGGCGGCCAGCGGCAGCGCATCGGCATCGCCCGCGCGCTGGCGCTCAACCCGGCGCTGATCATCGCCGACGAAGCGGTCTCGGCGCTGGACGTCTCGATTCAGGCGCAGGTCGTCACGCTGCTGCTCGATCTGCAGAGGCGACTGAAGCTGACCTACCTGTTCATCGCCCATGACCTGCGGCTGGTCGAGAACATCTGCAGCCGCGTCGCGGTGATGTACCTGGGGAAGATCGTGGAGATCGGCGAGACGAGCGCGCTCTTCGCGCAGCCGACGCACCCCTATACGCGCGCGCTGCTCAGCGCCATTCCGACGCTGGATCCGGATGCGGTCCGGCACCGGATCGAGCTGGATCCGCGGAGCTTCGATCACGCGGCCCCGCTGCGGCAGGTCGCCACTGGGCACTGGGCGGCTGTCTAGCGAGTTGGTCGTTGGTGGTTAGCCGTTGAAGCCGTGGCAGCCGGCTACGAGCGCGGCTGCTAGCGTGCCGCCGTGCCTGCTGCACGTCCTTCTCGACCTGCCCGTCCCGCAAGTGAATCGCGCGGCGCGCGTATGCGGCGATGTCCGCTTCGTGCGTGACGAGGATGATCGTGTTGCCGGCCTCGTGCAGCCGGGCGAACAGCGCCATGATTTCGTTGCCGGTCTTCGAGTCGAGGTTTCCGGTCGGCTCGTCGGCGAGCAGAATCGACGGGTTGTTCACGAGCGCGCGGGCAATCGCGACGCGCTGGCGCTGGCCGCCGGACAGCTCGTTCGGCCGGTGGCGTCATGCGCGTCCGACGAGCTCGACCTTCTCGAGCGCCGCCTTGGCGCGCGCCTGGCGGTCCTTCGACGGCACGCCGGCGTAGACCAGCGGCAGCTCGACGTTGTGCAGCGCCGACGCCCGCGGCAGCAGGTTGAAGGTCTGGAAGACGAAGCCGATTTCCTCGTTGCGGATCCGCGCCAGCTCGTTGTCGTTCATCTGGCTGACCTGCTTGTCGTTCAGCAGGTAGCTGCCCTTCGTCGGCGTGTCGAGGCAGCCGATCAGATTCATCAGCGTGGACTTGCCCGACCCCGACGGCCCCATGATGGCGACGTACTCGCCGCGCTCGATCTGAATCGACACGCCGCGCAGCGCGTGGATCTCCTCGGACCCCATCACGTAGGTCTTCCACAGGTCGCGGGTCTCGATCAGGGCCATCGCGGGTAATCGTGCCTCCGGTAAGCCTTACGGCCGGTGCGGGGTCTTCGTTCCGGTCCGTGCTCTGTGGTTCCGCCGTCAGGCGGAAGCGAGCGGCATCAGTGCTCGTCCTGATACTGCTCCTTCAGCTTCGCGACCACCGCCGGGTCCGCCAGCGTCGTCGTGTCGCCGAGCGTCTTGCCCTCGGCGATGTCGCGCAGCAGCCGCGCATGATCTTGCCTGATCGCGTCTTCGGCAGGTCGGCGGCAAAGATGATGTCGTCCGGCCGCGCGATGGCGCCGATCTTCTTGACGACGTGCTCCTTGAGCTCGGCGACGAGCGTCTCGGACCCCGCGGTGCCCTCCTTGAGCGTGACGAACGCCGCAACCGCCTGCCCCTTGATTTCATGCGGCCGGCCGACCACGGCGGCCTCGGCCACGCGCGGATGATCGACGAGCGCGCTTTCCACTTCCATCGTGCCGATGCGATGCCCGGCCACGTTCAGCACGTCGTCGACGCGGCCGAGCAGCCAGAAGAAGCCGTCGAGATCGCGCTTGGCGCCGTCGCCGGTGAAGTAGACGTCAGGCGTCCAGCGGCTCCAGTACTGCTTGACGTAGCGTTCGGGATCGCCGTAGATGCCGCGCAGCATCGCCGGCCACGGGCGCGTCAGCGCCAGCAGGCCGCCGCCGGCGCCCTCGAGGCGTCTCGCCCTTGTCGTTCTTGATTTCCGCTTTGATCCCGGGAAACGGCCGCGTCGCCGAACCGGGCTTGGTCGTCGTGATGCCCGGCAGCGGCGTGATCATGATGGCGCCGGTCTCGGTCTGCCACCACGTATCGACGACCGGGCAGCGTTCGCCGCCGATGTAGCGGTGGTACCAGACCCAGGCTTCCGGGTTGATCGGCTCGCCCACCGATCCGAGCAGCCGCAGGCTCGAGGACATGTCGCGCTTCGTCGGCCAGTCGGTCCCCCACCGCATGAACGCGCGAATCGCCGTCGGCGCCGTGTAGAAGATCGTGACGCCGTAGCGCTCGACGATCTGCCAGAAGCGATCCTTGGCCGGCCAGTCCGGCGCGCCTTCGTACATCACCACCGTCGCGCCGTTGGCCAGCGGCCCGTAGACGACGTAGCTGTGGCCGGTGACCCAGCCGATGTCCGCCGTGCACCAGTAGACGTCGTCCTCCTTGAGATCGAACACCCACTTGGTGGTGGCGTACGTGCCGACGAGGTATCCGCCGGTCGTGTGCACGATCCCCTTCGGCTTTCCGGTGGTGCCGGACGTGTAGAGGATGTAGAGCATGTCCTCCGCGTCCATCCGCTCGGGCTCGCAGTGGTACGAGCGCATCCTGCATCAGCGCGGTGGTACCAGTGGTCGCGTCCCTCCTGCATGTGGACCGGGACCGGTCGAGCCGTGCAGCCGCTGCACGATGACGACGTGCCGTGATCGACGGCGTGTCCGTTCAGCGCCTCGTCGGCCATCTGCTTCAGCGGCACGACCTGCCCGCGGCGCCAGCCGCCGTCGGCGGTCACGAGCACCGTTGCACTGCGAGTCGTTGATGCGATCGCGCAGCGACTCGGAGCTGAAGCCGCCGAAGACCACCGAATGGACGGCGCCGATCCGTGCGCAGGCGAGCATGGCGATCGCCAGCTCGGGAATGAGCGGGAGATAGAGCGCGACGCGATCGCCGCGCTTGACGCCGAGCGACTTCAGGACGTTGGCGAACTGACTGACCTGGCGATACAGATCGAAGTAGGTCAGCGTTCGACGATCGCCCGGCTCGCCTTCCCAGATGATGGCCGCCTTGTTACGGCGCGGTCCGCGGATGTGGCGGTCGACGCAGTTGACGCTCGCGTTCAGCGTCCCGCCGACGAACCACTTCGCATGCGGCGGCTTCCACTCGAGCACGCGCGTCCACGGCGTGGACCACTCGAGCTCCGACGCGAAGTCCGCCCAGAAGCGCTCGGGGTCGGCATCGGCGCGCGCGTAGACGGATTCGTCGCGGACGTTGGCCTGTGCGCGAAACGCCGCCGACGGCGGGAACGTGCGGTCTTCCTGAAGGAGATCGGCGATCTCCGCGAGCGGTTTGTTGTCGGCCATGAGACTACGGGAGCGGCGGTGGGTGAATCGGTCCGCCCAACGCGGGCGGAACATCCTTGCGGAAGTACGCGGCGCCGATCATTCCGCCGAGGGTGGCGAGGATCGAGCCACAAAACAACATCAGCACGAACGCGAATAGGCTGCCGCCAAAGCCGCCGGCCTCGGCCGTCGTCGAGCATCTCCTGAACGTTCGGCGGTAGATCGGGGGCAGTCCGAAGGACGCCGATGAGGCGCTCCTGCACCGGCGAGAGCGCCAGCATTCGTCACCAGCCAGACGAACGCGCCGACTATTCCGGCGAGCACACCCACGCGCGCGCCTTGCGGCATCGTCAGCGACGCCGGCTGATTCTGCTGCTGCAGATACGCGGCGAGCACACCGCCGCCGGAAATCCAGAGACAGCAGCAGCAGTTGACGATCGGCAGTGCCGAGAGCACGCCGATGAAGAGACCGCCGAGGAGGGCCGGCATGCGTGTCTACGCTGTTCTCAGTCGTAGTATTCACGGCCGAGATGCGTGATCAGCTCTTCGCCCCGCATGTAGCGCAGCGTGTTCTTCAGCTTCATCAGCTGAATGAACAGATCGTGCTCCGGATAGACCTCGGGCGCGTGCATCGGCGCCTTGTAGTAGAACGACAGCCACTCCTGGATGCCCGACATCCCGGCGCGCTTGGCCAGATCGAGAAACAGCGCCGAGTCGAGCACGATCGGCGCCGCCAGGATGCTGTCGCGGCAGAGGAAGTTGATCTTCAGCTGCATCGGATAGCCGAGCCAGCCGAAGATGTCGATGTTGTCCCAGCCCTCCTTGTTGTCGCCGCGCGGCGGGTAGTAATTGATGCGGACGACGTGGGTCAGGTCCTTGTACAGCTCGGGATAGAGGTGCGGCTGGAAGATGTAGTCGAGCGCCGACTTCTTGCTCTCTTCCTTGGTCTTGAACGACTCGGGATCGTCGAGCACCTCGCCGTCGCGATTGCCGAGGATGTTCGTCGAATACCAGCCGCGCACGCCGATCAGCCGCGCCTTGAGGCCGGGCGCGATGATCGTCTTGATCAGCGTCTGCCCGGTCTTCATGTCGTTGCCGGCGAGCGGCGACTTCGTCCGCGCCGCGAGCTCCAGCATCGCCGGGATGTCGGCGGTCAGGTTGGGCGCGGCGTTGGCGAACGGGATCCCCTCGCGGATCGCCGCGTACGCGTAGACCATGCTCGACGGGATCGCATCGTCGCTCTGCTCGAGCGCCTTCTCGAACGCAGCCACCGACGCGTGCACGGCGGTCTGCTTCATGAAGACTTCGGTGCTGCCCGTCCAGATCATCACCAGCCGATCGCAGCCGTGCTTCGATCTTGAACGCGCGGATGTCGGCGACGACCTGATCGGCGAGATCCCGCTTGTTCTTGCCCTTCTTGACGTTGGGGCCGTCGAGCCGCTTCACGTAGCGCTGATCGAACACGGCGGGCATCGGCTTGACGGCCTCGAGCTCGCCGCGGACCTGGTCGAGCTGCGCGGGGTCGAGCACGCCGGCGGTCCGGGCCGCGGCGTAGCAGTCCTCTTCGAAGATGTCCCAGCCGCCGAACACGATGTCGTTCAAGTCGGCGAGCGGAACGAACTCGTTGATCTTCGGGCGCGCGCGCTTCGGTGCGCTTGCCGAGCCGGATGGTGCCCATCTGGGTCAGCGAGCCGATCGGCAGCGCCAGACCCTTCCGGATCGCGAACACGCCGGCGATGGTCGTCGTGGCGACGGCGCCAAGGCCGACGAGCAGCACGCCAAGCTTGCCGCGTGCGGGCGCGACGTCCAGTGGTGGAGTCACAATCGGCCACTATATCATGAGGAAATGCGCATGTTTTTGCGCAAAACGCGATTAGCGCGCGAGCCGCTGGCGGTCACGATGAGCGGCGTGCGGCTGGGCGAGCGGGTGCTGCAGATTGGCGGCGGCGACGCTCGCTGCGTGGCCCTGATTGCGGCAAAGTCCGGCCTCACCGGCACAGCGGCGATTGTCGTTCCGGACGACGACGTCGGCAGTGCGGATCCGACGGGCGGTGGCCGACGTCGGCGCGCTCGTCGACGTGCGGGTGGTGTACGGAGGGCGCGCTGCCTTTCGACGATGCGGCGTTCGACGCAATCGTGGTTCACGACACGTCCCACACGATCGTCTCGACACCGCGGCACGCGCGGACGATGGCTGCACGAGTGCCGCCGGCTGCTTCGCAGTGGCGGCCGCATCGTGACCATCGAGCGGGGCGCACAGGTCGGCCTGCGCGCGCTCTTCGGCGGCGGATCCCAAGGCCCGACAATGGCAGCGGGCGGGGACACGATAACAACGCTCCGTTCCGCTGGATTCGCAGCCGTCCGCGTGCTGGGTGACCGTGAGGGCCTCCGGTTCATCGAAGGGCTCAAAACGGTTTAGTGGACAGCCCATCCGTCCCGTCGTCACCACAAGTCCTGCTCTGCCTGCAAATTGCGCCTGTTTTCCCCCGTCCAATGAGGCAAGAGATTTGCCTCGTTGGTGCCTACCCATGGCCCAGAGTCTCCAGGACGTCTTCACCGCCGAGGAAGTGGCCCGTGCGGCAGGCGTTCCGGTAGCCGCCGTCAGGGCGCTGATCGCTGAGGGCGAGGTCCGCCAAATCCCGGGAACCACGTTCCTGACCGCAGACAACGCGGTGAAGGCGGGACGGACCCTGCGAGCCGGCGCGTGGCGACGTCGACGGTTGATCTGACCGCCAGCGCAGCGCCCGACCCGCTTTTCGCGAGAGTCGTTCGGAAGTCAGGATTTGCCGATCGCCGGCACGGTGTTCACACCCTGGGGTCGTCAGCGATTCACGTGACCCTGCTGGCGGCCCTTCTGTGGTGGACGTCGGGGCCAACCGAGACGGCGGCGGTCGCTCAAGACCGCCCTGAGCCGGCGCGCATGGTCTTCCTCATCACGCCCGGTCCGGGCGGCGGTGGCGGCGGCGGCGGATTGAAAAACCCACTTGCCGCCGCGAAAGGTCGAACGCAAGAGTCCGGCGCGGGCGAAAACGCAGGTTCCGAATGTCACCCCGGAACGGGTGCTCGCGTCGCGGCGCGTCGTGGAAGAACCTCCGCGCCCGGTGCCCCCGCCGGCGCCGACACCGAAGCCGGTCGAACAGGCACCGGAGCCGCTCCCCTCTCGCGTCCTGGTCGCGCCGGTCGTCGCGACAGCGGGCAGCGACCGCGATCGCGATGGCGTCATCGAGCGCGGACGGGACACGGGCGAAAGCCAGGGCGCCGGAGCGGGCGGCGGGGCCGGCACTGGTCAAGGCGTCGGCAACGGTGAAGGACTTGGCTCCGGCATTGGCGACGGATCCGGCGGCGGCACGGGCGGCGGGCCGTTCCGGCCAGGCAGCGGTATCGAGCCACCGCGACTGCTGCGCGAAGTGAAGGCCGATTACACCGACGAAGCCAGGCGGCGCGGAATCACCGGTGACGTCGTGCTCGAAATCGTCGTGAGGCGCGATGGCTCTGTGGGCGACGTCACCGTCCTGCAGGGGCGCGGCGCCGGCCTGGATCAACGCGCCGTGGCGGCGGTCCGGCAGTGGCGGTTCAGCCCGGCGCGACGACGCGGCGAGCCGGTCGACGTGATCGTTGAAGTCGCCGTCGAGTTCACTCTGAGGTAAGCGGACATGTTTCTTCTGGTTGTCACAGTCAGCGCCGTCGCCATTGCACTCGCCGCCGCGACGTACGCCTGGCGGATCGCCCGCGCCGAACAGGCTTCGCTCGGACGCGCGCGTTGCCGCACTCGCGGCGGCGATCGACGGAACGTCGGGCGAGACGACATCGATGTTCGAGCGTGCGCCCCGCACCGGTCTGCAGGGGCGGCCGCTCCTGAAGGTCGGCGTCGGATTCGCGATGGCGGTCCTGGTGATTGTCCTCATCGCCATGAGCGGCGACCGCCACGCCCCGGCCGCGGACCAGGCGCGGGCCACTCAGCGAACCGAGTCGACACAGTCGCTGGAATTGCTGTCGATGCGGCATGTGCGCGCCGGCGACAATCTGACGGTCACGGGCCTCGTCCGGAACCGTGGCGCCGCGGCGCCCGAGTCGATCGCGGCCGTCGTGTTCGTGTTCGATCGCGATGGCGGCTTCGTCGCCAGCGGGCGCGCGCCGCTGGAATTCAACGGCATTGCTCATGGCGACGAATCGCCATTTCAGGTCACGATCCCGGACGTGAAGGACGTGGGACGCTATCGAGTCAGCTTCCGGACCGAGGCCGGCATCGTTCCGCACGTGGATCGCCGCGCGACGCTGCAGGTCTCGAATTGAGGGCGGCCATGCGAATCCAGACACTGCTCGCCGCGCTCTCAGTCGTCACGGCGGCCGCTGTGTCCGTGTCGGCCCAGGACGGTTTTCGCTTCCGCAGCGGAGTCGAGCTGGTCAACGTCACGGCGACCGTCACCGACGACAGTGGCCGGTTCGTGTCGGGGCTGCGCAAGGAGGACTTCACCGTCTACGACGACGATGTCCGGCAGGAAGTCTCGTATTTCAGCAACGATCGCGTCCCGGTGAGCCTCGGCATCCTGCTCGACGTGAGCGGCAGCATGACGAGCGACAAGATGGCGACCGCACGAGCGGCCATCGACCGATTCATTTACGACCTGCTCGGCAAAGACGATGAGCTGTTCTTCATGGAGTTTGCCAGCAATCCGCGCGTCACGCAGCAGTGGACGCGCGACCGCAGGTTGATCAGCCGGGCACTGGCCCGTGTCAACCCGTCGGGCGGCACGGCGATGTACGACGCCGTCGCCGACGGCCTGCCGCTGGCCAGCGCCGGTGAAAACCGCAAGAAGGCGTTGCTCGTCATTTCCGACGGCAACGACTCGAACAGCGACGTCAGCATCTCGGAATTGCAGCAACTGATTCGCGAGAGCGAAGTGCTGGTGTACGCGCTCGGCGTCGACGGCACCGGCCGCAGCTCCGAGCGGGCGCGTGACGACACCGCCGCCAGTGCAGTTCCCGATCCCGTTTCCGTTCCCCTTTCCCGGCGGGAGGCGGCCCGTGTTCCCGCAAACCACCGGCGGCATCTTCAACCGGAACACGAACGGCGAGCGCGTCAACGCCGGCGCCCTGCGCCAGATGACCGACGACACCGGCGGACGCACCGAGATTGTGCGCGGGTTCGACGGCCTGGACGCGGCAACCGCCCGCATCGCCGATGAATTGAGCAAGCAGTACTCCCTCGGCTACTCGAACGGCGGCGAGAAGGACGGCCGCTGGCACGCCATCCGTGTGGAAGTCCGCGATCGCCGGCTGACCGTGCGCGCGCGGCGGGGGTACGTAGCGTCCTAGCCGACTCCGTCAAGTCCATCGACCAGTCGCCTCGGCGAAGGCCGATCCTTCGAGGTTGGGAGTTGGGAGTTATCATCCGTTTCACGTGCGTGTTCCCCTGATCGCCCTTGGGCTGAGCGTGCTTGGCGGCCTGGGCGGCCTGCTCGTCGCGTCGGGCATTCTTCTCATCAACGACTCGCGCCGGGCACGGTTGATTCCGTGGCTGGTGAGCTACGCCGTTGGCGCGCTGCTCGGCGTCTCGATGCTCGCGATCCTGCCGAAGGCGCTCGAAACCCTGCCCGCGCCGAAGGTCTTCGCGACGCTGCTCGCAGGCATCCTCGCGTTCTTCGTCCTCGAGAAGCTGGTCCTCTGGCGCCACTGCCACATTCACGACTGCGAAGTGCATGACGGCAGCGTCTTCCCGGTGCTCATCGGCGACGCCTTCCATAACTTCGTCGATGGTGCCGTCATCGCCGCGGCCGTCATGACGTCGGTGCCGCTCGGCGTCAGCACGGCGCTCGCCGTGGCGGCACACGAGATTCCGCAGGAAGTGGGCGACTTCGCAATCCTGCTGCACGCCGGTTACTCCCGACAGCGTGCGCTGCTGCTCAACGTGATGTCCGGACTGGCGAGTGCCGGCGGCGCCGTCGTTGCGCTCGTGGCCGTGAAACTCGTGCCGGTGCTCCTGCCGTATTGCCTCGCCCTTGCCGCGGCGAGCTTTCTCTACGTGGCGATGGCTGATCTCATCCCCGGGCTGCACCGCGGGCGGACGGACGCGCACTCGCTGCGCCAGATCGTCCTCATCGCCGCCGGCGTGGCCACTGCCTTCGTCTTCGTTCAGTAGCCGCACCGCGCGTCCGTCGCCGGGGACGTTTCGTCAGCCTCGGCTGAAAAACTGCGTGAGATCCGTGTCTGCGGGCTGGCAACACCTTTGCCGCGCAAGTCCCCCGGAGGTCGGCCGCGGCGTGCCGGTCCGGGTCGACCTGGACTCCACTACAATGCGGCCGCGCGTCATACCGTTTCTTATAGCCGCGACCGCGCCGGCCTCCACCTCAGGAGGAAGTCATGTGGACACGATTCCTTGCCTCAGCGTGCCTGATTCTCGCGCTGGCCACTGTCAGCGGCGGCGCAGCAAACGTCACTGCAGATTTTTCGCGGCGTCCAGCGGCAGGTGCTGACCTACCCGCACTTCACGGTCTTCGACTCGGTCAATGCGCAGATCAAGGACGGTGCGGTGACGCTGACAGGCAAGGTCACGATGCCGTTCAAACGCAAAGACCTCGAAGAACGCGTGAGCCAAGCTCGCTGGAGTCAAGAGTGTGACCAACCAGATCGAGGTCTTACCGGCGTCGAAATTCGACGATGAGCTGCGCGCGGGCATCGCCAACGCCATCTATGGCAACTCGGCGTTTTCGAGGTACGCCAATCAGGTCAACCCGCCGATCCACATCGTGGTCGAGCGCGGCCGGGTGACGCTGGAAGGCGTCGTCAACAACAACGTCGACCGGGCGATGGCCTATTCCATCGCGTCGATGTTCCAGGCGTTTTCGGTGAAGAACGCGTTGCGGACCGACGACGAAGTAAGAAAGGAACTGGAGAAGCTCTAAGACTGAAGGTCTTTCGCGAGCTGGATTTCGTCGGCGATCGGAATGTTCGCGAAGCCGATGAGTCCTGCGTTCCGCGGCTGCGCCGCGATCGCGCCAGGGATCACCTTCATCAGGCGGTAGCCCCGGCGCTGGTAGAAATACTGCGCCGGGATGTTGTCGTTCGACAGCGTGACCATCACGCGCACCAGGGAGAGCCGGCGTGCGAGCAGCTCGGCCTCGGCCAGCAGATTGCTGCCGACTCCCCCGCGCTGCCACATCGGATCGGTCGCGAGCGCGATGATGTGAAGCGCGTCCGCGAGCTGGCGCCAGGCCAGCGCGCCGGAAATGCCGCCCTCTGTCTCCGCCACCAGGAACTCAGCAGCGTCGAGCGTAATCGGCTGGCCGTCAGCGACGAGCTGCCGTCCACCGAACTCGCGGCGGAAAATGTCCGCGGCCAGCTCCCGGTCGGCGGGCGTCGCCTCGCGCACGAGCGGAGGCGCCAGCTCCAGACGGGCGCGGCAGCCGCACACCACCTGCAGCCGCGCGTCCGGCCACGTCGCGACACGGCCGCAGCGGCCACAGCGAAGCACCGCCTGTTGAGGAATGTCGGGCCGCATCAGCTGCGCGATTCCACGACGTCGGTTTGACGGCCACGGCGGACGACCCACCACAGGACGCCGGCGAACGCCGCCGCCGCCGCCACGATCGTCGATCCAAACAACAGCAGCGTGGTGTAGAGAATCGACTCGGGCGCCATCTGCACGCGGAGCTCGAGCGGCTCGCCCCGCAGGCGGGACGCCAGCGGTTGTTCCCATTCCACGATGTTGCCGCGGCGGACGTCTGTGGCGCTGTTTTCGAAGAGGATTTCGCTCGGCAGGTGCATCCGGAAGGCGATGACCTCGGTCCCATCCCACCCCACGTCGCTCACAGCCCGGCCCGCAGACGGGCCCACCACCTGGTGGTAATCGACCCGGTCGCGGTCCCGATTGAACGCGTAGGTCGACCACGACAACGGCAGGATCTGTGCGAGCCGGCGCACGTCATCGACCTGGATGCTGACGTGCACGAACCGTCGGCCGTCGCGGCGCGACAGGCTGAGCGCCACCTTCGAATCAGGATGCGCGAACAGCGCACGGACGCGTTCGCGATCCAGCCGCGCGCGCGCATCGGTCGGCAGGTCCACGCCGCGCAGCGCGACCAGCGACGGCACCGACGCGTTGAGATTGAGCGTCGCCGAGCCGTCGAGATCGAGGTACAGCTCCTCCTCGTACTGGTACTGCGGCTTCAGCACGCGACCGCTGCACGCGGCGGCTGTCGCACTGCAGCAGAGCACGACGCACAACGCGACGCGTCCTGCGGTCGACATGACCCTCAATGATATCTGAGATACTTCCTCACACATGGCCCGCCGCACGCTCTTCCTGATCGATGGAAGCTCGCAGATGTACCGCGCCTATCACGCGATGCGCGGTGGCGGGCTGTCGAATCAGGAAGGAAAGACGACGCACGCCGTCTATCTCTTCGTGACGATGCTGCGCAAGCTGATCGCCGATCACCATCCCGAGTACATGGTCGCCTCGTTCGATCTGGCCGGCCCCACGTTTCGCGATCAGTTGGTGACCGACTACAAGGCGAACCGCGCGGCCATGCCCGACGATCTCGCCGAACAGATCAACTGGGTCCACCAGGCATGCGAAGCGATGGGCGTGCCGATCCTGACTGCCGCCGGTTATGAGGCGGACGACGTGATTGGGACGGTCGCGATGCGGGCGCGTGCCGAGGGCTTCGAGGTGGCGATCGTCTCGATCGACAAGGACTTCTTCCAGATGGTCGGCCCGGGAGTCCGCGTCTACGACCCGCGTGAGGACGGCGCGTGGTTTGACAGCGATGGCGTCGTCCGGAAGTTCGGCGTGCGCCCGGAGCAGGTCACCGACGTGCTCGCGCTCGTCGGCGACACCAGCGACAACGTCGCCGGTGTTCCGGGGATCGGGAAGAAGGGGGCCATCGATCTCGTCACGCAGTTCGGCGGCCTCGATGCCATGCTCGAGCGGCTTGACGAGCTCAAGCCGAAACAGCGCGAGGCACTGTCCACCCACCGTGCCGATGCGTTACGGAGCCGGGAGCTGGTCACGATCCGCACCGACGTGCCGCTGGACGTTGATCTGGAGTCGCTGAGGTACACAGGCGGATCGCGGGAACGGTGCTACGAGTTATTCACGTACCTCGACTTCCGGACAATCGTCAACGACTACGCGCCGCCGCCGGCGACCGCGCACACCATCGACAAGGACTACGCGCTCGTCGCCTCGGTCGCAGGAGCTCGACGCGCTCATCGACGAGCTGCGCCAGGCCGGCGAGTTCGCTTTTCGAGTGATTCCTGACCAACCGTCGGCGATGCTCGCGCGGATTGTCGGCATCGCGTTTGCCACCCGCGACCGCGAGGCTCGGTACGTTCCGATCGGGCATGTGAACAGCGACACGAGAGGCGATCTCCTCACCAGCGCGTCGGCGCCCACGCAGGTGGACGCCGTGACCGCGCTCGATCGCCTGCGGCCGCTCTTCGAGAACGAGCGCAATCCGGAAGATCGGGCACGACCTCAAGTTCGACACGATCGTGCTCGCCCGCCATGACGTCTCGCTGTGCGGCGGCTCGTTCGACTCGATGCTCGCGAGCTATCTGCTGGATGCCACACGCGGTCACCTCCTCGAGGCCACGTCGCTCGCGCACCTCGATTACAAGCCGCTGACCGACGAAGAGGTGTGCGGCCGCGGTGCGAAGGCGGTTCCGTTCGCACATCTTCCGCCTGCGGCGCTGCTCGACTACGCCGGCGAGCGCGCCGATCTCGCGCGCCAGCTATCGAGCCGCCTCGCGCCGTTGCTCGCGGCGCACGAGCTCGAGTCCGTCTATCGCGAGCTGGAAATGCCGCTGATTCCAGTGCTCGCGGACATCGAGCGTGCAGGCATCAGGCTCGACAGAGCGGCGCTCGCCGCGCAGTCGCGGCAACTGGAACAGCAGCTCGCCGAGTACACGGCGCGGATTTTCGAACTGGCCGGCGAAGAGTTCAATATCAACTCACCGCAGCAGCTCGGCCGCATCCTGTTCGAGAAGCTGCAGCTGACACCTGGAAAGAAAACCGGGAAGACGCGATCCGCGTCGACGGCGGCGGACATCCTGGAAGACCTGGCGCAGGCGCACGACCTGCCGCGGCTCATCCTGGAGTGGCGCGCGCTGCACAAGCTGAAGAGCACCTACATCGACGCCCTGCCGCTGATCGTGCACCCGGAAACAGGCCGCGTGCATACCTCCTTCAACCAGGCGGTGGCCGCGACGGGGCGGTTGAGCAGCTCCGACCCAAACCTCCAGAACATTCCCATTCGCACCGAGCTGGGTCGAGAGATCCGCAGGGCATTCATCGCCGAGCCAGACCACGTGCTCATCTCGGCTGACTACTCACAGATCGAGTTGCGCGTCCTTGCGCACATGGCCGGCGAGGAGGCGCTGATTGAGGCCTTCCGGACAGGCGAAGACATCCACGAGCGCACGGGGCTGAAGTTGTTCGGGCCGAACAGCGGGCTCGACAAGCATGTGCTCCGCAGCCGTTCGAAGATGGTGAACTACGCCGTCCTCTACGGGAAGACGCCCTTTACGCTCGCTCGCGACATCAACGTGACGCAGGAAGCGGCGCAGGAGTTCATCGACGCGTACTTCGCCGGCTTTCCCCACGTCCGCGCGTTCATCGATCGCACGCTCGAAGAGGCGCGCCAGACGGGCGTGGTCAAGACGATGGCCGGGCGCCGGCGGCTGGTGCCCAACCTGACCAGCCGCAACTTTCAAATACGCGCGCAGGCCGAGCGCGAAGCCGTCAACATGCCGATTCAGGGCTCCGCGGCGGACATCCTGAAGAAGGCGATGATCGATCTCCACGCCGAGTTGCCGCGGCTCGGGCTCAAGACGCGCATGATCCTGACCGTCCACGACGAACTGCTCTTCGAGTGCCCCCGCGACGAAGCAGACGCCGCGGCCGCGGTCGTCCGCGAGCGAATGGAGAACGCGGTCACGCTTCAGCGTCCCGCTGACGGTCGATGTCGGCATTGCAGAGAACTGGCGCGACGCCAAGCCTTAGCGAGGAGGCCAAAGGCCGCAGGGCCTAATGGCTGGTCAAGGAATCAGTCGCAGGGCTACTGCCATGCGGTCTTCACTTGATCCCATTCCGCCCGCATCGCCGCCATCGCCTCCTGTTGCTCGCGCGCAGGACGCGTGCGGGCGCGCTCAGGGATGAGCGCGTCTGAGACGACCCGATCCAACTCCGCCCGAAGAGCTGCTGCGTCCGGTCCAAGCGGGGCGCGGACCCAGCCGGCGATCGCCGCGTCCCACGCGCGATCGAGATCCCCGGCGCCGCGCGCACCGACCACCAGCCAGTAGTTGGCGATCGTGCTGCCGGGTTCGCTCTGCAGCTCCAGCTCCATCCGATCGACGACGCGGGTGAACACGGGGATGCGGCGGTCTGCGGGCCGCGCCTGCGCCTGCCGATCCAGCGCCGTCGCCCACCAGTCGAGGAGCTTCGCTCGATCGCGTGCACCCAGCGTCGAGGCCCGTCCGAGGGCGGTGTCGAAAACGTCAGCGGCAGCACCGAACGCCTCACCCAGATACAACGTCTGTCCCAGTCCAACGAGCAGATCCAGCTGATCGCGCGGAGACAACGAGCCGAGGCGAATGGCGCCGAGCGCCGTGCGTGCGGCCGTCAGGTCCTCTGGAGTGCCGGCAACACGAAAACGCTCAAGATGAGCGCGGGCGAGGACCAGCGCAGCGGCATCCCCTGCTTGTGGATCCCTGCGCGCCGCCGACGCGGCGTCAATCGCCGCGTCATAACTGCCGGCGTTATAGAGCGTTCGGGCGCGGGCGAGGGCGGCTGGCTCGGCGGCAGCCGCCGCCATGGGCCACGCCAGGATCGCCATCACGATAAGGCTGCGGATCACAACGAAATCGTAGATCACGTTGCCGGTCCAGGGTGAAAGACATCAGAAATCCGTTTGGTACAATGCGCCGATGCGCGAACCGGTCATCGTGCCGCGAGAGCAGCACACGCTCTCACGGAAACAAGTCGACCCCGACGCGCTCAAGGTCCTGTACCGGCTGCACCAGAACGACCATGTCGCCTACCTCGTCGGCGGCAGCGTGCGCGATCTGCTGCTCGGGCGGCGGCCGAAAGACTTCGACATCGGCACCTCGGCGCATCCGTACCAGGTCAAGCGCCTCTTCAAGAACTGCTGGATCATCGGCCGCCGCTTTCGGCTGGCCCACGTCCGCTTCGGTCCCAAGGCCATCGAGGTCGCGACGTTTCGCCGCCAGCTGAGCGCTGAGGAACTGGCCGCTGCCGACGAGCAGGCGGCCGGCATCGCGCTCGGTGACGTGCCGGACGAAGCGGCGGATTCTCCCGAGCGTCCCGATCGTCTGCTCCACCGGGACAACACATTCGGCACGCCCGAAGAGGACGCCTTCCGCCGCGATTTCACGATCAACGCGCTGTTCTACGACATCGCCACGTTCTCGATCATCGACTATACGGGCGGCCTCCAGGACCTCCAGGATGGCGTCGTGCGATCAATCGGCGACCCGATCGAGCGGTTGCAGGAGGATCCGGTCCGCATGCTGCGCGCCGTCGCCATGGCGGCGCGCCTCGGCTTCCGCATCGATCAGCCGGTAGACGATGCCATCGCGGCGCATCGCGCCGGCATCGCCCGCAGCGCGCCGGCGCGCCTGATGGAAGAGCTCTACAAGCTGCTCCGATCGGGATCCGCCGAGCGCGCCTTCCGAATGTTGGCGGAGAGGCGCCTGCTGGAGCCCATCGCACAGGAGCTGCAGCGCGGCGCCACCGAGCGTCTCTGGGAGTCGCTGGCGGCGCTCGACGCGTACCGCCGTCGCTTCGAGGAGATCCCAGACACGCTGACCAACGCGGTGCTCCTCGGGTCGCTGCTCGTTCCGCTCGGCCATTCGTTTCGCTCGTCGCCGCCGCCTGCCGGGGACGACGAGCGGCGCAAGGAGCCGCGCCTCGCCCTGGGGATGCTTCCACTTCCGCGGCGTGACGTCGAACGGCTGCGTCAGATCCTCGGCCTGCAGCGGCGTCTCATCGACATGGGATTGTCGCCGCGCGCGCGCCGGGCGCTGATGCACCGGAGCCCGTTCAAAGATGCGTTGACCTGGCTGGAGATCCACGGACAGGTGCCCGAAGTGATCGAGCACTGGCGAGGCTTCATTGAAGCCGCGGTGAGCTACGAAGGAGCGCCGGATGCTGCGGAACCGGCGCCGCGCCGCCGCCGACGCCGGCGGCGTCGCTCAGTTCGGCCGACGACTCACTGAACGAAAGGCCGACCTGAAGCGGCCTCTACCGAGGTCAGCCGTCAGCCCTTTCTCCTCTCAAACTCCCGCATGAACTCGACGAGCGCGTCGACTCCTTCTTCCGGGAAGGCGTTGTAAATCGAGGCTCGCATCCCACCGACGGAGCGGTGTCCCTTCAGGCCATCGAGGCCGTTCGCCGTCGCCTCCTTCTCGAACATCTTCTCCAACTCCTCGCTGGACAGACGGAACGTCACGTTCATCAGCGACCGGCTATCCTTCTGCGCCGTCCCCCGATAGAACCCCGATCGATCGATCTCGGCATACAGCGTGGCGGCCTTCCGCTGATTGATGGTGGCGATCCCTGGCAAGCCGCCCAGCGACTTCAGCCACTGCATCGTCAGGCCAAGGAGGTAAATGCCGAACGTCGGGGGAGTGTTGTAGAGGGAGTTGTTCTCCGCCTGCACCTTGTAATTCATCATCGTCGGCAGGCTTGCCGGTGATCGGTCGAGCAGATCCTCACGGATGACAACCAGCGTGACACCGGACGGCCCAAGGTTCTTCTGCGCGCCGGCGTAAATGAGGCCGAACCGTTCAAGCGGCATCGGCCGGCTGAAGATGTTGGAAGACGCGTCGGCAACCAGCGGCACATCACCCGTCGCCGGTGGTTCCCGCCACTCCGTGCCTTCGATGGTGTTGTTCGTCGTGATGTGGACGTATGCGGCGCCTGGTGTCAGCTTCAGCTCCGCGGGTCCGGGTATCCGGCTGTAGTTGTCTCCCTTGGTCGATCCGGTGACGTTGACCGAGCCGACTCGCGTTGCCTCTTTGACGGCTTTGTCCGCCCACGATCCGGTGTCGATGTAGTCCGCCGTCTGCCCGGCCCCAAGCAGGTTCATCGGTACCATCGAGAACTGCAGGCTCGCGCCGCCCTGCAGCATCAGCACCTTGTAGCGGTCGCCGAGCCCAGCGAGCTCCCGGATGTCAGAAATGGCGCGCGCGAGGATGTCCTCGAACGTCTTCGATCGGTGACTGATCTCCATCACCGACATGCCGACACCGGGCAAGGCGACGAGATCGCGCTGCGCCTGTTCGAGCACCGGCAGCGGCATGACCGCCGGACCCGCGGAGAAGTTGTAGATGCGATGCACCGTGCTCAGCTGATATGGGGCTAGAAGACATGGGATAGCAATCCGTCCCTGAGCTTGGGTTCGAACCAGGTCGATTTCGGCGGCATGATGCCGCCTTCGTCGGAAATCGACATCAGATCGTCGATGCTGACTGGATACAGCGAGAACGCGACGGCCGCGCGGCCCGACGACACAGCCTCTTCGAGAAACCGCGTGCCGCGAGCGCCGCCGACGAAGTCGATGCGCTTGTCGGTTCGCACATCGCCGATACCGAGCATCGGCGTGAGGACCAGTTCCTGAAGCCGGTTCACGTCAAGCCGCTCGGCGGCCGGTAGCGTCGCCGGCGCGTTGCCCATTCCGATGGTGTACCACTCGCCATCCAAATACATCGAGACCTCTCCACGGCGGGCAGGCACGTCCGGCCCAGGTGCCACGGCAAACCTCTCGCGCAGCTGCGACAACAGCGACGCGGGGGAGGCTCCAGCCAGGTCCTTGACGAGCCGGTTGTAGGCGAGGATCTGCACCTGATCGTCCGGGAAGGCCACACCGAGAACTGTGTCCCACTCGCCGGGTCCCTTTTGCGAGCCGAGCTGCTCCCGCGCACGCGCCGCGCTCGCTGCTCGATGGTGGCCGTCCGCGATGTACAGCGCCGGCACGGCGCCAAACGCGTCCTGAAGGCCGCGCGTCGCCTCGGGCGGAACCTTCCAGATGACGTGCTGAACACCGTCGGGCGCGACGAAATCAAACAGCGGCTGGGTCGCGGTGGCGCGCTGCACGATCCCGGCAATGCTGCCGACCGAACGGTAGGTCAGGAACACCGGACCTGTCTGGGCACCGATCGCCAGCATGTGACGGGTGCGGTCATCCTCTTTGTCGCGACGGGTCCGTTCGTGCTTCTTGATGACGTCCCTGCCGTACTCGTCGAGCGAGAAGCAGCCTGCCACGCCCGTCTGTTCGTGCCGTCCCATACGCAGGCGATACACGTAGAGCGTCGGCGTGTCTTCCAGGACGAGCGGTGCGTCCCGCTGCAGCGCGTGAAAGCTTCGCGCGGCCTTGTCGTAGACGACGTCGGCGTATGGATCAGTTTCCGGAGGGAGATCGATTTCCGCGCGCGACACGTGCAGAAAGCTGAGCGGATTGCCGTGCGCGAGCACGGCCGCTTCGTCAGTGGTCACCACGTCGTACGGAACGGCGGCGACATCCTTCGCAGCAGCCGGCGTCGGTCGAAGTGCGCGAAAAGGAACGAGCGCTGCCACTCGTCGAATTATACGTGTCGGTTATCATGAGGCTCCCCGTGTCGAGGGGAATCCCTCTCCAATGACGCCCCTGGTTTTTGTCGTCGCGATCGCGATCACGGCAGTCGTGTCGGCGGTGATCGTCCGCGCGCTTGCCGGCCGCCAGCTGGCCGAAACACGAGGAGCGCTCGCGGCCCAGCTCGCCACGGTCGAGCAGGACAACAAGTGGCTGCGGGATGAGGTTGAACGCCACAAGCAGACGCTGGGATCAACGCAGGAGCTGCTCGACAAGACGGACACGCGGCTGCGCGAGATGTTTCAGTCGCTCGCCGCCGAGGCGCTCAAAGACAATCGTGCGTCGTTCTTCGATCTCGCGAAGACCTCGTTCGAGGGCTATCACCAGCCGATCGCCGAGACGCTGAAGAAGGTCGACGACCGCCTCGGCAAGGTCGAGCACGAGCGGGTGGCCGCCTACTCGATGCTCCGCGAGCAGATCTCAGCGGTCGGATTCGTCGGCGGAGAAACTGTCGCGCGCCCTGCGGACGCCGGCGGTGCGCGGCCGCTGGGGCGAAATGCAGCTGCGGCGTGTCGTCGAAATCGCCGGCATGCTCCAGCGCTGCGATTTCGATGAACAGCCGCCGCTGCTGACCGACAACGGCCGGCTGCGGCCGGACCTGATCGTCCACCTGCCGGGCGGGAAACGGATCGTCGTCGACGCCAAGGCGCCGCTCGAGGCGTTTCTCGACGCGCAGGAGACCGCGGACGAGGACGTGCGTGCGCTCAAGCTGCAGGCGCATGCCCGCCAGGTCCGCGAGCACATGGACAAGCTGGGCAGCAAGGGCTACTGGGAAGCGCTCGACGACTCCCCCGAGATGGTCGTGATGTTCCTGCCCGGCGAGACGCTCTTCAGCGCCGCCCTCCAGCACGACCTTGGTCTCATCGAGCACGGCCTGCAGCAGCGAGTCCTGCTGGCCAGCCCGATCACGCTCATCGCGCTGCTGACCACGGTCGCGCACACCTGGCGGCAGGAGGCGCTGGCCGACAACTACCGGGAGGTCGCGGCGCTCGGACGCGAGCTCTACGAGCGCCTGTCCGTGCTGGCGCGGCACTTCGACGACCTGCGGCGGAAGCTCGACGGCGCCGTGCAGGCGTACAACAGGCCGCGGCCTCGTTCGAGACCCGCGTGCTGATCGGCGCGCGCAAGCTGCGCGATCTCGATGTCACGACGGCGCCGGAGCTGCCGGCGGCCGAGCCGATCGACACGGTGCCGCGGGTGCTGAAGCAGGTCGGCCTGATGGAGCTCGGACGAGGCCGCGATCGACCCCGAGATCACCTAAGATCGACGAAGGGAATGAGCGGTTCGCAACCACCTGCGCCCGAGTCGGGGCGCGCACAGGATTTCATCCGCGAAATCATCCCCGAGGACCTGAAAGCCGGCCGCCACGGCGGCCGTGTCCACACGCGTTTTCCGCCCGAACCGAACGGCTATCTGCACATCGGCCACGCCAAGGCGATCGTCTTGAATTTCGGCGTCGCCGAGGAATTCGGCGGCCTCTGCAACCTGCGCTTCGACGACACCAACCCGACCAAGGAAGACGTCGAGTACGTCGAGTCGATCCAGGAGGACGTCCGCTGGCTCGGCTTCGACTGGGCCGATCGGATGTATCTACGCGTCCGACTACTTCGAGCAGATGTATCGCGTACGCCGAGCAGCTGATCGTCGACGGCAAGGCCTACGTCGACAGCCTGACGGCCGACGAAATCCGCGAGTATCGCGGAACGCTGACCGAGCCGGGACGGAACAGCCCCTATCGCGAACGTCCGGCCGAGGAGAGCCTCGACCTGTTCCGGCGGATGCGCGCCGGCGAGTTCCCCGACGGCGCGCACGTGCTGCGCGCAAGCATCGACATGGCGTCGCCGAACATCAACATGCGCGATCCGACGCTGTACCGGATCCGCCACGCGACGCACCACCGGACCGGCGACGCCTGGTGCATCTACCCGACGTACGACTACGCGCACCCGATCTCGGACGCGATCGAAGGCATCACCCACTCGCTCTGCACGCTGGAGTTCGAGGACCATCGGCCGCTGTACGACTGGGTGGTCGACAACGTCCGGCACGACGCGGCGTTCCGATCGCGGCCGCAGCAGATCGAGTTCGCCCGCCTGAACCTGAACTACACGGTGATGAGCAAGCGCAAGCTGCTGGCGCTGGTCGAGCGCAAGCTTGTCGACCGGCTGGGACGATCCGCGGATGCCGACGATTGCCGGCCTGCGGCGGCGCGGCTACACGCCGGAGGCGATCCGCGACTTCTGCGCCCGCATCGGCGTCGCCAAGAAAGAGAACGTCATCGACGTCGCGCTGCTCGAGCACACGGTGCGCGAGGATCTGAACCGCCGCGCGCAGCGCGCGCTCGCGGTGCTGCGGCCGCTTAAGGTCGTCATCGAGAACTACCCGGAGGATCGCGCCGAGATCGTCGAGGCGGTGAACAACCCCGAGGATGCCTCGCGCGGGCACGCGGCAGGTGCCGTTCTCGCGCGTGCTGTACATCGAGCGCGACGACTTCATGGAAGTGCCGGCGAAGAAGTTCTTCCGGCTCTCGCCGGGCGCCGAAGTCCGGCTGCGCTACGCCTACATCCTGAAGTGCGAGCGCGTGATCAAGGACGCCGCCGGCGAGGTCGTCGAGCTGCGCGCGACGATCGATCCCGAGTCGCTGGCGGGCGCCACGGCGGCGCGCCGCGTCAAGGGCACGATCCACTGGGTGTCGGCCGCGCACGCGCTCGACGCGGAAGTGCGGCTCTACGATCGGCTGTTCGCGTCCGAAGATCCGGCTGACGAAGGGCGCGATCCGCTCACCGACCTGAACCCCGCACTCGCTCGAGGTCGTGCGCGGGTGCAAAGTCGAGCCGGCGCTCGGCGCAGGCGACGCCGGCACAGCGGTTCCAGTTCGAGCGGCAGGGCTACTTCTCCGTCGATCCGGACTCGCGCGCCGGGCGCCCCGTGTTCAACCGCACGGTCACGCTGAAAGACAGCTGGGCCAGGATCGCCGGACCGAAGCGTAGGACGAAGGAGTGCAGCTGTCAGGCTACGGCCGTGCCGCTCCGACCACTCCCGCAGCTGATCGCGCCACGGCCATCGCCTCCGGCTCGGTCAGCAGCCGGTCGACCGGCCACGGCAGCCGCCACGTCCAGTTGCCGTCGCCGACCGTGGCCGGCTGGTTGATCCGGTCGCGCCAGCCGAAGACGTCCTGGATCGGCAGAATCAGCAGGTCGGCGCCAGACGCGTACAGCGACTTCGAGCAGCGCCTCGCGCAGGCCGTGCGACAGATCCGAACGGTTCGACGCAGCGATCGCGATCCTCGTCGGTCGAGGCGTTCGCGCACCGAAGGAATCGCCAGCACCGCCTGCCGTCTCCTCGCGCGATGCCTGCTCCCACCAGATCGCCATCGGCTCGGTGTCGTGCGTCCCGGACGTCGCCACGGCGACAGGCGGGTACTCGACCGGGTCCCTGAACGGCTTCCCCGGCTCGTCCCAGTGCCGCTCCCAGCGAAACACCTTGTAGCCCGGCACGCCGAGCCTGCGCCAGCGACTCGCGGACGAAGTCGGGAACGGTGCCGAGATCCTCGGCGATGATTTCGGCGCCCGACTCGCAGAAAGACGTCCAGGACCCGTTCGCCGAGCGACCTGCTGCGACGATTCGTCTGGCGGGGTGAACCCCGGCGTCGCCATCTCTGCGGCCGGAAATAGGTGCGGTAGAAGCCGACGAGGTGATCGACCCGATAGCCGTCGTACAGATCCGCGTTGCGGCGCGCGCGATGACGCAGCCAGTCGAAGTCGCGCGCCGCGAGCACGTCCCACCGGTAGGCCGGAAGCCCCCAGTCCTGGCCCGTGTCGCTGAAGGCATCGGGCGGCACGCCGACCGAGGCGTCGAGGCGGAACTCGTCCTGCCGCGCCCAGACGTCGGCGCTGTCGCCGCTGACCATGAACGGCAGGTCGCCGAACAGGGCGACGGCGCGGCGCGCTCCCGGCGACCCCCACTGATCGCCGGCCACCCACTGCAGGTACTGGCGGAACAGGATGTCGTCGGCGAGCTCGGTCGCGCGCGGCGTCGAGCGCGGCCGCGTCGCGATCGCGCACGAGCGGCGGCCATTCGGTCCACGGCGCGCTCGTCGTAGCGCGCATGCAGCGCGCGGAACAGGGCGTAGTCGTCCAGCCACCAGGACTGCTCGATGCAGAACGCCCGGAAGGCAGATGCGCGGCGCGTGCCGCCGCCATTTCCGTGTCGCGAAAATGCGCGAACGCGTGCCGCAGCGCCTGCTCCTTGAGGCGCGCGCACCGTGGCGTAGTCGATCTCCGGCGCGACCCGCACCGCCTCGAGCCGAGTGCGAGTCCGCTGCCGAGAGCGCTGCTCGCCGCCGATCGCCTCGAAGTCTTCGAGCGCTCCCACGGAGATGAACTGCGGATCGATCGCCATCGCGCTCAACGCGGAATAGGGCGACCGTTCGCCCGGCGGCATCTCGTTGATCGGCAGCAGCTGCAGCACGCGCTGGCCGGCTCCAGCCGAGCCATCGCGCGAGGGGCTCGATATCGCCGATCTCGCCGATGCCCCAGCTGCGTGTCGAGGGAATGGAAAACAGCGGAACCAGGATCCCGGCGCGTCGTGATCCTGGCTGCGGGGAGGTCATAGCCGTCGGCGGCGGCGGGTGCAATGCGAGTGCCGCTGACGTCCGCGATTATCCATCCTTAATGCATGAACCGCAGGCTGCGCTCGAACGCGTCGGCAAAAACAGTCGGTTCGGGCAGCAAACTGACCACCACGAATGCCTCGTGAGGGAAGTCGAAGAAGTATCCCGGATGGACGAGCACGCGCTCCGACGCCAGCAGATCCAGAACAAGGGTCTCTTCCGGACGCGTCGCCGGCACCCGAACCGTCGCGAACCAGCCGCCTTCGGCGCGCAGGATCTGACACGACGGGTACCGTTGCGCCACAGCCCGCGCCACAGTCAGGTTCTGGCGCACGCGCTCGTGGATCGCGACACGCACGGACGCGCCGTCACGGATCAGCGACGGGGCGGCGACCTGAACGGGAGTGCTGACCGACAGGAAGGCGTCGGCGATCTGCTCCAGCGCGTGCAACGCGTCACGCCGTTCATCCTGCGGGCCTCCGGCAATCATCCAGCCAAGCTTCACCTGCGGCAGGCCGAGCATTTTCGAGGCGCCGCCAAGCGTGAACGCCAGCACCTCTGCCCGGACCGCCAGGTCGGTCAGCGGATGCTCAATCTCCAGCGGGTAGTCGGCAAACACCTCGTCGACGATGAGCGCCCAGCCGCGTCGGCGGCACTCCTCTACCACCTGCTCCAACTCAGGCGTCGACACGTACGAACCGGTCGGATTGTTGGGCGACACGAGAATCAGCGCCCGCGTGGACGAGGGCGCCGCACGGATGGAGTCGACGTCAATCTCCCAACGGCCGTGATACTCGAGTCGATACGTCACCGGCTGGACGCCCTCGAGCCGCGTGAGATGCTCGAACAACGGATAGCTTGGCTGGGGCACCAGCACCGCATCGCCGGGGTCGCAGAGCAGCTTGAACAGCCAGCTGTACGACTCGCTCGTGCTTGCCGTGAGAACGACGTCATCCGCGATGGACCGCGACGTTGCGGCGGGCACAATCGCGCGCCACCGCGTCGCGCGCGGTGGCCAGGCCAAACGGCTGCGGGTCGTAGCGAAGCGCGGCCGCGTCTGAGAGGGAGCGAAGGATTGATTCCGGATACGGAAGGCCGACCCGTGTGGGATTGGATTCCGTGAGGTCGACGATCGCGACATTGTCCCGTCGACACTCAGCCAGCATCTCGGCTGATGCGATTGGTCGCGAGCAGCGACGGCAACCGCGACGACACGTTGGCTCGGCGATGCACGGCGTCGCTTACAGGCTGATGGCCTCTCGGTGGGCCGGCGTCGACGCCTGCCAGCCGAAGTGCTCGGCGATTCGCTGCTTCAGCGCATCCATCGGGCCGGGCTCGCCATGCACGAGGCAGATGCGGCCTGGAGCAGCAGGCAGCGTTTCGAGCCAGCGGAGAATCTCCGTCGCGGTCGGCATGCGCGGACATCGAATCGTTGCGGGCAATCCGCGCGTTCACGGACACAACGTGTCCGTGAATCCTCACCTCTCTGGCGCCGTCGACAAGTGTCCGCCCTCGCGTGCCCGCCGCCTGATATCCGACAAACAGCACGGTGTTACGCGGATCGGGAAGCGCTGCCGCCATGTGATGGAGCACGCGTCCGCCCGTCGCCATGCCGCTTGACGAGATCACGATGGCGCTGCGGCGGCTGGCCGTCAGCTCCTTTGACTGCTGCGGCGACGCGATCGCCTGAAAGCGCGCCGTCGCAAACATCGAGACATCCTGTCTGCGTCGGTTGCATGTCGGGATCGAGCTCGCTCACGCGCGCCGTGTAGTGCCTGAGCGCCGCCGTCGCCATCGGACTGTCGACGTACACTGGCAGCACCGGGATGCGCTTCTCGCGTTCCAGACGACGGATCCAGTACAGCAGCTCCTCCACTCGCCCGATCGCGAACGCCGGAACGATCAACTTGCCCCCTCGGGCTGCGGTGTCGTGAATGACCTCTGCGAGCTGCGCGCCGTTGTCGTCCTGTTGATGATCGCGATCCCCGTACGTCGACTCGACCAGCACGACGTCCGCGCGAACGGCGGGAAACGGATCCGGCAGCACCGGACGGCCATATCGTCCAAGGTCTCCGCCAAAAAGAATCGTCGGACCACCCTGCAGGCGCATGACGACGAACGCCGAACCGAGCAGATGACCAGCCGGCACGAATTCCACCGAGATGCCAGGTGCGACGTCGATCGGGCGCTGATATCCCATCGGCTGCAGCATGGTGAGCGCTCGCTGAGCCTCGACCTCCGTGTACAGCGGCAACGCGGGATCATGT
The DNA here is from genome assembly GCA_963793705.1 of uncultured Acidobacteriota bacterium. GTDB lineage: Bacteria > Acidobacteriota > Vicinamibacteria > Vicinamibacterales > UBA2999 > Gp6-AA40. The sequence continues at coordinate 159,215 of CAWCBC010000004.1, read as the reverse complement.
CGAGAGTACTTGTGCTTGTTCGCCTGACGCGCATCCTCTTCCTGGATTCGCGCCGAATCCGGCAGCACCAGCCGCGACAGGTCCATCGTTCCCGGACGTGCAGAACACGCGGCCGTTGAAGCCTTGCGCCACCAGCCGAGGCAGGTAGCCGACGTGATCGAGGTGGGCGTGTGTGAGGACGACGGCGTGAATGGACGGTGGCGGAACGGCAAATGGCTGCCAGTTCCTCTCGCGGAGCTCCTTCAAGCCTTGGAACAGCCCGCAGTCCACCAACACACGGCTGGCGCCATGTTCGATGAGGTACTTCGAGCCGGTCACCGTTCGCGCGGCGCCGAGAAACGTCAGTTGAGCCACGCGAAGATATTAGTGGAGTGAGTTGAGCCTTGTGGTCCAACGGCGGCTTACTTCAGATGCCGGCCGCCGTCGACGCGGATCGTCTCGCCGGTGATGAAGTCGCTGTCGATCAAGGCCAGCACGGCTTTCGCGATTTCGACCTCTCCACCCCAGCGGCCGAGCGGCGTGGCCCGTTCAACCTTCGCGAACTCGTCATCTGAGGTGCTCTCGGGCGCCACGATCGGACCGGGAGCGATCGCGTTGACCAGAATCTGATCGGGCGCCAGTTCCAGCGCCAGCGCTTCAGTCAACGCGATGACGCCAGCCTTGGCCACGTAATACGGGAGAAATCCCGTATAGCGCGGACGGCCGCTCCGGGCGACCCAGTCGCTGAAGTTGATGATTCGTCCGCCGCGCAGCCGGCGCATATGCGGCACCGCCGCCCGCGCGCACAACCAGGCCGCTGTCAGATCCACCGCGATCTGGCTGTTCCAGTCGTCGACGGTCACCTCATCGAACGGCTTCGAGACGTAAATCGACGCCATGTTGACGAGCACGTCGAGGCGCCCGAGCGCATCAACGGTTTCGTCAACGACGCGATTGCATGACTCGGGGCTCGAGAGATCGGCCTGAACGAGGAAGGCGCGGCGGCCAAGGGCGCGGAGCGTATCGGCGGTTTCCTCGGCTTCCGCGCGCGAGCGCCGGTAGACGAGAGCAATGTCGGCCCCGCTTCTGGCGAGTTCTGTCGCCACGGCGGCGCCGATCCTTCGGCCGCCGGTGATCAGCGCAGCCCGTCCAGCCAGCTCCATGGGCGATTAGTCTAGTGGAGCGCCAGGGCCCGCACGCCACCGGTACTCGAAAGGGATTTCCGAGCGCGTAAGGGAATCTGGACCCGACGCCGGCTAAATCATTGTGACGTCTCGGATTGCGGGTGGTCTGGTTCGTGCTGCCCCGAACACACCTGGCCCTGTTTGGTAATTTCTCCAGGTAGGGTTGGGGGTGTGTGCGTCGCGTCCCCGCCGCGACGCACGCACTGTTTACACGAGGCTCGCCACGGCAACGGCTGCCGCCGCAGTCACCAGTCCAAGAATCACATCGATCACGTAGTGGTAGCGGCCGGCAGCGGCGCCGACGCTGATCGCAGCCACCGCGACGCCGAGCGCGAGTCCCGCTGGAACTGACACCACCGCAACGCTGGCTGCTGCGGCGGCAGTCACCGCCACGTGGCCGCTCGGAAACGTGTTGAACCGATGGCTCAAGGACTCGAGCAGGCGCGCGTTGATTTCCGGCAGCCCTCGCCGGTTCTTATCGTGTTCCGGGTGTGACCGCGGAGGCCGGCTGACCAGCCACGGCAGGGAGACGTAGCACGTGTAGCCGGCTAAAAGGACCGACAGCCAGAAGCGGCGGACGTCGGCGCCCTCGCCGTTCAGCCAGATGATGGCGAACGACAGCGGAACGAGCGGATAACAGAGGAGATACGCCAGTTCCACCAGCGGGCCCAGAGGCTTGGGAACCGAAGGCAGCACCCGCCGAAGACGCCGGTCCGAGCGAATGAGCCATTCCTCAAAACGTCGCTCCGGTGCTGACGGCACCAGCAGCGCCGGCATCCAGTAGCCCGCAATCAAGAAAGCGTGAGGACACCACGCCCGTAGCGCAGCCGGCGCCGTCGTGGCAACGGTCACCGTGGCCACAACGACCAGCACCCCAAGGGCACTGGCCTCCACGCGCCGCGTCAGGCTGACCGGGACGAGCCACGCTGCCAGGGTGAGCCCAGAGAAATAGGCAACGACAATCCATTCGTAGGCAGCCATAGCCGCTGACGTTGAATGTGCATTCTGGCGGCAAACGAGCGCACGCGTGCGCAAAGAAAGAGAGGGCACACGCAAGAAGGGCACCCGCGCAGCGCACGCCCGTGCGCAAGAAAAAAGGGCACCCGCGAAGCGGGTGCCCTGGAAGATTGGAGGTATCGGACTGATTGACTACGACAGGACGCGGACGACCACGCGGCGGTTCTGCGCGCGACCCGCACGGGTGTTGTTCGGCGACACGGGCTTCGCTTCGCCGTAGCTGATCACGTTGATCTTGTGGAGCGGCACCTGGTGCTGCTCGTAGATATACCGCTTGACCGCCTCAGCTCGTTCCATGCCGAGCTGGTCGTTGTAGGTCTTGTCGCCAACGTTGTCGGTGTGACCCTCGATCTCGATAAAGATACCCTTCGGGTCAGACTTGAGCTGAGCGATCAGCTCGTCGAGCCGCGCTTTGGCCTCGTCCGGCAGATCCCGCTTGCCGAACTTGAAGTTGCCCTGGTCTTCGCTCAGCGTCACCTCGTACACCAGCCGACGCGAAGAGGCGACAACCTCGTCGAGCCGTCCGCCGACTGCGGTGGCTCGAGTGGCCGCTTCGCCAGCGCGGGTATTCGCCTCAGCCGCGCGAGCTGCCGCGGCGTCAGCCGCCGACTGCGCCGCAGTAGCAGACTTGCCTGCGGCTTCAGCCTTCTGGTCAACAACCCCGATGCGCTCCGCGTTCTGGCGGGTGCGCTCCTGGGTCTCTTCAACCGTGCCGGTCAGCGTGTCGACCTTCTGATTGACGCCACCGACTTCCGTGCGGACGAACTTCTTGGTCGCGCACGCCGGCGCCACGGCGACGGTCAGCGCGAGCAGGGATGCAGCAACAAGACTCTTACGCATAATCGTGTTTCTCCTCTGTGGACATCGACATGTGGTTCAGCTGGGACGCGGTCGCCCGGCCATGTAGCCGCTGCGCGCGCGGACGATAAGGTCGTTCTTTCGGGCACGAATCTCGAGCGGGTGCCAGCCCTCGCGTTCTCCCGGCTCGAAGCTGATCAAGTACTGGTGACGAAGCTCGTCGAATAGATCGACGATGGCCACCGCGATGTGATCGGGCATGCTGGCGACTCGAAAATCGCCGCCCGTCCACCGCGCCAGGTCGCCGAGCGTCACCGTCTGGGCGACTTTGCTGTCGGCCTGCACCAGGCCGAACTCCGTCGCCGGCGTGATCGACCGGATTGACCACGACCAGCAGGTACACCGGCACGTCAATGCTGCTGGCAATGGCCGAGACCTCAGGCCCTGTGAGCTGGCTGCCGGTGTCGACTCCGTCGGTGATCACGAACACGGCGCGGTGCCGATTCGGCCGGTCGGCCGCACGCCGCGCGGTCTCCGCAACCGCGTCATAGAGAGAGGTCTGGCCCCACGGCTTCCCCTGCAGAGTCACCCGCCGGAGACGAGCGAGGTCCGTCGTGAAGGGAACGACCTCCTGCAACTGGGAGTCGAAGGTGTACAGGGCCGCCTCATCCGCCCCGGACCGCAACGCCGCCATGCCCACCGTGACCGCGGTCCGCGCCCGTCCGATGTTGCCGCCGACGGCCATGCTGCCGCTGATATCGACCAGCACGGCGAGGCTGACCGGAGACTCGCCCGACTCGAAGGTGCGGATCTCACGCGAAACGCCAGAGTCGATGATCTCGAAGTCGGCCTGCTTGAGATTCTTGATGATCCGGCCCTTCCGGTCGCGGACGGAAACCGTCGCCGTGACGAGATCGACTCCGCCTCGGAAGGTCACCTGTTCCTGCGACCGCCCCTGACGCCGACGCGTCGTAGAGCGTCGCCGCCACCAGCAAGCTGAGGACGGCTGCGACCATGGTGCGAACCTTCACGCCGGGCCGATACTTCAATCGTCTTGCCATTCTCCTATGTGAATAGACTCAACAACTTACGCGTCGTCTCCGGCATTAGCCGCGTCCGGCGACTCACCATTCTGTGTAAAAATTGCGTGGTGATCGTCGCTCGCTCCTGTAAGAAGTCCGGCCCGGGAGAGCGGAATTGCCCTCCATCCAATCAGGCGCCATCGCACGTGTAAGATGGGCCAAGGGATCCTCGATAACGTGAAGCACGCCACGGAAAGCAGCCGGGCCATCCCCGTCGCCTCGCGCGTTCATCGGTTTTCCTACGCCATTAGAAACATCGTGGCCGAAGCCCGCGCCGTGGAGGCGCGCGGCACCACCGTCCGGTATCTCAACATCGGCGATCCGGTCGCCTTCGGCTTCAAGACCCCTCCCCACATTGTCGAGGCCGCGGTGGCTGCGATGCGGGAGGGCCACAACGGCTACCTTGCGTCGGCCGGCATTGCCCCGGCCCGGGAAGCGGTCGCCGCGGACTATCAGCAGCGCGGGATCACCGTGTCTCCTGACCGCGTGCTGATCACGACCGGCACCTCCGAAGCGATCGACCTGGCGCTGAATGCGCTCGTGAACGAGGGTGAGGAAGTTCTGGTCCCGCTGCCGACCTACCCGCTGTACACGGCAGTACTGGCGAAGATCGGCGCGGTGCCGCGCTACTACCGCACCGACCCCCGCCGCGACTGGCTGCCGGATCTGGAATCGCTGGGCAGCCTGGTCACCGATCGAACGCGGGTGCTCGTCGTCATCGACCCGAACAACCCGACGGGCGCCGTGTATCCGGCGTCTGTCCGCCGGGCGCTCATCGACTTCGCCGAGCGGCACGACCTGACGATCCTCGCGGACGAGGTGTACGGCGACCTCGGATTCGACGGCCCGGTTCCTCCGCTCGGCACGCTGGAACCGGAGGCACCGATCATTTCGCTCTCGAGCCTGTCCAAGGCCTATCTGGCACCGGGCTGGCGCGCCGGCTGGCTGGTCGTCGGCGCAACGCGGCGCCTGGACGATGCGCTTGCAGCGATGAAGAAACTGGCAGACGGCCGGCTCTGCAGCCCGGGGCCGATGCAGTACGCCATCGTTGCCGCACTGACCGGCGACCGATCGCATCAGCCGGCGTTCCGCAAGGCGCTGGCCGAGCGGGCGAAGATCACCACCGAGATGTTGAACGCGATTCCCGGTGTGTCGTGTGTTGCGCCGCGGGCGGCCTTTTACGCACTGCCCTCAGTGGCGCTGCCTCCAGGAAAGACCGACGAAGACTACGTCCTCGCGCTGCTGCGCGAGACCGGGATCCTCTGCGTCCACGGATCCGGCTTCGGCATGCGGCCTGAAGACGGATTCCTGCGGATCGTGTTTCTTGCAGACCCGCGCGAGCTGGCCGTGATCTATTCGGACATGGCGGCGTTTACGCGCGACTATCTGCGACGCAGCTAAGTGGCCGCTGCAGCCGACCCGCGGGCGCTCATTCGCTACGCGCTCGCCGGCCTGGCGCTGACCGTCACACTGCTGTGGGCCGCGTATCTGGTCCGCGGCGCACTCCTCCTGATCTACATCACGGCATTAGTTGCCATCGGTCTGTCGCCTGTCGTCACACGGCTCGAGCGGCGACGAATCCGCGGCAAGCGTCCGCTTCCTCGATGGGTGGCGATCCTCGAGGTCTACCTCCTGCTCGTCGTCGTGCTCGTCATCGTCGCCGTTTTGGTGATGCCACCGCTGATCGAACAGGCACGCGCCTTCTGGACTGGCGATTCCGGAATTACTGCACCGCGCGCAGATGTGGCTGATGGAGCGGGGCGTGCTCAGCCAGACGCTGTCTTTTCCGGACGCTGTGCAACAGGCGACAGGAGGCGACGGATCAGACGCCGTGTCAGCCGTTGTCGGTGCGATCTTCGGATTCGTCGGCGGTGTGTTCGGTCTCTTCACGATTCTGATTCTGGCCTTCTATCTGCTGCTCGACAGCCGCAAGCTGTTCCGACGCTTCGTCGCGCTCTTCCCGAAGAGCGAGCGCGAGCGGGTCGAAGATGCCAGCCGGAGGATCTCGTCGAAAGTCAGCGCCTGGCTGGCCGGTCAATTACTGCTCGGCGGCGATCATCGGCACAACCGCGGCCATCGGTCTCTGGCTGCTGGGCGTGCCGTACTTCTATGTGCTCGCGCTGATTGCCGGCATGGGCGAGATGATCCCGGTCGTCGGACCGATCCTGTCGGCGATCCCCGCTGTCGGCGTTGCGTTGACGGTGTCGCCAGCGACGGCGTTATTCGTCGGCATCTTCTTTCTCGTTCAGCAGCAAGATCGAGAATCACCTGCTCGTGCCGAAGATCATGGAGCGGCAGGTCGGCGTCAGCGCCGGCATCGTGATCATTGCGCTGCTGATTGGCGGTTCTCTGCTTGGGCATCGTCGGAGCGATCCTCGCGGTTCCCACCGCGGCGATTCTGCAGGTGGTCGTCCAGGAGCTCATGGCGGACGCAGCGGACGAGTAAGGCCTCCTGCGCTAGCTCGGCGCGGCTGCCGCGTCGCGCTCCCTCGAAACAGCTAGAATCGGCCGGTGCGCGCCGACCCTCTCGAGTATCTCTCCGCGGAACTGACGTCGCTTCGCGAGCAGGGACTCTATCGGCAGCCTGCGCGTGCTCGACGGCGAGCAGCGCGCGCACACGTCGGTGGATCACCGCTCCGTCGTCAATCTGTCGTCAAACAACTACCTCGGGCTGACCACGCATCCGCGACTCCGCCAGAGCGCTGCCGAGGCCCTCGAGGCGCTTGGCGTGGGAACGGGATCTGTTCGCCCGATCGCCGGGACAATGGCGATCCACATGGAGCTCGAACGCCGACTGGCCGCCTTCAAGAAGACCGAGGCAGCGGTCGTGTTTCAGAGCGGGTTCGCCGCCAACGCGGGCACGGTGTCGTCGATTCTGACCCGGGACGATGCGATCGTGTCCGACGAGCTGAATCACGCCAGCATCATCGACGGCGCCCGTCTCAGCCGCGCGACGATCAAGGTGTTTCCGCACCGGGACGTCGACGCCGCGCGCCGCATTCTCGAGGAGCTGCCGCGCACGCAGCGGACGCTGCTGATCACCGACGGCGTCTTCAGCATGGACGGCGACCTCGGGGCGCTGCCGGGACTCTGCGACCTGGCCGACGAGTTCGGCTGCATCATGATGGTGGATGACGCGCACGCCAGCGGCGTGTTCGGGGAGCAGGGCCGCGGCACGGTCGATCATTTCGCGCTCCACGGCCGGGTCGACGTTCAGGTCGGCACGTTGTCGAAGGCGATCGGCGCGCTCGGCGGATATGTCGCGGGGTCGCGCGCGCTCATCGAGTTTCTCTATCATCGGGCCCGGCCGTTCCTCTTCTCGACGTCGCATCCTCCGTCGGTCGCGGCCACGTGCATCGCGGCGCTGGATGTCCTCGAGAGCGAGCCGCACTGGATGCAGCAACTCTGGGATAACGCCCGGTTCTTCAAGACGGGACTGCAGACGCTCGGCTTCGACACCGGCATCAGCGAGAGTCCGATCACGCCCGTGATCGTCGGCGACGGTGCGTTGGCGATGACGCTGTCCGATCGTTTGTTCGCCGAAGGCGTGTTCGCGCAGGGCATCGGCTTTCCCACCGTCGCGCGCGGAAAGGCGCGCGTGCGAACGATCGTGACCGCCACGCATACACGTGACGAACTGCAATTCGCCCTCGACTGCTTCAAGCGGGTCGGGGCGGAGCTGGGGATTCTGTCGTGAGCAGCCAGGCCGTGCCGCCGCTGCCGCGGACGCCAGGCGGGCAGAACCACTTTTTCAAGGCCTACACCGCAGGGCCTGACGACCGTCGAGCTCGAGCGGCTGTTCACGCGCGAGACTCCGGAGGCGTACCGATTCTTTTCGCGCACGATCGACCACGCGGAGCTGATGAGGCTGCCGTGGCACCGGCGCATCGTCGCCTACGCACGCGTCTTCTTCCTGGCGTTCACGATGAAGCTGACGCCGGCGCGGCGCGCCATCTACGGCGCCGCGCTGATCTGCCTGGTGATCGGGCTGGCCGAGCTGTTCCGCGAGATGCACTTTCTGGTGGTGCCGCATCCGGCATTCGCGCCCGGAACGCTGTGGGTCCTGACGGGCTTCATCCTGGTGAATCTGCTCGTCTTCATCGAAGTCGCCGACCGGCTGACGCTCAAGAACGACCTCGAGATCGCGCGCGGCATTCAACAGGCGATGCTGCCCCGCGGCGCCTTTCACGCCTCCGGCGTCGAAGCGTTCGGGATGACGCGTCCCGCAAACACCGTTGGTGGCGACTTCTACGACATCCTCACGCTTCCCGACGGGCGCGTCCTGTTCGCGCTCGGCGACGTGGCCGGCAAGGGCAGCCCCGCATCGCTGCTCATGGCGCTGCTGCTGGCGATGATGCGGACGCTGGTCGACGAAGGGTTCGAGGGCGCCGCCCTGGCAGCGCGGCTGAACGCGCAAATCGTCAAGCACGCGCCGACCTCACGCTTCGTGACGCTCTTCTTCGGCGTGCTGAACACCGCGACGGGAGAATTCGGCTACGTCAACGCCGGGCAGAACCCGCCGCTGCTCAGGCGTGCCGATGGCTGCATACGAGCGTCTGCGAACCGGCGGCATCGCACTCGGCATGTTCGAATTCGCCACCTATGAGTTCGGGTCGACGCGCCTCAACGTCGGCGACGTGATCGTGATGTACAGCGACGGCGTCACGGAGGCGGAGAACAGCGCCAGCGTGCCGTTTGATGAATCCGGTCTGGAGGCCGTCATCGACGGCGGTGGGTGGGCGTCGGCGAAGGAACTCGCGTGGGCGACCTTTGCCGCGGTCGACCACCACAGCGAGCAGCGCCGGTTGTTCGATGACCTGACCATCCTGGCGGTGCGTCGCCTGCCGCCGCTGCCGGTGTAGCGTCATGCGCAAAGCGCTGGTCGTCGCTGGCGTGCGTGTTTTCCAACGCGACTGCCTGCGTACGTGCAGCCTCGTGCGGCCGATCCCGTTGACGCCATGGTTCGCCGGCTCGAGCGTGTGCTCAACGACGGCGATAAGGCGGCCTTTCCCGCGTTGTTCGATCCCTCGGTGTCCGGAGGACACGATCACGCAACACGAGTACGACCTGTTCTTCCGCGGCGCCGTGCGAACGGCCCTGTTCGAACGAAGCCGCGGCCCGCTCGAAGGCGCCCCGGCCGGCGACGGGTTCAGGGTGGTCGTCGAGATGTTCATGGAGACGCCCGGGCGCGCGCGGATTGTCACGGCGGGCCTCGACATCCGTCGCCCGCCTGGAGGGGATGCGGCCTCGTGGCGGATCTCCTCGATCGACTCGATGTCGGCGATCGACGGGCTCCACAAGCTCCGACTCAACACCACGACCCCACTGGCCGTCCGCAATCTGGAGCTCCGCTCCGAGGACGTGATCGTCGCCATGCAGGAGGGGTTGCTCTTTCGCGTCGAGTGCGACGACGGGTGTGACCGGGATGGTGCTGGTCGGGCGCGGCGAGCTGCGCTTCTCACCAGCGTCGGCAACCGAACGTGGGCAGCTGCGCATCTTTGCCGGAACAGAATCACTGAGCGCGCCCTTCGAGACGGCGTTCGTCCGCATCAACCCGAGCGACTACGCCGAACAGGTCGCAACGGCGGCGCTGTCGGACAGCACGTCGGATGTCCGCATGGCGCGCCGGGCGCAGGACGTGTTCAACCGGCAGGTCACCAAGTCCTTCGGCGTTGACGTCGGCGACATGAGTCGTGATTCGTGGCATCTGCTGCCGGCCGCCGATGATTTCCTCGCCGAGGTGGATACCCGCCGCTTCGACACGCTCACCTACTTGCGCTCGAGTCAGCAGGCGGAGGACGTGTCGCTGTTCCGGCGTGACGATCGCAAGACCATCACCGCTGTACCCCTCGGTGGCGAAACTGGCGGCGCGCGGGCGTTTCTACAGTGACGACTCGTCGCGCGAATACGACGTGCTCGACTACGCGGTCACGGCATCCATCGACCCCCAGCGCCAGTTCATCCGCGGTCGGGCCCGCCTCTCGGTCCGCATCCGCTCCACAGCGCTGTCGACGATGCTCGTGCGGCTCGCGGATTCACTTGCGGTCACGTCGGTATCGAGCGTCGAGTACGGGCGGCTGCTTCAGCTGCGCCTCGACGGGCAGAACATGATCGCCGTCAACCTGCCGCGCGCGCTGCTGCAGGATTCGGATCTGACGCTCGTGATCGAGTACGCCGGACGGATCGAATCGCAGAATCTCGACGTCGACACGGTGCAGAGCGACAGCGCTTCCTGATTCCGCGCCGACGCCGGAATCGAGGTATCTGCTCAGCAACCGGTCGTACTGGTATCCGCAGAATCCGATTCCGGATTACGCGACGGCGTCGCTGCGCCTCACCGTTCCCAACGACTATCGCGTCGTCGCCAGCGGAGAGCCGGTGGCGGACACCAGTGTCGGATTCCAGACGGAACCGTCGAGCGCTCCGACGGGCCAGACGTTCGCGTTCCGCGCGAATCAGCCGCTCCGATATCTCGGGCTGGTCGTCAGTCGCATGATCAAGGTCGCCGAACGCCGGATCGACCTCACCGACGAAGCGGCCGGCGCCGGAGGCGATCCGGTGACGCTCACCGTCGAAGCGAATCCGCGACTGCAATCGCGCGGTCGGGCCTTGCTGCAGGGAGCAGAAGACATCCTTCGCTTCTACACGTCGCTGACCGGCGATGCGCCGTACGCGTCGGCCGCCATTGCGCTCCTGGAAAGCGATTTGCCGGGCGGCCACAGCCCCGCCTACTTCTCGCTGCTCAATGAGCCGCCGCCGGCCACCCCAATTACGTGGCGCGGTGATCCGGCCTTTTTCCCCGGGTTCGCCGATTTCTTTCTGGCCCACGAGCTGGCGCATCAGTGGTGGGGCCAGGCGGTCGGCTCGAAGAACTACCACGAGCAATGGCTCGCTGAAGGGTTTGCCCAGTACTTTGCGGCGATGTACGCGCAGAAGACGCGCGGCGAGCGCGTCTTCGTCGACATCCTGCGTCAGTTTCGGCGCTGGGCCATGGAGCAGTCTGCTCAGGGACCGGTGTATCTCGGCTACCGGCTTGGACACTTGAAGGGAGACCTGCGGGTGTTTCGAGCGCTCGTCTACAACAAGGGCGCTGCTGTGCTGCACATGCTGCGCCGGCTGCTGGGAGACGAGACGTTTTTCCGCGGCCTGCGGCTGTTCTATGAGGATCGGCGCTACCAGAAGGCGGGAACGGAGGATCTCGAGCGAGCGATGGAGACCGCCTCGGGGCGCGTGCTCGACCGCTTCTTCGATCGCTGGATCTACAACGCGGAGCTGCCGCGCCTGTCGTATCGGTCAACCATTGCCGATGGCAGCGTGACGGTGGAGTTCGAGCAAGCAGGGAACCTGGTTTTTGATATCCCCGTCACGGTACGGCTGGTCTACGTGAATGGGCAGACGCGCGACGTCATGGTGCCCGTCACCGATAAACAGGTCGTGCGGTCGATTCCGACGGATAGCCCCGTGCAAGAGGTCCAGATCAATCGCGACTTCGCGGCGCTGGCGGAATTCGAGGAGCGCTAATCCTCAGGGGACACCACCCCTAACCCACGGCGGCACACGGCTGATATGATCGGCCGGGTATGGACACGGTCACGCTGACCATCGACGGCCAGCACATCACGGTCGACAAGGGAAAGACGGTTCTGCAGGCGGCCATCGAGGCCGGTATCTCCGTCCCGTATTACTGCTATCACCCCGGGTTGAAGGTCGACGGGTCCTGCCGCGTCTGCATCGTCAAGATCGAGAAGATGCCGAAGCTGCAGACGTCGTGCTCGATGGCCTGCACCGAGGGCATGGTGGTCAGTACCCGCGATCCGGAGACGACCGCGGCCCGCGCCGGAGTCCTCGAGTTTCTGCTCGTCAATCATCCGCTCGACTGCCCCGTCTGCGACAAGGGCGGCGAATGTCCGCTTCAGGATTTCTGTACACCTTTGGACCGGCCGAGAGCCGCATGGACTTCCCGCGGCGCATCTTCGACGGCGAAGGCGTCAAGGGCGACGTCGATTTCGGCCCGACGCTGATGCTCAATCGGCAGCGGTGCATCCTCTGCACGCGTTGCGTCCGCTTCATGCGCGAGATCGATTCCGACGCGCAGATCGGCATCGTGGACCGCGGCAACGGCAGCGAAATCGCGACCTTCCGCGAAGAGGGCGTGAACTCGCTGCTGTCCGGCAACCTCATGGACGTCTGTCCGGTTGGTGCGATTACCACGAAGCAGTACCGGTTCAAGAGCCGGCCGTGGGACAACCCCGGCGTCGTCGATACCGTCTGCACGCTCTGCGCGAAAGGCTGCAACACCAGCGCGTGGTTGAAAGCGAAGCCCGAGTGGGCGCGGGGATCGCGGCTCGTCCGGATGACGCCGCGATTGAATCCGGACGTCAACAGCTACTGGATGTGCGACATCGGACGCTTCGACTTCCATTGGGTGGAGGGCGATACGCGGCTCCGCCGTCCGATGATGCGCCGCGGCACGGAGCTCGAGCCCGCGGCGTGGCATGACGTCGATCCCCGCCTTCGCGATCGGATACAGCAGGCGGGTTCGGCGGACCCGGCGTCCGTTCGGTTCCTCGCCTCCGCACACGCGTCGATCGAAGAGCTCTTCGTGCTGCGCCAGGTCGTGGAAGGGCTCCTCGGCGCCGAGGGGATGAAGGCCGTCAGCGTGTCGTGGTCGCGCAGCGACAAGCCACAGCCACACGACGCGCAGTTCAAGGTCGCGGCCACCGACGCGCCGAATGTCAACGGCGCGAAGGCGCTCGGCTACGACGTTGGCGAGGGCAACGACGGCCTGCCGGACCTGTCGCGACTGCGCACGGCGGTCGAGAGCGGCCGCGTCAAGGCACTTTACGTCCTCGATCCAGGTCCTGACGGTTCCATCGGCGATACCTCGTGGATCATCGCCGCGCGGCAGAGCGGGACGCTGCCGCTGCTGATCGTCGAGGGCGTCGTGCTGTCCGAGCTGGCCGCGGCCGCGGATTTCGTGCTGCCCGGGGCGGCATATGTCGAGAAGGACGCGATCTATACGAACCAGACGGGACACGTGCAGGCGGCGTCGCGCGCCACTGCGCCTCCCGGCGACGCGATGGACGACTGGCAGATCCTCGTCAATGTCGGACGACTGCTTGGGCTGACTCTGCCCTATGACAGCTCGCACGACGTGCGCCGTGCCGTCGCCGCTGCCGGTGCAGGAACACCGTACGCGAACGCAGACCAGCTGGTCTTCGCGAGACCGGTTTCCGCACGCAACTGGCTGGAGGCGTCAAATCCCTCCGAGCGGTGGAAGTGGGACTTCATGTATCAGGATCTGCCCCCTGTGAAGGGGCACAACGTGCAGATGGAAGACGCCGCCGCACAGGCCGCTTTCATCCCGCTCAAGCAGGTGGAATAAGCCCAGCCGTGGCCGTGTTTTAGCCCGCATGGAAGAAAACGTCACGCTGCTGGCGGCGTTCGGCGCGGGCCTGCTGTCGTTCATTTCCCCCTGCGTGCTTCCGCTGATACCGGGGTACCTGTCCTATATCTCCGGTCTTTCACTCGAGGAAATGCGCGGCACGCCCGTCGTCGCCGGCGGAGGCAGCGTCGCCGTGGCGCGGTCGAGTGCGCGACGTCAGGTCGTGATCTCGTCCCTGGCCTTCATCATCGGGTTCTCCCTGGTCTTCATATCCCTCGGCGCCGCCGCCAGCGCCATCGGCCAGTTCCTGGCGCAGTGGCAGTCGATCTTCAACCGCATCGCCGGCGCCGTCATCATCCTCTTCGGGCTCCACACGATGGGCGTGCTGCGCATCGAGTGGCTCTACCAGGAGAAGCGCGTCCAGACGTCTCGCAAACCGGCCGGGCTTTTTCGGCGCCGGCCTCGTCGGCGTGGCCTTCGCGTTTGGCTGGACGCCGTGCATCGGCCCGATTCTCGCGGGCATCCTGGCGGTCGCCGGATCGCAGGACACGGTCGGCCAGGGTGTTCGGCTGCTGGCGGTCTACTCGCTCGGGCTGGGCGTGCCGTTCATGGCGACGGCGTTGATGATCGATCGCTTCATCGCGGCGAAGGGACGCATCGGTCGGTATTACCACACGATTGAACTGGTCTCCGGCGCGCTCCTGGTCGTCATCGGGATGCTGATCTTCACCAACCGGTTCACCGTGATCGCCAGGTGGCTCACGCAGTACTTGCCCGTCTTCTGAGCGTCGGCGACGTACCGTCGCGTCACTCGACCAGTTATCATGTGATGCAGCATGCAGCACCGCGGAAGGCGGCTCGCGATTCTGTGTCTTCTCCTCGCCGCGGGTTCCTTGGCGGGATTCTTCGTCTGGTCAACCGAGCGCACCGTCCACCAGCTCGATGACCGGCGCGAGAGCAAGCTCACCACCATCGATCGGCTGCTGTCGTCCATTTCAGCGATCGCCACGGCCCAGCAGGCGTTCACCGACTTCGGCCGCAAGGATGTCGCGTCGTTCACGCGGGTGTCCGTCCTGGTCGATCGCATCACGACCGACGCGGCGGGCCTGAGAGCAGCCGCGGAATCCTCATCAAGCAGCGAACGGCTCGAAGAGTTCTGGACCGCGCTCTCCGCACTGATGGGCGCCGAGAGTCGCGCCCGCGAACGGCTGGCCGGTGGCGACGAGAGCGGCGCCGCGGACGCGATCCTGGCCTCGTCGCGGGAGCACGTGAACGTGCTGAATTCCAGCCTCCAGGCGTTCCGGGACGCGGAGCTCGAGAACTTTCGCGCGATGCGCGCAGCCATGATCTGGCGTTCCTGGGCGTGCTCTGGGCGTTGCCGGTCTCGTTTGGGGGATAGGCCTGGTCGCGTTCGCGCTGACCCCATGGCGTCGGCCGGCGACGGTCGTGGCTTCACAGCCAGCCGCGCAGGCGGTCTCTGTCTCTGCACCAGCGCCGACACCGGTGGGCGCAGTGCTCTCTATTGAGGTGCCCTCGATTGACCTGGCCGCAGCCGCCGACCTCGCTGCGGACCTGTCTCGGCTATCGGATCAGTCAGCGCTGCCGGGCTTGCTGGCACGGGCCGCGGAAGTCCTCGGCGCGCGCGGGATTGTCATCTGGATGGGAGCCGGCGGCGAGCTCTTCGCCGTGGCCGAGCACGGATACGAGAACGGTGTTCTCGCGCGGATCAAGCCGATTGCCCGGCTCGCGGATAACGCTACAGCCGCGGCCTGGCGGTCAGGTGAGCTACGCAGGGTCCCGGCCGATGCCAGCGGTTATGGCGCGATCGTCGCACCCCTGCTGAGTCCAGCGGGATGCGTGGGTGTCCTGGCGGCGGAAGTAGGCAGCGGCCGCGAACGTGATGAGGCGACGCGCGCGGTGGCCGTGATTCTCGCGTCGCAGCTGTCTGGCGTGCTTGCGGCGTGGCCCGCCGCAAGCGCCACCGAGTCCGACGCGCGCCCGCTAGACCGGAAGGCCGCCGCGTCCTGACGGATTGCGGCCTTTCGCCGGAATCGTGGCCTTGAGCGAGAGCGACTTCTTGTCCCGCGTCACGGTAAGGTCGACGGTCTCCCCACGATTCTCGCGAAGCGCGCGGGTGATGTCCGCGCTACTCGAAACAGTCTGCCCATTCACGACGGTGATCACGTCGCCGGCCCGGACGCCCGCTCCGGCCGCTGGAGAATCGCTGGTGACGGCGTTGACCAGCACGCCCTGCTTGACGCCGAAATAGCTGGCCAGCTGGTCGGTCAGCGGTGACACCGTCACACCGAGCGTGCTGCCAGTCACCGGCAGCGCACGTCGAAGCGCTTCAGGATTGAAATCGAAATTGAAGTTGCGTGGCGCCTGTCGCTGGAGTTCCTGCAGCTGACGTCTGGCCATCACCCGGCAGGACGTTGAAGCCGCCTGACGCCTCTGGAACGACGTTCAGGGTCTGCTTCGACGTGCCGCGGACGACCACCGCGGCGACCTGGCGATTCGGCACGCTCTCCTGAACCAGTCGCGTGAAATGACTGGTGCTGCGCACGCGCTCCCCGTCGAAATCGATGACAATGTCGCCCGCCTGGATTCCGGCCCTGGCGGCAGGACTGCCCTCGCGCACGGATTCGATGTACACACCCGACGGCTGCGCCATCTTTGCCTTCGCCGCATCCTCGCCCATCACCTCGCGGATGCCGACGCCAATCGATGCCGCTGACCCGCTCGATCGGATAACAACTCGCGGCTCCTGTGCATCGGCGGGCCGCACGGCCATCATCACCGCGGCTGTAACTGCCGCAGCGAGGATGGCGGCAAGCGCCGCACGGGCTCCAGCGCCACCGATGAACTTCTTCATCTGTCTCCTCCCCTGCCATTCGCCTGAAGCGGACATGTTGACCACCCTCTGAGACGAAATGACGTTCGCAATGGTTGTCGTTGCCCCCTGGTGAGGACGCGGCAATGGCCAAAACCGGCCTGATTCACACTGAATTCCGAGCCTGCCGCCCGGGCACGGGAATTGATCAACCTGTGTCGGGCCGCGGCGGATCACCGGGGTGCGTAACTTCAGGCAGGCGCTGGCATCGCCGCATTCCGGAAGCAGGTTTCACGATCCAGCCGCGGCTCATTGCAATTGAACAGTCGTACAGAGTCCGGCCGGAGCCGGATCGAAAGTGGGAGCCAAGCCGATGACCAAGCTGCTCAGAGTCTGGGCTGTTGTGATTCTCACCGCCGTGCTGGCCGCCGGTTGCGCCGCACGCGGCGTACGGATCTCGCAGCTGAAGGATCGCCCGGACAAGTACGAGCGCAAGACGGTCAGCGTCGAGGGCGTCGTGACGCGCAGCTGGGGTATCCCGCTCGTGCCGTATCAGCTGTACAGCGTGGACGACGGCTCGGGCGAGATCACGGTGCTTTCGCGAGCGGGCCGGTCACCGCACACCGGGTCGCGTGTGAAGGTCAACGGCCGGGTGAACGAGCTCGGGGTTTTTGGCGGCAGGTCGATCGGCCTTCACCTGCAGGAAAACGACCGCAAGATCAAAAGCTAGGGCGTCATCAGGCGCCCTTGATCTCTCCCTTGCCGACGATTTTGACCGCGACGGCCGTCATGTCGTCCTGACGCGGTGCGCCGCGCTGAAATGCGGCGACCGCGTCGAAGATCGCATCGACAATCCCTCTCGCAGTCTGGTCGCGATTGTCGCGGACCACGTCGCAGAGGCGCTCGCGCGCCGAACTCCTCATCCCCATCCTCGATCATCGCCTCGAAAATTCCGTCGCTGCAGAACACGAACAGGTCGCCCTTGCGCAGCGGGAGCGTGACTTCGTCGTAGGTCACGCCAGGGAATGAACCGAGGGGAACGCCCGGCAGCTCGATCTGGCTGCAGTCGTCCTTGGTGCAGTGAATCGGATACGGCAGCCCTGAGTTCGACAGCGTGGCCGTATGCGCCTTCAAGTCGAAGACCGTGTAACAGAGCGTGCAGAAGTATTCCTCGAGCTGCCGTTCGTGCAGGATGGTATTCATCACCTGCAGCACGCCTGACGCACTGAACTTCTCGGGCGTAAACCTCCGGCGCATCGTCCGTGAACGAACGAGTTCGGCGGCAAAGGCGCCGTAGAGCGCCGCCGGCGCTCCCTTGCCCGACACGTCGCCAACGGCCACGACGAGCGTGTGCGAGTCGGGGGCCAGATAATCGTGAATGTCGCCACCGAGCTCGGTGGCTGGCTCAAACCGGCCCGCGACATCGACGCCTTTCAGGCCCTTCGGCAGCTCCGTGGGGAGGAGCGCCATCTGGACGCGCTTGGCAAAGCGCAACTCCCTTTCGATCCGCTCCTCGTTCCGCCGGACTTCTTCATACAGCTGGGCGTTGTCGATGGCGATCGCCGCCTGGCTGGCCAGCAGCGTCAGCAGCTCCTTGTGCTCCTTCGTAAACGCGTTCAACTCCGGGCTTTCCAGGTCGAACACGCCGATGCAGCGGTCCTTGATCAACATCGGGATGACCAGTTCCGACCGCGCATCGTCGACGAGATTGACGTACCGCGGATCGGTGGACACGTCGGCGACGAGCACCGGCTCCTTGTGGAGAGCGGCCCAGCCGACCAGCCCCTCGCCGAGCTTCATGTGCTTCGTCTCGGCACCCTTGCCGTAGCTCACGGCCAGCTTCATTTCCAGCTCGCTGCGATTGCTCGTTCAGGAGCAGGATGCCGAAGGTTCGGTAGTCGATGAGCCGCTTCGTGAGACTGGCGATCCTGGTCAGCAGCTGGTCCAGGTCGAGAATCGACGACATCTCGCGGCCAATCTCCGCGAGCGTTTCCAGCGTCGCCACGTACTGATGTTCTGACTCGAAGAGGCGCGCGTTCTCGATCGCGACCGCGACGAGCGCCGCGAACTGCCGCAGCAGCGCCTCGTCCTGGGTGGTAAAGGCGCCTTCCGTCTCGCTGAGCAGGTTCAGCGCTCCGATGACCTTGCCCTTGCGCCGCATCGGCACCGCGAGCTGCGCCAGCATGTTGCGGAGTGGGCCGACGTAGCGCGGCTCCTCCCGGATGTCGTTGACCAGAATCGGCCGGCCTTCCGCGACCGCGGTGCCGACGACCCCCTGCCCGAGGCGCAGGCGAACCGTGCGCGCCACTTCTTCCGGATAGCCGACCGAGTAGGCAATGCGCAGCTCCTGGCGCTCGTCCTCGAGGAGATAGACCGAGAACGCGGAGAAGCGGGTCAGTCGCGCGATCAGCTGCGGAATCTTTGCCAGGAGCTCGTCGAGGTCGAGGACGGACGTGACTTCGCGTCCGAGTTCGAACAGGGTCGACAGCAGCTCTGTATCGGTGGGCGGCCGGGCGGGCGCGCCCGCCTGCGGCGCGTCAGGGTTGGTCACGAGATGACCGGATTATACTGAACGCTTCTTGGAATCCCTGACTCTACCGCTCGACTACAACGCGATCGAACGCATTCTGCCGCATCGCTTTCCGTTCCTGCTGGTCGATCGCATCACTGAGCTGGAACCGGACAAACGGATTGTCGGCATCAAGAACGTGTCGCGGAATGAGCGGTACCTCTGCCCACCAGCCCGGAGAATCGCCGGCGCTTCCGCCGACGATCCTGACCGAGTGCGTGGCACAGGTCGGCGCGATCCTGATTCTCTGGAAGCCGGAGAACCGCGACAAGCTGCCGTTCTTCATGGGCATCAAGCGCGTGCGGTACCGCCATCCGGTCTACGCCGGCGACGTCGTCGAAATCGAGGCGCGCGTCAAACGGCTGCGAAGCCGGATGGGCGAGCTCGAAGGCTACGCGCGGGTCAACGGCCGCATCGTCGTCGACGGCACGATGACGTTTGCGCTGGGGCCGACTCAGGGCGCACGAGCAGACGCGCCGGGCTAGTTCCGGCTACTGCGCCGCTTTTACGACCAGCAGGACGCCGCCGATTTTCGCGGCTCTGCTTGCCCAGACCACCCAGCGGCTCTCTGCCGCCGAAGTATCGTGCGGTGTCGAGAACTGCCGGCACCAGGATGACGGCGCCGATCACCGGTTCATCGATGCCCGCGCTGATCGCCATTCCACGTGTGTCGCGTTCGTTCGGTCCCGGTTCGCGCGAACGCTGCGCCCGAATACGCCACGGACGTCAGAACGTTGAACGCCAGAATGCCCTTGAGCACCGGTGCGTGCTCGGCTCGCAGTGCCGGCCGCCTCGTCAGCAGGTATTCGCTCACCGCGTGCTGCGCCCAGAATCCCGCGGATGAAATGACGAACTCGCGGGCGGGACTGACCGCGTCATGCGTGATCGCAAAAAACGGGAGTGGACCGAACGTCACCTTTTTCACTCCCGGCGCAACTCCATTTGCGAAGTCCGCTACCACGTGCGCGGACTCGTGAATCGCCAGCCCGGCCGCAGCGCCACCGATGAGTTTTGCGACATCCCCGAGACTTTGCGCTGATGTGGTTGAAGAACACGCCATGATGCAGACAACGGCGACCACGCCGACTCGAGCGACCAGCGCGGTACTCATGTTGCAGCCCTCATGATCCAGCCGGCGCCATGGGCCTGGCAGAGGAGACGAAGGCATGCTCGAAACCATTGCGATCATTTTGATCATTCTCTGGCTGCTGGGAATGGTCAGCGGGTACACGCTTGGCAACTTTATCTGGGTTCTGCTGGTGATTGCCGTCGTGCTGTTCCTGGTACGGCTGGTCAGCGGTCGAAGAGTGGTTTGACGCGGGGCGGGTCCTGGTCACTTGGGCAGCGCGCTTCGACATGGAGCGGCTGTCACGAGGACCCGCCGCGCGCTCTTCGCGCGAGCGCGAAGGAGCGCTTAGACCAGCGCTTCGGCTTCGGCGGCGCTGCGGACGCAGTTCCGGCCGTCCTGTTTCGCGCGATAGAGCGCTTCGTCCGCGCGGGCAATGGCGGCTGAGCGGATCCATTTCTCCAGGCGTGATTGACGTGATGCCGAAGCTCGCCGTGAGGCGCAGCATCTCGTCGTTCCACGGAATGCCGTTGGACTCGATTTCGCGCCGCAGCGTTTCGGCCACGCGGTGCCCGCCCTGCGCCGGCGTGTCCGGGAGGAGAATCAGGAACTCCTCTCCACCGTAGCGGCACTTCAAATCGCTTCCGCGCAACACCGCGTTCATCCGGGCCCCGACCGCCCCCAGCGCAGCATCGCCTGCCAGGTGGCCGTAGCGATCGTTGATCGCCTTGAAATGATCGAGGTCGAACACGATGAGCGACATGGGCAGCTGCGAACGGCGCGCGCGACGCAGCTCGGTCTGGAAGATCCCCATGCCGTGACGACGCGTGACGCACGCCGTCAACGGGTCACGGACGTTGCTCTCAACCACCTCACGGAAGAGTTCCGCGTTCTTGAGCGACACCGCCAGCAGGGCGGCCGCCGTCGTCAGAATCCGGCGCTGCTCGTCGTCCAGTGGTGGCTTCGCCGCAACGCCAAGCACGCCGACGGGTGTGCCGGCGATGATCATCGGGAAGCACGTGAATTCGGGCTCGACGCCAGGTGGCGGATCGATCTCGCACAGCGCAATCTTGGCGGCGGATTCCTGCGCGGCTGGCGCGACGTCGCCGGCGTTCATCAGCGGACGCCACTGCCCCTCGCTCCTGGCCAGCGCCCATGTCGGACGATTGGAGGCCAGCATCGGAACGTGCGCGATGGCGGCTGACCTGATCGACTCTTCGGTAAGGGATCGGGCAATCGCCTGGGCAAACGCGATCAGCCGCTCCATCTCCTCTGCCCGAGAGTTCGCTTCTTCTGCGGCCGCCGCCGACGCCAGCGCGGCAACGCGTACTTCCTGGCGTTTCCGGAACTGATGGAAGACAAAAATGCCCGACCAGAATCATCAGCGCGGGCAGCAGCCGGACCTTGTAGGTGTCCTCGATCTCGCGGATGAAGTCGAAGAGCTGCTGCAGCGGCGTCGAGAAAAGGACGATCAGTCCTAGGGCGAGGCCACCGAGGAGGACGATGTCGTTCCGTCCGAAAAGTCGCATGATTCAGGCGTAACCAGGGGCACGGCTGCCGCAAGGCGGATAGGTCCACCGGCTCCCCGTTACTGCCGTCTTATCGGCGGCAGAGAGTCATATCTCTAGCGTTCAAGTCCTACGCGGAAATCCGTTAGGATGGAAACACCATGATTTACAAGCTGATCGCCCTTGCTGCGGCCGGTCTGGCCGGCTCCGTCGCCGTCCTGGCGGCCGGGGGGGGCCTGCCCCAGGCCGACCTGCGTCCACGGGCCGCCAGCGCCCTGGCGGCTGCCCTGCCGGCAAAGGGCCATAAAGGGCCGCTACCCGCCCTCCCCCGGGTGTCGTTCGACCCTCCGCGGCCCCAGGCGGTCGTCCAGCAGGTTTACGAATTTGCCGCCAGGCACCCGGAGGTGCTCCAGTACGTGCCGTGTTATTGCGGATGTGAGCGCCAGGGGCATACGGCGAATCATTCCTGCTTTGTGAAATCCCGCGCCGCCGACGGCCGGGTCACGGAGTGGGATTCACACGGCCTGGGCTGCACCGTCTGCCTGGATGTCGCCCGTGATGCGATGAACCTGTTCAATGCAGGCAGCCGGACGGCAGCCATCCGAGAGGCGATCGACAAGAAATACGCGTCGCACTTCCCGTCGTCGACGCCGACGCCGCGACCGGCCAGGTAGCCCTCGTCAGCCGGTGACCGGCGACAACGATCTTCATCGCGCCAACGCCTTCGCCCGCCTGTTCGAGGCGGTCCGCGAAGGCGTTTACATTGGCACCCTCAGCACGCGCAGCGACGACTCCGTCACGACGGCGGCGAACCCGCACCTGAAGCTGATGTTCGGCTATCCGGCAGACGTCGGCGAACAGGACGTCGCGCCGTTCGCAGCCACGCACTTTCCCGATCCCGCGGCGCGGACCGGTTTCCTCCATCGTCTGGCGACGGAGGGAGCTGTCACTGACTACCTCCTGCGTCTTCGGCGTATCGATGGGTCGTCGGTGTGGGTAGAGGTCACAGCCCGAGCTGAGCCTGCCGCGGAAGAGGGCATGTTTCACGTCGAGGCCCTGATCCGGGACGTCAGCGAGCGCAAGAAACTGGACGACCAGTCCCGCGACCTGTATCAACAGCTCCTGCAGGCGGAAAAGATGGCCGCGCTCGGGCAAACGATCTCGGGCGTCGCCCACGAGCTGAACAACCCGCTCGCCACCATCCTCAGCTGGGCGGAACGGCTCGCCGAGCGCTCGCTGGACAGCAACTCACGCAAGGGCGTGGAGGTCATCCTCGCCGAGTCCGAGCGTGCCGCCCGCATCGTGCGCAACCTGCTGACCTTTGCGCGCAAACGCCAGTCAACCCGCTCGATGATTGAGCTGAACCACGTGGTTCGCGAGACGCTGGCGCTGCGCGCGTACGAGCAGCGACTCACGAACGTCGACGTCGTTACAGCGCTCGCCGCCGGGCTGCCGCAGGTGTTTGCCGACGCCCATCAGATCCAGCAGGTCCTGCTCAACCTCGTCATCAACGCGGAACAGGCGATGATCTCTGCCAACGGCCGGGGATCGCTCGTTGTCCGGACGTGGCACGATGCCGAGCGCGACGCCGTCGTGCTCGAAGTCACCGACGACGGCCCGGGCGTCTCGGCGGACATGCGCGGCAAGATCTTCGATCCGTTTTTCACGACCAAGGAAGTCGGCAAGGGGACCGGCCTCGGCCTGACCGTCGCGTATGCGATCGTTCAGGAGCACGGTGGGCGAATCCGCGTGGAGGAACGTTCACAGGGCGCGGCGTTCCTGGTCGAGCTGCCCGTCAGCGACGTGGGCGTGACCAGCAAGACCGCCGCGGGCACAAGGCGCGCCGTCGATGGAAGCGGTGCAAGGGGCAGCGGTGCTGCTCGTGGAGGATGAGCGCGCCCTGGCGGCGGCCGTCAGCGAGGCGCTCACCGACGCGGGATTGAAGGTCGATTACGCGGGCGACGGCGAAGAGGCCCTCGCCCGCGTTCGACAGAAGGATTACGACGCCGTGATCTGCGACCTGAAAATGCCGCGCGTCGACGGCATGATGCTCTATCGCGCGATGGCCGCCGCCACGCCGGCGCTGGCTCGGCGGGTCATCTTCGTCACTGGCGACGTTGCCGGGAACTGACGCGGAACGCTTCCTCGAGGAGACCGGCTGCCGCTGGCTCGCGAAGCCGTTCCGGCTCGGCGACTTACTGCGTGCGGTGCGCGACACGCTCGCGTAATTCGACCGGTCGGCGGTCCAATCCACAACCACACCGGCTTCTCTCGCCTCTTCGCCATTCGCCACGAGCGGATGGCTCTCGAGCGACGCCTTGGCCATCTTCGGCTTATGGAACTCGAGAATCGCGCTGCGCATCATGTGCAACGCCTCGGCTTGCGGCACTGACGTGCCGAGCGCCTCTCGCAGCCGACGGATGGCGCGCGCGTGGAGCTGCGACACGCGCGATTCATTCACGCCGATTTCGGCGCCGATCTGCTTCATCGTCGCCTCAGCGTAGTAATACAACGCGATCACCTTCTGCTCTCGTTTCGGTAGTGAGGCGATGGCGCCGCGCACGCGCGACTTGGTCTGTTCGCGCTCATAGGCCACGTCCGGCCGTTCGGGCTCTGACGGCACGAGCGCGCTTGGCAGCGACGAGTCGTCCGTGCGGTCGTTGTTGGCAAGCGGGGAAGTCGATTCAATCGCATTGATGCGGACGATCGTGCGGCCCAGACGCTTCTCGTCGGATCCGACCTTCGCGGCAAGATCGGCGAGTGACGGTTCACAGCCCAGCTCTCGCCGCAGCTCTTCGCGCGCCGCTTCGAGCTCACGGCGCTGGCGGCGCACGCCGCGCGGCCAGGCGTCCTTGCGGAGCGCGTCGATCATCGCGCCGCGGATCCGGCGTTCAGCGAACGTCTCGAACTTGATGCCTCGCGACTCATCGAAGCGGTGCGCCGCGTCGATCAGCCCGATGACCCCGTCCTGGACCAGGTCGCCAATGTCGATCGAGTGGGGCATGGTCGCCGCCACTCGTCGGGCAAGCTGCTCGACGAACGGGAGACCGGCTACAACGCGGGGGTGCTCTGCGGAGATCTGCGGGCGCATCGGATGTCCTCCGGGGCGCCCTAGAGGCAACCGTGGTACCAAACGGCAGAGGCTGATCGCCGAAACTCGGCCGAGACCTTTCCAGTTAGGCGCCTAAGTTATGTGTTTTTCGCGGTTTAGGAAGCGTTTATACATTTCAGCGACAGCGCCGTTTCGGAGCCGGATCGACCACGAACGTCAATGAGTTGGCGATTTGCACACGGCAAATCGCCAAGTTCATGACGGGTTGAATTACAAGTTTGGGGATTGGGCTTGTAGTTGAACAGTGTCTTCGCTGGAACGGCATCGATGTGCCGAATCGGGACGAAAAGCGGTGGGCCGGAGCGGAAACTAACTGCCCGCGAGACCGGGTTCGGTCAGCTGTCGAATCGACTTGGCCGTGCCCATGGCGTCGAGCGCACTCGAGACAAGCTGCGTTGCCCGAGCGCGATTCATGTCGTCAACCGACTTCGCTTCGAGCAACTCCGCGTGCGCGAGGATGATGCCGAGCTGATTGTTCAATCGATGGAAGAGCAGTCGCAGGTCCGTATCGATAGTCGGACCATCAGCGGGGCGGCCCGAATCCGGCCCGCCAGCATGTGAACCGGAAGCCGAGATCACGCGTGCGATCCCGCCGATGCTTCCGACCGCGCAGCCGACGGCGCCTCATGGCCTGACGAACGCCACAACGTGTCGGCAAAGATGCGGATGGACCCGCCGGCGGTTCGAACGTATTCGACCTTGCCAGCTGAAATCCAGTTGTAGATTGTGCGGCGGCTGACGCCAACCACCTCACACGCCTTCATGATCGTTAGAGTCTCGCGCTCCATACACCTCGCCTTTTGAACAGCCTCCTTATCGGCCCGGTCCCGTGGGACCGTTATGCCCACAGTCCGCCTACCCACCTGAGCCGGCCGGAAGGGGTAGGTCGGTGCCGCCGATTGTGTCAATCTATTGGCGGTGCCAGAGCCTGAGGCCTCACTTCACCTGCTGTTCGTAGACGATGAGCCTGCCCTGCGCGGGCTGATGGCGGAGCGACTCTCTGAGCGTGGATTCGAAGTCGTTGAGGCCGACACCGGGGAAAAAGCGCTCGAGTATCTGGATCAGTTTGCCTTCGACATTCTGATCACCGACCTGCGCCTCCCGGGGATCGACGGGACCAGGGTCATCGAAGCGGCTCGAGAACGGTATCCCGGGATCGTCGCCATTGTGATCACCGGGTATGGGACCGTGAAGGACGCCGTCGAAGCCATCCATCGGGGTGCGTCGGACTTTGTCGCCAAGCCCTTTCAGTTCGACGAGCTGTTGCACGTTCTCGACAAGGCGCTGAAGGAGCGGCGGCTCGAGTCGGAAGTCGCGTACCTGCGATCGCAGGTCGAAGAGCGCAATCAGTTCGGCGGAATCATCGGCCGCAGCCGCCCGATGCAGGAACTGTTTCATCTGCTGGAGACCGTCGCCTCGGCGAACAGCACGATCCTGATCACCGGCGAAACCGGGACTGGCAAAGAGGTGGTGGCGCGGGCGATTCACCACAACAGCCCGCGCAAGGCGCATCGGTTCGTCGCGCTGAACTGCAGCGCGATCCCCGAGTCGCTGCTCGAAGCGGAATTATTCGGGCACGTCCGTGGCGCGTTTACCGGCGCCGTCGGCGCGCGGCAGGGACGATTCGAACAGGCACACAAGGGCACGTTGTTTCTCGACGAAGTGGGCACCATGAGCACGGCGCTGCAGATGAAGCTGCTTCGCGCCCTGCAGGAACGCGAGTTCGAGCGAGTGGGCGATAATCAGACGATCAAAGTGGACGTCCGCGTCATCGCCGCAACGAATTCCAACCTCGCGAGCATGGTTGCTGACGGCTCGTTCCGCGAGGACCTCTTCTATCGCCTGAACGTGATCCCGATTCAGCTGCCGCCGCTGCGCGATCGCCGCGACGACATCCCGGTGCTGGCGAGGCATTTCCTCGACAAGTTTTCGCCGAACCTGGCAGATGCAGGTGTCCCAGGGCGCGATGCGTGTGCTGATGGCCTTTCCGTGGCCCGGCAACGTCCGGCAGCTCGAGAATGCGATCGAGCGCGCCGTCACCCTGAGCGGCGGCCGGAAGGACATCGACGTCGCGGATCTTCCGCCCGAGATTCAAGCCGTCCCGGACTCGGCCGTCGCGCCGTTTGTCGAGTTTCCGGACGATGGTCTCGATATGCCGGCCTACCTGAGCTCCATCGAAAAGGACCTCATCACGCGATCGCTGCAGCGCACCAAAGGGAACAAGAACAAGGCGGCCGAATTGCTTCGGATCAAGCGGACGACTCTTGTGGAGAAGTTGAAGCGTCTGGGTCCTGACTGATGCCGCCACGCTATTCCTACTGGACCATCATCGCCGGCGGTCTCCCGACGGCGTTTCGCGCCGCCGATCGGGAAGAGCTGCTGCCCACGTTCACGCGCATCAAGCTCAAGCACCCGGACGCCCAAATGCGGTGGTTCGCTCGCGGCAAGCTGTGGGACTCTCCCGAGAGTGCGCGACTCGACACAGAGGCGCGACGCGCGCCGCGCGGGGATCGCGACACCGGCCAGCGCCCCGCGGGGCAGACGAAGCGCGCCGCACGGGCCTGACTCGCGGCCGCGAGGACGGGAGTGGAGGCCGGGTGGTGAGCATCGCGACCCGCGCCAGCGGTACAAGGATGCGAAGCAGGCGCGCAACACACAAGAGCGCAAGCGGAAGTTCGAACGGCGGCAGCGATCTTCCGAAACCCGTGGACCCAGATTCGATCGGCCTGAACAGAATCGCCCGCCCGGACCGCAACGGTATCCGAGTGGACCCCGGCTCGATCGGCCTGAACAGAATCGCCCGCCCGGACCACAACGGCACCACGGTGGACCCCGGATCGCTCGGCCCAAACAGAATCGTCCGCCAGGACCGCAACGGTACCCGACTGGACCCCAGCTCGATCGGCCTAAGCAGAATCGCCCGCCCGGACCGCAACGGTATCCGAGCGGACCGCAACAGAAACAGGGAGCGGATCGCGGTGAACGACGACCTGAGAGTCGCTCGAAGCCGGATTGGCGCGGCCCGCGTGGGTTCGAAAAGAAGACGTTCGCGCGCAACCAGAGACCCGAACCGCCTGCGCCGCCCCGTCCCGAAGAGCCCCGCCCGGAGCCGCGCCCGCGTGAAGGGACGAAGCCTACGTCTCCGCCGCGTCCGTCCGGACCTAGAGTCCCGGCGCCCAGGCCTCAGGAACGCGGGCGCCCCAATAAGCCAGGAAAGCGCCGACGGTAGCTGCGTGATCACACACGTCGTTCTTCTGCGGCCGCGGGCAGGCCTGTCCGCTGACGAGCGTACGGGCATCGTCGACGCCTTTCGCACCGCCGTCCGAACGATCCCGTCGATCCGTCGCGTACGGTTGGGGAAACGTGTGAAGCACGGCCGCCAGTACGAGCAGTCGATGCGCGTCGACTACGAATACGCGGCGCTGCTGGATTTCGACGACGTTGGTGGACTTCAGGCCTACCTGGAACATCCGGCGCACGAGGCGCTCGCGACGCACGTTTTCCAGGCACTCGATGCAGCGTTGATCTATGACTTCGAGCTGGACGAAGGAGAGAGCGGGTTAGAGAAGCTGGCGTGACGCGCCCGGCGCGAGGAGCCGCGCTTCGACGGCCGCGCAAATAGCGTGATACGTCACCAGGTGCACCTCCTGGATGCGAGCGGTCGCTGTCAGCGGAACCGCAAGCAGCACATCGCAGAGCGGCGCCAGCTTCCCACCACCAGTGCCTGTGAGTCCGACGGTGCGGAGGCCAAGGTCCCGGGCGCGCGTCAGCGCATTCACGACATTGGCGGACATTCCGCTCGTTGAAATACCGAACGCCACATCACCCGCGCGAGCCCAACGCCTCGATTTGACGGGCGAAGACGTCGTCGAAGGAATAGTCGTTGCTCCACGCCGTCAGGATCGCCTGATTGGTCGTCAGTGCGATGGCCGGGAGCGCGCGCCGGTCGGCACTGAATCGTCCGACGAACTCCGCGGAGAAATGCTGTGCGTCAGCAGACGACCCGCCATTGCCGAACACCAGCAGCTTTCGGCCGGATATGAATGCCTCGTAGATCAGATCGACAGCCCTGCCGATGGACTGCGGATACGTGCTCTCGGCGACCGCCGCCATGTTGCGAGCCGTCGCGTGGAATAGGTCCGCGAACTCGTCAGCCATCAGACGGACTGAACGAACGGAGCGACGGAGGGAAAGGCGGACACGCGCGTGGGCGAAAAGAAGAACTCGTCGATGATGTCGCGCAGATGAGCGACCGAGTCGCAGCTGTTCACGCGCACACGGAAGTGGGAGCCGCCCTCGAACCCTTTTGAGTACCAGCTGCACAGCGCCCGAATCTTGTTGATCACCCAGCGCTCCCTGCCCGCGAGCAACGGTCGGCGCGCCGGCCTCGGCCGATCCGCGCTCTGTTCCTGGCGCGACGTGGCGGAAGCCGCTCGCTTCGTCCACGCGTTCGCTGAGCAGGAGTTGGAGGTAATCGAGCAGAAACTGACCGCGTTCCGCCAGCGTGATCGCTCGGGGAGTGCGGCCGGCGGCGAGATCGGCGGCCTGCGAGAGTATCCACGGGTTGCGAAGCACGCCGCGCCCGACGAGCACGCCGGAAATCACTCCGGGAATCACTGTCGACGGCGCCGCGAGCACCTCACCGGCTGACCGGGCGCGGCCGAGCCTTTCTATGACGTGCTCCGGCTCCAGGCAATCACCGCTGCCGAGCACCGGGATGGTGAGTCGCGCGGCCACCTCCGCCACCAGCTGCCAGTCGGCGAAGCCCTTGTACGACTGCTCGGCCGTACGTCCGTGAACAGTGACCGCCGCCGCGCCGGCGTCCTGGATGCGCAAGGCCAGGTCAGGCGCATTTCGCGATGCGTCGTTCCACCCGGCTCGCATCTTCACCGTAACCGGAATCCTCACAGCCTTCACCATCGCCGCAACGACATCAGCCGCGTGAGCCGGATCGCGCATCAGACTGCAGCCGGCATTGTGCTTCGAGATTTTGGGCACCGGGCAGCCCATGTTGATGTCGACGATGTCCGCGCCCATGCCTTCGACCACCTGCGCCGCGGCCGCCATCTTCGCTGGATCGCCGCCGAAGATCTGGATCGAAACCGGTCGCTCCTCTTCGGTGTACTCGGCGTATTCCAGCGTTCGATCGATGCCTCGCACCAGCCCCTCGGACGACACCATCTCCGTCACGACGAGACCGCACCCACCCTGGCGCTTGACGAGACGCCGAAACGCAGTGTCCGTCATGCCCGCCATCGGCGCGACGACGAACGGCGAGTCGAGCGTGACCTTTCCGATCTTCATGGTCAATACGGTCTGACGTCAGCGGCGTCTACGTCAACGCTGACGCCCTGCCCGATCAGGTCCACGGATAGCACCAGACGCGCCTTGTCGCTCTTTCGCACCAGGCGGCCGATGACCCCCTTGAGTGGCCCGTGGACCACTTCGACCATCATGCCCTCGCGAATCATCGGGCACGGGTCGAACGCGAGATCGCTCTCGATGAGCCGCCGGATTCCGTCAATCTCGTGCTCCGGAATCGGAGTCGGCTCGCCCTGGAAGGAGATGATGCTCACGACCCCTGTGCACTTCAGAATCGGCAGGCGCTCCTGCGGATCGAAACGGGCAAAGCAGTAGCCGGGGAAGAGTGGCCAGTCGATCCTCTTCTTCCGGTCCTTCCAGCGGCTCCACTTGGTGACCGTCGGCAGGAAGACGTCCACGTGCTTGCGTTCCAGCTGCTCGCGAACCACTTGCTCGTGGCGCGAACGCGTCCACACGGCAAACCAGCGCAGCCGCTCGTCGAGCGCGGGATCGGCGCCGTGCGACAGTCCGCTGTGCGGCTCGGGATACATGTGTTGAATTCGCGGTTCAGGCTGCCGATTGGCCGCGCTATGCCGCTGGCGCGGCATGCCAGCCTGCTGGCGCCGCTTCGCCAGCGCCTGGTCGTACGCGCGCTGGAGCTCCGCGTTGCCCCACTTGATGTCGGCCTGCGCACGCAGCTGATCGAGGTACTTCTGCAGCGCGGGCCGCGACTTCGCCTCGAGCACCCGGCGGCCGATCTCGCCGCGTGCCTCTTCGAACGTTCGGCTTCTGCCCTCGGTCCGCGACTCCATCTTCAGGATCTGGTACCCGCGAGTGGTTCGGATGATGTCCGCCACCTCGCCGACCTTCAGCTTGCCCAACAGCTGCTGCAACTGGGGCGCGAGTTCGTCCATGTGAATCGGCCCGATCAGGCCGCCGTTCGCCTTGGACGGCGCACTGGAGACTTCGGTCGCGAGTCGCGGAAACGGTTCGCCCTTCAGCAGGCGCTGACGGACGTCCTCGGCCTTGGCCTTCGCCTCATCGTCCTGCGCCACGTTGACGCCCCGGTCGCTCGTGGGAACCTCGATGAGAATCTCACGCAGCATTATTTCGGACGGCGTCGTGAACTCCGCCCGGTGCGAGTCGAAGTACGCCCGCGCTTCTTCATCGGTGACGGTGAGCTTCTGCGTCACCTCAGTGCTTTGAACCTGGTTGATCAGCATGCTCCGCTCGATGTTCCGCCGGAGCTCGGCCACCGTCAGCCCTTCCTGTTTCAACGCCGCCTGGAATGCTGCCTCGTCCGTCATGTTGTTTGACTTCTTGATGTTGTCGAGGATGTCTTTGAACTGCGCGTCACCCAGCGCGTAGTTCAGCTCGCGGCCACGTTGAACCAGCAGCAATTCGTCCACGGCTTCCAGGATCAGGTTCGGAGTCATTTCGCCAATGGCTTTCTCCAGTTCGAGGCTGCTTGGATTGGCGTTGGCGAATTCGGGCCGGGCGCGAAGCGTCGAGATCTGCCGTTGCTCGAAATCCGTCTTCGAGACGATCTCGCCGTTCACCTTGACCAGGACCTGCTCGATGATCTCGGCGCGCAGCGGGATGCCGGCCGCGAGACCGGTCGCCACGAGCAGCCCTGCAACGACGGCCATGTATCGGTATGTCATTTCAATTCCTTCGGACTCAATATGTTAAACAATTCTTCCAGTCGCCCGAAAACGCCCTTCTCGCCGCGGGGATCGTGGTCGGGCTTCCGGAGAATCTCCTCTTTCGTGAACCCGGCTTGCACCTGTCCGGCTGTCGCCCGCGCCGTCCACCAGCTGGTTCCCGGGTCCCTTGGCGTTCGACGCCGCGCCCCGGACGGCGGCGGCGGCCCGGACGCTTCCAGGTCCAGCTTCAGCGTTCCCGGCGGCACCAGCGTCGCCCCGGGCCATTGGGTGACCACCTCGATCAGCTTGACCGGGTCGATCTTGCCCACCGGCCTGAACTTTAGGACGACGAAGCGGCCTTCCCGGTCGATGCTTTCGACGCCGAGACGATCGGCCATGATACGGATTCGACCGTATTCCGCGAGGTTCAGCATGGCCGGCGGCAAGGCTCCGTAGCGATCCTCCACATCGGCCAGGACGGACCCGAGCTCCCGCTCGGTCCGGGCGGCGGCGACCTTTCGGTACACCATCAGCCGCTGGTTCATGTCCGGCACGTACTGTTCGTCGATCTTCAGGTCGACGCGCAGATTGACCGTTGCCCGGATGTCGTCCTCGATCTCCTCGCCCTTCAGCTCGCGAACGGTCTCCTCGAGCAGCTTCATGTACATCTCGAACCCGACCGCGTCGATGTGACCGCTCTGCTCGCCGCCCAGGAGATTGCCGGCACCGCGGATCTCGAGGTCGAGCGCCGCAACACGGAAGCCGCTGCCCAGGTCGCTGAATTCACGGATCGCGGCCAGACGCTTTCGTGCCACCGCCGAGAGCGACTCCTGCGGCGGAATCAGGAGATACGCGTAGGCAGGGCGATCCGATCGTCCCACCCGGCCGCGCAGCTGGTACAGCTGAGACAGCCCATAGCGATCGGCGCGGTTGATGATGATCGTGTTCGCGTTCGGGATATCGAGCCCGTTCTCGACGATGGTGGTCGACAGCAGCACGTCGAATTGTTTGTCCACGAACCCCAGCATCGCGCGCTCGAGCTCGTCCTCGCCCATCTGGCCGTGGCCGACGACGACGCGGGCGTCCGGCACGAGGCGCTGCAGGAGATGGCCGATCGAGTAGATCGACTCGACCCGGTTGTGAACGAAGTAGACCTGGCCGCCGCGGGCGAGCTCGTTACGAATCGCGCGTTCGATCACCGGGGCATCGAACTTGACGACGTTGGTCTGAATCGACAGACGGTCTTTGGGTGGCGTTTCGATGATGGACATGTCGCGAATGCCCACCAGCGACATGTTCAACGTCCGCGGAATCGGCGTCGCCGTCATCGTCAGCACGTCGACCTTTTTGCGCATCTGCTTGATGCGCTCCTTGTGCGCCACACCGAAACGCTGTTCCTCGTCAACGACGAGCAGTCCGAGATCCTTGAACAACACGTCCTTCGACAGCAGCCGATGCGTGCCGACGATGATGTCGACCTTCCCGGCGGCAAGGTTCTCGAGAATCTGCTTCGTTTCCTGTTTGCTGCGGAACCGGCTGACCATTTCGATCGTGACCGGGAAGCCCGCGAAGCGGGCGCGCAGTGTTTTCTCGTGCTGGAACGCGAGCACCGTCGTCGGCGCAAGGACCGCCACCTGCTTGCCGTCCATGACCGCCTTGAACGCCGCGCGCATCGCGACCTCGGTCTTGCCGTAGCCGACGTCGCCGCACAGCAGACGATCCATCGGGGTCGACGACTCCATGTCGCGCTTGATATCCGTGATCGACGTCGCCTGGTCGGGCGTGAGCTCGTACGGGAAGGCGCTTTCGAACTCCTCCTGCCAATGCGTGTCCGGCGCAAACGCGTGGCCGGGGACCGCGCGCCGCTGGGCGTAGAGCTTGAGCAGCTCTTCGGCCATGTCGCGCATCGCCTTCTTGACGCGTGTCTTGGCCTTTTCCCAGGTGGTCCCGCCCAGCCGATCGAGTGCCGGCCGGCTACCGCCGGTGTACTTCTGAATGAGATCCAGCCGTTCGACGGGAACGAAGAGCTTGTCGTCCCCGTGGTAGCGAATCTCGAGGAACTCCTGCACGTCGGCCGCGGAGCCGGCGACCGGGCGGCTGACGGTGCCCAGCTGCTTGAGGCCGACGAATTCGCCGATGCCGTGATCGACATGGACGATCAGGTCGCCGACCTTGAGATCGCGCAGGTCGGACAGGAACGTCTTCGCCAGATTGCGCCGCTTCTCGGTCGGTCGGCGCTCCTCCTCGAAAACATCCGTCTCCGCGTACAGCTGCAGCGCACCGCCGGCGAGTCGGAAGCCGCGCGAGAGCGAGCCGACGGCGACAAGCACCCCGGCCGCATGGACGTCTTCGGCGCGTTCCACAGGAACGGCGACGATCTCGAACTCGTGAAGGATTTCGACCGTCCGCTCGGCGCGTCCCGGACTGTCGGCAACGAACAGCACCGTGTCGCCGCGATCGCGGGCCTGCCGAATGTCGGCAATCCAATCGCTGACGCGACCGCGGAATTCGAGCGCGGGCTGACACGAGACATGGTGGACCCGCTGAGCCGGGCCTTCCTCGTCCGCGCCTTCAATGGCGAGCTCTTCGAGCCGCCGAGCGGACCCGATCCTGGCGTCGAGGGCGTCCCAGGTCGTGAACGCCCGATTGGGTGGAACGGCGGTAACGTGCCCGCGAGTCAGTGCGTCGGCGTAGCTGCTCTCGAGTTGCTCGCGAACCTTCCGAATCTGCTGCTCGACCTGCTCTCCCTCGGACACGATGATCCGCGCGCCATGGGCGGACGCCAGGAAGTCCAGGATCGACAGTCCCTCGTCGTCGTCGTCGAATCGTTCGCGCACCGGCACGATCGACACCTGGTCAATGGCCCCGGTGGAGCGCTGCGTCGTTGGATCGAATCGGCGCAACGTCTCGACCATGTCGCCGACGAACTCCAGGCGGACCGGCTCGCTGTCGCCGGCTGCAAACACATCGAGGATGCCGCCGCGGACCGCGAACGAGCCATGCTCGTCAACGGGGTCGGACCGGGAGAAGCCGGCGTCGACGAGTAGATCCGACAGCGCCTGCGGATCGATTTCCGTGCCCGACCGGATTTCGAGGGCCGCGCGGAGGAGTCGCGCCGGTGGACTGACCCGGGGAAGCAGTGCGGCCGCGGACGCGACGATCAATCGGGCACTCCCGGCCGCCGCTCCGGCCAGCGCCCGAGCACGCGCTGCCGCGACGCGGAAGTGCGGCGTCATCCCGCGGTAGGGATCGACTTGCAGCGACGGCAATGGCAGCACGGCGCGCTCCGTGGCCTCCTCTGAAGAGCCTTCCAGCGCCCCGTAGAAGAAGCGCGCGTCGGAGGTGAGCTGCTCGAGATCCTTGTCAGTCGGAGCGATCGAGCAGCGTCGTTCCGCCCTGAGCCCGTGCGGTCACGACGGCGGCCAGTGCCTTCGCCGCAGGCGTCAGGCCAGCCGTCACCGCCGCCGGAGTGTCGAGGCCGGCGCGCGCCGTCGATCGGCTGAAGAGCGCGCGGAGCGTCAGGGAGGGGGTTGCGGTCGGCATCCGGGGTGGGTGTTCTCATTGTCCCACCGCATCGTGTTTGGCGGACCTGACCGGTCCCCGCCGCGACGCTCGGCGGTGTGGTCGCCAGCGGCCGCGTGCCTGAACTCGACGAATCAATTCCGTGGTCGAGAACCCCTGTGTCAGGTCAACGCGGATCACCCGTCCGCCGCGCGCCTCGACAACGTCGCGTCCCACGATCTCGGCGGCCCCCCAGTCCGACCCCTTGACGAGTACGTCGGGCTGGATCGCCTCGATGAGCTGAAGCGGCGTGTCCTCGTCGAAGAGCACCGCGGCATCCACGCAGGCGAGCGACAGCAGCACTTCCGCGCGCTCGCGATCGGGATTGAGCGGTCGTGTCGGTCCTTTGATGGCGCGCACCGATCGATCGGCGTTGACCCCCACGATCAGCACGTCGCCGAGGCGCCGCGCCTCCTGGAGGTACCGCACATGGCCGGGATGAAGGAGGTCGAAGACGCCGTTGGTAAACACCACCCGTCCGCCGCGCGATTGCACCGACCGCGCCAGCGCCTGCGCATCAGGGGTGGTCGACAGCGTCTTTGCCGTCGCGTTCACAAGGTCACTCAGGAGGGTGGTGGGCGTGTGCCCTTCTAGGCTCGGGTCCGCGCCCGCGCCGCCACCTGCAGACGAATCAGCGACTTCATCATCGCGATCCGGGCGCGTTCGAAGTCCATCGCCGCCTGCGGCCTTGCGGTCCGCTCTTCGGCGATCCGCTCTTCGGCGCGCCGTTTCGCCGCCTCGGCGCGTCGGCACGTCGATATCCTCGGGCCGCTCGGCGATCTGAGCCAGGACGGTGACGCGTTCGGGTTGAACCTCGACGAACCCAAACGCCACCGCCAGATAGTGCTTGTCCTGGCCGATCCGGTACCAGAGCTCACCGACCTGCAGCGT
This sequence comes from uncultured Acidobacteriota bacterium, assembly GCA_963793705.1. Taxonomy (GTDB): domain Bacteria; phylum Acidobacteriota; class Vicinamibacteria; order Vicinamibacterales; family UBA2999; genus Gp6-AA40. The sequence continues at coordinate 123,286 of CAWCBC010000004.1, read as the reverse complement.
CGCCAGCAGCGGCGTGTGCCCCGGCAGGACGCCAAAGTAGCCTTCAGCGCCGGGCAGCTGGACTTCGTCCACCTGCTCGCTCACCAGCGAGCGCTCCGGCGTCACGACTTCCAGGGTGAGCTTGGTTGGCAGCGCCATTCTTCTTCGTGCCCTTCGATCCTCGTGGTCTTCGTGTTGACTATGCGGCCTTCATGGCTGCGGCCTTTTTCGATCGCCTCTTCAATCGTGCCGACCATGTAGAACGCCTGCTCCGGCAGGTCGTCGTGCTTGCCGTCCACGATTTCCTTGAAGCCCTTGACCGTCTCGGCGATCTGCACGTACTTGCCCTTGAAGCCCGTGAACTGTTCGGCGACGAAGAACGGCTGCGACAGGAACCGCTGGATCTTGCGCGCGCGCGTCACCGTCAGCTTGTCGTCTTCGGACAGCTCGTCGATGCCGAGAATCGCGATGATGTCCTGGAGATCCTTGTAGCGCTGCAGAATCTGCTTCACCGAGCGGGCGACGTTGTAGTGCTCCTCGCCGATCACGCGCGGGTCGAGAATGCGCGAGGTCGAGGCCAGCGGATCGACCGCGGGATAGATGCCCAGCTCCGCAATCTGCCGCGACAGGTTCGTGGTCGCGTCCAGATGCGCGAAGGTCGTCGCCGGCGCGGGGTCCGTGTAGTCGTCCGCGGGCACGTAAATCGCCTGCACCGACGTGATCGATCCGCTCTTGGTCGACGTGATGCGCTCCTGAAGCTCGCCCATCTCGGTGAGCAGTGTCGGCTGATAGCCGACGGCGGACGGCATGCGTCCGAGCAGCGCCGACACTTCGGAACCGGCCTGTGTGAAGCGGAAGATGTTGTCGATGAACAGGAGGACGTCCTTGTTCTCGGCGTCGCGGAAGTATTCCGCGACGGTCAGCGCCGACAGGCCGACGCGCAGTCGCGCGCCTGGCGGCTCGGTCATCTGTCCGTAGACCAGCGCGGCGCGCGACTTCGAGGGGTCCTTGACGTCGATGACGCCGGACTCCTGGAACTCGAGCCACAGGTCGTTGCCTTCGCGCGTGCGTTCGCCGACGCCGCCGAACACCGACACGCCGCCGTGCTTCGTGGCGATGTTGTTAATCAGCTCCATGATGATGACGGTCTTGCCGACGCCGGCGCCGCCGAAGAGTCCGATCTTGCCCCCCTGGAGGTACGGCTCGAGCAGGTCGATGACCTTAATGCCCGTCTCGAACATCTTCAACTCGGTTGACTGCTGCTCCATCGTCGGCGCATGGCGGTGGATCGACCACCGCTCTTTCGACTCGACGGGCCGATCGGGAAAGTCCACCGGCTCGCCAAGGACGTTGAGCACGCGCCCGAGCGTTGCCGGACCGACGGGAACCGAAATCGGTCCGCCGGTATCCAGCGCCGTCATCCCGCGAGTCATGCCGTCGGTCGGCTTCATCGCAATCGTGCGCACGCGGTTCTCGCCGAGGTGCTGCTCGACTTCGGCGATGACGTCGATCTTCTCGACGCCCGGGCCGCCCTCCGACACGATGCGGACGGCGTTGTAAATCTCGGGCAGGCCCTCCGCGAACTCGATGTCGATCACGGGGCCGATCACCTGGACGACCTTGCCGGTTCTCTGCGCTGTTGCTGTCTTTGCCATATTCTCTTCCGGCACGCCTTGAAGGCGTGCCCTACGTAGGGCGCCCCTTCAGGGGTGCCTAAGTCGCCGAGGCCCCCGACACGACCTCGATGATTTCGCGGGTGATCGCCGCCTGACGCACCTTGTTCATGTACAGCGTCAGGTTCTCAATCATCTCCGCCGAATTGCGCGTCGCCGAGTCCATGGCGGTCATCTGCGCCGCGAAGAACGCCGCGTTCGATTCGAGCAGCGCGCGATAGACCTGCACCTGCACGTGTCGGGGCAGCAGATCCTGGAAGATCGTTTCCGGCGCAGGCTCGTAAAGATAGTCCACGGCCGGGCCGCCGCCCGTGTCGGTGCTCTCCAGGCGCGGAATGGGCAGCAGACGCTCGACCACGATCCGCTGCGTCATCACCGACTTGAACTCGTTGTACACGAGATACACGCTCGAGGCCGTTCCCGCGGTGAACTCGTCGATCGCGACGTTGGCGATCTCCTTCGCATCGTTGAACGACAGGCGCTGAAAGATGCCGACGGCCTCGTATCGCACGTCGAACCCGCGGCGGCGGAAGAAGTCCCTGCCCTTGCGTCCAATCAGGCCGAGCGCGATCTCCCGGTCCCGGCCTTCGTTGACGATGAACTGGCCCGCGGCCTTGATCACGTTGGAATTGAAGCTGCCGCTGAGACCGCGGTCTCCGGTGATCACGATCAGCAGCGGGCGCCCGTCCGTTGCCGGTACGCGCAGCAGCGGGTGCATGTCCTGCTCGATATTGCTGACCAGCCCGTTCAACACGCGGAGCATCCGCTGCGCGAACGGCCGCGCGGCGATGACCCGATCCTGGGCGCGCTTGAGGCGCGAGGCGGCGATCATCTTCATCGCCTTGGTGATCTGCTGCGTCGACTTCACCGCGCGGATGCGGCGACGCAGGTCGATGAGCGACGGCATCTACGCGACCGCAGCGGCGGCCTGACGGCCGGCCAGGAACTGTTTGTTGAATTCGGTCAGCGCGCCTTCCAGCGCCGCCTTCCCCTCGTCGTCGATGATCTTCTTGTCGGCGATGTTCGTGAACACCGTCGGATAACGGGTCTCGATGAATCGATACAGCTCGTCCTCGTAGCGGCCGAGTTCCTCAACGCCAACCGCATCGAGGAATCCTTTCGTGGCCGCGTAGACGATCGTGACCTGCTTTTCCACGGCGAGCGGCTGATACTGCGGCTGTTTCAGGATTTCCACCAGCCGACGTCCACGATTGAGCTGCGCCTGTGTCGATTTGTCGAGGTCGCTGCCGAACTGCGCGAACGCGGCCAGTTCCCGGTACTGCGCCAGGTCCAGTCGCAGTGAACCCGCCACCTGGCGCATCGCTTTAATCTGCGCCGAGCCGCCGACGCGCGAGACAGAATTGCCGACGTTGATCGCCGGACGGACGCCCTGGTGGAACAGGTCGCTCTCCAGGAAGATCTGGCCGTCGGTGATCGAGATGACGTTGGTCGGGATATACGCGGACAGGTCGCCCGCCTGTGTCTCGATGATTGGCAGTGCCGTGAGCGAGCCCCCGCCCTGCGCAGCGTTCAACTTCGCCGCGCGCTCCAGCAGGCGGGAGTGCAGATAGAAGACGTCGCCCGGATACGCCTCGCGGCCCGGCGGGCGCCGGAGCAACAGCGAGATTTCGCGATAGGCCTGGGCATGCTTCGACAGATCGTCGTAGACGACCAGTGCGTGGCGGCCCGAGTCGCGGAAATACTCACCAATCGCGCACGCGGAATACGGGCTGATGTAGAGCATCGGCGCCGGATCCGAGGCTGACGCCGAGACGACGATGGTGTAGCTCATCGCGTCGTTCTCTTCGAGGGTGCGAACGACCTGCGCGACCGTCGACTGCTTCTGTCCAACCGCGTTGTAAATGCAGATGACGTTCTTGCCGCGCTGGTTGATGATCGCGTCGACGGCGACGGCGGTCTTGCCGGTCTGCCGATCGCCGATGATCAGCTCGCGCTGTCCACGGCCGATCGGCACCATGCCGTCGATGGCCTTCAGCCCGGTCTGCAGCGGTTCCTTGACGGGCTGACGATCGACGACGCCCGGAGCCAGCCGCTCGATCGGCAGAAACTGCTTCGTCGCAATCGGCCCCTTGCCGTCGATCGGCTGGCCGACCGCATTCACGACGCGGCCGAGCATCTCGTCGCCGACAGGCACCGAGATGATGCGCCCCGTGCGCTTGACCGGGTCGCCTTCCTTGATGGCCGTGAAGTCGCCGAGCAGCACGGAACCGACGCTGTCTTCTTCGAGGTTCAGCGCGATGCCGAACACGCCCTTCGGGAACTCGAGCATCTCGCCGGCCATCGCGCGCTCGACGCCATGGATGCGCGCAATGCCGTCGCCAATCGAGATCACCGTACCGACTTCGGCGACATCAACCTGCACGGCGTGGCTGCCGATCTGGTCCCGGATGATCTTGGAGATCTCTTCCGCTCTGATATCCATCTGCAATCCTCGACGGTCCGCTCGTGCGTCCTTCGACGGACGCCCGCGGAACCCGCCCTACCGCGGTTCAGCCAATCGCTGGCGCAGCGCCGCGAGCTGGGTGGCGACGCTGCCGTCGTATACCGTGCTGCCAATACGCGTCACGATGCCGCCAATCAGCGCCGGATCCACTTTGGTCGTCAGCGTGACGGTTCGGCCGATCGTCGTGCCAAGCCGCTGCTGCAGCCGCGCCGCCTGGTCGGGCGGGAGCGGCGTGGCCGTCGTCACCTCGGCCTGCACGATCTTCAGGTGCTCCATCACGCGCTCGTGATACACCGCCACCAGATCGGTCAGCAGCTCGAGTCGATCGCGCTCCGCCAGGAGCAGCAGCAGCTTCCGGACGGGGCTCGACGGCTGCTGCCGGTCGAGCAGCTGGGCAACGACGGCCCGCTTGCGGGCCGCTGGCACGGCGGGACTACCGAGCACCTGCCGCAGCTCGGCATGCGCGCGCACCAGATCGGCAAAAGCGGTTAACTCTTTTTCCGCCTGCTCCGGTGTGGATTCGGTAATCGCGACGTCGAACAGCGCCTTGGCGTATCGCGCTGCGGAAGCTCGCGTGCTCATGGTTCTGGTGGCGTGTGTTTACGAAGAGCGTCAGATGACGAGCTTGTACCTCGCAGGCACAAGCAATCGTTTATACCACGGAAAACGGGGTATTTGATCCCGAAAAAAACCCCTACTTAGCGGCGGTCAGCAGGTCGTAAATCCGGTTTAGCTCGTTTTCCGAGCCGAATTCAATCTGAATAACCCCGCCGCCGCCCCGGCGGATGATTTGGACCCTCGCGCCAAGGGCAAAGCGCATCCGGTCTTCCGCGGCCCGCGTATGCACGTCAGCCTGGGGCGCTGGTGGCCTTGGCTTCGCGTTCCTTGCCTGTCTCAGCGAGCTTCTTGATCAGCAGCTCCGTGTCGCGCACGGACAGGCCGCGTGAGATCACTTCGCGTGCGGCGTGACGCTGCGCCGGCGCATCGGCCAGCGCCAGCAGCGCGCGTGCGTGTCCCATCGACAGCGCGCCCGAGGCAAGGTCCGCGCGCACTTCGTCGGGAAGCTTCAGCAGCCGCATGAAGTTCGCGACCGAGCTCCGGTCCTTCCCCACGGCGGCGGCAATCTGGTCCTGGGTCAAACCGAACTCGTCAGCCAGCCGCCGATACGCCAGCGCCTCGTCCACCGCGTTCAGGTTCTCGCGCTGGATGTTCTCGATCAGCGCCAGCTCGAGCAGCTCCTTCCCGTCGGCGACATCGCGAACCACGACGGGAACCTTGTGCAGGCCGGCACGCTGCGCCGCACGCCAGCGCCGTTCGCCGGCGATGATGCGGTACGTGGTCCCCGTGCGCCGCACCAGGATCGGCTGAATGATGCCGTTCGCTTTGATCGAGTCCGCCAGCTCCTGGAGCTTTGTGTCGTCCATCTGCACGCGCGGCTGCAGGTCGTTCGGCGCCAGCAAATCGATGTCGACCTCCATGGCGCCGGCGCGCGGCGGCTCGGGGGCGTCGGGGATCAGGGCGCTGAGTCCTTTGCCGAGGGCGGGGCGTCGTTCAATCATCAGGCGTCTCCGTTGATGTCTCTCGCTCACGCCGCGCGACGCGCGAGCATCTCCTTCGCCAGCGCCACATAAGCAGCAGCACCGCGAGACTTCACGTCGTACAACACCGCCGGCACGCCGTGGCTCGGCGCCTCACCCAGGCGAACGTTCCGCGGAATGATGGTGTTGAACACTTTGTCCTTGAAGAATTCGCGCACGTCTCGCGCCACGAGTTGACCCAGATTGGTGCGGTCGTCGTACATCGTCAGCAGCACGCCTTCGATATCGAGCGACGGGTTGAGCGCCGTGCGTACGCGACGCATCGTGCCGACGAGATCGGCAAGACCCTCCAGGGCGAAGTATTCGCAGTGCAGCGGGATGAGCACGGCGTCGGCAGCCACCAGCGCGTTCAGGGTCAACAGTCCGAGCGACGGCGGACAGTCGACGAAGATGTCGTCAAAGTCAGCGCGCAGCGCGTCGACGATGCGCTTGAGACGCTGTTCGCGCGCGAGCATGGAGACGAGCTCGATTTCAGCGCCTGTCAGGCTTCGATCGGCCGGGATGATGAACAGGTTCTCGACCTGCGTCGGAAGAACGAACGTCTCGGGCTCGCCGTCGCCCATCAGCGCTTCGTAGATGGTCCCGGCGGCCGCCTTCTCCCCTTTCAGGCCGACGCCGCTCGTGAGATTGCCCTGCGGATCGACGTCGATCAGCAGCACACGCCTTCCGGAGAGCGCGATCGAGGTGGCCAGGTTGATGGCGGTTGTGGTCTTTCCGACGCCGCCCTTTTGATTGGCGACGGCGACGACGCGCGCGTGCCGGCTTTGGTCTCGCCCGTTTTCTGTCATATGGCCAAATATATGTAGCGGCTAACTCCTGAGCGGCTTTGAATGTAGTACGTCGCAGGATCCTCGTCAAGTGGATTGTTTCACGTGAAACACGATCAAACAGCGAATTATTTGGGTTCCACGTGGAACGTTGGCGATCCTGCCGTCAGCTCCGCCGATCGACGGTCGGGCGCTTTTGGAGAACCACCAGGCGGCTGCGGAGCGGCTCCACCAGCGGGAACGTGGCCAGCCAGGCGAGCGGTGGCGTCAGCGTGTCGGGGGCGTCACCAGTGCTACTGCGGAAAAGGAAGATCTGGCCGCCAGGCCTGACGAATGCCTGAAGGCTCATCATTACCCGCGACTCCACGCGAACGGCCCGCACCGTCAGCAGGTCGTGGGCCTCGTGCAACTCGGGCTGCGCGAGGAGAGACTCGAATCGCGAGGTCAGCACCTCCGCACCGCCCATCTCGAGCGCGCGTGTCGCCTCTTTCAGGAAGACCGACTTCCGAGTCTTTGATTCAACCATCAGAAGCTGCAGCCCAGGCACCGCCAGCGCGAACGGAATAGCTGGCGACCCTCCGCCGCTGCCGATGTCGATCATCCGCGTGGTCCCAGGGGGCGCATGTCTCGCGGCAACGAGAGGCTCGACGAGCAGGCGGTCCAGCGCCTCCGGCGTCGGCTCCGCCAGATCCATCCCGGTCAAATTGATCTTCTGGTTCCAGGTGGAGAGCAGCCGGTAATAGGCTTCGAGCCTGCTCCCGAGCGAGGAGGGAACGCTGACGCCGGCGCGCTGGGCGCGTCGCGCCAATCGCTCCTGAAAGTCGCGGCTATTCACGCCGCAACGGATCCTACATCGCGTCCTGGATGGCGTCCGAGTGGCGCTGTCGGGAACGGGCTCCGGTGTCAGCCTGCCGAGAAACGCTCCCAGCACGGCAACCGCCGCCGGTGTGATTCCTGGAATTCGAGAGGCCTGACCAAGGGTTTCTGGGCGCACTTGAGACAGGCGCTGGACAGCCTCGCGCGACAGGCCAGGGACGCGGGTGAAGGGGAACCCGGATGGTATCCGCCGCCGCTCGTGGCGGCTCGAGTGTGCGACGCGGGCGGCCTCCTGCTTCAAATACCCTTCGTACTTCACGGCGGTCTCGACGCTTGCGATGTCCAGGTCGCGGCTGTCTGAGTCGAGAGCCAGCGTGACGTCGCCGCGCTCCACCAGGTCGGCAAGCCTGACCTCAGGCTGCCGAATGAGATCCGCCGCGACCTTGCCGCCAACCGCCGTGCGAACGTGCGCTGAGCGAAGGTGCTCCGCGTTGTAGTTGAATCGGGCGCGCCGCGCGGCAAACCGATCCCATCGTTCGTCTCCAATCAGACCGAGTTCACGGCCGCGCGGGGTCAGACGCAGGTCGGCGTTGTCGATCCGGAGGAGGAGTCGATGCTCCGCCCGCGACGTGAACATCCGGTACGGCTCGAGGCAGCCCTTGGTGACGAGGTCGTCGACGAGGACCCCGATGTACGCTTCGTCCCGCCGAAGCTGAAACGGTGACTCCCGCCGGACCAGCCGCGCCGCATTGATGCCAGCAACGAGTCCCTGCGCTGCCGCCTCCTCGTACCCCGATGTCCCGTTGATCTGTCCGGCGAAAAAGAGCCCGCTGATTCGATGCGTTTCAAGCGTGACGATAATTCGGTCGATTGCACGAAATCGTACTCAACCGCGTAGCCTGGCCTCAGCATTCGGGCGCCCTCGAGGCCAGGCAACGCGTGAACGAGCTCTTCCTGGACCTCGCGCGGCAGCGACATCGAGAACCCGTTTACGTAAATCTCGTCGACGTCCGCGCCCTCCGGCTCCAGATAGATCTGATGCCGCTCGCGGTCGGGGAACCGCATGATCTTGTCTTCGAGCGACGGGCAGTAGCGCGGGCCGATCCCCTGAATCTGTCCGTTGAACAGCGGGCTGAGGCCGATTGAGCTGCGAACGAGGTCGCGCACTCTGTCGTTCGTGTGCAGCAGCCAGCAGCTCACCTGGTTCTGCAGTCTCTGCCTCGTCGTAAACGAAAACGGCACCGGAAGAGCGTCGCCCTCTTCCCGCGCGAACTGGCCGAGCGCGACACTCCGATCGAAGTCGATGCTCTGTCGATCGAGTCGCGGCGGCGTTCCTGTTTTCAGCCGCCCCATTTCGAATCCGAACGAGCGGATGGACTCCGCAAGCTCGCACGAGGGCGGTTCCCCGTGCCGGCCCGCGGGTCGCTGCTCGGCGCCAACGTGAATCAAGCCGTTGAGAAACGTGCCGGTCGTCACGACGATCGCTGAGGCGGTGTGCGTGTCGCCGTCTTCCATGCACAGGCCGGCGATTCGCCCGGCGCGCGTCTCGAGCCGACCGGCCTTCCCGAGAATCCACGAGATGTTCGGCTCGCGCTCCAACGCCGCCGCCACCCATCGCCCGTACTCACGCTTGTCGGCTTGCGCGCGCGGAGACCAGACTGCCGGACCGCGGCTGCGATTGAGCAGCTTGAACTGGATCCCGGTGGCGTCGATGGCGATGCCCATCAAGCCGCCGAGTGCGTCGATCTCCCGGACGAGATGGCCCTTCGCCGTTCCGCCGATGGCCGGATTACACGGCATGTGCGCGACTGTCTCGCGCGACAGCGTGCACAGGCCGACGTGACAGCCCATGCGCGCTGCCGCATACGCGGCCTCGACGCCTGCGTGCCCCGCGCCAACGACGATCACGTCAAATTGCATCAATCGACCAGCGTTATTTTCCGATGCAGAACTTCTCGAAAATGTGATCGAGCACGTCATCAGACGTACGAACGCCGACAACCTCGTCGAAGCGTGCACGCGCGGCATGCAGATCGGCAAGTAGAAACTCTTCGGGGAGCTCTCCGGCGTTCAGCGCATTCACCGCGGCGGCAAGGGAGTCGCGCGCCTGTTCGAGCAGTGACACATGACGCAGGTTTGTCAGCGCGGGAACTTCCCGTCCGCCCTCATCGCCGGATAGCTCGCGCGCCATCACGCATCGCAAGCGGTCCAGGCCCTCACCGGTCGTCGCGGACACGGCTATCGCCTCGTCAAGCGTCACTGCCGCCGGCAAGTCGCATTTGTTGGCGGCGATCAGCCGGCGTTGCGAGACCGTTTCGTCGAGCAGCCGCTGATCGTCGGAGGTCAGCGGCTCGCTGCGATCAACGACCACGATGATCAGATCCGCGACGCCACGCGCCTGCTGGCCACGCGCCACACCTTCGCGCTCGACGACATCCTGCGCATCGCGCGCGCCGGCCGTGTCCACCAGCGTCAACGCGATGCCATGCACATCAATCGGCTCAGTGATCAGATCTCGTGTGGTACCTGGCACGCTCGTCACGATGGCGCGCTCGGCTCCAGCAAGTGCGTTGAACAGGCTCGATTTGCCGACGTTCGGCCGCCCTGCCAGCACAACGGTCGCGCCCTCCCGGATCACACGTCCACGCCGAGCGTCGCCCAGCAAGGCCTCGATTCCGCTGATCACCACGCTCACGCGCTGTCGCGTCTCGGCCGCTTCGATGAAGTGGTATCCCTCGTCGGGAAAATCGAGCGACGCCTCGAGCCTGGCGATCAGATCGAACAGGTCGGCGTCGAGTGCCGCGATTCGGCGTGTCAGCGTGCCGTCGAGCTGATCGAACGCCGCTCGTGCCTGCAGCGGCGTCGCCGCAGCGATCAGGTCGCGCACGGCTTCCGCCTGCACGAGGTCGATGCGCCCTGCGAGAAACGCGCGCAGCGTGAATTCGCCCGGGCGCGCCAGACGGGCGCCGGCATCAACGGCGGCTCGGACGATCGTGCGCAGCACGACCGGACTGCCGTGCGCGCTCAACTCAACGACGTCTTCGCCGGTGTACGAGTGCGGACCCTGGAAGTATGTTGCGACGACGCGGTCGACGGCGCCCGCGGATGTCGCGTCGACTCCGCGAATTCGCGTCAGCGTGGCGCGTCGAGGCTCGAGGACCGAGCGCGCGGTCGTAATGGCAGCAACGATGTCGAGCGAGCGTGGACCGCTGATACGGACGACGCCGAGGGCGCCGCGGCCGGGCGGAGTAGCAAGGGCAACGATGGTGTCGTCCGTGGCGAACATGACGGACGCAAGAACACTAATCCTTGACGGAGATGATCACCGTCTTCATGAACGCGTCGCCGATGCTTTCTGATGTGACGTCCGCTTCCTCCGCCACGGCAAGATGCACGATGCGGCGTTCATACGGGTTGAGGGGACCCATCTCCTGCGGCATCCCGGACGATGCGCGCCTTGCCAGCCATGTGCTGGGCCATCTGCCGCAGTTCGGCGTCCTTGTCGCGTCTGAAGCCATTGCAGTCGATGACGATGCGGTTGTCGTCGCCCAGCTGTTTTCTGAACGTGGTGGCGACGACATGCTGGAGCGCCTGCAGGCCTTCGCCGCCGCGCCGGATCAGCACGCCGCCGTCCTCGCCTTCGAGATTGATGTGCGTTCCCTCGGCAGTCTCTTCCACCGTCGTCGTGAGCGACAGGCCCATGGCGGTGACGACGCTCTCCACGAACGTGGTGATTTCAGTGATCAGTGACATAACGCGCGCACCTATCGTTACTTGCCACGCCGCACCGTCGCAACTGCGGGCGGTCCGATCAATCGGTTCGTCAGATACTGCTGGCCGATCGCCCAGAGCTGACTGACCGTCCAGTACAGCACCACGCCGCTCGGCGAAAACGCCATCATTCCGGTGAACATGACCGGCATGATCATCATCACCTTCTGCTGCGTCGGATCCGCCGCGGCCGGCGAAATCTTCTGCTGCCAGAACATCGTGATGCCCATGAGCAGCGGAATTACGAAGTAGGGATCCGCCGCGGAGAGGTCGTGAATCCAGCCGACGAAGGGTGCGCCGCGCAGCTCGATCGACATCGAGAGCAGCGAGTAGAACGCGAGGAGCACGGGCATGGTCAGCAGCATTGGCACGCAGCCGCTCGCCGGGTTGACGCCGCGCTCCCGGTAGAGATTCATGATCTCCGTGTTCATCTTCTGCTTGGCGGGATCCGTCGCTTTCAGGTTCGCGTAGCGTTCCTGAATCGCCTTCATCTCCGGCTGGATCAGCTGCATCTTCCGCATCGCGACCACGCTCCGGTGGCGCGGATAGAACAGCACCAGGTTGAGCAGAATCGTCAGCGCGATAATCGCCCAGCCATAGTTGCCGAGGAATCCAAAGAGCCACTTCAGCGCGCTCAGGAGCGGCACCACCATCCAGGAGAAGATGCCGAAGTCGATGGCACGCACCAGTTCTGAATCGGCGGCGCGGAGGAGGTCGAACTGCTTCGGACCGACGTACAGCCGCAGGTCGCGCGGCGGTTGCTGCAGACGATACGAGCCGGCCAGGAACTGAAGGGGGGCCGTGCCGCCCGGGACCGGGATGCTGACCGACCGGAACTCGAGGCGTGCCTGCCCCGGATTGACGAGCGCAGCGACGAAGTAATGATCGTCGATGCCTGCGAAGCGGAACTGCCCCTCGTAGATCGGCTGTTTCGTGACCGTCATCCACATTGAGGCGCTCGACGTCGCCGTCGCGATGAAAGATCGCCTGCGGCGGCTGGACCATGTTTCCCGTGAAGAAGCTGCCGCCAGACGACGCGGCTCCCAGATCGCCAAGCCCCGGTCCCCACTCGATTGTCGGGTTGAGCGTCGCCTCGCCGTTGCGAACGTCAGCCGAAAACGTGACGATAAAACTCCGCGGCTCGAAGCGGAGCTCTTTGCGCACGCGCAATCCCGCCGCGTCTTCGAACTCGAAGACGACAGCGGCGGCGCTCGTCGTCGCATCAACGTGTCCGTTGGTCGCCACCGACCTGGTAGAGCGACTCGTTCAGCCGCTGCGTGATCGTCGGATCGTCCACACCGCAGCGAGAACGGACGCGGCTGATCCGCTGGTGCATTCGAGGGAACCAGATCCACCAGTTCGCCCGCTGGCGTGGGGTAATCCTTGAGGCGCCAATGCAGGACGCGCGCCGCCGCGATTCGTCAGCACGATCTGCGCGACGGCCGTATCGACGACGACCTCTCGCTCTGCCGATTCGCCCTTGACCGTCTGCACGGCCGCGACCGCCGGTGCGGCAGCTGGGGCTTCCAGAGCCGTGGCGGAGGGGGGCGTCGTCGCGGGTTTGGATGTTGGCGCAGCGGATGATTGCGTGGTCGCTGGAGGCGGCGGCGGAGGCACGAACAGCGCCTGCCAGCCGTACATCACGAGGGCACCAAGGATGACGGCGAGAAAGATCCTGCGTTCCATGGGTGAGACTACGCGCGCTGGCGGCGGTGGGTGCGATCCGCCGGCGGGCACGGATCAGGGCCAGCCGCGCCGAACGGGTGACATCTGGCAAGTCGCCTGAGACCAAGCGCTGTGCCGCGGATAGCCCCGTGAGTTCGAACGGCCTGCGACATGTACTCGGAGCAGGAGGGTTCAAAGCGGCATGAACCCGCAAATAGTGGTGAAAGCAGGGACCTATACGCGGCGACCAGCCCCAGCACCAGTGCTATTGCGGCGCGGCCGACGAGGGTGCGGCTGTTGACGGTCACGTCGGGCAAAGGTGGTAGCGTAATCGGCCTCAAGGCTGGCGAACGTCGCATCGAGCATTTCCCGGCGTGGCACGAGGATGACATCCAGCCCCGCCGGCGGTTTCTGTTTTCGGAACAACTCGCGGGCGAGACGCTTGGCCCGGTTCCGCACTACGGCGGAGCCGAGTTTTCGGGTGGCGGCGACCCCAAAGCGACACCCCTTGCCGCCGTTTGGCGCCACGAACAGGGTCATGAACCGGCCCGATAACCGCAGGCCGTGCTCGTACGCCTGCTCGAATTCTGGCCGTCGTCGGACCCGTTCGTTCCGGGAAAGGCGCTCCGTCACCGGGCGCTCGCTGACTACCGTTCGTCGGAGACGGTCAGCCGCTTGCGACCCTTCGTCCGGCGGCGTTTCAGCACGATGCGGCCGTTTTTCGACGACATCCGCACGAGGAAGCCATGGGTCTTGCTGCGGCGCCGTGTGTTCGGCTGAAACGTCCGTTTACCCTTTGCCATTGTGACTGTGTCCTACACGAATTGAGCGAGACGACGCGTGCGTCAAACTCCCAATACTAGCTGTCGCTCATTCGACGTGTCAAAAAACAGGGGCGCGAAATCGCGGTGTGCTACAGTTCGCGGGCGTCTTTTCTGGCGTGTTCATGCAGGGTCGTCACCGCGCTCCGTTCGGTTTCTCCCCCAAGATTTCCACACCTGTGGAAAACACTGTGGAAAAGCAAGTGAAACGGCTGAGGTATCGCTGGAAATGCCCTATTTATCGCGATTTCTGGCCTGGCGAAGGTCGCTGACCCGCGGTTTTTCGGGCTTCGGCAGCGACCCTTTGGTGATTCGCACCGGCCAGACGCCGGTTTGCGAGGCGAAAGTCTTCGATTTCCTGAGATTGTTCGGTGCTTCGCATGGACTCCAGCATTTGGGACCAGGTCCTCAACCGGATCGAAACCAAAGTTAATCGCCACAGCTTCTACACCTGGTTCAAGCCCACCTCGTTCGTCACTGAGGGTGGCGGCTCCATCACCGTCCGCGTCCCGAACCAGTTGTTCAAGGACTGGCTCACCAAGCACTACTCGATGGTCCTCTCTGAAGCGCTCGCAGAGGTCGCGGCGACCGGGAACCTCCGTCGTGTTCGTCGCTGAAGGAACATCGGTGGCTCAGCCTCCACCTGAGCTTGCGGAGGCGGCGGAAGTGTTCGAATTGGAACCACCCCCGCCGGCGAATGCACCCGCCACCTCTCCCGGCGGCTTGAATCAGCGTTACACGTTCGACACGTTTATCGTCGGACCGTCGAATCAATTCGCCCATGCCGCCTGCCGCGCGGTTGCCGAGGCCCCCTCCCGCTCGTACAACCCGCTGTTCATCTATGGAGGCGTGGGGCTGGGCAAAACCCACCTCATGCATGCGGTCGGGCAGTACGTCCTGCAGCACGATCCGACTCTGAAGTTGACCTACATCTCGTCTGAGCGGTTCATGAACGAGATGATTAACGCCGTTCGCTACGACCGCATCCTCGATTTCCGCGAGCGGTACCGCAGCGTGGATGTGCTGCTCGTTGACGACATTCAGTTCGTCTCCGGGAAGGAAGGGACGCAAACCGAGTTCTTTCACACGTTCAATGCGCTCTATGACGCGCAGAAGCAGATCGTGCTCAGCAGTGATCGCCCACCTCATGAAATCCCCGCGCTCGAGGAACGGCTGCGTTCCCGCTTTGAGTGGGGCCTGATCGCCGATATTCAGCCGCCGGACCTTGAAACCAAGATTGCGATCCTGAAGCGAAAAGCGGAAGCCGAGGCCGTTCCGCTGGCGGATAACGTGGCCATCTACATGGCTGGCCGCATCAAATCAAACATCCGAGAGCTCGAGGGGTCGCTGATCCGGCTGATTGCGTTCGCGTCGCTGACCGGACGCGAGATCTCGCTGGAGTTGACGCAGGAGGTGTTGAGGAACGTGATCGATCAGGACGACAAGGCCGTCACGATCGAAAGCATCCAGAAGTACATCTCGGACTACTACCAGCTCAAGGTCGGCGAGTTGAAGTCGCGCAATAATTCGAAGTCGATCGCGATGCCTCGTCAGATTGCGATGTACCTGTCGAAATCACTGACCAACGCATCGCTTCCTGAGATCGGCCGAAGCTTTGGCGGGAAGCATCACTCGACCGTGATTCACTCGATCAAGAAGGTCGAGGAGATGAGAAAAAGGGATCTGGATTTCAACAGCCTGATGACGTCATTTCTCCAGGCATTCAAGTAAATCCACACGTTTCCACAGCTCATCCTGAATGCGCGCTGTTGAAGAATCTCAGCGGCGAGATCTCCACCGTTTCTGAACGGTTAGCGCGGCGTCGTACCGCAGAAGTTTAAGGCCTGTAAATTATTCAAAAACAAGGAGTAATTGGCACTCATTGACTTTTGCACAGAGCCTTCTTTCTTGTATAATTTCTTATCTCTTCTGATCACTCTATAAGGGAGTGAACCACCACTTCCGGCTCCGTTGAACGCGGACACACCGCTCCGCGCGAGGACTTAATGGAATTAGTTGTCCGCAAGAATGATCTCCTGCGAGAACTGCAACTTTTCCAGGGCATCGTCGAGCGTAAGAACACGATTCCGATCCTCGCGAACGTGCTGCTCGAGGCCAAAGGCGACGAAGTGCGGATGCTGGCGACGGACCTCGAAGTGGCGCTTCGCAGCAAGTGTCAGGCGACGGTGGCCAAAGGCGGCTCGCTGACGCTGCCAGCGAAGAAGCTCTACGAGATCGTCAAGGCGCTTCCCGAAACGGACGTCCGGATCGAAGAGGACAAGAACGGCGTCAAAGTCGCTGCGGATCATTTCGATTCCCGGATGCAGACACTGCCGCGCGAGGACTTCCCGACGCTGCCGGATGTGAGCGGCAAGGCGAGGGCGACGCTCCCCCGCAATGCCGTGCGCGAAATGGTCGCCAAGACGCAATTCGCGATCACCGGCGAGGACACCCGATACTTCCTCAACGGCGCCAAGTTCGTGTTGAAGCCGCAGAGCCTGACGCTCGTGGCCACGGATGGACATCGCCTGGCGCTGGTGGACGTCAATCACGCAACCGGCGTGGACACGGAGACCGGCGTCATCCTCCCGAAGAAGACGCTCCTGGAGTTGGGGAAGCTGCTGGCCGAGGGCGAGGGGGATATTCAATTCGAGAGCGGCGAAAACCACTTATTTTTCGAAGTGGCCGGTCGCGTGCTGATCTCACGGATGATCGACGGGCAGTTTCCTGCCTACGAGCGCGTCATCCCGAAGGGCAACGACAAAACGATCGAGTTCGATCGCGACCGTCTCACGAGCGCCGTCAAGCGTGTGGCGCTGCTTTCCAATGAACGGTCGCGCGCCGTGAAGTTCGAGATCGACAAGGGCAAGGTTGAAGTGACATCGAGCTCATCCGAGTTTGGCGAAGCGCGCGAACAGCTCGCCGTTGACTTCGCCGGCCCGGCGCTCACGATCTCATTCAACGCGCAATACGTCCTGGACTTCCTCAATGTTGTCGAGACCGACGTGGTGTCGCTGTCGTTGAAGGACGAAGTCAGCCAGGCCGTCATGAAGCCGGTCGGCGCGGATGGTTACGACTATACGTACGTAATCATGCCGATGCGCATCTGAGCGGATCACCTTTCTCCGCTCAACAACGGTAGCCGGCCGTTTGCTACGGCCGGGTCCAAGGAAACGCGTGGAACATCCGGAACAGCAGAACACTCCTCAGCCAGACACCGTTCTCACCGACGAGGCACAGGCGCCCGTGGGTGGTAATGGCTCTGCCGAGGAGTACGGCGCGGACAAGATCAAGGTCCTCGAGGGCCTCGAGGCGGTACGGAAGCGCCCGGCGATGTACATCGGGTCCACCGGCGCGCCCGGCTTGCACCACCTCGTCTACGAGATCGTCGACAACTCCATCGACGAGGCGCTGGCGGGATTCTGCGATCAGATCAACGTCACCATTCACATCGACAACTCGATTACCGTCGTCGACAACGGACGCGGGATTCCGGTCGACCTGCACTCCAGCGGCAAGTCGGCGGCGGAAGTCGCCCTGACCGTTCTCCACGCCGGGGGCAAGTTCGACAACGACAGCTACAAGGTGTCCGGCGGCCTGCACGGCGTCGGCGTGTCGGTGGTCAACGCGCTTTCCGAGCGGCTCGACCTCGAGATCTGGCGCAACGGCAACGTCTACCAGCAAAGCTACGAGCGCGGCATTCCTCTCGCCGACCTCGTCGTCGCCGGAACGACACAGCGCCGCGGGACGAAGGTCACGTTCAGGCCCGATCTGCAGATTTTCGAGACCACGGAATACAGCTTCGATACGCTCGCCCAGCGCCTCCGCGAACTTGCCTTTCTCAACGGCGGCATCCTCATCACCATCGATGACGAGCGCGACGGCAAGAACCACAAATTCCAGTATGAAGGCGGCATCGCCTCGTTCGTCCAGCACCTGAACAAGAACAAGGCGGTCATCAACGACAAGCCGATCTTCATGAAGGGCGACAAGGACGGCATCGACGCGGAAATCGCGCTGCAGTGGAATGACAGCTACACCGAGCTGGTGTTCTCGTTCGCGAACAACATCAACACCCACGAAGGCGGCACTCACCTGTCCGGCTTCCGTGCGGCACTGACGCGGACGATTAATGCCTACGCCGTCAAGAACAACCTGGCGAAGGACCTGAAGGACGCGAGCATCAGCGGCGACGACATCCGCGAGGGCTTGACCGGCGTTATCAGCGTGAAGATTCCGCGGCCGCAGTTCGAGGGGCAGACGAAGACGAAGCTTGGCAATACCGAGGTGAAAGGGATCGTCGAAGCGATCATCAACGACCGGCTCGGCCAGTTCCTCGAAGAGAACCCCGCCGTCGCCAAGCGAGTCATCGGGAAGGCCGTGGATGCGGCGCGCGCCCGCGAGGCGGCGCGCAAGGCCCGCGACCTCGTTCGACGAAAAGGCGCGCTCGACGGCAGCAGCCTTCCCGGCAAGCTGGCGGACTGCCAGGAGCGCGACCCGGCGCAGAGCGAGCTCTACATCGTCGAGGGCGAGTCGGCGGGTGGCTCAGCGAAGCAGGGCCGCGACCGGAAGTTCCAGGCGATCCTGCCGATCAAAGGCAAGATTCTGAACGTCGAGAAAGCCCGCTTCGACAAGATGCTCGGCAGCGACGAGATCAAGACGATGATCGCGGCGCTCGGCTGCGGCATCGGCGTCGAAGATTTCGACATCGAGAAACTGCGCTACCACCGCGTCATCATCATGACCGACGCGGACGTCGACGGGTCGCACATTCGGACGCTGCTGCTCACGTTCTTCTACCGACAGATGCCGCAGCTCATCGATCGCGGGCACATCTTCATCGCGCAGCCGCCGCTATTCCGCGCCAAGCGGGGGCGGACCGAGACCTACATCAAGGACGAGCGCGATCTCGAGATTTTCCTGATCCGCCGGGCCGTCGAATCGCGCGTCGTGCACCTCGCCGACGGCGGCGAGCTGTTTGGCGAAATACTCGAACGGCAGCTGCAGCGGATGATGGGCTATCGCAAACTGCTCCAGCATGTGACGCGCCGCGGCAATCCGCCGGAGATCGTGACGTCGCTGCTGCAGATGGACGCGCGGGACAAAACGTTTTTCGAAACGCGAGAGAAGCTGGACGTGCTGGCCGCGCGAATGACGACGCCGCTCCGCACAGTGAGCGTGGCCCGCGACGACGAGCACAACACGTTCTATCTCGACGTGGAGGACCGGAGCCACGGCTACCCGCGTCGATTCACCTTTGGCATCGACTTCATTACGGCGGGCGAGTACCGGACGCTCCTGGCCGCGTATCGCGAGATTCAGGACATCCACTTCCCGGTGGTCGTGAAGACGCTCGATTCGTCGACCGACGATGCGACGGATGCCGAAACCGCGGCGGCCGACGACACGGCCATTGGCGGCGGACCGCTCGACGAGGCGACGAAACTGGCCGCCGAACCGAAGGATCGGGTGGCCGGGGGCGCGAAGCCGGTAAAGAAGGACGAGGACGTCGCCTTGGCCGACATCGATGCCTTCGTCGAGTACTTCATCAACGCCGGCAAAAAGGGTGTCGCGATTAACCGCTACAAGGGCCTCGGCGAGATGAACCCCGACATCCTGTGGAAGACGACGATGGACCCGGACATCCGGACGCTGCTCGAAGTCCGTGCCGAGGATCACGCGGAGGCGGACCAGATGTTCACGACGCTGATGGGCGATCAGGTCGAACCCCGCCGCAAGTTCATCGAAGACAATGCGCTCGATGTCCGCAATCTCGACGTGTAACACGGCCGCCGTCGTCTGCACTTCTGACTTCTCCTTTCTGACTTCTGCATGAACGCACAGAACGCCAACCGCATCCCCGTCAATATCGAAGACGAGATGAAGCGCTCGTACATGGATTACGCCATGAGCGTAATCATCGGGCGAGCGCTGCCTGACGTCCGCGATGGCCTGAAGCCGGCGCACCGCCGCGTGCTCTACGGGATGAAGGCGATGGGGCTTTCGTCGACGCGCGGCTACCGCAAGTGCGCGAAGATCGTCGGCGAGGTGATGGGCAACTATCACCCGCACGGCGACGCGTCCATCTACGACACGCTGGTCCGCCTGGCGCAGGACTTCAACATGCGCGCGCCGCTCGTCGACGGCCAGGGCAACTTTGGCTCGATCGACGGCGATCCGCCGGCGGCGATGCGGTATACCGAGGCCCGTCTCGAGTCGCTTGGCGACGAGATGATGACGGACCTCGACAAAGAGACCGTCGACTTCGTTCCCAATTACGACGAGACCACCGAAGAGCCGTCGGTGTTGCCGGCCCCGTTCCCCAACCTGCTCGTCAACGGTTCGGCGGGGATCGCCGTTGGCATGGCGACCAACATCCCGCCGCACAACCTGCGCGAGGTTGTCGACGCGGTGATCTGGTCGATCGAGTCGAGCTACGCGGAGGTCCCGACAACGGTCGCTGAGCGCCAACGAAAGCTGATGGAGCTCGTGCCCGGCCCTGACTTCCCCACCGGCGGCTACATCGTCGGTCGCGCAGGGATTCGCCAGGCGCAGCTGACCGGACGCGGCACGATCATCATGCGCGCGCGGGCGGAGATCGAGGTCTCGAAGAAGGGCGACCGCTCGTCGATCGTCATCTCCGAGATTCCCTATCAGGTCAACAAGGCCAAGCTCATTGAGCGCATCGCCGACCTGGTGCGCGAGAAGACGATCGAGGGCATCTCGGACATCCGCGACGAGTCCGACCGCCAGGGCATGAGCATCGTCATCGACCTGAAGCGCGGCGAGGTCGGCGACGTCATCCTCAACAATCTCTACAAGCACACGGCGCTGCAGAGCAGCTTCGGGATCATCATGCTGGCCATCGTCGGCCAGCGCCCGCGCGTCCTGACGCTGGTCGAGCTGATCGACAACTTCATCGAGTTCCGGCGCGACGTCATCCGGCGCCGCACTGAATTCGAGCTGCGCAAGGCCGAAGCCCGCGCGCACATTCTCGAGGGCCTGAAGATCGCGCTCGATCACCTCGACGCGGTGATTACGCTGATCCGTTCGGCACGGAATCCCGCCGACGCGCGCGAAGGCCTGATCGGGCAGTTCGGGCTCAGCCTGATTCAGGCGCAGGCCATCCTCGACATGCAGCTCCAGCGGCTGACCGGCCTCGAGCGGCAGAAGATTCTCGACGAGCTGGCCGACATCCTGAAAACGATCGAGCGGCTGCGCGCAATCCTGTCGAGCGACAAGCTGTTGATGGACATTGTCGTGCGCGAGCTCCGTGAAATCCGGGAGAAGTACGGCGACGACCGCCGGACGGAAATCATCGCGGAAGAGGGTGAGTTCCGCATCGAGGACCTGATTGCCGAAGAGGACATGGCGATCACGGTCAGCAATACCGGCTACATCAAGCGCACGGCGATTACGAGTTACCGCAATCAGCGCCGCGGCGGCAAGGGCCGGATCGGCATGCGGACCCGCGAGGAGGACTTCGTCAGCCACCTCTTTGTGGCGTCAACCCACGCCTACATCATGATCTTCTCGGATCGCGGCCGGGCCTACTGGCTGAAGGTCCACGAGATTCCAGACGTCGGCCCCGACGGGCGAGGCAAGGCGATCGCCAACCTCGTGTCGATGCAGGAAGGCGAGCGTATTGCGGCGCTGCTCGCCGTGAAAGAGTTCGAAGAGAACAAGTTCATCGTCATGGGCACCAAGCGCGGCGAGGTGAAGAAGTCCGAGCTCAGCGCCTTCAGCAACCCCCGCGCCGGCGGGATCATCGCGATGGATGTCGAGGAGGGCGACGCGGTGATCGCCGTCCAGGTGTCCGACGGCAGCAACGAGATCTTCATCGGTACGCGAACCGGGATGTCGATCAGGTTCAAGGAGACCGACGTCCGGTCGATGGGCCGCACGGCTGGCGGCGTCCGCGGCATCGAGCTCAGGGACGACGACG
This sequence comes from uncultured Acidobacteriota bacterium, assembly GCA_963793705.1. GTDB lineage: Bacteria > Acidobacteriota > Vicinamibacteria > Vicinamibacterales > UBA2999 > Gp6-AA40. The sequence continues at coordinate 101,787 of CAWCBC010000004.1, read as the reverse complement.
AGGTCGTGGCGATGGAAGTGCTCGAACCCGGTGGCACCATCCTCTCGGTCACCGAGCAGGGCTACGGCAAACGCACCGAGTTGGATGAATACCGCGTTCAGTCCCGCGGCGGCATCGGCATCATCAATATCCAGACCAGCGATCGCAACGGCAAGGTCGTCGGCGTGGCCCAGGTGCACGACGACGACGAGCTGATGGTGATCACGCAGCAGGGAAAGATCCTGCGCATGGCGTCAGGCGGCATCCGCACGATCGGCCGTGCGACGCAGGGCGTTCGGCTCATCGATATCGAAGGGGACGACCGGACAGTGTCGATTGCCCGCCTGGCCGAAAAGGATGAGGACGCTGCGAATGGGACGGCCGTGGAATCCCCGACCGACACCGGCGATACGGCGCCACCGCCGCCGTGATCCCGACGCGCCCGAGGAATAGCCGCTGAAACGGCGGCTCGTCGCGGTCGCGTGTGTCGCTGCCCTGACGTGCGCCATGGCGACCATCGCCTGCGGCGTCCTGACGCCCGAAGAGCAGCTGCTCACCGACTTTTTCGAGGCGTCGCGTCTCTTCGACACCTCCGTCATGGCGCGCCTCTCGGCGGCGCCGCTCAATCCGCGAGCCGACGGCATCATCGATTCGTTCGAGATCGAGCGGGTGGACCGCGCGAACGATCAACACGAACGCGTGGCCGTTGCGGCACGCGTCCGGACGTTCGATGGGCAAGTCAATTCGCGCCGGCTGGTGTTTACGCTGACGCGCCGGGATGGCCGTTGGTTCATTCAGGAGTGGCGGGCGGGCACCCCATAAAGGGGCGCCCTACGAATTCATCCGATCGTAGGGCACGCCTATTAGGCGTGCCATTCAGGCGACTTCGAGCTTCGCGAATTTCGCGCGCAGCGTCTTCTGCCCGACCGAGACGAATTTCACGATCAACTTGGTATCGTCATCCAGCGGTTCGACGCTGAGGATGGTGCCGATCCCGAACGCAGGATGCCGAACGCGAGTGCCGGGCTTCAATCCGGACGGCACCGACTGATCCTCGTCCTCATAGGCATAGGTCGACGACTCCTCGCGGCTCCGGCCGCGGTAGCCACTGCCCTTCCCGTACGACGTTCCGCGAAACTGGGAAAACGACTGTTGCGGCGCCAGGAAGGTCGACGGCACCTCCTCGACCAGCTCCGCGGGGATTTCGTCGATAAAGCGTGAGGGGTCGGTCGACTGGTAGTCGCCGAACACGCGGCGCCGGGCCGCCGAGGTGAGCACCAGCCGCCGCTGCGCGCGGGTGATTCCCACGTAACACAGCCGCCGCTCCTCCTCGAGCTCCGCCTCGTCCTCGGCCGACCGCGAGTGCGGGAACAACCCTTCCTCGAGGCCGGCGATGACGACCACCGGGAACTCGAGCCCTTTCGCGCTGTGCATCGTCATCATCAGCACGCGCGCGTCTCTCGAACCCGCCTCCTCGTCCACGTCGGAGAGCAGTGAGAGCTGATCGACAAAGCCGGCAAGCGACGGCTCCGCGGTTCGCGTCTCGAATTCACGGGCCGCCGACACGAGCTCCGCCAGGTTCTCGATGCGGTTCTCCGCCTCCTCGCTGCGCTCTTCGCGGAGATCCTGCAGATAGCCGCTGCGATCGAGAACCTTGCCCAGGGCGATCGAGACTGATTCCTCCGCGGCCATCGACGTCAGATTGAGAAGCAGGTCGCGAAAGGTGATGAGCGATGCCGTTGCGCGCGCCGGGAGCAGTCGCCCTTCCAGCGCGTGCACCAGCCTGGCCCAGAGCGAGTTGTTGGTGGCAACCGGCTGCAGCCCGGCGAGCAGCGGCGGCAGCACGATGTCGTCCGACAGCTCCACGGCATCGAGGGCATCCATCACCCCCTTGCCGATGCCGCGGGCAGGAACATTGATCACGCGCCGCAGGCTGACGTTGTCGTGCGGATTGAGGACCAGGCGCAGGTACGCCAGGGCGTCCTTGATTTCCTTGCGCTCGTAGAAGCGGACGCCGCCGACGATCTTGTAGGCAATGCCCGCCCGCCGCAGCGCGTCTTCAACCGTTCGCGATTGCGCGTTGGTTCGATACAGAACCGCGACGGTGTTGTCCGGATCCTCGTGAAGCGCCGTGCGCGACATCCGGGCGATGAACTCGGCCTCGTCGATGTCGTCTCCCGCGCGGTAGTACAGGATGCGCGCCCCGCCAGCCCGCTCCGTGTATAGCCGCTTCTCCTTCCGGTTGCGATTCTGCGAGATGACCGCCGACGCCGCGTCGAGGATCACTTGCGTCGATCGATAGTTCCGCTCGAGGCGCACGATCAGGGCTTCGGGGAAGTCGTGCTCGAAATCGAGGATGTTGCGGAGGTCGGCACCGCGCCACTTGTAGATCGACTGGTCCGGGTCGCCGACGACGCAGAGGTTTCGGTGCCTGCCGGCGAGCTGCTGGATGAGCAGGTACTGCGGCCTGTTGGTGTCCTGGTATTCGTCCACCATGACAAACCGGAACTTGTCCGCGTAGCGCTCGCGTACCTTTGGCGCCTTGTCGAACAGCTCCACCGTTCGCAGCAGCAGATCGTCGAAATCCAGGGCGTTCGCGTCCTTCAGCCGCTGCACGTAGATGTCGAACAGCTTGCCAATCTGCGCGTCCTTCGGATTCCACGAGTTTGCGGTGAAGGTCTCGGGGCCTTCCATCCGGTTCTTGGCATGGCTGATCCGCGACAGCGCCAGCCGCGGCTGCAGGGTGCTGTCGTCCATGCCGATTTCCTTCAGCGCCTGCTTCATCAGCGTCAGCTGATCGGTCGAGTCGTAGATCACGAAGTCGCGTGACAGGCCGATGTGCGGCCCTTCCCGGCGCAGCAGCCTGGCGCAGAGCGCGTGGAATGTCGAGATCCACATGCGCTGACAGTCGGTGCGAAGAAGCGTTTCCACGCGCGTCCGCATCTCGCCCGCCGCTTTGTTGGTAAAGGTCACGGCGAGGACGCGATCGGCGTCGGCGAGCTGCTCGCTGACGATGTAGGCGATGCGGTGAGCGATGACGCGTGTCTTCCCGGAGCCTGCGCCGGCCAGGATCAGCACCGCGCCTTCCGTCTTGAGGACAGCTTCCTGTTGTTCGGGATTGAGGCTGGAGAGCAGATCCAAGCCTCTATCTTAGCGTCGTCCAAAAGGCCGACCTGAAGGTCGGCCTCTACGACGCACCACAACGCGGACAGAACGTAGGGCCGACCTTCAGGTCGGCCGGCCTACTCCACCGTCACCGACTTCGCGAGGTTGCGCGGCTGATCGACGTCGCAGCCGCGTCTGACCGCGATGTGATACGCGAGCAATTGCAGCGGAATCGTCATCACCACCGGCGTCAGCATCGCGGTGGTTCGCGGCATGGTGAGCATGACGTCGTTCGTCGGGTCGAGGATGGCGGACATGCGGGTGTCACCGTCGCTCGTGATCGCAATCACCGAACCGCCGCGGGCCTTCGCCTCCTGGACGTTGCCGATCATCTTTTCGAACACGTGATCGTCTGGTGCGATCGCGACGACCGGCATGCGTTCATCGATGAGCGCGATCGGCCCGTGTTTCATCTCCCCTGCCGGGTAGCCTTCCGCGTGGATGTAGGAGATTTCCTTCAGCTTCAACGCGCCTTCGAGCGCGATCGGATAGTTGATGCCGCGGCCCAGGAACAGGAAGTCGGTCCGGTTGTAGAACTTCTCCGCAATCCGCTCGGTGGCCGCGGAGGCCTTGATCGCCTGCTCGATGATCTGCGGCAACTGCAGGAGCTGCTCGATGTGGCTGCGCACCTCCGCCGTCGACAGCGTGCCGCGCACCTGGGCCATGTACAGCGCCAGGAGCTGGAGCGCGACCAGCTGCGACGTGAACGCTTTGGTCGAGGCGACACCGATTTCCGGTCCAGCGTGTGTGTACACCGTGCCATCCGCCTCGCGCGTCGCCATACTGCCAACCACGTTGCAGATGGCAATGCTGCTGGCGCCCTTGCGCTTGCTCTCCCTGAGCGCCGCGAGCGTGTCGGCGGTCTCGCCGGACTGGGTGATGACGATCGCCAGCTCGTTGTTCGACACGATCGGATTGCGATACCGGTACTCCGAGCCGTAGTCCACTTCGACGGGGACCTGCGCCAGCGCTTCGATCAGATACTTGCCGACCAGCGCCGGCGTGCCACGACGTGCCGCAGGCGATGATCGTCACCTTCTGGAGCGCCCGGAGCGTGTCGTCCGTGATGTTGAGGTCCTCGAGAAAAATCCGACCCCGATCCAGCGAGACGCGCCCGAGAATCGTGTCGCGCGCGGCGGACGGCTGCTCGTAGATTTCCTTGAGCATGAAGTGCTTGTGGCCGCCCTTCTCCGCCGCGATGGGATCCCACATCACCCGCTGTGTGGTCTTCGACACCGCGCGCCCGTCGTAATCGGTGAAGTCCACGCCAGACCGCGTGATGATCGCCATTTCCTCGTCGCCGAGAAAGACGACGTCGCGCGTGTGGCTCAGGATGGCGGGAATGTCGGAGGCAACGAAGAACTCGTCCTTGCCCAGACCGACGACGATCGGCGGGCCGTTGCGCACGGCGACGATCTTTTCGGGATCCTCGGCCGAGACGAGGACGAGCGCGAACATGCCTCGCATCAGCTTCAACGCGCGCCGCACGGCGTTTTCGAGGCCGTCCTTCTTCATCTCGCGCTCGACCAGGTGCGCGACGATTTCCGTATCGGTCTCTGTCTTGAAGTCGTGTCCCTGGCGCTGCAGCTCTTCCTTCAGCTCCAGGTAGTTCTCGATGATGCCGTTGTGAACGACGACGATGCGCCCTGTGCAGTCGCGGTGCGGATGCGCGTTTTCTTCGGTCGGCCGTCCATGCGTGGCCCACCGGGTATGGCCGACGCCGTAGAGTCCATCGACAGGCTCGTTCTTAATCGTGAGTTCGAGATTCGCGAGCTTCCCTGCCGACCGGCGCAGCTCAATCCCGTGCTCCCCGACCAGCGCGACGCCCGCCGAGTCGTAGCCGCGGTATTCCATTTTCCGCAGGCCGTCGAGCAGCACTGGAACGACTGGCTTCGAGCCGATGTATCCGATGATCCCGCACATATCCGCTTGTTCCCCCCTGCTGCAGCAGGCGCTAGGTCTTCTTCAAGGCGTCTTCACTGGCGTGCCGCGTTTGCGCGCGACCCAGCCTTCGATGTTCCGCTGCTTCCCGGCGCTGACGGCGAGGGCTCCAGGCGGAACGTCCTCGCGAACCGTTGTCCCGGTGCCGACGTATGCACCCTCCCCAACCGTGACCGGCGCGATGAGCTGGGTGTCGCTGCCGATGAACGCGCCGTCTTCGATCGACGTCTGGTGCTTGGTCTCGCCGTCGTAGTTGCAGGTGATGGTCCCGGCGCCAATGTTGACGTTGGCGCCAATCGTCGCGTCGCCGAGATAGGCAAGGTGGTTCGCTTTCGACCCCGCTCCCAGCGTCGTTTTCTTCAGCTCCACGAAGTTTCCGACCCTCGCCTGCTCCCCAACCACTGATTCGGGCCGCAGATGAGCAAACGGCCCGACGGCAGCGCCGTCTGCAACGTGTGCACCAACAATCAGGCAGAAGCTGTTGATGGAGACGTGAGCGCCCAGCGTGGAATCGACGATCCGGACGTGCGCCTGGATTTCACAGGCGGGCCCGATGCGCGTCTGCCCCTCCAGGATCACGCCCGGATGGATGACGGTGTCCGGACCGACTTCCACGTTGGCGTCGATATACGTCGTCGCGGGATCGACGAGCGTCACGCCGGCGGCCATCAATTCTTCGTTCTTGTTCTGTCTCACGATCCTGCTCACTTCCGCGAGTTCGGTGCGGCTGTTGATGCCGCGGATTTCGTCCGGATTCGCCACCATCAGCGTCTCGACGGGCAGCTTCCGGCGGCGATAGATGGCCACGAGGTCGGTCAGGTAAAACTCGCCCTGGGTGTTCTGCGGCGCGATGCCCCGCAACGCATCGAACAGCGGCTCGAGGTCGAACGCGTAGATCCCGCCGTTAATCTCCCGAATCTGCCGTTCTGCGGGCGACGCGTCCCTTTCTTCGACGATTCGCGCGATCCGGCCGTCCGTGCGCACCACGCGGCCGTAGCCGTAGGGACGATCGACTGTGGCTGTCACCACGGTCGCTGCGGCGTTTGCGCCACGGTGCGTCTCTGCGAGCCGCCGCAAGGTATCCGGTCGCAGGAGGGGAACGTCGCCCGAGAGCAGCACCACTGTGCCCGTGAGACCGGCCAGCACGCCTTCCGTCTGCTGTAAGGCGTGGGCCGTGCCCAGCTGAGGCTCCTGGACGACGATCCGGAGGTTTTGCCGGCTCCCCAGGTGCTCCCTGATGTTATCGGCCTTGTGACCAACGACCACTGTTACCGTGGCCGGCGACAGGGAGTCGGCGGTCTTGAGGACGTGATCGATCAGGCAGTGGCCTGCGAGCCGATGCAGAACCTTGGGCAGGCTGGACTTCATCCGCGTGCCCTTGTCCTGCCGCCAGAATCACGACGTGCATCTCAGCGCTCATCAGAACCCGGAGCCAAGTGCATGAGCTGATCCAGTCTTCGACATTCAGCCATCACCACAATAATTGGTCTAATCACCTATTCTTGACCCGCTCAATGGCTGCGTAAACCTGACGCGCCGAGAGTCCAAGCCGCTTGGCAGTTGCAGAGACAGCTTCGCGCCTAGACACCCCGATGTTATTGGCCATAACCCCAAATTCTTCGGCGATGATCCGATCGCCAGGCGCTTCAACAGCGGCAACATACTTGGTCGTTGGACCAACAACGACGGTAAACTCACCCTTCTGAGTGTCTTGCACCTGGTCGGCGAGCACAGAGGCGGTTCCGCGAAGGAACTCTTGATGCAGCTTTGTCAGCTCACGGCCCAGCATTATTGGCCTATCGCCCAAAATATCTGCGGCGGCCTTTAAGGTTTGGGCGATTCGATGTGGCGACTCGAAGAAAGTCATCGTCGTCTGAGTCTCAGCGCGAGCGAGAAGCCAAGCAGTTCTGTCTTTTGCCCGATGCGGCGGGAAACCCCAGATAGTCAGTGGGATTAGGGGAAACCCTGAAGCCACGGCCGCGGCCAACGGGGCGCTGACGCCTGGAACGGGGTCGACCGGAATACCCGACTCGATGCATGCCTGAACCAGCTCGACTCCGGGGTCGGATATGCCTGGCGTTCCAGCATCGGTGACCAAGGCGACCGAATCTCCCTGGCGAAGGCGCGACGATCAGCTGCGGGAGCCTGGACCTGGTGTTGTGCTCGTGAAAGCTGACGGTCGGCGTGGGAATCGCGTGCCGAGCCAGAAGCCGGGCCGTTCTGCGGGTGTCCTCAGCAGCTATCACGGCCACCTCGCGCAACACGCGTAGCGCGCGCAGCGTGATGTCCTCGAGGTTGCCGATTGGCGTTGCGACGACGAAGAGAGTGCCCGGCATGTCGGGTCTGACGCCCGCGCAGGCGTGTCTCGAGCGGGTGGTTATTGTACCATCGGGAGATGCGCGCTCACGGACGGACGAGACCGAGCGCCAACCATGACCGCGAATGCACCCATCGGAGCCGTTCCCCCATTTCGTCGACGACTATCTCGCGTACCTGTATGAGGTCCTTCCCACTCAGGCCAGCCTGGACGGAGTCCATTTACACGACGACCTCCTGGAGGACTTGAGCCGGGCAGCCATCGAAACCGATGTCCACGCCCTGTCCGGGTTTGGCCGCCGCCTCAATCAGATAGACGCCTCGGCCCTGTCCCCTGTCCAACAGGTGGACCATCGGATCGTCGGCTCACACATCGAGTCGCGGATGTACGAGCTCGAGGCGATCCGGACCTGGGACCGGAACCCGCAGATTTACTCCGACACACTCGGCATGAGCCTGGCGGCGCAGGCCCTGTTTGCGTACTCGCCGGAGGCCGAGCGCGCTCGTCGGGTTGTCTCGAAGCTTCGCCAGGTGCCCCGCCTGGTCCAGGCGGCACGGGAAAACATCAAGGACACGCCCGGCATCTTCGTCAAAGTGGGCCTGGAGGCATGGCGCGGCACGCTCAAGTTCATCGAGAGTGATCTGCCGCGGGCGTTCTCGTCGCTCGACGACCTGCACATCCTCGGAGACCTCGCCGACACCTCCACCGAGGCGGCCGCCGCGATTTCCGCCTATCTCGAGTACCTCGAAACCGACCTCGCCCCTCGGGCGAAGGCGTCGTTCAGGCTGGGCCGCGAGCGCTTCGAGCAGAAGCTGAAGATCGAGGAGGGCATCACGCTGTCGGCCGATCGTCTGATGACGATCGCGATGCGCGAACTCCACGAAGTGCAGGAGGAATTCCGCAGCGTCGCCGGCCGGATGAATGGAGGCGACCCACTCGAGGTCTGGCGCCGCGCCAAAGAGGACCATCCCGCCGCCGGCACGCTGGTGGGAGTGGCGCAGTCGCATCTCCAGGAGCTCTCGGAATTCCTTCAGCGTCAGGCCATCGTGACGGTGCCGGCAGGGGAGCCGGTGGTCGTTGCGCCAACCCCCGAGTTCTACCGCTGGGCCTCTGCCAGCATGTGGACGCCCGGGCCGTTCGAGACGAAGCCGAGCCGCGCGTATTACTACGTGACCGACGTCGACCGCAGCTGGCCGCCGGATCGGCAGAAGGAACATCTTCGCGATTTCAATCTGCCGACGCTCTGGAGCATCTCGATTCACGAGGTGTTCCCCGGACACTTCCTGCAGGCCCAGCACTCGCGCCAGGTCGAGTCGAAAGTGCGCCGGTCGACGCTGCTCGCCTCGAATGCGTTTGTCGAAGGCTGGGCGCACTACTGCGAGCAGATGATGATGGAGGCCGGCTTCCGCCGCGGCGACGCGACGCTTCGCCTTGGCCAGCTGGCCGAGGCCCTGGTGCGGCTCGCGCGATTCGTCGTCGGCATCCGCCTGCACTGCGAAGACCTCTCAGTGGAGCAGGGCATGCGCTTCTTCAGAGACGAGGCGTTTCTGGAGGAGGCAACGGCGCGCCGGGAAGCCGAGCGTGGCACGTTCGACCCGGGATACATCGTGTACTCGCTTGGCAAGCTGATGATGCTCAAGCTGCGCCGCGATTATCAGGAACAGCTCTCTGGCAAGTTTTCGCTGCGCACGTTCCACGATGCCGTGCTTGCGCAGGGGACGGCGCCGCTGTGGGCGCATCGTCGCCTGCTGTTGAACGACACAACCGACGCGATGGTGGAATAGCAATGCCGCTCTACGAATACGAATGCGACGCTTGCGGCAAACGCTTCGAAGTGATTCAGAAATTCTCGGAGACGACGGAGCAGTGCCGCCGCTGCGGAAAGGGACCGGTTCGCCGGCTGATGTCGTCGCCGGCGATTCAGTTCAAGGGGAGCGGGTTCTACATTACCGACTACCCGAAGACGGGAAAGCCGGGCGGTGAGTCTGCCTCCGAAAGCGCCGCCTCGCCTGAGAAGAAGACCGAGAGCGCCAAACCAGACACCTCGACGAAGTCAGATACGCCTGCCGCCTCGTCGACGACGTCGTCAACCACAGGCTCGTCGAAAGACTCGTCCAAAGACTAGAGCGCCGGTGTCTTCAGGTCGTGGATCTTTTCCAGATACTGGCGGAAGGGTCCGGCGAGCTCAGGTCGCTTGAGCGCGAAATACACCAGCGCCTTGAGGAATCCCAGCTTGTTCCCGGTGTCGTGTCGGACGCCGTTGATTTCCACCGCGTAAATCGGGCGCTTCTTCAGCAACTGGCGCAGTCCGTTGGTCAGCTGAATCTCTCCGGTCCGGTCTGCGGAAATCGATTCGAGGGCCGGGAAGATGTCGGGCGTCAGGATGTACCGCCCGATGATGGCGAGGTTCGAAGGCGCCTCTTCGACACGCGGCTTTTCAACGAGGTCGGTAATCCGATAGACGCCGCGTCCAAGATCGGCGCTGTCGTCGACGGCGACGATGCCGTAGCTTGGAACGTCCTCGCTCCGGACACGTTCCACCGCGAGGACCGGTCCCTGGAGCCGCTCGTACACGTCAATCATCTGGCGCAGCGCCGGCGGATTCGCATCGATCACGTCGTCACCGAGGATGACCGCGAACGGCTCGTCTCCTATCAGCGCTTTCGTGACGAGCACCGCGTGCCCCAGGCCGAGCGGCTCACCCTGACGCACGTACGACACCTGGATCAGCGACGTGATCTGGCGGATCTCTTCGAGCTGCGCCGTCTTGCCGCGCTGTTCAAGAAAACTTTCCAGCTCGACGTTCACGTCGAAGTGATCTTCGATCGCGTTCTTACCACGGCCGGTAACGATGACGATGTTGCTGACGCCGGATTGAACGGCCTCCTCGACGCCGTATTGAATGACCGGCTTGTCGACGAGGACGAGCATCTCTTTGGGCTGCGCCTTCGTCGCCGGGAGAAACCGGGTGCCGAGTCCGGCGGCAGGGAAGACGGCCTTACGAATGGCAGCAGCAGCGCCCATGAACGGCATGGTATCTCAAGCTAAACTTGCGTCGTGATAGACCCGGCGTTTCTTCGCGACCATCCCGACGCCGTGCGAGAAAAGCTCGCCACGCGCGGCGCGGACTTTTCAACCGAGCTCGAAGAGCTGGTCATGCTCGAGACGCGCCGGCGTCGGCTGCTCCCCGAGATCGAGGGACTCAAGCGCCAGCAGAATGCGGCTGGTGACGAGGTCGCCCGCGCCAAGAGGCAGGGCCTCGACTCGACCGGGATCCAGGAGGCCAGCCGGGCGCGGAATCAGCAGATCAAGCAGCTGAGCGTTGAGCTCGAGACCATCGAGCTGCGGCGCAACCGCGGGCTGCTGAACCTTCCGAACATTCCGCACGAGAGCGTGCCGGTGGGGACGAGCAGTGCCGACAACGTCGAAGTCCATCGCCGTGGCACGCCGCGGACGTTCGACTTCACGCCGCAGTCGCACTGGGATCTCGGTCCCGCGCTCGGGATCATCGACTTCGAACGGGGCACCAAGATGGCCGCGGCGCGGTTTTCGGTGCTGGTGGGCGACGGCGCGAAGCTCGCGCGTGCGCTCATCAACTTCATGCTGCAGCTCCACACGACGGAGCACGGCTACACCGAAATCGAGCCGCCGTTCATGGTCAACACGGCGTCGCTCACCGGCACCGGCAACCTGCCGAAGTTCGAGGCGGACCTGTTCAAGATCGCAGGCGACTGGGACCTGTTCCTGGTGCCGACCGCTGAAGTGCCACTGACGAACATGCATCGCGGCGAGATCCTCGACGGCCGCGAATTGCCGATCCGCTACACGGCGTACACGCCGTGCTTCCGCAGCGAGGCGGGATCGTACGGCGCGGACGTTCGCGGCTTGATCCGTCAGCACCAGTTCGACAAGGTGGAGCTGATGGCGTTCTCGCCGCCCGACGCGTCGTACGACGAGCTCGAGCGGCTGACGTCGAACGCGGAAGAGGTGCTGAACCGGCTCGAGCTGCCGTACCGGCGCGTGTTGTTGTGCACCGGCGACATGGGCTTCGCGTCCGCCAAGACCTACGACCTGGAGGTCTGGCTGCCGGGGCAGAACACGTATCGCGAAATTTCGTCCTGCACCAATACCGAGGCGTTCCAGGCGCGCCGGGCGAGTGTCAAATTCGCGCCAGCAGGGAACCGGCAAGGCGGAGTTCGTACACACCTTGAACGGCTCAGGCCTTGCCGTCGGCCGCACGCTGATCGCGATCCTCGAGAACTATCAACAGGCCGACGGATCAGTCGTGATTCCGGATGCGCTGCAGCCGTTCATGAACGGCCAGGCGGTGATTCGGAAACGCTGAAGCACGAAGGCCACGAAGGACCGCGAAGAGGAAGAGGGTACGATCAAGGCGCCGGACACGCGGAGGGATGGCCGAGTGGTTGATGGCGGCGGTCTTGAAAACCGTTGTACCCGAAAGGGTATCGGGGGTTCGAATCCCTCTCCCTCCGCCATTCGACTCGGGCGCTTCGCGCCCTCGCTCATGGCAAGCCGTCAAGGTCCCGACGTGGCCGAGTCGAAGGGCAGGCTTCTCCGGCGACGGAACGAGATCACAGTCTCGCTGATAGGCCCGTCTTTATCGGCCTTCGGCGCCTGTCAGCAACCGTCCCGCAGGGACGCTGACCTCGAGAACGAGCCGGATCCGTGGAGGGCGGTTTGCAAGTCCATCGACGGAGGAATCTTCCAATGAAACTAACAAGCGTCGTCATAGTCGCGGGGCTCCTGTCGAGCACAACCGCATTTGCGGAGCTCTCGAGCAGCGAAACCGAGCGCATCCAGAAAGCTGCTGAGGTCGTAGTTGCGCTGCGGCAGGCGCCGGACAAGGGCATTCCCGAGGAACTCTGGAGCAAGGCTGAGTGCGTGATCGTGATGCCGAATGTCAAGAAAGCGGCGTTCGGGATTGGTGGTGAGTTCGGCAAAGGCATCATGAGCTGTCGCCAGGGCAACGGCTGGACCGCGCCGGTGTTCATGGAAATGACCAAAGGCAGTATTGGCTTCCAAATCGGTGCATCGTCCACCGACCTGGTACTGCTTGTCATGAACCGGGCGGGCGTCAACCGCATGCTCGATGATCACGTGACGCTCGGAACCGACGCGTCCATCGCGGCTGGGCCGGTCGGCCGGACGGGCAGCGCCGCCACCGATCAGACTCTCACCGCCGAGGTGTTGTCGTACTCGCGGTCGAAGGGGCTTTTCGCAGGAATCGATTTGTCGGGCGGCGTCCTGGGCCCTGACAAGAGCGACAACGAAGACGCCTACGGCGCCGGCGTCACCGCGAAAGCAGTGGTCACAACCGGCGTTGCGACACCACCGCAGATGCGGGCCTTTGTGGCCTCGCTCGGGCGGAATACTCGCGCGACCACCGGCGTCAGGTAGGCGGAGAACGAAGTCAAAGGTCGCGTCCGACTTTTGACTTCGGAGTCCTCGCCCACCAGAATGCCTGTCTCGCCGTAGCGGCGACTTATCCGCCTTCGCGCGAGCGCGAAGGTGGAAACCGCGGAGGCGGAACGCGATGGCCTCGCAGCTGGAAGCAATAGAGATCAAACGAAAGATGTACTTCGAGCACGAAGGGGCGCCGTACCACTGCCTCGACGTCGAAGTGTCGAAACCAACCGCCCGCGGAGGCCAGACGCTCGTCCGCCTGAAGATGCGCAACCTGCTCACGCGCGCGGTCTTCGACAAGACCTTCAAGGCCGGCGACCGGTTCAAGGAACCGGACCTGGCAAAGGTTGAGGCGATCTACCAGTACTCAGACGGCGACGGATTCCACTTCATGGACCAGGAGAGCTTCGAAACGCTGACCCTGCGTCCTGAGATGGTTGGCGACGATGGCAATCTGCTGGTGGACGAATTGATCGTGCAGATCAACAAGTACAACGGCAATCCGATCGGACTGCAGCTCCCGACGCTCGTCGAGATGACGATCAAGGAAACCGAGCCCGGGACGCGCGGCGACACGGCCAGCGGCAGCGTCACCAAGGTGGCGCGAACCAACACTGGTCTCGAAATCCGGGTGCCGCTCTTCATCAAGGAAGGGGAGCGGGTCCGCGTGCACACCGAGACGCGGGAGTTTGCCGGGCGTGCGTAGCCGGGCGGCCGCGAGCCTCGTTGCCGTGTTAACCGCGGTCGTCGCGGCTACGGTCGCTGGCGCGGAGCCGGTCCGCTCGCGGACCGGCCAAACAGCGCTGCTTGGGTCGGGTCGCGTCGCGACCCGACTGGCGGAGGCGGCAGCCCAGACGAAGAAGCTGACCGATCCCTCGCAGCTCGCCGAAACGGCGCCGGACCTCTATCGCGCCCGCTTCGACACGAGCAAGGGCTCGTTCGTAATCGAGGTGCACCGCGAATGGGCGCCAATCGGGGCCGATCGCTTCTACAACCTGGTGAAGAACGGCTTTTACGACGGAACGCGGTTCTTTCGGGTGCGGCCGGGATTCATGGCCCAGTTCGGCCTGAACGGCGACACCGCAGTCCAGGCCGCCTGGCAGCGGCGCCAATCTGAAGGACGAGCCGCCGATGAAGAGCAACACCCGTGGGTTCGTATCCTTTGCGAAGGAGAGCCTGCCAGACACGCGCATCACGCAGATCTTCATCAACTACGGCGACAACAGCTATCTCGACGAGCAGGGATTTGCGCCGTTCGGCCAGGTTGTCAGCGGAATGGAGATCGTCGACAAGATATTCAGCTACCCGCGCGAGGGCGAGCCCGATCAGCGGCGAATTCTGCGCGAAGGGAACGATTACCTGGTGAAGGAGTTTCCGAAGCTCGATTTCGTCAAGAAGGCGTCGATTATTCCAGCGACGCCGGCGAAGCCGGCGGCTCCGGCGCGCCGACGGCCGTCCTGACGAACACGCCCTCCGGCAGCGCGCCCAACATCTCGATCGTGCCGTTGACGACCGTCTTCGGCACGCCCGTCACCCGATATCGCTGCGACAGGTCCATGAACTCCGTCGCCTCCACGCAGGTGGCGCGGATCAGCGGGCTTTCGACCGCCATGCGATGGGCGAGCGTCACGGCGCGGGGGCAGTGAGGGCAGCTCGGCGTGACGAACACCAGGATTTCGGTCGGCTCCGTGACATGCGTGGCCACCAGCGCTTTGCTTTCGGGCGTCAAACCTGACTCGCCGGTGCCCGCAAGGACCACCGCTTCGACCAGCGACATGAACTCATAGCCGGCCGGCGCTCCGAGAAACCGCATCCGCGTGTCCTCGTCGCCCCGCAGCAGCACCACCGCCGGAATCCCCTCGATTCCGTACGTGGCCGCCCGCTCCTTTTCCAGGACGAAGTTCACCTCTTCGAGCGAAACCTGATCGCTCAGACTGACGACCTCGTCCAGCACCTGTTTGGCGATGCGGGCGGTGTCGGGGGCGTCGAACGTCTGGGTGAAAAAGAGGATGCTTGACCGGATCGTGATGACGGCCAGCCGGCTGGAAACGATCTGCTGGTCCTGTTCGGAAAGCAAGGGCACGGGCGACCTGCCGTTCTGGGGCTAAAACTTGAACAAGTCGTCGAACGCCTTCCGCGCGTCGTCGGTGCGCGGCGTTGTCGTTTCCCGCTCGACCGTCGTCCGCGGCGCAAAGAGCGCGCAGCTGTTTTGCGCGTTCTTAGGCGAAATTCGCGCCGGAATCGTCTCCATGCACTCGAAGCGGCTGCCCGGATCGAACGAAGCGCACTGCGCGCAGGCATGGAGGTCCGTGCCGCAGCGCGGGCAGCGGGCGTCGTAGCCGATGTCCGACGACCCGACGTTGCCGCACTGGGAGCAGCGGACCACTTCGCGATACCCGGCATGTTGATGTTCTTCGGGCCGTCCTGCGAGATCCGCCGGGCACCCGCCGGGGCGCCCGGTTCAGGTGCCGGCCGGGCGGTTTTGGGCTGTCGACGGTCGCTCGCGGTCGTCGTCGTGGTAGCCGCGCTGGCGGTACTTCCGGTCGCTCATGCTTTCCGCATCGAGCTTCACCGACTGCGTAGTCGCCGGCCGGGTGTCGCCGCTCGCTGGCTCGCTTGATCCTTTTTTCACAACATGGTACAAACCGAGACTGGCGGCGGGGAAATCTGATCCGGTTTCACGAAGCGGAAGCCGGCTTGCCGCGCCTCACGGGGCCGGCCTGCGCGTCCGCTCACAGCCGTTTTCGTGGACGTTTTCGGTGGTGCGTCCCGCTCCGCTAGCATCCGATGCCGCAGATCTTCCGTCGCAGCGCCAACACGCTCTCGAAGCTCAGTCTCGCCGGCGTTCTGATCGTCGTCGGCAGCCTGATTTTCACCGCGATTCTCGCTCGCGCGGTCCAGTTACGTCACGCGCGCCCATGAGTTCGTCGAACAGCCGGTGCAGTTCAGCCATCGCCATCACGTCAAGGACGATGGCATTGACTGCCGGTACTGCCACACGTCGGTGGAGACGTCGCCGTTCGCCGGGATTCCGCCGACCAAGACCTGCATGAACTGCCACTCGCAGATCTGGTCGCACGGCGCCGATTCTCGAACCGGTGCGCGCCAGCTTCCGCGAGGACAAGCCGGTGCGCTGGATGCGCGTGCACGACCTGCCGGACTTCGTCTATTTCAACCACAGCATCCACGTGAAGAAGGGCATGGGCTGCGAGACGTGTCACGGCCGCATCGACGAGATGCCGCTGACGCTGCAGGAGAACACGCTGCAGATGGAGTGGTGCCTCGACTGCCATCGCAATCCCGAGAACTACGTGCGGCCGCGCAGCGAGGTCTACACCATGGGCTACAAGCCCGCCGGTGCCGCAGTCGGTGATCGGGCCGCAGCTGGTAAAGGAATACGGCATTCGCGGCAACACGAGCTGCTCGACGTGCCATCGGTGACCCGTTCATGACGCAACCGATCGACATCCAGTCGCTCCGCACGAAGCTCGAAGGCACGCCGCGGCCTGGAGTACTGGCGCAGCCTCGAGGCGGTGTCCGAGACGCCCGAGTTCAAGGAATTCCTGCATCGCGAGTTCCCGCAGAACGCGTCCGAGTGGCTCGACCCCGTCGGCCGGCGCGGTTTCCTCAAGCTGATGGGCGCGTCGCTGACGCTGGCCGGCGTCACCGCCTGCACCCGGCAGCCGGACGAGGCCATCGTTCCGTACGTGCGTCAGCCGGAGGAGCTGGTCCCGGGCAAGCCGCTGTTCTACGCGACGGCGATGCCATTTGCCGGCAGCGGCGTCGGCCTGCTGGTCGAGAGCCACGAAGGGCGGCCGACGAAGATCGAAGGCAACCCCGATCATCCGACGAGCCGCGGCGCGACGGACCTGTTCGCCCAGGCGGCGATCCTCGGCCTCTACGATCCCGACCGCTCGCAGACGCATCAACGCACCTCGGCGAGATCCGCACGTTCGAGGCGTTCGTGGCGGCGCTCAAGGACGTGCTTGCCGCGCAGCAGTCGTCGCGGGGTGCCGGCATCCGCATCCTCAGCGAAACGGTCACGTCACCGACGCTGGACGCGCAGATCGACGAGCTCCTCGGCCGCTTGCCGCAGGCGAAGTGGATGCAGTGGGAACCGTTCGGGCGCCACAACGCCCGGGAGGGAAGCCGCCTGGCGTTCGGCGAGTACGTCGACCCGCAGTACGCGATCGACAAGGCCGACGTCGTCCTGTCGCTCGACGCGGACTTCTCTGCACCGCCGGCACCATTCACTGACGCACGCCCGCGCGTTTGCCTCGCGCCGGCGGCTCGAAGGCAACAGAGCCGAGTTCATCCGGCTCTACGCGGTGGAGTCGTCGCCGTCGAACACCGGTACGAAAGCCGACCACCGCCTGCCGCTCAGCGCCTCGGAAGTCGAAGCGCTTTGCGCGGGCCGTGGCGGCGCAGGTGGGCGTCACCGCGGCGGGAGCCGCGGCGGCTCCCGCGGACGCGCAGAAGTGGCTCGCGTCCGCTCGTGAAGGATCTGCAGGCCGCGCGCGGCCGGAGCCTGGTGATCGCCGGCGATGCGCAGCCGCCGGTCGTTCATGCGCTCGCGCACGCGATGAACGAGGCGCTCGGAAACGTCGGCGCCACGGTCACCTACACGCAGACGGCCGAAGCGCGGCCGATGAACCAGCTCGAGGGGCTGAAGGAGCTGGTCGGCGAGATGAACGCCGGCACGGTCAGCTTCCTGCTGATCCTCGGCGGCAACCCCGTCTACACGGCGCCGGCCGATCTCAAGTTCGCGGAGGCTCTCGCGAAGGTCGCGCTGCGCGCGCACGTCGGCCTGCATCAGGACGAAACGGCGGCGCTGTGCCACTGGCACCTGCCGCAGGCGCACTTCCTCGAGAGCTGGAGCGATGTTCGCGCCGGCGACGGGACGGTCTCCATCATTCAGCCGCTGATTGCGCCGCTCTACGGCGGACGCTCGGCGCATGAAGTCGTCGCGGCGCTGAGCGAGAGCGGTCCGCGTCCAGCCTACGAGCTCGTCAGGGCGTTCTGGAGCGGCGAGGGCGTCGCGCCCAAACAGCCGGCAGCCGCGTCGGCGGGACGCGGCGCAGCCGTTCCAACGCTGGCGCCGCTGCCGGGCCGCGAGGCCCTGCCGACTCCGACGCCAACTCCTGCGCCAACTCCGACGCAGCCCCGGCGGCAACCCCGGCAGCCGCGTCCACCTTCGATCACGAATTGGCGCCGCTGGCTTCACGACGGCGTGATGCCGAACACCGCGTTCGCGCCGAAGACCGTGACGGTCCAGGCCAGCGCGATTGCTGGCGTGACGGCATCGCCGCGCGGCCAGGGCCTCGACGTCGTGTTCCTTCCGGATCCCGAGCGTCTACGACGGCCGCTTTGCCAACAACGCCTGGCTGCAGGAGCTGCCCAAGTCGCTGACGAAGCTGACGTGGGACAACGCGGCGCTGATCAGCCCGGCAACGGCGGCGCGACTCGACGTGGTCAGCGGCAGATGTCGTCGAGTTGAAGCAGGGTAATAACTCGATTCGCATCCCTGTCTGGATCGACCCGGGCCATCCCGCCGACACGCTGACGCTGCACCTTGGGTATGGCCGCACACGCGCCGGCCGCGTCGGCAACGGCACGGGCTTCAACGTGAACCCGCTTCGCACGTCTGCCGCGCCGCACATCCTGACCGGCGTCGAGCTGACGCCAGACCGGCGACGAAGCTACGAGCTCGCGTGCACGCAGGATCACTGGTCGCTGGAAGGACGCAACCTCATTCGCGTCGGGACGAAGGAGCAGTTCGAGAAGGACCCGGCGTTCGCGAAGAAGCGATGGAGCTCCTGCCGCTCACCGGCATCACGATGCTCCAGCAGAACTTCGAATACACCGGCTACGCGTGGGGCATGACGATCGACCAGAACGTCTGCACCGGCTGCAACTCGTGCGTCGTCGCCTGCCAGGCCGAGAACAACGTGCCGGTCGTCGGCAAGGCGCAGGTGCTCAACGGCCGCGAGATGCACTGGCTCCGCATCGATCGGTACTACACGGGCGACATCGAGAATCCGGACACCTACCACCAGCCGATGCCGTGCCAGCAGTGCGAGGACGCGCCGTGCGAGGTGGTGTGCCCCGTGGCGGCGACGACCCACAGCGACGAAGGCCTGAACGACATGGTCTACAACCGCTGCGTCGGCACGCGCTACTGCTCGAACAACTGTCCGTACAAGGTCCGCCGCTTCAACTTCCTGCTGTATTCGGACTGGGACACGCAGAGCCTGTGGCCGATGCGCAATCCGGACGTGACCGTCCGCAGCCGCGGCGTGATGGAGAAGTGCACCTACTGCGTGCAGCGCATCAATCAGGCGCGCGTGGCGTCCAAGCTCGACGATCGGCAGATTCGGACGGAGAGGTGTTGACGGCGTGCCAGTCGGCGTGTCCGACCAACGCCATCGTCTTCGGCGACATCAACGATCCGAACAGCCGCGTGTCGCAGCTGAAGAAGAGCCCGCTCAACTATTCGCTGCTGGGCGGAGTTGAATACCAAGCCGCGCACCACCTACCTCGCGGTCGTGCGGAATCCCAATACCGAACTTGAACCGACGCCGGCCGCCGCAGAGCGCGCCGAAGGCGGGCACTAGTAATGGCCGACCAGTCGCGAGCCCGCACGTCACAGGCCAGAGCGAGCTGGCGCTGCTCGCGCGCACGCCGGCGGTGATCACGCCCGGTCACACGTTCGACTCGGTGACCGAGGTCATCAGCCACACGGTGCTGAGCAAGAAGACGCCGATCGGCTGGTTCCTCGGATTCGGCATCGCCTTCGCGCTGTTGATGGTCCTGAACATGACCATCGGCAACCTGCTGATGACCGGTATCGGGATCTGGGGCAACAACATCCCCGTCGGCTGGGCGTTCGACATCATCAACTTCGTCTGGTGGATCGGTATCGGCCACGCCGGCACGCTGATCTCGGCGATCCTGCTGCTGTTCCGGCAGCAGTGGCGCACGTCGATCAACCGCTTCGCCGAGGCGATGACGCTGTTCGCCGTCGCCTGCGCGGCCATGTTCCCGCTGCTGCACACCGGTCGTCCGTGGCTGGCGGCGTACTGGCTGTTCCCGTATCCGAACACGATGGGCCTGTGGCCGCAGTTCCGCAGCCCGCTGATCTGGGACGTCTTCGCCGTCTCGACCTACGGCACCGTGTCCGCGCTGTTCTGGTTCACCGGTCTCGTGCCCGACATGGCCACGCTGCGCGATCGCGCGAAGTCGCGCAGCGCGCAGGTGATCTACGGGATGCTGTCGCTCGGCTGGCGCGGTTCGGCGAGGCACTGGCAGCGCTACGAGATGGCGTACCTGCTCCTCGCCGGCATCTCGACGCCGCTGGTGCTGTCGGTGCACTCGGTCGTGAGCTTCGACTTCGCGGTGTCGAAGCTGCCGGGCTGGCACGCGACGATCTTCCCGCCCTATTTCGTCGCCGGCGCCATCTACTCGGGCTTCGCCATGGTCATGACGCTGGCCATCCCGCTGCGCAAGTTTTACGGGATGGAAGACTTCATCACCATGCGCCACATCCACAACATGACCAAGGTCATGCTGGTGACCGGGATGATCGTGGCGTACGGCTACGCGAACGAGGTGTTCTTCGCGTGGTTCAGCGGCAATCCGTACGAAGCCTACATGATGCACAACCGGATGACCGGGCCGTACGCGGTGTTCTACTGGTCGCTCATCGCGATCAACGCCGCGATGATCCAGCTGTTCTGGTTCCGCAGCGTTCGCAACAACATCCCGCTGCTCTTCGTGCTGTCGCTGCTTCGTGAACGTCGGCATGTGGCTCGAGCGCTTCATCATCATCGTCACCAGCCTGCACCGCGACTTCCTGCCCTCGTCCTGGGACATGTACGAGCCGACGCGCTGGGACTTCGGCATGTTCGCCGGAACGATCGGACTGTTCCTCGCGCTCTTCTTCCTGTTCATCCGCTTCCTGCCGGCGATTGCGATGTTCGAAATGCGCACCATCGTCCCCGAAGCCAAGCTGAACTCGGAACATCACGGGTGATGTGATGGCACACGTGGAACACGCGCCAACGCTCCACGGCCTGATGGCCGAATTTGAGACGCCGTCCGCCCTCGTTGCGGCGGCAGAACGCGCGCGGCTCGCTGGCTACCGCCAGATGGACGCGTATTCGCCGATTCCGATCGAGGAGCTCAACGAGGCGCTCGGCCTGCGGCGCACGCGGCTGCCGATTCTCGTGTTCCTGGGCGGACTGGTCGGCTGTCTCGGCGGCTACAGCCTCGAGGCCTGGTCGCAGATCGTAGCCTACCCGATGAACATCGGCGGCCGGCCGTATCACAGCTGGCCGCAGTTCATTCCCGTGACCTTCGAGACGACGGTCCTGGGTGCGGCGCTGACGGCCTTTTTCGGCATGTGGGCGCTCAACAAGCTGCCGCAGCCGTATCACCCCGTGTTCAACGTTCCCGAGTTCGCACGCGCGTCGACCGATCGGTTCTTCCTCTGCATCGAGGCGGTGGATCCGCGGTTCGACCGGAACGGCACACGGCAGTTCCTCGAAGGACTGCATCCCGTTGGAGTATCCGACGTTGCGCTGTAGGTCAGCGATCGCCATCGTTGCGCTCAGTAGCGCGCTCGCCGGGTGCCGTCAGGACATGCACGACGCGCCGCGCTACGAGCCGCTCGAGGCGAGCACGTTCTTCAGCGATGGCCACGCCTCGCGCATGCCGGTCGCGAACACGGTGGCCCGCGGCCAGCTTCGCGAAGACGAGCATCTCTACACCGGCAAGGTCGGCGGCCAGCTGGCGATGGAGTTCCCGATGCCCGTGACCGCGGAGACGATGGCTCGCGGGCAGGAGCGGTTCAACGTCTTCTGCTCACCGTGCCACGGCCGCACCGGCGACGGCAACGGCATGATCGTGCAGCGCGGATTCCGGCAGCCGCCGTCGTACCACGAGGACCGCCTCGCGAACGCGCCTGTCGGATACCTCTTCGACGTCATGACGAACGGGTTCGGCGCGATGCAGGACTATGCCGCGCAGGTGCCGGTCGCCGACCGGTGGGCGATCGCCGCGTACATCCGTGCGCTTCAGGTCAGTCGCCGCGGCACGATGAATGACGTGCCGGCGGACCGCCGCGAGGAGCTCGATCGCAGCCCGGTGACGCCGCCACCACCGCCGCCGCCCGCAGGCGCTCAGGCCCCTGGAGGTGCGCCGGCGCCGGCTGCGCCAGCCGCCCACAGGCGCAGCCCGCGCAGGAGAACCGGTAGAGTGGAGACGACTTATACCCCTCCCGTCGCGGACATCGACGCCCTCCGCTCGCGCGCCCTCATCGCCAGCGTGCTCGGATTGGCCGTCTGCGCACTCGGGTTCGTCGTCGATCGCGACCACTTCTTCCGGTCGTGGCTGATTGCCTTCCTGCTCTTCATCGGCATCGCGCTGGGCTCGATGGCGCTGATGATGATTCAGCATCTGTCGGGCGGCACGTGGGGCGTCTTCCGCCGCATCTTCGAGGCGTCGAGCCGGACGATTCCGCTTCATGTTCGTGCTGTTCATCCCGGTGCTGCTGGGGATGACCAGTCTCTACGTGTGGACGCACCCCGATCACGTGCAGGCGGACGAAATCCTGCGGCACAAGGCGCCGTATCTGAACTCCGGGTTCTTCATCGGCCGCGCGGTGCTGTATTTCGCGATCTGGAGCGGGTTGTCGATCGTGCTGAACCGGCTGTCGGCGCGCCAGGACACGGGCGATGTCGCCGTCAACTCGACGATTCAGCGGGTCAGCGGCGCCGGCCTCGTGCTGTACGCGCTGACGGTGACGTTTGCGGGGATCGACTGGATCATGTCGCTCAACCCGCACTGGTATTCGACGCTGTTCGGCTTCCTGATGATGGGCGGTCAAGGCCTCGCGGCGCTCGCCTTCACCATCGTCATCTCCACGATCCTGGTGAAACGCGAGCCGATGAACACCCTGCTGACGCCGAACCACTTCCACGATCTCGGGAAGCTGATGTTCGCGTTCGTCATGCTGTGGGCGTACTTCAATTTCTCGCAGTTCCTGCTCACCTACGCGGCGAACCTGGTCGAAGAAATCCCGTACATGATGACGCGCACCAGCCACGGCTGGCAGTACCTGGCCCTGTTCCTGATCACGTTCCACTTCGCGGTGCCGTGGCTGCTGCTCCTCTCGCGCAAGACGAAGCGCACGCCGCAGCGGCTGGTGATCATCGCGGCCTGGCTGCTGTTTGCGCGCTATGCCGATCTCTACATGATGGTGTCGCCGGAGTTCGTGTCGACGGGACAGAACCTGCACCTCGTGGAAGGGCGAGGCGGTCAGCCACTTCTTCGTGCACTGGCTCGACCTCGCCGCGCCACTCGCGGTCGGCGGCCTGTGGTTCTGGATGTTCCTCACCGAGCTGCGGAAGCGGCCGATGCTTGCGGTTGGTGATCCGTATCTGCGCGAGTCGCTGGCCACCGGCAGGAGGGCACCACTGATGGCGCACGCGCACGACGGGCCTTCGTACGAGCCGCTCCCCACGGCACACCCCCCCGGTCACCATCCGTCCGCGGACGACGAGTATCTCGTCGCGCCGAAGGGCACGGGGCACGAGCACAGCGACGCCAACGTCTGGATCATCGCCAAGTTCGGCTTGTGGCTGGCGATTTCCGCGATCGTCACCAGCGCCGGCGTGGGCCTGCTGTTCGGGCTGTTCGTCAAGCAGAGCGAGGAAACGGTCGCAGGAATTCCCGCTCGCCGGGCAGGAAGAACGGCTTACCCGCCGCGCCGCGGCTGCAGCAGTTCCCGGAGAACGAGTTCCTTGATTTCCGCCAGCACGAAAACGCGGTCCTGAATGAGTACGGCTGGGTGAACAAGGAAGCCGGTGTCGTGAGAATGCCGATCGCCGAAGCGATGCGGCTGACGGTGGAGCGTGGGCTGCCGGTTCGTGCGCAGCAGGACACGACGCAGAGTCAGCCCCGACGTCAGCCCGCAGGCCAGGCGCAGCCGCAAACCGCGCCTCGCCAGCTGCCAGGCCTGATGCCCGCCGATTCGAGCTCGGGCCGGACGATGGAACGAAGAAGGCAGTAAGGCGATGAAAGACGTAATGCAAGATTCAAAATTCAAAATTCAAACAGCGCCGCTGGCGTCGTCGCGGTCACTTGTTTGCATTTTGCATTTTGCATTTTGCATTGACGCCGGCGCTGCGGCCCAGCTGCAGCCAGGCGTGCCCGGCCAGATGGGTCACCAGACCGGCATCGTCGCCTCGAACGTGCCGCCGCAGTTCAAGGCCGTGACCTTCGCGCAGCGGCTGAATCAGCAGATGCCGCTCGACACGATGCTGAAGGACGAGACGGGGCGCGACCGTCACGCTCGGCGACTACTTCGGGCAGAAGCCGGTGGTGCTGGCGTTCGTCTACTACCAGTGCCCGATGCTCTGTCCGCTGACGCTGAACGGCATCTCGTCGGCCGCTGAAGGTGGTGCCGTTCACGCCGGGCCAGGACTTCGAGGTCGTGCTCGTCAGCTTCGATCCGCGCGATACGCCGGAGGCGGCCAACGCCAAGAAGCAGGCGCATCTCGCTCACTGGAAAGCCGCAGAGCACCGCCGCCGGCTGGCATTTCCTGACCGGCCGACGAGCCGATCGATCCAGCCGGCTGACGTCCGCCGCCGGCTTCACCTATCAGTGGGACGAAACGACGGGGCAGTTCGCGCACGTCAGCGGCCTGCTGACGCTGACGCCTGACGGCAGGCTGGCGCGCTATTTCTACGGCGTCGAGTACTCGCCGAAGGAGCTGCGGCTGGCGCTGGTCGAATCCGGCCAGGGACGCATCGGCTCGGTAGTCGAGGAGCTGCTGCTGTACTGCTTCCACTACGACCCGACGACCGGCCGCTATGGCTGGGCGGTGATGACGCTCGTGCGCCTCGGCGGGCTGCTGACCGTGCGCTGCCGTGCTCGGCTTTGTCGTGATGATGCGGCGCCGCGAAAGACGCGCTCCTGTGGAAAGGCACGCCTGAGCCTGTATGTCGTCTATTTTCCGACTCATCCCTGAACAGGCGTCGACGCTCGCGGCCGACGTGGACCAGCTCTACTGGTTCATCATCGGCGGTCACGGCGTTCTTCGGCATCCTGGTCGTGCGTCCTGGTCGTGTACTTCGCGGTGAAGTACCGGACGAACGATCCGCTCGCGGTCGGCGCGCCGATCACCGGCTCCATCCCGCTCGAGCTCGGCTGGTCGGTGATCCCGTTCCTGATTTCGATCGTGATCTTCGCCTGGGCGGCGCAGGTGTTCTTCGACATCTACCGCCCGCCCGATCAGACGCTGGACATCTACGCCACCGGCAAGCGCTGGATGTGGAAGTTCCAGCACCTCGACGGCAAAGCCGAGATCAACGAGCTGCACGTGCCGATCGGCCGCGCCGGTGAAGGTGACGTTCACGTCGGAAGACGTGCTGCACTCGCTGTACTTCCCGTCGTTCCGCACGAAGGCGGACGCGATTCCGGGCCGCTACAGCAGCGTCTGGTTCGACGCCACGAAGGTCGGCGAGTTACGACATCTTCTGCGCCGAGTACTGCGGCACCAATCACTCCGGGATGATCGGCACGGTCACGTCATGGAGCCGCCGACTACCAGGCGTGGCTCAGCGGCGGCGGCGGAGGCGGCACGCTCGCGTCGCGCGGCGAACGGCTGTTCAGCGAGCTGGCGTGCAACACCTGCCATCTCGGCGACGGCACCGGCCGCGGGCCGTCGCTGGTGAACAAGTTCGGCACGCAGGAGCAGCTGGCGAACGGCTCGATCGGTGAACGTCGACGAGAGCTACGTCCGCGAGTCGATTCTGACGCCGCAGCAGAAGCTCGTCGCCGGCTATCCAGCCGCTGATGCCGACGTTCCAGGGCCTGGTCAACGAAGAAAGCGTGATGGCGCTCATCGAGTACGTGAAGTCGCTGCAGACCTCGTCCGGTGGCACGGCCGCCGCGGCGAACACCGCCGCGCCGCCGGCGGCCGCGCCAGCGCAGGAGAACAGGTAACACCATGGAAACGACGCTTGCCGCACCGCGCGTCACGTATCTGAACATGCAGCACACGGTCGCTTCGTGGCTCCTGACCAAGGACCACAAGCGCATCGGCATCATGTACCTCGTCGTCGTCAGCCTCGCGTTCTTCCTCGGCGGCATCTTCGCCTCGCTGATCCGCCTCGAGCTGGCGACGCCGGCCGGCGACCTCGTCAGCTCCGACACCTACAACAAGCTGTTCACGATGCACGGCGTGGCGATGGTGTTCTTCGTCCTCATTCCCGCCGTGCCCGCGATCCTCGGCAACTTCGTCCTGCCGCTGATGCTCGGCGCGAAGGACGTCGCCTTCCCGAAGATCAACCTCCTGAGCTGGTACGTGTTCGTGATCGGCTTCCTGTTCACGCTCTACGCGATGGTGACCGGCGGCGTCGATACCGGCTGGACGTTCTACACGCCGTACAGCAGCCGCGCCTCGAGCAGCAACGTGATGATGACCGGCATCGGCGTCTTCATCACCGGCTTCTCGTCGATCCTGACCGGCCTGAACTTCATGGTCACGATCCACCGCATGCGGGCGCCCGGCCTCACCTGGTTCCGGCTGCCGCTGTTCGTGTGGGCCATCTACGCGACCAGCCTGGTGCATGGTCCTTGGCACGCCGGTCATCGCCATCACGGTGCTGGCGCTGGCGGTCGAGCGCGGGCTCGGCTTCGGCATCTTCGATCCGGCGCTCGGCGGCGACCCGGTGCTCTTCCAGCACCTGTTCTGGTTCTATTCGCACCCGGCGGTCTACATCATGATCCTGCCGCCGATGGGCGCGATCAGCGAGGTGCTCGCCTGCTTCTCGCGCAAGAACATCTTCGGCTATTCGTTCGTCGCGTTCTCGAGCCTGGCGATCGCCATCTTCGGCTTCCTGGTGTGGGCGCACCACCTGTTCGTCTCCGGCATCTCGATTTACTCGGCGCTGGTGTTCTCGTTCCTGACCTACGCCGTCGCGATTCCGTCGGCGGTCAAGACCTTCAACTGGACGGCGACGCTCTACAAGGGCGCGATCTGGCTGAAGGCGCCGATGATCTGGGCGCTGGCGTTCCTCGGCCTGTTCCTCGTCGGCGGGCTCACCGGCCTCTTCACGGCGGCGCTCGGTGTCGACGTGCACATCCACGACACCTACTTCGTCGTCGCGCACTTCCACTTCATCATGGTCGGCGGCGCGATCATGGGCTACTTCGCCGGGCTGCACTACTGGTGGCCGAAGATCACCGGCCGGATGTACTCGGACATCTGGGCGAAGGTGGCCGCGGTCATCGTCTTCGCTCGGATTCAATCTGACGTTCGGCCCGCAGTTCATCCTCGGCTACCTGGGCATGCCGCGCCGGTACCACATGTATCCGGAGGAATTCCAGGTGCTGAACGTCCTGTCGTCGGCCGGTGCGTCGATCCTGGCCGTCGGCTACCTGCTCGTGGCGATTTACCTCATCGCCTCGCTGTTCAACGGCGAAGAAGCCGGCGATAACCCGTGGCATGCCACCGGACTCGAGTGGACGACGCAGTCGCCGCCGATTCCGCACAACTTCGACGTGCAGCCGGTGGTCACCGAAGGCGCCTACGAGTACTCGAAGCGGGAGATCAAAGTTGTCTGACGCGCCGCCCACCCGACGGCACTCGCCGGGCGCACGGCGCGAGGCGGGGCACGCGCACACCACCCGGATCTCCAGCATCACTTCGATACGCTGGAGCAGCAGCACGAGGCGGCGACGCTCGGGATGTGGCTGTTCCTCGTCACCGAGGTCCTGTTCTTCGGCGGCCTGTTCATGGCCTACCTGCTCTACCGGGTCTGGTACCCGGAGGCCTGGTCCGAGGGCAGCCGTGAGCTCGAGCATTCGCGCTCGGCGGCTTCAACACCGTCGTGCTGATCGGCAGCAGCCTGACGATGGCGATGGCGGTTCGCTCGGCGCAGACCGGCTATCGCCGCGCGACGATCGTCTGGCTGCTCCGGACGATGGCTCTCGGCCTGACGTTCCTGGTCGTCAAGTTCTTCGAGTACAAGCACAAGTTCGAGCACCATCACGTTCCCGGGTTCGATTTCCAGGTCACCCGGGATCACGCCGGGCCTGCCGGGCCGATGGAGATCTTCTTCTCGCTCTACTTCACGATGACCGGCCTGCACGCGCTGCACATGGTCATCGGCTTCGGGATCATGGCGGTCATCACCTGGATGGCCTATAAGGGCCGCTTCTCGCCGCAGTGGTCCACGCCGGTCGAGATGAGCGGGCTCTACTGGCACTTCGTCGACATCGTCTGGATCTTCCTGTTCCCGCTGCTGTATCTCGTGGACCGGACGTAATCGCCATGTCTGCACATCGCGCCCAAGTCGATGTACTACGCGCATCTTCGGCATGCTGATGGTGCTGACGGCCGTGACCGTGGCCGCGGCGTTCCAACCGTTGGGCATTCTCAACTTTCCGGTCGCCATCGGCATCGCCATCACCAAGGCGACGCTGGTCATCCTGTTCTTCATGCACGCGAAGTACAGCAGCCGGCTGACCAAGCTGTTCGTCGGCATGTCGTTCTTCTTCCTGCTGATCCTGTTTTCGCTGACGATGACCGATTACCTGTCGCGCGGGCTGAAGACCTACCCCGGCGGCGCTGGCGGGGCCGGCTATGGCCTCCGGCAGCCTGCGGTCGAGCACGAGGCGCCGGCCGGTGAAGAGCACAAGGAAGGCGCGGCGGAAGCCGGCCATTGATCGCAGGTCCGCCTGCAGGCGGACCACGTAGAGCCGCCTTCAGGCGGACCTAAAAGACCTCCCCGAACAAGCTCCAGGCTTTTTCCCGGGCTCGAACGAACAGCGAACGCGAACGCCACGTCTCCAGGTCGAGCCGCGTCGACCGCGCCAGATCCTGCTCGAAGTCCTGACGCAGCCGTGACGCGAACTGCCGATCGAACACGACGACGTTCAGCTCGTCGTTCAATTCGAACGAGCGGTTGTCGAAGTTGGCCGAGCCGACGATGCTCTGGATGCCGTCGATGATCACCGCTTTGACGTGCATCATCGCCGGCTGGTATTCGTAGATCTCGATCCCCTGCTGCATCAGTTGCTCGTACTGCGCGCGGCTGGCGAGCTTCACCGGCTTGGCGTCGGTGATATCGCCTTCCACCAGCATCCGCACGCGAACGCCACGGCCTCGCGCGGCCTCGCAGGCTCCACGCCGTCGTGGCGTCCGTAATGAGGTAGGGCGATTGGATGTCGATGGACTCGCGCGCGGCGGCGAGCGACAGGAGATAGATCAGCTTGAGCGCGTTGGTTCCGCCTTCCGGCGAGCTCCAGACGACGATCGAGTTCGCCGGGCCGCGTGGGCGTGGATCGTGCGGAACCACGTCCGGCTCGACGACGCCGCCCGTTTCGATCCAGTTCTCGTTGAACGCCGCTTCGATGTCCGTCGCCGCCGGCCCCTCGACCTTGACGTGCGTGTCACGCCATTTCCGTTCCTTCTCGGTGTCACGGGCCCACTGGTCGGCGATGCCGATTCCCCCGACGAACGCCACGTCGCCGTCGACGATCAGCGCTTTCCGGTGCGTCCGGTAGTTCACCTCTTCGATCGCGCGGCTGCGGACCGGGTTGAACCAGCCGATGCTGGCAGCCGGCCTGTTTCAGCCGATCGAGCGTCAGCGTCCGTCGACCTTGGCGCCGAACGAATCGAAGACCAGGCGCACGTCGACCCCGCGCTGCGCCGCGGCGACGAACGCCTCCGTGAAACTGGCGCGCCACATCCTCCGTGCTGTTGTAGATGTAGCCTTCGAAGGCCGACCCGGTGTCTGGCCCCTCGATCGCCGCCAGCATTGCCGGAAAGGCCGCGTCGCCGTTGGTGAGAACGGTGTGGCGGTCGCCGGACGTCAGTGGATGTCCGGATAGCTTGGCGAGGTAGGCCGGGAATCGCGGGTCGTCGGCTGCGAGTGAAGTCTTGACCCGCAGCGTTTCCTGATCCTGCGCGATGACCAGGCCCATGCCGACGACGATGAGCCCGATGACGATGCCGATGATGAGGTTGCGCGGCTTCGGCAGTTTCACGGCAACTGAGCGCTGCAAGCCCAGCGCCGAATTCGTCCACGGTTGAGTCTTCGTGGTACAAAACCCGGATGCGCGCGATTGTTTTCGATGAGAGCCTCCGGATGGATTCAGGTCGGTTCGGAGCCCATACCAGCCGAAGGAGAGGTGCTGGTCCGCGTCACCCGTGCCGGCGTGTGCGAGACCGACCTGCAGCTGATCAAGGGCTACATGGGCTTCCGTGGCGTGCTCGGGCACGAGTTCGTCGGCGTGGCGGAGTCCGGCCCGTACGCCGGGCAGCGAGTGGTCGGCGAAATCAACTGCGCCTGCTGGAACTGCGACACCTGCCGTGCCGGGCTCTCCACGCATTGCCCGAATCGCACCGTGCTCGGCATCCTCAACCACGACGGGGCGTTCGCCGATCTCATCGCCGTGCCGCAGCGGAATCTCCACCGCGTACCAGACTCGATCCCGGACGACATCGCGGTGTTCACGGAGCCTGTGGCGGCGGCGTTCCAGATTCCCGCCCAGCTGAACATCGCCGCCACCGACCGCATCGTGGTGCTCGGTGACGGCCGGCTCGGCAATCTGTGCGCCCAGGTGCTGGCCTCGATCGCCGATGACGTGCTGGTCGTCGGCAAGCATCGCGAGAAGCTGGCCCTTCTCGAGGCGATGGGGTTGCGGACGGCGATGGTGTCGGACGACCTGCCGCCGCGCGCCGCCGACATCGTCGTCGACTGCACCGGCTCGGAGTCCGGGCTGCCGACGGCGCTGACACTGGTTCGCCCGCGGGGGACGATCGTGCTGAAGACCACGGTGGCGGGAGCGCAGACGCTGGCCTGGGCGCCGTTCGTCATCGACGAGGTCACGCTCGTCGGCTCGCGGTGCGGACCGTTCGACCAGGCGCTCAACGCGCTGGAGCATGGGCTGGTGGACGTCGAGCCGCTGATCGCGGACCGGTTCAATCTCTCCAACGGGCTGGACGCGCTGCAGCGGGCGCAACAGAAGGGCGTGCTGAAGGTTCTGATCGACATGGACGCATGACCGTTCACGCTTCCGGGTTCTCAGTGCTCGGTTCGTGTTCGGGTTCGGTTCCCTGTTCCCTGTTCGCTGTTCTGTGTTCCGTGCTTCTCGGTGCCTGCGACCGTGGCTCGCCCGGTTCGGCGCCCAGCCCTGTGATCGTCGAACGATCGCGCGTGAGCATGGGCTCCGAGGTTCGCCTGACGGCGCGGATGGCGGACGAGCCGCGCGCGCTTCGCGCCTTTGAAAAAGCCTTCGACGAGTTCGATCGCCTCGATCGCCTGCTCAGCGTCTGGAAGCCCGGAAGCGACGTGCTTCGCGCTCAACGCAGCGGCGGGACACGCGCCTGTGCAGGTCAGCCCGGACACGCTGGAGGTGCTGCGCACCGCCAGGCAGGTCAGCGACTGGACGGGCGGCAAGTTCGACGTGACCTTCGGCGCGCTGTCGGGCCTGTGGAAGTTCGATCACGACCAGGACGATCAGATTCCGCGCCCGGCGGACGTGCGCGCACGGTTGCCAGACGTCGACTTCACGGCGGTGGAGCTGAACGACGCGCGCGGCACCGCGTTTCTGTCGCGGCCGGGTATGCAGAGTCCATCTGGGCGGCATCGGCAAAGGCTACGCGGTCGATCGGGCGGCCGCGATTCTCCGCGCCGACGGCATCAGCGACTTTCTCATCCAGGCCGGCGGCGACCTCTACGCCAGCGGGACGCGTGGGGATCGTCCCTGGCGCGCGGGCATCCGGGATCCGCGCGGTCCTGTCGATCGGATCTTTGCGGCGATGAACCTGCACGACGAGACGTTCAGCACGTCAGGCGACTACGAGCGGTATTTCATTCGCGACGGGCGGCGCTACCACCACATCCTCGATCCGGACGAAGGCGCGCCGGCGCGCGGCTCCCGGAGCGTGACCATCGTCGCCAGGCAGGCTGTCCTGGCCGACGCGCTGTCCACCGGCGTGTTCGTGCTCGGACCTCAGGCCGGGATGGCGCTGATCGAGAAGCTCCCCGACGTCGAGGGCGTCATCGTCACCGAGAGCAACGAGGTCCTGGTGTCGAGCGGACTTACGGGGCGGCTGGAGCGGCTGCACCCACCGACCGACGCGCCATGATGTCGGCCTTGCGGATGATGATCAGGTGGTGCGGACACTTCTTCGTGTCCTCATAGAGCCGCTCGCAGTCGTCGCACCGCACGCACTCGCTGAGCACGATCTCCGGACCGCGAATCGCGCCCCACTCGCACGCCTTTTCGCAGATGCGGCAGTGCCGGCACTCCGACCATCGCTTGATGCGGAACACCGTCAGCTTCGACAGCACTCCAAGCGCGGCGCCCACCGGGCACAGAAACCGGCAGTACGCGTTCCGCACGAACAGCGACGCGACGAGGAGCAGCGCCAGCGCGATCCACAACGGCGTGGTCCCGTGCATCCCGAACATCCAGAACGGCTCGATGTACGGGTAGATCAACGGATCGCGAGTCACCACGAAGTAGGCGATCGCGAAGACGAGGATTCCGTATTTGATGAGCGAGGCCCGTCGCTCGATCGCGCGAGGTATTTTGATCTGCCACCGTTTGGGAGCCACGCGATCGAGCAGCTGCGTGAACGCGCCAAAGGCACACAGCCGTCCGCAGTAGACGCGTCCCCAGAGCACCGTCGAGACGACGGTCACGATCGTCAGCAGGTACCAGGCGAGGTTCTGGCGGAAGATCGGCAGGTTCCCGCCGAACAGTCCGAAGACGTTGACGATGGAGATCAGCTGGCTTTTGTAGAAGCCGAGGTAGACGACGGCGCCGACCAGCGTCGCGTATTTGAGCGCGACGCTCTTGCGAAAGAAGCTGACGAACGCGAACGCGAGGAAGGCGCCAACGGAGATGAGGTCAACGGCCTGGGCTCGGATATCCTCCGCCCAGGTCGGCGCTTCGTCCTCCTCGTCTTCGAAGTTCCACCCACCGGCCGCGGGCGTTTGGGCCACTTGCGTCAGGGCTGCTGTGCGTGGCCAGTAGTTTCCACGCCAGGCACGACCATTAACGAGAGCAGAGTCGCACCAAGGACGACGGACCACAGGACGGACCAGGACGAAGCACTAAGGACCAAGGACTCTTCGTCGTCACTACTTTGCCCCGGGCGGGGCAATCAACTCCCGCGCGACCCTCCGCGCGCCGTTGCGGATGGCGCGCACGGCGCTCGACATGGTGATGGTGGCGCGCGAAACAGCGTCAATATCGCTGCCCAGCTTGAACGGGTCGCGCACGTCCTTGCCTTTGAATTGCGCAGCAAAGGCAGGCCGATCGATCGAGAAATCGCCGTACGGTTCGTGGTGCTCGGTCATGATGACGCCGGTGAGGCGCCCCGTGACGTCGATGCCCACCAGTATCGCGATAGGACCGCCGTAGCCGCGCTCGAGCGGCGACACCTCGGTGGTCCAGAAGGCGTAGCCGACCGCCGTCTGCGACCCCGGTCCCGCGAAGGCCTTGAAATGCGGCGGTTCGCCCGCTTTAGGCGAAAATGCTGTCGCAGCCGGGAACAGCTGCTTCAGACGGGCCTGCAGCACGTTTGTGGATTGGGCGCCGGCCGGCATCACCATCGTGGCACCGACGACGAGCGTGATGGCTGCGGCTGCGCGTTTCAGAATCATCCGGGACTGGGAATTATAAGGGACCCTGCATTCGTCTACGGCACGGCGCGGCAGGCTGCGAACACGGCGGAGACTTTCATGAAACTATTGGCTTCCGGCTTCAGCCGGAAAAACGCTGTTGCATCTTTTCGTCGTGACCGCGGCGATGTTGTCGGGCGGCCAGGCGCCCGCCGACCCGCCGAATCCGCTGACGACTCTGAAACGGCTTAAGTGCCGGTTCCCGACGGCGTCTGCCGCGGCCTGGAAGAGCGGCGACCCGCAGGTGCAGATCAAAACCCAGGAGCTGCTGTTCGAGATCACCAACATCGATGTGCAGGATGCGACCGCCGAGTACCTGGGAACCGCGGGCCGGGCCTATGTGACGGCCGTGCTGTCGGGGTGGAGTCTGTACTTTGTCGAGAACTCGGTTGGCCAGCTGAACGTCACCACCGTCTTCGCGCAGGAGGCGTCTGCGAAACGCCTGAAGGCTGTTCATTCCCGGCACGGGTATCTGCAGATGACCGTCGGCCGCTTCATCGCCGAGCCGTCCGTGTCGCAGAACTACGGCGACTGCGAGATCGTGGAATGATTTCGTAGTGTCCGGCTTCAGCCGGACCTTTAAG
Source organism: uncultured Acidobacteriota bacterium (assembly GCA_963793705.1). GTDB lineage: Bacteria > Acidobacteriota > Vicinamibacteria > Vicinamibacterales > UBA2999 > Gp6-AA40. The sequence goes on along the minus strand of CAWCBC010000004.1, from coordinate 67,668 downwards.
CGGTAGAGGCCGACCTTCAGGTCGGCCTTCGCTCAATACCGTCTGCTACCATTCAATCCATGTCCCGCGGGTTCGTCTTTATCGTCTCGGTGGCGTTGGCCGCGGCTGTGTTGTTCTCAGCCGCGAGCTCGAGCGCGCAGAAGCCGTCCGAGGGACAGCAGCTCGTCGAGAAGCGGTGCCAGGGATGTCACACCATGCGGCGCGTGGAGACATCGGCGAAGGACGCCAAAGGCTGGCAGGAAACCATCCAGGTGATGATTCAGGACGGTGCGGAAATCGAAGAGACCGAGATCCCGCCGATGGTGCAGTACCTGACGCGCGAGCACGGACCGCTGCCGGAAGGGCCAGGCAAGCAGATCCTGCTGAACACCTGCACGATGTGCCACAACCTGCAGCGCATCAAGAACGGCCGGCGCTCAGCTGAAGAGTGGGAAGAGACGCTGCTGGCGATGTTGAACGAAGGCGCGCCGGTCAACGACGAGCAGCTCCCCGTCATTCACACGTACCTGTCTCGTCACTTCGGCGTCGAGTAACGCCCTCAGTCGACTAGCTGTCGTAGTGTGCGCCTTCAGGCGGACCCCTCCTTTGTCCACTCCAGTAACTCACCCGGCTGGCAGTTCAGCTCGCGACAGAGTGCGTCCAGCGTCGAGAAGCGGATCGCACGCGCCTTGTTTGTCTTCAGGATCGAGAGGTTGGCGAGTGTCATCCCGACCTTCTCGGCCAGCTCGGTGAGCAGGTGTCGCTCCGCGCCTCCGCGGCCCGTGTCAGAGAAGCTTTGCCAGTGGTCCCGTGCTGTCTCCCTGCTTGTCCCTCTTGATCCCGTACAGCTCCATCACGCTGAGCAGCAGGTTGCCGGTCGTCACGGTCTTGCGGTCGTACGCCAGGTGCCGGTTCCCGCGCAGGCCCAGGTTCTTGCCGCCGACCAGGATGTGCGGCACGTCGTAGTGCTGGTGCTGGTTCGAGTTGCCCATGTTCGTGCCGTGAGGATCACGGTGTTGTCGAGCAGCCTGCCGTCGCCCTCCGGAGTCGACTTCAGCTTCTCCGCGAGGTAGGCCATCGTCGACACGTGGTAGCGGTTCAGGTCGGCGTAGCGGCGGATCTGGACCGGGTCGTCCTGGTGGTGCGATCCGCCGTGGAAGCTGACGCTCGTCGCCGCCGTTCGGGAACAGCTCGCCCTTCGGGAACGGATAGCTCCGGCCGGTCAGGTCGCGGGCGCCGAGCAGCGTCACGACGCGCGTGATGTCCGCCTTGAACGCCAGCGCCAGAGCTTGTCCGCGTGCAGCTTGATGTGCTGATCGAACTGCTCCGGGATGCCGGGCGGCAGGTCGAGCTCGGGCACTTCGCCCGAGGCCTTCGCGGCGAGCTGGATGCGGCGCTCGATCTCGCGAATCTCGTCCGTGTACTGGTTCACCGTCCGGACGTCGCTCGCGCCGAGCTGCCGGCGGAGCGTGTGCCAGCTCGGCGACCAGCGAGTCGAGGATGCTGCTGCTCTGCTTCATCCGCTGCGCGCGCAGCTTCCGGCGTCGAGCCGCTGCCGAACAGGCGCTCGAAGACCACCTGCGGGTTCAGCTCCATCGGCAGCGGGCTGGTGCGCGGCACCGTTTCGCCCTCCGGCGTCGGCAGCTCGACCCACGAGATCGAGTTCGTGTACGAGCAGCTGTAGCCCTCGCCGCAGTTGCTCGAGCTCGAGTTCGGATCCTCGACGGCGAGCTGCAGCGACGGCAGCAGCGTTTCGCGGCCGATCTTCTGCGCGATCTGCTGGTCGATCGTGGCGCTGCCGACCGTCGCGTCGGAGCCGGCGGTCTTGCGCGGCTTGATGCCGGTCAGGAACGCCGCGGCGACCCAGTGGTCGGAGCCGGTCGTCCCCTCGGGTGGCTCCGCCGACTTGCGACCACATGCCGCTCAGCATCGTCGTCTCGTTCTTCAGCTTCTTGAGCGCCTCCAGGATGTGCGGCAGCTTGTCGGGCAGCGCGCCCCTCGGCCTTCGGCTCCCAGAAGCCCGGCGCCATGCCGTGCGGGATAGAAGACGCCGACGAAGCGCGGCTTCGCCTGCCCGGCAGCTGTCTGCGCCAGCGCCGTGCCTGCCGGAATCATCGCCTCCAGCATCGGCAGTGCCAGCGTGACCCCGGCGCCCTGCAGGAACGTGCGCCGCGCGATGTGCTTCTTTGTGATGAACGACATGGTCAGTTCGACTCCCGTTCTGTCGGAGCGGTTCGGCGCCGTGCGGTGGTCGTGCCTGGCACGGCCTCGACCCGCATGTTCATCTGGAACGGCTGGCTCGTGACGATGCCAAGCACCATCGACGAGAAGCGGCCGTTGTTCTTGATCACGTCGCGCGCGATCGCGCGGACGAGCGGCATGTCGCGGCGCTCGACGCCGCGGCCGAGCGCGTAGGTCATCAGCTTCTCGGTGGCGACCGTCGACGAACTGGTTCGCCGTAGCTCGTCGCCAGCCACTGGCGCAAAGCGACCGGACCGCGACCTTGGTGTTGTCGAACAGCTGATCGCCGGGTTGATCGGCTTCCCCTCGTCATGGGTGCGCCACAGGCCGATGGCGTCGAAGTTCTCGAGCGAGAAGCCGATCGGGTCCATCAGCCGGTGGCACTGGCACGCAGTCCTGCCGCACGCGGTGCGTCTCCATCTTTTCCCGCATCGTCGGCTCCTTGGCGTTCGGATCCGCGGCGCGGGGCGGCAGCGGCGGCACGTCCGCGGGCGGATCGGGCGGGCTCATGCCGAGCATGTTCGTCATCACCCATTTGCCGCGCGTCACCGGCGAGGTCCGATCCGGCTTCGACGTCGTGACCAGGAACGCGCCCTTGCCGGTCAGGCCGCGGCGCGGCTTCCAAGCCCGGGCCGAGCGCGATGCGGCGGAACTGGCTGCCGTAGATGTTCTTGATGCCGTAGTGCTTCGCCAGCCGCTCGTTGACGAAGGTGTAGTCGGCCGTCAGCAGCTCGGTGATGTTGCGGTCTTCCCGGACGATCGTGTCGAACAGCAGCTCCACCTCGCGGCGCATCGCCTGACGCAGCGGGTCGTCGAAGTCCGGGTAGACCAGCGGCAGCGGCGCCGAGGCGTCGAGGCCGCGCAGGTTGAGCCACTGGCCGGCGAAGTTCACCGCCAGCGCTTCGGCCTTCGGGTGCTTCAGCATGCGCCGCACCTGCTGCTCGAGCACCGCCGGATCCTTCAGCCGCCCCGACGCCGGCGACCTTGAGCAGCTCCTCGTCCGGGATCGTGCTCCAGAGGAAGAACGACAGGCGCGACGCCAGGTCGAGATCGTTCATCCGGTACGTGCGCGGCGTCCGCGGCGCCTGCCGCGGCTGCGCTCGCATCGTCGCGCCGGCCGGCGTGCGCTGCGTGGCGGCAGGCTCTTCCTCGATGCGATAGATGAACTGCACCGACGCGAGGATGCGCGCCAGCGCCATCTCGATGCCGAGCTCGAAGTCCTTCTCCTTGCGGCCCTGCTGGTAGAACTCCATCAGCATGTTGACGTCGGCCTGCGTCGCCGGGCGCCGGAACGCGTAGGTCGCCAGGTTGGTGATGATGCGGCGCGCGCAGGCCGTTTCTTCCGCTGCGGTCTTCGGCGTGCAGACGAAGATCTTGCGGCGGCTGGGGCTGTCCTTCGCCGGCGTGGCGTTGAACGGCCCCTCGATGCGCATCGTGCCGACGTGCGGGAAGAACGTGAAGCCGGGCGTCGGGCCGGTCTGCACCGTCGACCGCATGAAGTGCTGGTCGAGGTCGAGCAGCGGGGCGAAGTTGGTCGCCAGGAACGTGGCGCCGACCATGTGCGTGCCCGCCGTCGTCTTGAAGCGGACGCGCATCGCCGCCGCCGCCGCCACGTCCGCAGCCGCCGCCGCCCGCCGCCCGCCGCCGGCTGCCGGCCTGGCGGCTGCCGGCGCGCGGCCGGCTGCCGGGGCTCCTGGCCGTTCGGACCGGCGCCGCGGCCGCGCTTGCCGCGCAGTTGCCGCCGGCGTTGCGGCCGCCGCCCTGCCAGTTGAGCAGGCCGAGCACGTTCGCCGTCGAGCAGGATCTCGAGCTGCTCGCACGGCACCGACCCGAAGCCGGTCGGCGACATGTTGTCGCCGAAGATCGGCGTCACCGTCAGCGTGTACTCGCCGTCGGACGGGAACACGTGCGGCACGAGCATGCCGCCGCGCGTGCCGAACGGCAGCCCTTCGATGTGGTAGTCCTGCGACGTGTCTTCCTGCGTGCGGTAGACGACGAGGCCCGGCTCCTCGGGATAGCCGAGCGCGAGGCGGCGATCTTCTGCGCCGCGTTCACGTACGCCTCGACGAGCGTCGACGAGATGCCGAGCGCGCCGGCGATGTTGTCGAAGCCCGCCGTTGAATCGTCTGACGGCAGATACTTCGCCGCGTCGATTTCGAGGTCGAGCAGATCGCGAATCGACGTTCGCGTACTCGGTCCGGTTCAGTCGATGCAGCCCGGGCGGCGGCGCGAACAGCCGTCGCCGTGCGATCCAGCTCGTTTTCGAGCGCCGTCATGTGCGCGTCGAACACCTGCGGCTCCGGCCGCCGCGATCCCGACGGGCGGCATCTGCCCCGCGCGCACCTTGCGGACGATCAGCTCCCACGTCTTGCGATCCTTGTCGACGTTGGCGAAATCGAGCGCGTCGATCTGCAGCTTCCGCGACGAATCCATCCCGGCCTTCGCGGCCCCCTCGTTGTGGCAGCCGACGCAGCACGGCTTGAAGAACGCGCGCTGCGCGTCGGCCGTGATCGCGGTTGTGGTCGTGGCGGTTGGCCGAACCTGGGCGGGTGCTGCGGCGGCCGGCTGGGGCGCAGCCGTCGGCTTCCGCGCGGCGGCGCAGGCGCCTGCGGTCGCGCCGATTGGGCACTCACGGCAAGCACCCACGTCAGGACCGCGAGCGCAGCCGATAACCAGGGACCTGACAGTCATGAAATCCGCTCCACACTGAGCCGGTCCAGGGCCATTCATCAGCCTAAAGCCTCGCCTATGCAGGCCCGGAAGACCAATGGACTTAATAGGATAGCAGCCGCTAGGTTTTACTAGGAGGTGGGCAGGGCCTGATACCGGGGATTTGTAAAAGCTTGGTAAAAAAGCCCGTTAAAGCGCTCAGTCGAGCGAACTGTCGCGCGTCTCGTGGATGGAAACGAGGCCCACCATGGTCAGCGCTGCCGCGGCCGTCAGGTAATAGCCGACGTATTGAAGGCCGTAGTTCTGCGCCAGCCATGTGGCGATGTACGGCGCCAGCGATGCGCCGAAGATCCCGGCCAGGTTGAACGTCAACGAGCTCCCGGTATACCGGACCCGCGTCGGGAAAGAGCTCCGACAGCACCGTGCCGAGCGGGCCGTAGGTCATCCCCATCAGCGACAGCCCGACGATCATCGCCAGCCATCGCGCCCGGCGATGCCCGGCCGAGAGCAGCGGCGCCAGCACGAACCCGAATGCGCCGATCGCCACGGTCACCCAGATCAGCGTCAGACGCCGGCCCCGCTCGGCGATCATGGCGCTGATCGGAATCGTGACGGCGAAGAACAGACGACGCCGATCAGCTGAATCACGCAGGAACGTGGCGCGGCAGTAGCCGAGCGCCGTCGTTCCCCACGACAACGCGAAGACCGTCATCAGGTAGAACAGCACGAAGGTCGCGAGCGACGAGAGGATGCCCGTGACCAGCGTGCCTCGGGTGGTCGCGGAACACTACGAACATCGGCACCTTGACCGCTGTTCCCGGGTCATCGCCGCGCGGAACACCGGCGTCTCGGTGATCGTGAGGCGCACGTACAGCCCGACGAGCACGAGCACCGCGCTGGCGAGAAACGGAATCCGCCAGCCGAACGAGAAGAATTGCTCGTCCGTGAGGAGCTCGGAGAGCAGCAGGAAGACGCCGCCGGAAAAGAAGAACCCGACCGGCGCGCCGAGCTGCGGAAACATGCCGTACCAGGCGCGCTTGCCCGGGCGGCGCGTTCTCCACGGCGAGCAACACCGCGCCGCCCCACTCACCGCCAAGGCCCAGCCCCTGGCCGAAGCGGCACAGCGCCAGCAACGCCGGCGCCGCAATGCCGATGCTGGCGTAGGTCGGCAGCAGCCCAATCGCGACCGTCGAGACCCCCATCGTCATCAGCGCCGCGACCAGCGTGGTCTTGCGGCCGATGCGGTCGCCGAAATGTCCGAACAGCGCCGAGCCGATCGGCCGCGCCAGAAAGGCGATGCCGAACGTGGCGAGTGAGGCCAGCCGTGGCGGATGCGGGATCCGACGCCGGAAAGAACAGCCGCGGGAACGCAAGCACCGCTGCGGTCGCGTAGATGTAGAAGTCGAAGAACTCGATGGTCGTGCCGATCAGGCTGGCAAACAGCACCTGACCGGGAGTGTTCTGTCTCATAGGTAGCGTCGAGGCCGACCTTCAGGTCGGCCTAGAGTATCCTCCGTGAGAGCGATGAGCATCCACCGATCCTCCCTTCAGGAAGCAGGTGGTCGGCCGGCTCATCACCGATGGATCAACAGTTGTGATGATCGGATTCCTCGCAGAGTTCTGGCACTACCTGAAGGTGCGGAAAAAGTTCTGGCTGCTACCGGTGCTGCTCGTGCTGCTCGTATTCGGCGGCCTGATTGTCCTGGCGAAGGGTAGCGCGATCGCGCCGTTCATCTACACGATCTTCTGAGCCTCGCGCGGCGGCAGGATTACGCGCGGAGCTTCGCGGCGGATTAGCCGATGCGGAAGCGCCTCTCGCTCGTCGCGATCAATGTGCTGCTGTTTCTGGTGCTGGCCGAGATTGCGGCAGTCGTCGTCTTCTACGTCCAGCACGGCGGGCTGTTCTACACGGCGGACAAAGCCGTTCCGCCGGCACTCGCCGAGACAGGCCGGGGCGAGCTGAGCGGCGACGTGCTCCACCCGTACTTCGGCCCGATCCACCGGCCCGGCGTCCGCCCGGAGACGAACAACATCGGCTTTGGATCGAAGCAGGCGTTTCCGTTTGCACGAACCAGCGACCGGCAGTTCCTGGTGGGTATCTTTGGCGGATCGGTCGCGCGCGCCTTCTGCGATCGGGGAACGCCCCGCCTGATCGAGGCGATGCGCGGCGATCCGGCGCTGGCGAACCGCGAGATCGTTCCGCTCTGTTTCGGCCACGAAGGGTACAAGCAGCCGCAGCAACTGATCGTGCTGGCGTATTTCCTCTCGCTCGGACAGCAGTACGACCTGGTGGTCAACATCGACGGCTTCAACGAGGTGGCGCTCGGCTCACGCAGCCACGAACGCGGCCGCGACATCTCGATGCCCAGCCCGATTCATGTCGATCCGCTGCTCAACCTGATCGATCAGGCCACGCTGACGCCGTCGCGGCGTGGCAGCGCTGGCGCGAATCAGTGCCTACAAGGAGCGGCTGAACCGGCTCGCCGATCGGATGCGGCGCAACCGTATCGCCGCTGTTCACTTTGCGCTGGATCGGTATTACGTGTTTACGATGAACCGGTATCAGGCTGACGTGGCGGCGTACGATGCGCTGCCGTCGAATCCGCCGGCGTCATCGGTCCTGCTGCTGACGCCGCCGGTGAAGAAGCGTGATTCCGTTGCGGTGGTCTATGAAGATATCGCCGCCGAGTGGACGGCGGCGTCGCTGCTGATGCACGACATGTTGTCGGCGCGGGGCGTACCGTATCTGCACGTGCTGCAGCCGAACCAGTACTTCACCAGCCGCGCGTTCAGCAGCGAAGAGGCGCGTGTGGCATTGAACGACGCGACCCCGTTCAAGCAATCCGTGTCGCTCGGGTATCCGGTGCTGGAGCGGGCAACGGCGGCGCTGACGGCCGGCGAACAGTTTCTCGACGGCACCACCGCATTCGACCGCGAACGCGCCGCGGTCTACGAAGACGACTGCTGCCACTACACGGATCGTGGATATGAAATCCTGGCCGAGGTCATTGCGAGCCGGGTCCGGGAGATGAAGCGGCCAGCCGGCCGCGCACGTGCCATAGGAGTTCGAACCGTGTCCGCCATCGACGTCACCGATCTCGAGCCGCACCGAGCGGCGCTCACCGGCCACTGCTACAGGATGCTCGGCTCCGCATTCGACGCCGAGGACGCCGTGCAGGAGACCATGGTCCGCGCGTGGAAGGGGTTGAGCCGCTTCGACGGCCGCGCCTCGCTGCGCACCTGGCTCTATCGCATTGCGACGAACGTGTGCCTCGACGCGCTCGCCGCCCAATCGCGCCGGGCACGGCCGATTGAGGAAGGCCCGGTTGGCACCGTGGACGACGAGCTCGAGACGCGGCCGCGCACACATTGGCTCGAGCCGATGCCCGACGCGCGCTTGCTGCCCTCCGACGCCGACCCGTTCGAGACAGGCGGCGCTGCGCCAGAGCACGCGCCTGGCGTTCGTGGCGGCGCTGCAGCATCTGCCGTCGAGGCAGCGCGCGGCGCTTCTCCTCGCCGAGGTGCTTGGCTGGTCCGCACAGGAAGTGGCCGCATCCCTCGACATGTCGATCGCGGCGGTCAACAGCGCATTGCAGCGGGCGCGCGCGACGCTGGCCGTCGAAGAACGTCTCCGCGCAAGCCGAGCCGCTGTCCGAATCACAGGCAGAGCTGCTCGAGAAATATGTCGATGCGTTCCACGAATACGACGTCGACGCGCTCGTCGCCCTGATGCGCGAGGACGCCACGCTGTCGATGCCGCCGTACACGCTCTGGCTGCAGGGTCCAGCAGGCAATTCGCGCGTGGCTGCTGGGCCGTGGCAACGGATGCCGTGGTTCGCGGCTGATTCGCACGCAGGCCTGCGGCTCGCCGGCGTTTGCCCAGTACCGCGCGATCGGCCGACGGCGGGTACCACCCCTGGTCGCTGACCGTTCTCGAGCTGGAGGGCAACCGCATCAAGGCGTGGAATGCCTTTCTTGATACCGAGCGGCTGTTCCCGCTGTTCGGGCTTCCGCTGACGCTGGAGGCCGACCGATGATTTTCGTCGCGATCCGGAGTCTATATAGGATGACGGGGCTCGCCTAGGCCTGCTGAGGCCTTGGGCCTTGGCCCTTAGGCCTGCGACCGGAGGGAGCATGAGTGGCGTTCGAGTTCTCGTGGGCACGCGGAAAGGCGGCTTCATCCTCACGTCCGACGGCAAGCGCGATCGCTGGGACGTGAGCGGCCCGCACTTTGGCGGCTGGGAGATCTACCACATGAAGGGATCTCCGGTGGACCCGAACCGCATTTACGCGTCGCAGTCGAGCGGATGGTTCGGCCAGGTCATCCAGCGATCGAACGACGGCGGCAAGACGTGGGAGCCGGCCGGCAATCAGTTCGCCTACGACGGCGTGCCGGGACGCACCAGTGGTACGACGGCACGCCGCATCCGTGGGAGTTCAAGCGCGTGTGGCACCTCGAGCCGTCGCTGACCGACCCCGACATGGTCTACGCCGGTGTCGAGGATGCCGCGCTGTTCCGCACCACCGATGGCGCGAAGACCTGGCAGGAGATGCCGGGGCTGCGCGAGCACGGCTCGGGTTCGAAGTGGGCGCCGGGCGCCGGCGGCCTGTGCCTGCACACGATCCTGCTCCGACCCGACGAACGCCAAGCGGATGTTCATCGCGATCTCCGCCGGCGGGCGCGTTCCGCACCGATGACGGCGGGTCAGAGCTGGACGCCGATCAACCAGGGACTGCGCTCGCAATACATCCCGGACCCTGACCGCCGAAGTCGGCCACTGCGTCCATCGCATCGGCATGCACCGCGTCGCGGCCGAACGTCCTGTTCATGCAGAAGCACTGGGACGTGATGCGCAGCGACAACGGCGGCGACCTGTGGACCGAGGTCAGCGGCAATCTGCCGACCGACTTCGGCTTCGTGATCGACGTGCACGCGCACGAGCCGGACACGATCTACGTCGTGCCGATCAAGAGCGACTCCGAGCACTACCCGCCGGACGGGAAGCTGCGCGTCTATCGCAGCCGGACCGGGGGCAACGAGTGGGAGCCGCTCAGCAAGGGGCTGCCGCAGGAGAACTGCTACGTCAACGTCCTGCGCGACGCGATGTCCGTGGACGCGCTCGATCCGTGCGGCGTGTACTTCGGAACGACCGGCGGGCAGGTCTACGGTTCGGCAAACGCGGGCGACAGCTGGACGCCGATCGTTCGCGATCTGCCTCCGGTGCTGTCGGTGGAGGTTCAGACGCTCACATGATCCGGGTGGCGCTGCCGCAGCATCTGCAGACGCTGGCGCGCGTCGGCGCGGAAGTGGAAGTCGATGTGCCCGGCACCGCGACGCTGCGCGCGGTGCTCGACGCGCTCGAGTCGCGGTATCCGGTGCTGCGCGGCACGATCCGCGATCAGGCGACGTTCAAGCGCCGGCGCGTTCGTGCGCTTCTACGCCTGCGAAGAGGACCTGTCGCACGATCCGCCAGACACGCCGCTGCCGGATCCGGTCGTCCGCGGCGATCGAGCCGTTTCTGATCATCGGCGCGCTGGCCGGCGGCTGAACCTCGCGAGACCTGAGCTACATGGTGAGCAGATCTCATCCGGGCTGCTTCGGCATGGGTCGACGAGGCCACGTCCATCGTGGCGCTGACGGGAGCCGGAATTTCAACCGAATCCGGCATTCCCGATTTTCGCGGTCCGCAGGGCGTGTGGACACGGGATCCGAAGGCCGAACGCCTGTCCAACATTCACCACTACATGGCGGATCCCGACGTCAGAAGGCTGTCGTGGCAAGGCCGTCTCCACCATCCCGCCTGGCAGGCTCAACCAAACGCTGGCCACCGGCCCTCGTCGCGCTCGAGCAGCGCGGATCGCTTCGCGCGCTCGTGACGCAGAACATCGACGGCCTGCACCAGATCGCGGGTCACGCGCCGGGGAAAGTCATCGAAGTGCACGGCACCATGCGCGACGTCATGTGCATGGCCTGTGGCTGGCGTGGACCGGCAGGTCCGGTGCTCGATCGCGTGCGCGCCGGTGAAGCCGACCCGCGTGCCGGTGTGCGGTGGAATCCTCAAGAGCGCCACGATCTCGTTCGGCCAGGCGCTGGTGCCCGAGGTGATCGAGTCGGCGCTGCAGGCGGTCCGGAGACGCCGACCTCCTGCTCGCCGATTGGCACCAGCCTTCAGGTGTATCCGGTCGCGGACCTGGTGCCGTTGGCCAAGTCGGCCGGTGCGCGCGTCATCATCGTGAACGCCGAGCCGACACCGTTCGATCACCTGGCTGACGCGGTGATTCACGAGCGCGATCGGCGAGGTGCTTCCCGTGATTTGCGGCGGCCGCCCCCGAACAATCGTCGGCGGTGTTTAGAATTTCAGCTGATGGCGGGATGGGAGTGCTATCACTGCAAGCAGTGGATCGAAGAAGGCGAGCCTCATGACTGCTGGACCACGACCGAGGCCGCGCTCACCGCCGGTCTGTCCGAGGATCTCCGCGACGCCTGGGAGCGCCTGCGCGAGACAGCGGTCGAGTTCGGCGAGCAGCGAATCTACGCGTCGCATGACTCGATCATGTTCTCGCGCAAGGCGTGCTATTTCTTTGTTCGCCCGAAACGACAGCTCTCTCGAGGTCTGCTTCTTTCTGGGACGCACGCTCAAGGCGTCGCAGGTCCGGCGAGTGATGCCGGCATCGAAAACGAAGACCGCGCATCTGATTCACGTTCGGCACCGCGACGAGGTCGAACCGCCAATGACCGACTGGCTGCAGGAGGCGTACAACTTCGCGGGCTCGCGCCCCGAAGGAGTCACCGGCCTAGCCGTCGGACCGGCAGGCCACACGACGGGCAGCAGCGGAAAAAAAGAAGACGACCCGCAAGACGGCCAAAAAGAGGTAGGCTCACCAGTCTCAGGAATCGACTTGGAGGCGTGACATGAGGAATCGTTTTGGTCTGGGCGCGATCGGCACATGGTCAGCCAGCGCTCGCCATCATCTTCGCCGCGGTCGTCATGGCCGCCCAGGCACCGGCCGCTCCGCCGCAGGGTGCTCCGCCGCAGGGTGCTCCGGCCCCGGCGGTGGCGGTCGGGCCAGGCGCCGCTGCAGGTGCCGAACCCGACGTACACCACCATCGTGATGGAAATCGCGGTCAACAAGCCGGCAGCCGAGGTCTGGAAGCGTGTCGGCAAGTACTGCGATATCGGCGAGTGGTTTCGGATTCCGACCTGCACGATCACCGCCGGCAAAGACGGCGAAGTGGGCGCGGTGCGGTCAGTCGCAAACGAAGTGCTCGTCGGCAAGACCGAACTGTCCTATACCTACACGCAGCCCGTGCGGGAAGGCCGTCCGTACAACCTGTATCACGGCACGCTTGAAGCACGGCCCGTGACGGCGACGACGTCGAAGCTTGATCTACACGCTGGTGTTTGACAACTCGATGATGGCCGATGACGCGGCGCGGGAAGCGCAACAAGGCGCAGCGGACGACGCAGTTCACGACCGCGCTGGAGAACATGAAGACCCTCGCCGAGGGCGGCACGCTGGCCCCGGCCCCGGCACGCGGCGGCGCAGGTCGCGGGCGAGGAAATTAGCGGGCGGTGTTCGAACGCGTAAGAAGCCACAAAGTCGTATCCCGGGACACGACAGAACTGCGATTCTCGGTGACGATTCCGTAAAGAGGTTACGGATCGTCACTGAGTTCCGCAGCGGTGCGGCCGTGTGAATTCCGCGGCACTCGCACGCACTGGCGCGAACAGCGCGAGTCGTGACCACTTCGGGTACGGAAGTCGCATTTCGCTGCACTCGCTATGAGTGCAGCCGGAGCCGCTTTTCAGGACGGGTTGGGTGAGCGTCGTCAGACGACGGGCGCTGGCAACCAGCTCCTCGATCTGGTCGTCGTCCACGAGGCGCTGGGTGATGTCGCCGGGTTCGAGGCCGCGTTGCGGCAGCGGGCCGGAGAGCTCGCATCCTTCCAGCACGCGTCCTTTCCCCGCCTCCGAGGCGTGGGACGCCTCTCGAAACACCCCCACGCATCGTCGTCGCCACGGACCACGTCTCGGGCGTCCGGCTCTCGGACCTGCTGGCCATCGCCGAACGGCGACTGATTCCCCTTGAATTCGATGGCGCGCTCGGCCTGCTGCGACAGCTGCTGATCGATGCCGCCGCGCTGCACGAAGCCGTGCCGCATGTGAGCCATGGTGCGCTTGCGCCCGAACGGCTCGTGTTCACGCCCGAGGCGCGGCTGGTGGTCGTCGACCACGTGTTTGGCGCGGCGATCGAAAGCTCGGGTTTCGATCAGGAGCGGTGCTGGAGGGAGCTCCGCGCGGCCCTGCCGTGGTCGACGGCAGATGGTCACCATCGACCGGCGTGCTGACGTCACGCAGATTGGCGCTGGTCGCGCTCTCGCTGCTGCTTGGCCGTCTGCTGAACGACGAGGAATACCCGGCGGCATTGCGGAGATGATCGAGGGACTGAACGCGGTCTCCCCGAACGGCCTCGAGCTGCTGCCATCCGAGATGAAGTGCGTGGCTTCGTCGCGCGATGCAAGTCGATGGCGACCGCAACTTCGCCACGGCCATCGAGGCCAAGGCCGACTTCGACAAAACCATCAAGGTGAACGACGCGCGCGCCCGCACGGTGCTCACGGCGTTCCTGGCGGAGTGCCAGACGTTCGGCAAAGGCACGGCACGGCTGCGTCACCCGACGCGACGGCGGCCGAGGCACCGCCGCAGTCGCCGTCAAAGACGAAGGGCGACAGCGCCATGGATTCATTCGCGCCTGCCGCACCTGTGGCGGCACTGCGGCCTCCGCGAAGAAAGCGCCGGCAGCTGCGGCCTCGGCGACGAAAACGCCCGCGGCGGCGACCCCGTCGCCAGCAGCGCCCGCGGCGAAGTCTGAGCCGTCGCGTCGCGAGGCTGAGCCCGCGCTCCAGGTGCGGCGAGATCCCGTACTGGAATTCGGAATGGCGGAATCGCGCGGGCATCGCGGCGGCAATCCTCGTCGCCATCGTCACCGCGGGTACCTTCGCGGTGCGGAGTTACGCAACCGGTCGAGCCGACCGGCCAGCTCGTCGTCAACACCAATCCCGACGGCGTGCAGGTGTTCATCGACGGCAAGAAGCGTGGATTGACGCCGATCACGTTGGAGCTCCCAACGGGCGATCACAAGCTGGAGCTGACGCTGGGGGATCAGACACGGGCGATTCCCGTGAAGATCACCGACGGCGGACAAGTGTCGCAGTTCGTCGAAATCCCGAAGGCCGCAGCGTCTCTCGGACAGCTCAGTATTCGGACCGACCCGCCGGGCGCGACCGTGACCGTCGACGGTCAGCGCCGCGGCGTATCGCCGATCGTGATTGACGGCCTGACGCCCGGCACGCACTCGGTCGGCCTCCAGAACTCGCTCAGCTCCGTCACCGAGCAGGTCGCGATTCAGGCGGGCGCGACCGCGTCGCTCGTCGTTCCGCTCTCGGCACCGCAGGGCGTTCCGGTCTCCGGCTGGGTCTCGGTGAACTCACCCCTCGAGATGCAGCTCTTCGAAGACGGGCGTCTCGTCGGCAGCAGCCGCAGCGAGCGGATCATGATGTCGGTCGGCGAGCACAACTTGCAGGTGGTCAACGAACCGCTTGGCTTCCGTGTCAACCGCACGGTGCAGGTGGGACCGGGCAAGGTGACGCCGATGCGTGTCGACATCCCCAAGGGATCGGTCGCGCTGAACGCCGCGCCGTGGGCCGATGTCTGGGTCGACGGCGAAAAGCTCGGCGAAACGCCGATCGGCAACGTCTCCCTCCCGATCGGCAACCACGACGTCGTCTTCCGCCATCCGGAGCTGGGTGAACAACGTCACACCGTCACGGTCACGCTGAACGGTCCGGCGCGCCTGAGCGTCGACATGAGGAAACGGCAGTGAAACGCAGACTCGCGCTCTCAGTAGTCCTCGCCTGTGCCGCCCTGGCGTTTACCGCGGCGCCCGCGCGGGCGCAGGCATCGTTGGTCAGGGCCAAGGAACTGTATGCGTCCGCCAACTACGACGAGGCGCTGACGATGCTGAACGCGCTCGGATCGACGAGCGTGTCCGAGGGCGGCCCGGCCGCGATGCTCTACTCGGAAGATTCCGCCTCCATCGCGATGTATCGCGTTCTCTGCCTCGTTGCCGTCGGGCGCTCTGCCGACGTGGACGCCGCGATCGACCGGCTCGTGTCGCAGCATCCGCTGTTTCGGCCGCCCTCAGACGAGCTGTCTCCCCGCATGCGAACCGCCGTCAGCACAGCCCGGCTGCGCCTGCTGCCGCCGATGGTCCAGCGGCGCTACGAGGAAAGCAAGACGGCGTACGACCGCGGCGATTTCTCAGCCGCCAGCATCGGGTTCAAGTGGGTGCTCACGGCGTTGACCGATCCGGATGTGTCGCAGCTGGCGGGGCAGCCGCCACTTGCCGACATCAAGACGCTTGCCGCCGGCTTTGTCGGTCTGGCCGAGAAGGCGCTCGCGCCCCCTCCACCAGTGTCGCCGCCAGCGCGATCGTCGCGGCGCCGCCGGCGAAACCGGCGCGCGATTTCAAACGAGTCTTCTCGACCGAAGACACAGACGTTGTCGCCCCGTTGACGACGCGACAGAGCATGCCGCAATTCCCGGGCGTGCTCAAGGCGACAGCCACGGGAGTTCTCGAAGTGGTGATTGATGCGGCTGGTACCGTGGAGTCAGCAAGGCTGATCCAGTCGGTGCACCCACGGTACGACTCGCTGTTGCTTGCTGCGGCGAAGAAGTGGCAGTATCAGCCAGCCCAGTTCGATGGCACAGCGGTCCGGTACACGAAACGCATTCAGATCAGCCTCGCACCACCGCCAACCGAGGCGAGCCGGCGATAACTGGGGTGCCTGAAGGTGCCTGGGGGTGCCTGGGGTGCCTAAGGTGCCTGGGTTGCCTGGGCCTTACTCAGGCTACGCAGGCGACCTAGTTTCTCAGGCCGCCTAGCGCGTGCGGTTCAGGAAACGGCCGATCCGCTGGCCCAGATTCTCTGCATCGTCCCACAAGAACAAATGACCGGCGCCTTCGACGATCTCGAGGGTGGCGTTCGGAATCCGCTCCGCCAGCATGCGGGCGTTGGCCACCGGCACGAGTGGGTCGTCGTCTCCGCACAGCACCAGCGTCTCGTGCGGAATGCGGGGCAGGAAGTGCCAGCTGGACCAGCCGAAAATACCGAGCAGCTGCATCGCGTAGCCATCAGCGGCAGGCGGATGGCTGCGGCGTGCGTTGCTCATCCGGCGTCGCACTGATTCATCGCGCGCGGTGACACCGCCAAACGTCGCTGCCGCGGTGCGATCGAAGAAGCTCGGCGAGTAGTAACGGATCGGCGTCGCCAGGCCGGTCACCGCGGGCAGCCATCCCGGGATCGCCCCGATGCCGCAGTTGGTTGCGGCCAGCACCAGCCGCCGGACACGCGTCGGATGGTCAAACGCGAGCTGCTGCGCCACCGCCCCGCCGTACGAGAATCCGATCACATCCGCGCACGGCGCGTCGCGCTCGTCGAGTACCGCAACGAGAAGCTCTGCGAGTGCGGGAACGTTGATGGGGAAGATCGGCGTGCTCGAGAGACCCGTTCCTGGAGCATCGAGTCGGATGATGCGCCGATTCTGGAACTGCTCCATGAACGGCACCCACATCCCGATGTTGTTGCCAAGACCGGGGACCAGCAGGAGCGGGTCGCCATGACCCGTGACCGTGACGAAGATCCGATGACCCCGCCACGAGATGAACTCAGACGACACCGAATCGGTCACAGGCCCAGGCATTTTACGTTACCTTGCCGTCAGGCAGGCGTGTCGTCGCGGTGAGGAATTCGACGGTTCGCTGCCAGAGCGAGAGCGCCGTCCGGCCAGCGACGATGCCGACGTGGCCGCCAGGAAGGCGCATCACCTCCGCGTGCGGGACGAGCGATCGAATTGCGTCAACGCCGTCTGGCGGCGCGATCAGATCCTTGGCGGCTGATACCGACAACACCGGCATCGTGATCGTGCTGCAGTCGATCAGCCGATCGCCGATGGTGGCGGTGCGCGCCATCAATCGATTCCGCCCTGGTCCAAACTGCTGATACAGCTCCGCCAGCAGTCTTCCCGGCGCCGGCACGACATCATCAACCCACGTCGCCATCGTCCGCACGTCGCGGAGGCGATCGAGCGGATCGTCGAGTCGCTCCCAGAGGTCGTTGACGCGGCCGATCAGGCTGTTGGAGCCTGGCGCGAGCATCTCGAACCAGCTCTTGATCTCGACGGCTGGCACCAGCCGCGGGTTGTCATACGACTCGCCCGCCAGCCCCATCTGATGCGCGACCCAGGCGATCCCGCCTTTCATATCGCCGTCGATCATCGTGGTGAGGAGAACCAGCCGCGACACGGTGGACGGATGCAGTGCCGTGTAGAGGAGCGATAACGTGCCGCCCAGGCAGTAGCCGACGATGTTGATGGATGCCTGTCCGCTGAGTGCCGAGACCTTGCGCACCGAGCGGCGCACCAGACCTTCGACGAAGTACTCGAGATCGGCGAAACGATCCTCGTCGCCCGGCGTGCCGAAGTCGAGGATGTAGACGTCGAAGCCTGCGGCGGCAACATGGCCGGCGAACGACCGCCCCGGCAACAGGTCGATGATGAAGTAACGGCTCACGGGCGCCGGGATGAACAGCACCGGCGGACCAGTGCGCGGCTGCCCCGATTCGTCGAGAAGCCGCAGCAGACGAAGCTTGTTTTCCTGGTAGACGACCGTGGCGGGTGTGGCGCCTCTGCCGTAGTGGCCGGTGGACGTCAGCACCTCGTGAAGCCGATCGAGCCTGGCGCGCGTCTGCTCCGAGCGCGCGAGCATCGCTTCGAGCTCTCGCCCGGGATCGGTCACGATCGGGTCCGACGTTTTCCTGTCTTCCGCGCGCCGGACGCCGCTCGTTTCGCGCGCGCGGGCTTTTTCTTGGTGGGCGCCGGGGAGGCCCTGCGGATGCCCCCGGCGGGCAAGCCGCGCATCTCGTCGAGGGTCATGAGCACGTCCTGCACCTGGCCCTGCAACTCGCGGAGCGCGAAGAGCACTTTGTCGAGTCGGTCGGCCGTGACCGCATCGTCAGCGGCGGGCGTCGTCGGGTTCGTAGTCGGCGGCGGTGTGGCCGTCGGATAGGGCTTGCCTGCCAAGAGTGACCCTCGCATCGCGTTCCCCATGTGCATGAGGAACTCGTCGTTCTTCATCATCGAGTCGAGGTAGGTGAAGAGTGTCCGCTGCCACTGCTGCTGGTCCTGCAGCCAACGCTCGACCAGCGTCGGTTCGGCATTCGGAGCGTCGCCTTCAGCCATATTCGTTCGAGTTGTTCGAATCGTTCGAGTCGTCGGGAGGTTCGTCCATCGAACCTCCCGGTCATTCTCTCAGTTCGCGGGCGTCGTCGCGGCGACCAGCTTTTCGGTGAAGTCCTTCTGCTGCTTGAGCAGCTTCGCGGCGAACGCGAAGTTCGCGTCGATGACTTCCTTCGGGGTCGGCAGCGCGGCGGCAAACTCGGGCACGGGCGCGGCCGGAACCTTCGGCGCCAATGAGGAAAACGTGGTCAGGGTCTTCAGGAACTGCTCCTGGCTTTCGGCCAACGCCGTCAGGTACTGGTCGGCCACGCCGGTTGCGCGCTTCACGTAATCAGACATCGGTAAGTCCTCTCTTCTGTGTTGTATAAGACGATGCGTAGTATACAACGCAGTTGCGGACGTCTGTCAAACACACTTCGTAGTGTCCGCCTTTCCGCCTTCGCTGAAGCTACGGCGGACCCACCATAGCCTTGGCGGAGGTGGGCAGGCGACCATTCGCGGCAGTTAGCTGGCCAAACCGGCCGTAATTGGCCTCTGTCCTGGCGTCCCTGGCGCTTGGGTGGCGACAAAGGCGGCCAAAGCCACCCGCACCCGGTTCACGTGCTCGGTGATGGCGGCGGCCGTCGATTCCGCGTCGCCGGTGCGGAGTGCGTCCGTCAACCCCTTGTGATCGTCGAACACCTCCCGGATCGCCGGCGGTGCGACTTCCAGCACCCGGCGCATCAGCTCCGGCACGTCCATGCCGTTGTAGATCTCAAACAGCAGCGGGTTGCGGAGCAGGCTCAGGAAGATGCGGTGGAACGCATCATCGCCGCGGACGTAGCGCGCGACGTGGGCGGCGCTCGTTCCACGAACCAGCGGCGTGAACGCGCGCAACCGCGCGACGAGCGCCTCGCGTTCGGACTCGCCCGTCAGCGCCGCGCCGAGCGTCTGCGTGATTCCGATCTCGAGCGCGGCCCGCGCGTCGAGCGCCAGCATCAGCGCATCGACATCCGCGTCGCGGCTGCTCTGCTCCTTGGCCTGCGCCACGGAGAGGTCTTCGACGATGCTGGCCGGGGCGCAGCCGGTCGTCGACGGGGTCCTCTGCGCCGAGCACCACACGGATGTTCGCGCGCGATGCCTCGCCCCACGTCAGGATGGCCTTGACGGCGCCCGCCACGTTGGTCGCGACGATCGAGTCGGTGAGGTATTCGTGCAGCGGCACGATGCGATCCGGCGTTGCCGGCGTGTCTTTCAGTACCGACGCCAGCAGCTCGCGCAGCCGCAGACGGCGGAAGGCTCTCGACAGGTGTTCATTTTCGGCAAGGTCGATGATGGCCGCGTGATAGGCCTCGCTCGCGCCCAGCAGCGCATCGCGGTTCTGGAATCGGCCAACGTCGTCCAGCTGCGCGAGCATCGCCTGCAGCCGCTCGTAGAGCAGTTCGGACGTCGATCGCGAGATCGGACCTCGACTGAGTCGCAGCCAGACGGCGCCGACCTCCAGGACAGCGCGCGCCTCGACGCGCGATCCGCAGCTGCGGGTAGGTGACGCTGACCAGTTCGAGCTCGGCGCCGCGCAGCGGTGACCCCGACTCGAGCGTGGTGGTCTGCAGCAGCCGCCGCATGATCTTGCCGCTGGTCGTCTTGGGCAGGTCTTCGACGATCTCGATGATGCGAGGGTACTTGTAGGCCGCCATGCGCTCGCGTGCGAACGCCTTGATTTCGCCCGCGGTGACGCTGTGTCCGGCCTTCAGGCTGATGACCGCCTTGATGGTCTCGCCGCGATACGGGTCGGAGATGCCGATGACGGCCGCCTCGCGCACGGCGGGATGCAGGTACAGCACCTCTTCCACCTCGCGCGGCCACACCTTGAAGCCGGACGCCACGATCATGTCCTTGGCGCGATCGACGAGGTAGAACCACCCGCGGTCGTCCATGAAGCCGACGTCGCCGGTACGCAGCTCGCCGCCGCTGAGCGATGCGGCGGTTTCCTTCGGCTTCTGCCAGTAGCCCGGAATGATCTGAGGCCCGGCGATCACCAGCTCGCCGATCTCGTGCGGCGCGGCATCGATGCCCGGCGTCCGCGACGATCCGCACGTCGGTGTTGAAGACCGGCACGCCGACCGACATCGCTCCCGTCCGCGAATCGATGGGCGGCGTGGCGTTGTGCGGAGTCATGTGCGTGGGCGACGTGGCTTCGGTCAGCCCGTACATCGGGTGAATGTGCGTGCCCGTCTTCGCATGCCAGTCCGCCAGCACGCCTGGCGGGGTGGGCGCGCCGCCCGTATAGACCTTCGTCAACGATGAGAGGTCGTACTTGCCCATCGCGTCGCTGTTGAGGAGGGCGATGAAGGCGGTGACGGCCGAGACGGTGAACGTCGCCCGATGGAGCTGCGCCAGCCGGCACGCCTCGTCGACGTCGAAGCGATAGAACAGCACCAGCGGGCTGGCTGTCAGCATCGCCAGGGTGACGTGTCCGATCAGTCCGGTGACGTGAAACAGCGGCGCCAGCCCGAGAATCATGTCCTCCGACGTCAGTCCGATCCAGCGCTCGTACACCGATGTGGCGAACACGACATTGCGATGCGTGTTCATGGCGGCTTTCGGCTCGCCCGTGGTGCCCGACGTGTAGACCATGAACGCCACGTCGTCGCCGGTGATCTCGACCGGCTGCGGCGTCTGGCCCGCGTGCGCGCTGACGAGCTCGAACAGATCGGCGGCGTTCTCGTCGCGATGCCGCCGCGATCCCGCCAGCACACGAGGCGCCGGCGCCGCGTCGTCGAGCAAATCGAAGGGCGACGTGGTGATCGTGTGCTGCACGGCGGTGGCGGGCAGGGCCGCGCGCGCGACGTCGGCGTACAGGTCTTCCTGGGAGATGAGGATGCGGCTGCCCGAGTCGGACAGGATCTTGGTCAGCTCACGCTCGCGCAGCATCGGGTTGCACGGCACGATGACGGCGCCGCACTTCCAGGCGGCGAGCACGGCCACGAACACCTGCGGCACGTTCTGCAGGTACATCGCGATGCGCTCGCCATGCTCCGCACCGCGCGCCTGCAGCGCCACCGCCAGCGCGTCCGACCAGGCGTCGAGCTGACCGGCGGTGATCGACCGATCGAAGTAGTGCACGAGGGGCGCGTCGCGGTGTCGAGCGACGGTGTGCCTGAACATCTCCAGGCCCGTGCGGGCCTGCGGCTCAATGGATGGCGGGACCGACTGGTAGAGGCTCGAGCCACGGACGACGCGCAGTCATGAAAGCCTCCAACGGCCTCATCGAGCATCGGAACGAATCGTCAGGATTTCTTGTCGGGGTCGCCATGGCCTGACTGAGTGCTTCCATGAATCGGCTCTGATCCGCGAGCAGCCTGGCCGTAAACGCGTAATAGGCTTCGGCCATCTCGGTTGGCGTGGGCAGCATGTGCAGCGGCGTCGGCTCAGGGGGCGGCGGCTGCGCGGTCGATGACTCACCCGTGGCGAGCGCCTCGCGCCACGCTTTCACCGCGGCCACGTACGCGTCCTGCTGAGCGCGAAGCATCTCGCGCGCCTGCTGCTGGAAGTCGTCGGTCTTGTCGGTCGCCATGACCGCCGATTCTACCCCTCGCCGAGAAACGAGCGATACACGCGAACGAGCGCTTCCTTCTGTGCCGGCTGCAGGCGGGAATCCAGCTGAATCGCCTGCTCGACGCTGGTGGCGGCGGACGTGTCGGTGTCGTCCATGAACCCGAGCATGGTGTAGAGCTGCTCCGGCTTCAGGCCAAAGGCCTGCGCCAGGGCTTTCACCACCTGCGGAGACGGACGGTAGTTTCCCCGCTCGATCTGGCTGAGATAGGAGTCGGAGACGCCCGACATCTTGGCGAGATTGCGCAGCGACACCTGCGCCAGCTGACGCTGCGCGCGGACGAATTCGCCAAAGGCGACGAGGACCGGATCTTCGTTGGCTGTCATGTACTGCGCACAATCGCGGGGACCGCGTGGGTGATCATTATGCGTGATCGGCGTTGCGCTGTATCTGATGCTCTGCCTGATCTGGGGCTCGACGTGGCTCGTCATCAAGGTGGGCTACGGCGGCCTCGGCCCGTTCAACGTAGCGGCGATCCGGTTCTTCCTCGCCGGCATCGTCATGGCCGCCATCGTGCCGATGACGGGCGCGCGCTGGCCGCGCCGGCGCAGCGAGTGGGCGCTCATCGTCGCCGTCGCGCTGCTGATGTTCGCCGGCGACTACGGCGCCGTCTACTGGTCGGAGCAGTACATCGACAGCGGCTTGACGGCGATTCTCTTTGCCACGCTTCCGCTGCTCACGCTCGCCGTCGCCCACGTCTATCTGCCGGGAGAACGAATCACGGCGTCCAAGCTGGCGGGTACGCTGCTCGCCTTCGTCGGCGTCATGGCGCTGTTCGCGGATCACGCCCGGATCGATGCGACGCAGCTCTGGCCGATGCTGGCGGTGATTGGCGGGGCGCTCTGCGCGGCGATGGCGTCGGTCGCGAGCAAGCGCCACGGCGCGGATCTGGACTCGGCCGCGCTGAATGCCCCGTCGATGCTGATCGGCGCGGTCGTGCTCGCCGGCGTCTCTCTCGCAACCGGTGATGGCTTCGCGCTGCCGCCCGATGCCGCGACCTGGGGAGCGGTGCTCTATCTCGCCCTGGCCGGCAGCGTGCTGGCGTTCCTCGTCTACTTCTCCATGCTCAAGACGTGGAGCGTCATGAGCCTCAGCTTCATCTCGGTGTTCACCCCGGCCATTGCGCTGATCCTCGGATTCATCTTCCTGGACGAGCGGCCCACGATGTGGACTGTCGTCGGCGCGACGCTGATCGTGGCTGGCGTCGCACTGGCGCTGACGCCGGCGCGCCGCATCGCGCCGGCTACGTGACACTGTCGCGCCTGCGTAGTGTCCGCCTTTAGGCGGACCCTCCGTTCCTAAGTAGCGGCCGCGCCCCCGCGAATTTCTTTGGAGAGCCGTTTCAGCGCGCGGTTGACCGCCATGCGCGCGGCATCCGGCGTGGCCAGCTGGAAGCCGTCGGCGATTTGCGACATGCTCCACTGCCCCTCCATCCGCGCGACCACCAGTTTGCGATCGCGCGCGGCGAGGCGATCCAGTGCGCTCCGATAGCGCTCGTAGGTTTCGCTCTGCATCATCAGCTCGAGCGGCGACGGATCGTCTGCCGCCGGCTCGTAAATCAGCTCCACCGCGACCGGCCGCCGCACGACGCGGCGGATTTCGTCGCGGATGCGATTGATCACCGACTGCCGCAGATAGGCCTGCATCGCGCCGACGTGCTGTGGTTCGAAGTCGTCGACCCGCTTCAGCAGATGCAGCGCGGCTTCCTGAACGAGGTCGCCGGTGTCGAGCGAGTCGCGGGCGTACGCCGGCAGCCGTCCGTGCGCCCACCGCCGCAGCTCAGGCAGGCACCGCTGCAGGAGCGCTTCCACAGCCGTGCGATCCCCGTTGCGTGCCTTCAGCACGAGCTCGATAGTGGGCTCGTCGCTCAGCGAGTCGCCCCCGGAGAACGGCGGGTCGACGTCAGTCATGGTGCGTGTGGCGATCATAGGGCGTTGATGCGGTGGATTCCCATGTCTTCTGCATAAAACGAAGAAACCCGTGCAAACCGAACGTCTGTTCGCTTCCCCCCGCCTCGTCGTTGATTACAGGTGAGGAGACAGACAAATGACCAAAAACAAGTCGCTGTTCGTCGTCGGCCTGGTGTTCGCATCGTTCCTGATCGCCGCGTCCAGTCGGGCCGCCAATATCGGCCACACCGACTATCTGTCGATGAACCGCCCGACGGCACTTCCGGGAGTCGTGCTGGCGCCGGGGACCTACGTGTTCGAGGTCGTGGAAGGACACGCGGACCTCGTCCGAGTGAGCGATCGGGCGACCAGGCGCGTTCTGTATATGGGGTTCACGGACATCATCCGCCGGCCGGACGCCATCACCAACCCGCTGAAGCTTGGTGAGGCGCCGAGCGGTGACCCCGTGCCGATCAAGGCGTGGTTTCCCACCGGCTCGCGCCGCGGGCTCGAATTCAGGCACCGGTGAGCGCGGTGTCTGGCACTGTCTACCGGAACGCCTTGGCGGCGTTCCTTAGCGGAGGGGGCGGCCGGGCGGGGACCGGCCGTCCTTTTCGCACTACAGGGAGCAGGCCACGGACCCGGCGCAAACAGATCATCTATAGACGCAGACGGTTCAGAAGTGTCGCGAACCGCGGGTGTCCCGCCAACGGGCGGAAGGGCGGCTCCACGCGAATCCACGTCAAGTCGGTGGCGCGCAGGCGCGCGCCCTCTTCCAGGGCGTCGAGCGCCTGATCGATTTCGCCGAGCGCGACGAAGACCCGTGCCGCGCCGACGGGTGAGACGTAGCGGCGGATACGTTGCTCCTCGAGCTGGGCGAGGACCGCTCGGGCGGCGTCCTGGTCTCCTGCCTTGGCACATGCGTAGCCGAGCCCACCGAGGATGTCTGGCCGGTTGGAGAGCGACATAGCAGTCTGCAGGTGCTCAATTGCTTGGCCCGAACTCGCCAACGTCGGCCAGCGCGTTGCCAAGGAAGAAATAGATCATCGCGTGCGGCTCGAGGTCCAGCGCCCGTCTGAGCACCGTGATGGCGTCGGCGGGACGGTCGGCGAGGTTGAGCACGAACCCGAGCGTTCCATCGATTGGCATCGACACCGGATCGATCGCGAGGGCGTGTTGCAGCAGGTCGAGCGCCTCGTCAAAGCGGCCTAGCGGCGTCAGGCCATGAACCGCGTAGGACTGAAGACCGGATGCTGTACTGGGGGGTCGAGCTCAAGCATGTGCGCGAAATGGTCGAGCGCTCCCTGGCGGTCCCATTCGTAGACGCCACGGACCAGTGCCAGCGACGCGTGCGCCTCGGCCAGGCTGTCGTTCAGCGCCAGCGACTCGAGCGCCGCCACGCTTACGTGCGGCATCACTTCGTCCGGCGCCCGCAGTCCGTGGACGCCGAGCATCGCGTACGCGTCGGCCAGCCCGGCGGCGGCGCGAGCGAATCGCGGGTCGATCGCTCTCGCCTCGACGAAGCAGCGAATGCTGTCGGTCAGGCCCCGTTCGGTGCGCTTGTTCCAGTGGAAACGGCCTTTCAGGTAGAGGGCATAGGCTTCAGGCTTGTCCGTCAGCGGTCGCACCACCTGCGAGGGAAGACCCGAGATCAGCCTGGGCTTCACGGCGGAGACGACCCGTCGCGCGATCTCGTCCTGCACGGAAAACACGTCTGACTGGTCGCGATCGAACTGCTCGGACCAGATGACATGGCCATCGGCCGCGTCCACGAGACGGGCGCCGACGCGCAGCTGCGCTCCCGCAGACCGGACGCTCCCTTCGAGCACCGACTGCACGCCGAGCGCCGTCGCCGCCGATCGCGGATCAATCTCCCGACCCCGAAAGCGGAACGACCGGCTGGCGGAGGCGACGTGCAGTCCCGGAAGACGCGCGAGCGCGTTCAGGATCTCTTCGGCCATTCCGTCGCAGAAGTATTCGTGGTCGCGGTGCGGACTGAGATCGACGAACGGCAGCACGGCGACGGACGTCTGGGCGGCGGGGCTGGAGTGGTGTTCGCCGGTCGGCGTGCCCTTGCCAAATGCCTCGAGCGCGAACACGAACTCCCTGACCGATGCAAAGCGGTCCACGGGACTCTTGGCGAGCGCGCGACGGACAATTGCCTCGAGTGGCCGTGACGCGACACCGGCCAAAAAAGGATTCGGCTCGGCGGTGAGAATCGCCGCGATGACGTCTCCTATCGTCGCACCGGTGAATGGCCGTGTGCCGGCGAGCATCTCGTAGAACACAACGCCGAGCGAGAAGAGATCCGTCCGTCCGTCGCACTCCAGACCGCGGATCCGTTCCGGTGCCATGTACACGACCGTCCCCACCAGCGTGCCGGTAGCGGTCGCCATCCTCGTTTCCGTATCAGCAAGGGCCGGTGCAATCTGGCGCGCGAGACCGAAGTCGAGCAGCTTCACCGTTCCGTTTGGAAGGACGAAGACGTTCTCCGGCTTCACGTCGCGGTGAATGATCCCCCTGTCGTGCGCCGCCGCCAGCCCATCGGCGATTTGACGAACGATCGACAGAATCTCGTCGGCCGTCAGTGGCGCGCGGAGCCGCGCTCGAAGCGTCTGGCCGGGGAGCAATTCAGTGACCAGGTACGGGACGCCGTGTTCCTCGCCGACGTCGAACACGGCGAGCGTATTGGGGTGTGCCAGCGACGCGACAGCGCGGGCTTCCCGCTCGAAGCGGTCCAGCGCCTGGCGATCAAGGGCGCCGCGGAGAACCTTGATGGCCACGTCCCGCCCGAGCCGCGGGTCCAGCGCGCGATACACCTCGCCCATCCCGCCGGAACCAATGAGCGCAACGATGCGGTACGGACCGAGCTGAGTGCCTTCGGCAAGGGCCATGGAGGCCGAATTATAGGTGGGCGACCGACCCCTCCCGTGTGATCACCATCACCTCCCGGATGTGACGGCCGTCACAGACCGCGCGGCCGCAGCTGCGTAGATTCCTATCGATCAACAAGGAGGTGTTCGATGAAACCTAACGCATCTGCTCTTGCTCGAAACCTGGCGTTCATCGCGGGCGCGGCGCTGCTGGCGCTCGCGGTCGCATCGCCGTCCGGCGCCAGCCTCGGCCCGTGGGACAGGATTACGTTCAGCGGACCCGTGGCGCTGCCGGATGCGGTCCTTCCGACCGGGGCATACGTGTTCGAGGTCGCCAACCCCGGTTCCAGTCACCCCGTGGTGCGGGTGTCGCACCGCGACACGCGACGGGTCTATTTCTCGGGGTTTACCGAGATCGTCCCGCGACCGGCAGACCTGCCGGGTGACCAGAGGTGACCTTCGGAGAGGCTCCGGCCGGGATGCCGGTGCCGATCGCCGTCTGGTATCCGACCGGGCGGTCCCAGGGACACCGATTCATCTATCGGTGATCGGGTGTCGACGGGGGCACCCCTCGGGGGTGCCCTTTTGACGTTTTCTCGCGCTTGTGACGGACAAAAGAGCGCAAAAACGTGCAGTTACGACAGCTGAACTGGCGTATATGTATACCCCTTATCTCGTCAGTGACCTGTCGGACGGCGCAGGCAGGTGCCCTATGAAGCGATCAGATTCGGCCTTTCGGCGAACCGCGGCGGGGGCCGCATCGGCAGCGCTGACGCTCGTCGGCGCGATGCTGGGGCCGCTTGCTGTACCGACGCCCGCGGCGGCGCAGCCTCGATGCGCGCAACCTGCCGCAATCGTTCGCACGATCGACAACCAGGTTCAGGTTCTGCTCGCGTCGACTGGCGCACCGGTGCCGGCCACTCGCGAGATGCCGGTCTGCGCCGGGGAGATCGATTCAGGTCGCGCCCCGCAGCCGCGCTGTCGTCCTGATCATCGCCTCGAACACACAGCTCGTCCTCGATCAGAACTCGCGCGTCGAGATCGGGCCAGCGAACGCGGCGCAGGCCCTCCGTCTCGTTGCTGGGGGGCGCACTGTTGTTCATCACGCGCGTGCGTCGCTCGTTCGAAGTTCGCACGCCGTTCGTGAATGCGTCAGTCGAGGGGACCGAGTTCGTCGTGCGCGTCGGCACGGATGCCGCAACCGTCACGGTGCTGGAAGGCACCGTTCGTGCCGCGAACGATTTAGGAGCGGTCGTTGTCGGCGCGGGTCAGCAGGCGGTTGCCGCGAAGGGACAGGCGCCGCAGCTCCAGGTCATCGTGCGCCCGCGCGACGCGGTGCAGTGGGCGGTCTATTACGAGCCGGTGCTGCCGGCGGACACGTTCGAGCGACTGGACGCGATTCCCGGCGGCAAATCAGGATGCGGCGTTCTTCGTTCGCCGCGCCGGACTTGCTGCTGGGGGTTGGTCAGCTCGAGCTGCGCGCGCCGACCTGGATCAGGCCCAAAAACTCGACCCTGGCTCCGGCGACGCCTACGCGCTGCGCGCGATCGTCGCTGTGGCGCTCAACGACAAGACGCAGGCGCTTGAAAACGGGCGGCGTGCCGTTCGAGCGCGCGCCGAACTCCACGTCTGCGCGGTTAGCCCTGTCCTATGCGCTGCAGGCGGACTTTCAGCTGGAGGAAGCCAGGGACGTCGTCTCTCAGGCTGTGTCGAGCGCGCCCGAAACGCTGCGGCATGGGCGCGCCTTGCCGAGCTGCGACTGATGCTGGACGACGTGGGGGCGGCTGAGGACGCCGCGCGAGCGCGCAGTCAAGCTGGCTCCGGAGTCAGCCCGTCCGCGCGTCGTGCTCGGGTTCACACAGCTCGCGAAACTGAACACAGCCGCCGCGGAGCGCACGTTCGAACAAGCAATCAGCCTGCAGTCGAACGATCCGCTTGGCCACCTCGGGCACGGCCTCGCGCGGATTCGGCGCGGGCACCTCGCGGAGGGCCGCGGCGAGCTGGAGACAGCGGTCGCGCTCAATCCCGAGAACGCCATCGTCCGCAGCTATCTCGGAAAGGCGTACTTCGACGAGAGGCGCGATACGCTGGCCGGCCAGCAGTTCGCGTCAGCGAAGGCCATCGATCCCCTCGATCCGACATCGTGGTATACGACGCCATCCGGCTGCAGACCGTCAACCGACCGGTTGAAGCGCTGACCAACGCCCAGCAGGCGATCCGGTTGAACGACAACCGCGCTGTGTATCGGTCGCGGCTTCCTGCTGCGATGAGGACAATGCGGGTCGAGGAGCACGACTCTGGACGTGTGTATCGGGACTTGGGCTTCGAGGAGTTGGCGCTCGTCGAGGGTTGGAAATCGGTCGCCGCGGATCCCGCGAATCACTCGGCCCACCGGTTGCTGGCCGACAACTATCTAGTCCTCCCTCGCCATGAGATCGCCGAGTCAGCGAACTGCTGCAGGCGCAATTGCTGCAGCCACTGAACATGAACCCCGTTCAGCCGCGCCTCGCCGGCAACGGACTGAACTTCCTCGACGACACCGGCGCCATTGGCGTCGGCTATAACGAGTTCACGCGGCTGTTCGCAGGAAACCAAATCCGATTTGTTGGCGACGGCATCGTTGGGCACCACGATACGCGTACGGATAACGTCATCGTGTCTGGACTTTTCAACAGGTTGTCCTTCAGCGCCGGTCAGTTTCACTACGAGTCCACCGGGATTCGTCCGAATAACGACTCGCGGTACGACATCTACAACGCGTTTCTTCAGGGCCAGATCAGTCGCAATACGAGCGCTCAAGTCGAGATTCGCGGAACAGAGTTCAACGGCGGTGATCAGCGGTTGCTGTTCGATGGCGCGAATTTTCTTCCCGGGGTGAGAACGCCTCGCGACACCGAATCGATTCGGCTGGGCGGTCGGCACGCGTTTGCCCAAAACTCCCTGATTCTGGCGTTGTACGTTCATCACAAGTTTGATGGACTGCTGGATACCGGTCTTGGGTTTCGAGTGGCCACGCAAGAGGACGCGGACTTCGTCGAGTTGCGATATCTGCACGGGTGGCGGCGTGTGAACCTCACGATGGGCGCCGGGCGTTATGAAGCCGAGCGGATTGAAGCGCGCACGTTAGGGCCCATGCAGTTTCCGTCGACATGTATGCCGATTCGTCACACGAATGCGTACGTATATGCGGATGTCATCATCGCCAGGCCTCTCGTCGCATCGGTCGGTGTGAGTCGCGACGATTTCAAAAACGTCGCTTTCGATCTCGCGCCGCTGAATCCAAAACTCGGTCTGACGTGGACGCCTGATCAAGCTACGACGATCCGACTGGCCACAGTGAGATCGCTGAAGCGGACATTGATCTTGAGTCAGACGATCGAGCCGACACAGGTCGCCGGGTTCAATCAGTTCTTTGATGACGACAATGGGACTGATGCATGGCGGTCCGGTCTCGCCGTGGACCGTCGGATCGGCCGGCGTGTCTTCACGGGCGTCGAAGTTACCCACAGAGACCTCGAGAGCCCATCACGCGATACACGAACCGGAGCGGTCACGTTTCGCGAAGGCACGGATTGGATGGGTAGCGCGTATGTCTACACCGCGGCAACCGAGTGGATGGCCCTCAGTACCGATACCAGTTCGCGCGCCTGCGTCGCGATCCGCTTGGCAACAACCCATCACTCCTGGCGGAATCGACGACGCACAGAATTGGCATCGAAGGTCGCGCGTTTGCCCAATGGGGCGGCTTTGGACGGGTACGGGCGTGGATTGTCGACCAGGAAGGCAGGTTCCAGGACGCGCGGCAAGTGGTTGTGCCCGGTCAAGATCGCTTCTTTACGCTCGACGCGTCGCTCGGCTATCGGCTTCCACGTCGCCTTGGAGTCGCAGCGATTGATGTTCGCAATGCGCTCAATGAGAGGTTCAGGTTTCAGGATATACGCCGGAGGAACCGATGCTCGCGCCAGTGCGCCAGGTCTCATTCAGAGTGACGGTGACGTTTTAGCCTTTCACAGCATTTGACGAGGAGCAGACAATGCCAAGCGAACCGTACATCACGATCAGCATGAGCAAGGGAGGCAAGATCTTGCAGGTCCGACAGGGTGATCGCGTGATCGGAAAGAAGAAGGGTAAAACCGGTCCGGCCAGACGAGGGGGCAACACCAGGTTGCGAGGAAATCATCGCAATCCTGATCCTTGAATTACTGAAGTGCGACCACGGAGGAGGCGGAGGAACCGACCCGTGCTGTTTCCGTGACCCGGGCACAGGCGAGGTGTGGTGCTGGTGCTAGATCACCAAGCGTCAGATGCGTAAGTGTTACCGGGCATGATTGGTTTTGATCACGATCAGAGTCCGGGCCCAGTCGTCGGCCGTCGCCGCTTCCTTTGGCATACTTGGCCGTCGCCTGGAGTCTGGCACCTCGTTTCTTGGTTGCTTTTCGTGGGGGCCAGCCAGGAGCCGCCGCTCGTCGTCGACCCTACGAATGACGACGTCAAGTCGAGCAATAGCGCTACCTAGACGCCGCGCCGGTCGGCATCAATGCCCGCTGGGCGTGGACCAGGACGAACGGCGCGGGCGAGGGCGTCGGGTTTGTCGATATCGAACTGGGATGGTTTCTTGCCTTCAATGCCGCGACTGCGGCGCAGCAGCATGAGGACCTGCCTCGGTTAGACGATGGGCTTCGCGTTCCGCTCTGGTGTACCGAGGGCCATGCTCAGAACTGGCCCGGTGTTCTCAAAGTCGGCATCATGGAAGCGCCGTTCTAGGGATCGTCAGTGGCCGGAACAATACGCTCGGAATCATCGGGGCGGCGCCGAACGCCGACTCAACGGAGGTGGCATCACACCTAAGCAGCACAGGACCGGGTGACGTTGCCAATGCCATAGACAAGGTGCTGCCATTCATGTCCGTGGGAGACGTTCTTCTCATCGAGTGGCAAGAAGGCACGAATTTACCTGCAGAAACAAAGACGCAGACATTTGATGCAATCGGTGACGCGATCGCCAAAGGCATCATCGTCATCGAACCCGCAGGTAACGGCAAACTCTCAACTTCGATATTCGGAACGACCTGAACCCGGCAGACCCGATGTTTAAAGACTCCGGCGCGATTATTGTCGGTGCCTGCAATATGCCGGACTGTGCCGGCGACGGTCGGACACGGTGGGTTGCCAAGCCGTCGGATTTCCCGCCCGCCAGCAGCTACCATCCGTTCCTCCCCAAACTGCAACCCCCCCGGTGTCCCGAGCGTATTCCCTGGTTCGATCTTCGGGTCGCGAGTCGACTGCTACGCCTGGGGTGAGGGGATCGTGTCCGCCGGTACGGGTGGGCAGGTGGCACGACTGGCACGAACAGCTACACCGACCGGTTCGGCGGAACGAGCGGCACGGCGGCCATTGTCACAGGCACAACCGTGCTGATCCAGGGTCTGCATAAATCCGCGAAGGGTACACCGTTGACGCCGTCGGACATGCGTGCTGCGCTGCGCACAAATGGCACGCCGCAGCAGTCGTCTGGAGTGCTGCAGAACATTGGTGTGATGCCGGACATCAAGCAAATGGCTACAGCACTTGGACTCTAGAGCAATTTTCTACGCCAGAGCCGTTCGTCGATTCCTGAAGAAGACGGCCGCCGTCGGCGATTTCTTGCTGCTCGACATCACGGTGGCCCGGCTTTCAGCGCTGCTGCTGCCAGTTGACCCGACCAACGACCCCAAGTCTGCCGGCCAAGGCTACCTGGATGCAGCCCCACGGGGCATCGATGCGCGCTGGGCCTGGACGCAGACCAACGGCGCCGGCGGAAGGCGTCGGTTTCGTGGACATCGAACAAGGGTGGTTCCTTGCATTCGATGCGGCGTCGGCTGCGCAGCAGCACGAGGATCTCCCGAGTCTTACGGGCCGGCATGCGCGTATCGCCCAGGGTACCGCGAACCCCCAAAGCTTCGCCAGCTGTCCGCAGAGTCGTCACCATGGAACGGCTGTCGTCGGTGCTGTCGCTGGCGTCGACAACACGACAGGCATCGTCGGTGCCGCCCCAAGTCTGCCTCTTCGGTGGAAGTGGTGTCGCACATCAACTTGGCGCTGCAGGGCGACGTTGCCAACGCCATCGAAAAGATTCTGCCGTTCATGGTGGCTGGCGATGTCCTGCTCATCGAACTGCAGACCGACACCAATTTACCGGCGGAGATCTGTGAACGCGACTTTCAACAGCATCAGAGAAGCAATCACCAAGGGCGTGATCGTCATCGAGCCCGCAGGCAATTTGAACATCAACCTCGGATAGCATCGACGCGCTGAATCCGGCGCGCCCTCAGTTCAGAGACTCCAGCGCGATCATACGTCGGTGCATGCAATAAGCCGAATGAGATGGGAGACGGCCGGACGCGATGGGTGCTCGAGGAGTCAGACATCCCGCCCGCCGGCTCACATCCCCCATTCCTTCCGAACTGCTTTCCCCCCGTTCCTTTTCCGGCCGGTTTCCCCGATCCCCGGCTCAAACTTTGGCCAGCGGGTCGACTGCTATGCGTGGGGAGAAGGAATCGTATCGGCTGGCTACGGCTGGTGGGGCGGCACAACTGAAACCAATAGTTATACGGATCGCTTTGAAGGAACCAGCAGAGCCGCCGCGATTGTCGCCGGTGCCGTTGTGCTGATCCAGAGGGTCTGCACAAGCACGTGAAGGGCAGGCCGCTGACGCCAGCCGAGATGAGAACCGTGTTGCGCACAAATGGCACGGACCAGCAGCCTCCAGGGGCGACGCAGAAGATAGGCGTGATGCCGGATATCAGAAAGGCGGCAGCAGTGTTCTGGACTCGCATCGATTCCAAACGCGCCGAGCCCGCCGTCGAACCTGCGGATCGTTCAGTAAGCAGCCCGGTAATCGTCCACTCGGCCTCGCGGATCAGACGCTGTCGCTGACCGCTTTCACATGAGTTTGCCGCTGTGACCTACTTGAAGTTGTAACTGAATCCCAGGAACAACGCGTGACGTGTGCCACGGCGCAACGGGTCCAGTCGAGTCTCCTGACTGAAGCGGAACTCAGTGGTCGCATTGCCCGCGGGGTCTTTGACCTTTTCTTCGAGATCGAATTCCCAGGACCAGCCCCTCTTCCGGCCGCGTGATGAATAAATGCGCGTAGCCGAAATTGAACCCGAAATTCGACAGCACCATCAGCGAGGCGCCGAGGCTCACACCGATGTCCGGTCTGTACACCACGCCCGCGAACGGCCGGAAGAACGCGTCCGCCGTCCAGCGCCGCGTCGTCTTCGACTGAAAGCCCCACGGGCTCCAATTCACGACGACCATCTGTAGCGCACGGGGAAGTGGATCAGGCCGTGACCTTGTTGAGGTTCATCTTGGCGCGCTGATCAGTTACCCCACATGTGGGCAGCGAATGCCGTCAGCAGCACCAAAAGGTCACGTGCGATTCCGGGCTGTTTTCAAGTGCCACTCTGCTGACGCCAGAGACAGCAGGTCTGAGATTATCGACAAACACGCGTAGCGCCTGTTCAAGCTGTTGCTTCTCCTGCAACTCCAGGGCGGTGTTGGCGGGAGCGCTCTCGACCCGCGCCGTAATCAACGTGTGGAGCTGCGGCTTGCAGGTGTCGATGCTTCTGGCTTCCGTTGCGCAGACAACCATTTTGAAGTCCTCAAGGACCATATCGCGCAACGGCTGGAGCACCTTGCTCATCCCAACCCCCTGGGCGCTCATCTGAGTCGCCAAGAGTGTGACCTGTGTGGTGAACGCGTTGCGGAGTTACGGGAATCGTCAGCCGGACAGCAACGTCGATGCTCCCCCTGGCCTCGGGTAGCTTCACGGGCCGAACGACTGCAAGCAACTGAGGAGTCCTGACGGCGGGGTCTGGTGGCAATAGCCCGCACCGGTGGTTCGGAGGAACCTGCAACGCGGTCCAGAGCACTGAACAGCGAGTCGGTAAACCGCTGCGTCACTTCCGCAATCTGCGTGAAGAGCGGATCGGCGACGGGCTTAATAACGTAATAGCTAGCGACCACGATTGCGGGTTTGTCAGTGATAACGACCTCCCACAGCTGTGCGCGAGAATCCGCGGTTAAGCCCGGAAGAATCTTGCAGGCACGGCTCCGACGCCGAAGGCCCAATGACCGCCCACAGCGCGGTAGGTTCGGTTGCTGCCGGTATCGTGCCTGGCCAAAACAGGATGACGTAGTCGCGTGGGGCCATACACGTGCACTTTGCGGAGATGCGTGCTCGCAGCATGTTTGCGTGGTTGTAAAATTTGTCCCAGTCTCCGGCAACGTGAAGCCTGGTGAGGTTCGCGTAATCGTCGGCGGCGGTCGTCGATCGCGACTTCCTTCTTCTCTTGTTCCACCGGCGTCGTCGGTATCTCCTGCGCGACGCTGTCGGCCGCCCGCGCGAGCACTGCCATTGCCGCCAAGAACGCAATTGCGCCCGCAGAGCGTGGTCGCAACGTCAACAGAATATCGCATTGAACCTCCAGCTGAGGCGATCGATTTGACAATTGAAGAGCCGAACCGGCGTGATGGTACGCGATGCGCTCACCGTTGCGTCAATGCCATCGGTTTACCGACTCAATAAGGCAGCCGGCTGTATGGCATGCGCGGTCGGCTCGCGAGAAGCTCGAACACGTCAGGAGCGTGCATCACGCCTTTGAGCGTGAGCGGCACGTCGATGCGCCGCACGGTCAGGTCTGCGGACAAATCCTGCACGAGCGGCGCCGATGCGAGCACCGATGTTCCAAGGTCTCGATTGACCTGCTGAAGCCTGGCCGCGACGTTCACCGTATCTCCCACCGCTTCGAAGGCACCGCGATCGGCGTCCGATCGAACCGTCACCTCGCCAACCGTCAGCCCAAGTCGCAGCGGCAGGCGCTCGCTCTCGGCGCGCGCCGCATTGAAGCGATCGGCTGCAGCCACCATCTCCAAGGCAGCCTGACATGCCGCCAGCCGAACAGCCACATCACCGGTTTGACCAACGCGCCCGCCCAGAATCCAGAGAGACACAAAGCCATCGCCGTGCGGCGCCAGCGCCAGGCCACGGCGTGCCGTCACGCAGCGCGCGAGCGCCCGGTTGTACTCCGTCATCAGCATGGCATACGCGCTGTGCGGCAGTCGCTGGCCGACCGCCGTTGATCCGCCGGCGTCGGCGGCCACACACACCGCCTGTACCCGCTCTTCGCGAACGGTCGGCCGCGCCAGCAGCCCGAGAATAAGCGCCGTCGGCAGTTGCACGGCCAGCGGGATGACCAGCGGCACGATCACGTAGAAGCGAGCGAAGAGCACGTAGACTACCACACAATAAATGGCCACAAGCAATGCCACGACGGCGGCAGCCTCCAGGCGCGCATGGATGCTCCCGCGCAGGCGCCGGCGGCGGGTGCGCGTCAAATACCCGGAGCCGCCGAGTACAAGGCCGCCGCCGACGAGGATCGCGAGCGACGCCGACGGGTTCAGCGGACGAAGCGCTGTTCCGGTGAGCAGGTTGGCTAACGCTGTCGCGTGCAACTCGACGCCGCTGAGATCAACGCCGTCGGGGCGCTCGTAGATGGTGTGATAGGTGTCAATCTGTTCCGCTCCCTCGAGACGGGATCGGCCGACGCCGACGAACACCGTCGAACCGTTGATCGGGCAGGGGCTGGCCGCGCGTTCAAGCACCACCTCGTAGGGGACTGTGCACAGGCTGCCCGGGGGGCCGTAGAAGTTCAGGTACGACGCCGCGTTGCCCGCGTAAAGTGCAGCGACTGCGCGTGCCAGTTGCTGGTCCTGACTGGCAATCTGCCGACTTGTCGCCAGCATCCTCCAATACCCGCGAGAGCGTCGATGTGTCGCCTTTGAGTTGCTGTCGCAGGTCACGCATGTATGCGAGCAGTTG
Source organism: uncultured Acidobacteriota bacterium (assembly GCA_963793705.1). Classification (GTDB taxonomy): domain Bacteria; phylum Acidobacteriota; class Vicinamibacteria; order Vicinamibacterales; family UBA2999; genus Gp6-AA40. Next base: position 31,260 of record CAWCBC010000004.1, on the reverse strand, counting down.
GCCGGGCGTGCCGATCTGTCGAGCGCGCGGCTCTGCGCCGGCCGATTTCAGTGCGGCGTCGATCGCCGGCGCGAGGTGCGCTGCGGCTGCCTGCAGAGCGACAGCCGGCAGCGTAGGAACTTCCTCGCCACCCGCCGTCGTGAGGAACGTCCAGAACCAGCTGACCAGCGGCGTTTCGGGTACAGGGACCGGAGCCAGCCCCGCCGCGACCTTGGCGAAGGCTGGAATGGGATCCCGACGACGCCACATGTCCTGCGCAGGTCCCCCAACGCGTTCGAGCAGTTGAACGAGCACGACGCGCTTGGATCGCCCAATTGCCTGTTCCAAGTCCGCATCGTCGTCAGGAGATCGATCCCTGAAGAACTGCAGATCGAAAGCGATAACAGACGCGCCCTGCTCGACGAGGCGGTCGATCAGGCGGGCATGCTTCGCGCGCGGCCAATCGCGCACCCGCGGCGGCACGTCCATTCGTACCGCAGCAGGTTCGTCGATGCTGACGACCACCACGCCTGGGGGAGAAGCCAGGGGTCCCCTTGCCTGGAACAGCCAGCGGAGGCCCAGCGAATCTTCAAGGGACGAGATGGCGGGTACCGAGCGAGAGCACAACGCCGATGGCGCCGGTTGCCAGTCCAAGCACGGTCGCCGTTCGCAGCCGGCCCATCATCATCAGGCCCCTGGGACGTGCAGCTCCGTGCGGACGTAACGCTGCAGCGCCTCAATTCCGAGCCGCATCGTTGTACCGGACCACGACACGCACTTCTTCCGCTTCAATGCGCTCAACGCGCGGGTGACCGTTTCGCGCGAGCAGCCCGCCATCTCCGCCAGCTCCTGGTGCGCCCTCTTCGGGATCAGAATGCCGCCGCGGTCGAGCGTGCCCTCCTGACGGGCCACACGGCTGAGGCACCACGCCACGCGCGCCAAGGATGACGCGTTCGATACGCCTCGGATCCGATCGTTCGAGTCGCGTAGCGTCGAGGCCACATGCTTGACGAGCCGCTGCTCGAACGCCGCATTCTTCCGCAGCCGCTCGAAGGCGGCCGCTGGAATTCTGATGAACCGGCAGAGCTGCGCCGCGACGAGCGCCGCGGAGCGCGGAGATCCGTCGAGCAAGGCCAGCTCCCCGACCAGCATGCGCGGCCGGACTGTGGCCACGAGCACTTCTGAATCGCCGCCAACGCTCAGGACGACGCGTGCCTCGCCGGCCGTCAGCACGTAGCAGCAATCGCCGGCGGACCCCTCCTCGAACACCCGCGCGTGCTTTGGCGCTGCCATCGCTCCCGCCGAAGCGGCCAACGCGGTCAGCTCTTCGTCAGAGAGGCTCGAAAACAGAGCGACCGATTTCAGCCACTCCCTTTTTGCCGCCGTCGTCATCTGCGCTGGCATCGTAAACCTGAAGTAGGCTGCACGCTCATGTCCAACACACCGCCTATGGCGGGCGTAGACCATGGCCGGTCGCCGCAGCCGATTTTGCCATTGAAAGCGGTTGTGGCGGTCGTGATCGGCAACTGGCTCGAGTTCTACGACTTCCTCGTCTACACCTTCTTCGCCGTGATGATCGGCGACGCCTTTTTCCCGGCCGAATCTGAGATCGGCCGGCTGCTCGGCGCGCTGGCCACCTTCGGAGTTGGATTCGTCACCCGGCCGCTCGGTGCGGCCATCATCGGGCCATACGCGGATCGCGTCGGACGCCGCGCCGCGTTGACCCTCACGCTGTTACTGATGTCGCTCGGGTCCGGCATGGTGGCGCTGACGCCGCCTGTACTCGCAGATCGGCATCGCTGCGCCGATCCTGCTGGTCATCGCCCGGCTGATTCAGGGCTTTTCGTGCGGCGGGGAAGTCGGGCCGGCAACCACGTATCTGCTCGAGTCCGCGCCTCCTGACAAGCGCGCGGCGCTGACGGCGTGGCAGGCCTACAGTCAGCAGCTGGCGTCGATCATGGGCGCCGGCTTCGGCGTGATCCTCGCCGCGACCCTGTCGCATGAACAACTGTATGCCTGGGGCTGGCGGATTCCGTTCCTCTTCGGAGTCCTGATCGCTCCCGTTGCGCTGTATATCCGACGCCAGCTGCCCGAGACGATCGACGAAAGCCAGCCCCCTCGCTCCACCGGCGCGGTGCTGAGCGAGCTGATGCGCCATCACTCGCGCGCCGTCGTCTTTGGCGTCCTGATCATCTGCGGCGGCACGGTCTCCACCTACGTCTTCAACTACATGACGACCTTCGCGATCACCACGCTGGATCTGTCGGCGACGATTGCGACTACGCTGGGCGTGGCGGGAAGTGTGGCGCAGATAGCCGGGCTGGCGGTGGGGGTCTGGCTCGATCGCCATGGGCGGAAGCGCATGCTGATCCTGTCCCGCGTCATCTTCGTGCTGGTCGTCTACCCGGGATATCTGATGCTGACCGCCGACACCGCGTCGACGGCAACGATCGTCGTCTGCACCATGTTTCTGAATTTTCTCTTCGCGATCGGCATCGGCGCGGTCTACGCGTTCATGGCCGAGGCATTTCCCCAGGCGTACGGTCGAGCGGGTTGGCGATTCTGTACGCGACCGGCGTGATGATGTTTGGCGGCACGACGCAATTCGTCGTCGCCTGGCTCATCGAGGTGACGAAGGACCCGATGGTCCCGGCGTGGTATCAGATCATCACGACGATCGCGTCCATCGTCGGGATCCTGCTGCTCATGCCGCATGCCGAGGTGCTGCGGGAGCGTGCGGCTCACGCCGACGCATCGACGTGAAAGATTCATAGGGTTCGGCCGGTTCAAGGTAAGGTATCGGCATCAGAGGAGGAACGTTCGATGAGAGACCAAGGTCCAGCACTCAGAGGTCGTGGATGGCTGTGGGTGACAGCTGCCGGCGTGCTCGCGCTTCTGTTGGTCGCCGCCGCAAACGGACAGGCCCAGCAGCGTGCCGGCGGCGCGCCGGCCACCCCCGTCGAGCGCGGCAAGTACCTGGTGAATATTACCGGGTGCCATGACTGCCACTCGCCAAAGAGTCAGGGTATGACGGCCGATCCCGCGCGCCTGCTCTCGGGGCGTCCATCGACGACGCCGATGCCGAGCAAGGCCGATGGTGAAATCCATACGTCGCTCGATCTCACCGCGTGGTGACGGCCCATGGGGACAGACGGTCGCCTCGAATCTGACACCCGACACGGCAACCGGGCTCCCGGCCAAGGGCTACAACGAAAAGACTTTCCTGCAGACGATGCGGTCGGGCAAGAAGCCGAACGGCACCGCGGTGATGCCGCCGATGCCGATCGAGGTCTATCAGAACCTGACGGACGATGACCTCAGGGCGATCTGGGTGTACCTGGCGACGCTCAAGCCGATCCGCAACGCTGTGCTCGCCGGTCTTGCGCCCCCGGCCGCCAAAAAGTAACGTCGCCGCGGCTAGCGGCGTTGTGGCGCGGACCTTGCCAGGTCCGCGCAATACGCGAACACGCGTCTGACGAACTCCTCGAGAAGACGAGGGTCGGAGAGCCGGCCCTCCTCTTCGACCGGCAGCTGCGGGAACTGCCGGACCAGCGCCTCGGCGAAGAGGCCACGCCCCGATTCGATGACATCGCCCTGCTGGTTGTGAATCTCGACGTTCTCGAGCCCACAACTCGGTGAGTTCCTCTTCAGAACGTATCCGCTCAGTTCGTCCAAGCGCAGCTCCGGCACCCGCCGGCGAATGAACTCGTCCATCGGCGCTGTCAAATCGCGAGCGGTCCCCACCGTCACGAGCCTGATGCGGTCTGTCACGCGTGTCAGGTGCATCGCTTCGCGTGGCGTTCCGAAACCGGCTTCGACTTCCGGACAGATCGGAACCCATGTCACCGACGGGCCGAAGGCGTGAATGAGGAACTCGGTGCGCTTGTGGCCGCCGTCGAAGCGGACCTCCTCGCCGAGCAGACATGCGGAGATGCCAACGCGAATCGGCATGTGCGCGGCTATTCTATCGACTCTGCTGACACGTCTCCTGCGGACGGAGTACCCTCTCGTCGCATGAACCGTTCGACAGTCGTCTCCCGCGCCAATCGCCGCGTCGTCGCGGCGCTCGTTGCCGTCGCCCTTCTCGCATCGGCATGTCGCTCCACGCCCTCGGCGCCGCCGGCGCGAGCAGTGTCCGCGGATACCTGGGCCACGGTTGACGGGCGCGACATCACCCGCGAACAGGTCGAAAAGGAGTTCCGCCGGCTGAGGCCAGGCTCCGAGACGCTGTCCGAAGCGGAAACGCTCGTCGCCAAGCTCGGGGTCCTCGAGGATCTGATCGTTGAGCAGATCATTCTGGCCAGAGCGCCCGCCCTGAACGTCGCGCTTCCGGACACCGAGCTCGACGCGGCCTATGCTGCAGCGAAGAAGGAGGTGTCCGACGAGGCATTTCAGAAGGAATTGACCAGCCGCAACCTGACCGCCGCGGACATGCGCGATGGCTTGCGGCGCGAGCTCCTCGGACGCAAGGTCATGGAGAAGGAAATCGCCTCCAAGATCACCGTCACGGATCAGGAGATCGCCGACTACTTCAACGCCAACCGCGCGCAGTTCAACCTCCCCGAAGAGGCGTATCACCTCGCGCAGATCATCGTCACGCCGGTGCGCGAACCGCAGCCGACCAACCGAACCGGAGACGACGCGACGACGCCGCAGGCGGCGGCGGCGAAAGTGGGGATGTTGATGGAGCGGCTCAAGGGAGGCGCGCCCTTCGCGGATCTCGCCAGGGATTATTCCGAGGATCCAGCGTCCGCCCAGCGCGGAGGCGACCTCGGCCTGGTGCCGCTGTCGCAGATCAAGAAAGCGCCCCCGCTTCTCCGCGAGGCGGCGATGACCACGTCGACGGGTGCGGCGCGCGTGGTCAATGAGGGCGGCGTGCTCACGATCGTGTTTGTCGTGGCGCGCGAGGCCGCCGGCCAGCGCGACCTCTCGACGCCTGGTGTGCGCGATCGCATCGGTGCCGGCCTGCGCGCGGAACGCGAGCAGGTCCTGCGCGCCGCCTACCTTGCGGCGTCGCGAGCCGACGCGGACGTGACGAACTACCTCGCGCGCAGATTGGTGGACTCAGCGGGCAAGCGGTCGACTCCGTAGCTGGTGTTCGGCGGCGGCCAACGCCGTGCCCGCCGCCGAACGCTCGTCCTAGGTCCTACGTCGCGAGGCCCGTAATCGGCGCCCACAGGACCACGACCGAACGCGGTGCTGCGTGATAGACGCGATGGGCGCACACCGGCGCCTCCTGCCACGGCGAGATGTCATACGGCGACACGAGCGACGTGTCGATCCACCGGCGCCACAGCTCCTCGCCCTCCTGCGCCGGCAGCTCGAAATCGAGCGGCTCCCAGTAGGCGTTCATGATCAGGTGCATCCGCAGGCCGGCCCGCGGCAGTTCGGCGCCGAACGCCAGGCTGTGTGAGTGCTGGCTCCAGTCGGGCTGCCCCAGGCTGACGCCATGCCATGCCGTCGTCGACTGCCGCAGCAGCTCGGTGAGGCTGATACGCGGCTGTTCCGCGCGTGTCGTCGCGCATCACGCGATGTGCCGTCAGCAGCTGCGTGAAACGAAGGACGTCCGCGTGCTGGTTCAGCAGCGTCCAGTCGAACCAGCTGGTCTCGTCGTCCTGGCAGTACGCATTGTTGTTGCCGCGCTGCGTCCGCCGCACCTCGTCGCCCATCAGGATCATCGGCACGCCGAGCGAGAGCATCGTCAGCGTCAGGAAGTTCTTCACCTGGCGGTTGCGGAGCTGCTCGATCGCCGGATCGTCGGTCGGCCCCTCGACGCCGCAATTCCAACTGCGGTCGTCGGCGCCCCCGTCGCGGTTCTGCTCGCCGTTGGCCTCGTTGTGTTTGTGGTTGTAGGACACGACGTCGTTGAGCGTGAAGCCGTCGTGGCTGGCGACGAAATTGACGCTCGCCTCGGCCTCGCGCGGCTTGTGCCCGTACACCTCCGGGCTCCCGAGCAGCCGATTCGCCACCTTGGTCACGCTGCCGTCCTCGCCCCGGATGAAGGAGCGAATGTCGTCGCGGAAGCGGCCATTCCACTCCTTCCACGCGTCGCCAACGACGGCGCCCGCCTGGTAGAGGCCGGCGGCGTCCCACGCCTCGGCAATGAGCTTCGTGCCGGACAGCACCGGATCCGTTTGGATGTCCCACAGGATCGGAGGATTCGGTATCGGCGTGCCATTCCCATCGCGCGGCAGGATTGACGCGAGATCGAAACGGAATCCGTCGATGTGCATCTCCTGCACCCAGTAGCGGAGGCTGTCGACGATCAGTCGCCGCACGATTGGATGGTTGGCGTTCAGCGTGTTGCCGCAGCCGGTGTAGTTCGCGTGACGCGACTTCTTGCCCTCGAGGATGTAATAGGCCCTTTCCTCGAAGCCGCGAAAACAGAGCGTCGGGCCGGTCTGATCGGCCTCTGCGGTGTGGTTGAGCACGACGTCGAGAATCACCTCGATGCCCGCCCGATGCAGCGCCTTCACCATGTCGCGGAATTCATCGACCGGACCGAGCGGATCCGGCCGGGAGCTGAACCCCTGGTGCGGCGCGAAGAACGACACGGGCTGGTAGCCCCAGTAATTCACCACGCCGTCAGGGCAGGCCAGCGTGTCGAACTGGAACACCGGCAGGAGCTCGACCGCCGTGATGCCGAGCGCTTTCAGATACGGAATCTTCTGAATCACGCCGGCATACGTACCGCGCGTCGCCTCCGGAAGTCCGGAGCTCGGATGCTTCGTGAAGCCGCGCACGTGCATCTCGTAGACGATCGTCTGCGATGACGGACGGCGCAGCGGTCGGTCGCCTTCCCAGTCGTACGCCTGAGAATCGACGATGACACTCTTCATGGCCGTCGCGGCGTTATCGCCTTTCTCATGCGCCGCGCCTCGGTTGTATCCGGTCGGAACGACGACGCCGCGCCCGTACGGATCCAGGAGAACCTTGCCCGAATCGAATCGGTAGCCCTTCGCGGGCTCCTGTGGTCCGTGCGCGCGGAAGCCATAGAGCTGCCCCGGCTGCAGGCCCTGCACGAACAGATGCCAGTAGTAATCGGTGTGATTGGCGACCGGCCGAAAGCCGATCACACGCGTCGGCGTCGCGTCGTCGACTGCGTCGAAGAGGAGCAGGTCCATGCCGGTCGCGCGCTTCGAGAAGACGCTGAAATTGACGCCTGCGGCGGTGACTGTGGGACCAAGGGGTGCGCTGCCACCGGCCTCAACAACGGTGGCGCGCTTGGTCGAAGTGGCGAGTTTCATATTTTCTCCCTTGCAGAGCTATTTCGCGGTGGTCATCGTCGCCTCGGGTGCGGCTGGCCCGCTATGCAATTTCGGCAAGAGGCGCGGTCGTCGAAAAAGCGAGCCTCATTGGGCGGGGATGGTGATCAACGGCAGGTTCTGCGCGGCGCTCGTGTCCGCGAGCGTGAAGAAGAACATGATCGCCGTGAGCGCGCGCTTCGTCTGCCAGTCGCCGTCGTCAATCCAGAACCAGGAATCTCGGTACTGCACGGCGGCGATAGGTGCTGGCGGGCTTGTCCTTGCCGCTGTGAATACGCACGCGGTCCTGCCGGCCCTCCTGAGGTGGGACGTGCGGGAGACGGCACCGCGCGCTGTGCGGCCACGTCTGCCGTCGGGACGTCCAGGTAGCTGGCGAAGGCGCCCATGATCTGCAGCATCGAGCGGCTGTTCACGGCGAGCTCGTTGTCGGCGCCGCGCACGGGCGAATAGCTGAGGACGAACTTCTCCTGCTCGGGCGATAGCTTGAGCAACCGCCGGATTTCCGCCGCCTTCTCGACGATCTCGGCGGACACGTCGTCACGACGGAAGAACAGCACGGCCGGCGAGCCTTTGGCCTTGTCGTCCTCCACGCGCATGCCGAAGGCGCCGGCCGCCTGCACCTCGCGCATCAATTCGAGCACGCGAAGAAAGTCCGGGTCGGCCTCCCGTGCCGTTCCCCCTGCCGTCGAACGATTGCGGACGCCGTTCAGCGACTCGACGGTCAGGCCGAGAATGAAGTCCGCCGCATAGCCCGACTGCAACAGGAAGAAGATGTTCCGCGGATCGATCGGGGTGATCAGTCCGCGCAGGAACTTCTCTCCGGTCATCGGCACGTAGGTGATGGTGGGCCGGTCGATGTAAACGGCCTCTCCGCTCGCCGACGCGAAACGTCCCTGACTCGCGCTCTCGACGACAGGGTCCCGCCAATGCTCACGCCGGTCTGCAGCGAGTAGCCGCTGACGATGGACGACACGTCCACGAAGACCGGCAGGTCCATGTAGCGCAGCTTGACGATGTTCAACAGCGTCTGCTGCTTCCACGAATCGGCGATCGCCGTGCTGTAGTCGAAACGATCGACCGGGATCGGTCTTCGGACCGATATGGGTGCAGGCGGCGAGGAACACCACCGTCCCAACCCAGAGGCAACGCATCGTCGTGGTGGGATGACGGCGCGACAGAGAGGTGCGCACTCATAGCAAGAACGCGACCTCCGGAGCACCTGTCATTCGAAACAGGTCTACACCTGGCTCTCACCCTCATTCATTGAAGGCCACAGGCCTCAGGAGGCCGTGACCACTCACGACGCATCGTCAGGTCTCTGCATCGCGAACAGGCGACTCGCATATCGAAGAACACCAAATATCGGCCCACATCGGTCTTCTTCTGGCCGACGTGCGCTGGCCGCACGGTTGCACCGCTCGCGCGCGTGCTCCTTGTGCAGTCCGTGGCGCAAACCCTCATGACGCTCAATGTCCGCGCTCTCAAGTCCACGTCGATGGCTGTGGCGTGTCATCACTCTCTGTGCTGTTGCCACAGCGCTGATGACGGGATCGGCCGACGCGCAAGAAGCGGGTGCACCAGCGGATCTGTCCACCGGCGCAGAATCGCGTGCTCTGTGAATCGCGATCGGGCGATCGGCAACAGTGTCGCGGCCAACACGTCGGCGGGAGTGGCGCTCGTTCGGTCCACCGGCACGGCGCCGTGCCTGCTCGGGAAGACATGGGGGTACGACGACGCCGGTGTCTGGACATCCGACGGTTGCAGCGGCGAATTCCAATTGGGTGCGCCCGCCGAGCACGTCCGCGCAGACTCCCGCGGCAGGCCAAGTCGTCCCGGGTCCAACCGAGCCAACAAAACTGCTGATCGAGGCGTGGGGCGAGTTCGAACCCGGGGACGGCTTCCTGGTCGGGCGGAATAGCAAGGGCGAGTTGGCCATCAGCGTGTACGCGCTGCTGCGATACGTGAACCAGATGCCGGGGACACAGACCTTCACCGATCACCTGGGGAACACGCGCAACGTCGACGGTCGCCACGACATCTGGCCGCACCGGATCATGGTCTTCTTCAAGGGGTGGCTTGGTAACGAGAAGCTGGTTTATTCCGTCACCTTCTGGACGGTGCAAGACACCGCCCAGGTCGCCATCTTCGGCAACATCGGCTACCAATTCAGCCGGAGGTTCTCGATATACGGCGGCCTCAACGGCAATCCCGGCACCCGCTCGCTCCAGGGGTCTCACCCCTTCTGGCTGGGCAACGACCGCGTGATGGCCGACGAGTTCTTCCGGCCCTTCTTCACCGGCGGCGTCTGGGCCCAGGGCGAAGTGGTGCCCGGCCTCTGGTACAACGCGATGCTCGGCGACAACAACAGCATCCTCGACGTCAAATCGAGCGCGCTGGACAGGACCTTCACCACAGGCGCGTCAATGTGGTGGATGCCCACGACAAAAGAGTTCGGCCCGAAGGGCGCCTACGGCGACTGGGAACATCACGACACGCTGGCCACACGGTTCGGCTTCTCGAGCACGTTTAGTCCTGAACAACGCCTCACCAACAGCTTCGGCACTCCCGACAACACAACCCTCAGGCTGGCCGACAGCGTGAACGTCTTCGACACCGGCGCGCTCGCGCCAGCGGTCACCGTGGATACGGTCGACTACATGATTCTTGCGATTCGACGCCGGCGTGAAGTTCAAGGGCGTCTTCCTGCAGACGGAGATCTACAACCGGTGGCTCGACGACTTCGAAGCGGACGGTGCGTTGCCCGTCAGCCGCATCCACGACAAGGGCTTCTACGTGCAGGGAGCGTTCTTCCCGATGCCGAAGAGACTCGAGGTGTACGGCGCCACCTCACAGATCTTCGGCGACCAGGCGACTGGCTTCAATAAGAGCTCCGAATACCTGGTCGGGATGAACGTCTATCCAGGCAATTCCCGCTACGTCCGGCTGAACATGCAGTTGATTAATGTGAACCGCTCGCCGGTCAGCAGCGCGTTTGGCTACTACGTGGGCGGCCAGAAGGGCACGACGTTCGCGACGGCGTTCTCGGTCTTCTTCTGAGCAAGACCATGAATCATCGTCCACGAATCTGGCACGGTCTCGTCGCGCTGCTCGGTTGCGCGCTCGTCGCCTGGCTGCTGAGCGCTCGCATCCCCAGCGTGGTCGCGGACACCTACGAGGTGAACGACTCGCACTTCCACCTGACGAACTACATCCAGGAAGGGACGAACATCCGCGACTTCCTGCGCACCATGGGGACGACGGTCGGTCGCGTCGCGATCTTCGGCATCCCGCTGCAGCAGCAGTGGTCGTACGGCAACACCGGCGACTTCGCGCCGACCTATTACCTGCAGATCGGACGCCCCGCTTTACTACTACTCCTTCACCGACGCCTTCATCGCGATGGCCTACCGGTCGCTGCCGCCGGACCAGCAGTCGCGTCTCGACCCGATGATCACCGGGTTCAACCCCACCGACATGTACGCCGCCGATCACGTGCGGCGGGTGCTGACGACGTTCCCCGGGGTGTTCTCGGGCATTGGCGAGTTCACGATTCACAAGGAATTCGTGTCGTCGAAGATCGCCGGCGAAACGGCGAGCGTCACCAACCGCGCCCTCGACCGCCTGCTCGACTTCGCCGGAGAGGTCGGGCTGGTGGCGCTCATCCACAGTGACGTGGACGCGCCGTTCCCCAGGCCGGGACAGGAGCCTTATCAGGTCCTGCAGCTGCGCGACCTGTTCCGCAGGCATCCGAAGACCTCGATCATCTGGGCGCACGCCGGCCTCGGACGCGTGGTGCGGCCGGTGAAGGATCAGCTCGCGATCCTCGATCGGGCGCTGTCCGATCCCGCACTGACGTCATGTCTCGATCGACCTCTCCTGGGACGAGACGGCGAAGTACATCGTGGCGTCGCCGGAAACGATCGCGGCCACGGCCGACCTGATCAACCGCCATCCCGATCGGTTCCTGTTCGGGACCGACGAAGTCGCGCCCACGAACCAGGCGGGTTACCTGAAGGTGTACCGACTCTACGAGCCGCTGTTCGCGCGGCTGACGCCCTCGACCAGCGAGCAAGTGAGGAAGGGCAATTACCTGCGTCTGTTCGACGAGGCCAGACGCAGAGTCAGGGCCTGGGAACGGGCCAACCTCAAGGAGGCACGATGAGCTCTCGGAAGCAGCGTCACGCACGATGGGCGACCGCGCTCGCCACGCTACTGATCTTCGCCTCGGCGGCGCCCGTTCGGGCGCAACAGCCCGCGCCGCCGCCGAGCCGACGGTCAACATCTACGGCTTCGGCCAGGCCGATGTGATCTGGGACTTTCAACCAAACAACCCCGACTGGTTCGATGTGAACAGGCCCTCCAGGCTGCCGGCGTTCGAAAAGCAATTCGGCAGGGACGGGAACTTCTGGATGGGCGCTCGCCAGAGCCGGTTCGGCGCGAAGGGCACCATTCCGACTGACTCAGGAAACGTGACAGCGCAATTCGAGTTCGACATGTTCGGGGTTGGCCGCGACGCCGGCCATACCACGATTCGCCTGCGCCACGCGTGGGGACAGTGGAAGCAGATTGGTGCCGGACTGACGAACAGCCAGTTCATGGACGGGGATATCTTCCCGAACATCCTCGAGTACTGGGGGCCGAACGGGATGCTGTTCTACCGCAACGTGCAGGTCTTCTGGGAGCCGTACCGGAACGGCGATTCGAATGCGCGGATCGCGATTGAGGCTCCGGGCGCCAGCGGCGATGCCGGCCTGCTGAGCGAACGCGTCGAACTCCAGAACGTTTCGGGGCGCTTTCCGGCGCCGGACCTCACCGGGCACTACCGCTTCGGGCGGTCATGGGGGTACTTCCAGGTCGGCGGCGCCGTCCGCTACTTCGCGTACGACGACCTCATCCCCAACGACGCCTTTGACCTGGACGGGCATGGTGGGGCGGCGGCATCAGCCTCAGCTCGAACGTCAAGTTCAACGCCAACGTGCTCCGGCTGCAGTGGGTCTACGGCCACGGCATTCAGAACTATTTCAATGACGCGCCCGTGGACCTTGGCGCCGGAGGGTGCCGGACAACCTGGTCACACCAGTGGAAGGCGAGGCGCTCCCGATCACCGGCGTCGTCATCTATCTCGATCACAACTGGAGCACCGCCTGGTCGACCGCGATCGGCTATTCGCAGGTGGACGTGGAGAACAGCGACCTCCAGAGGCCGGACGCGTTCAGGATCGGCCGCTACGCGTCGGTCAACCTGCTCAGGTCGCTCAAGAACGTGATGATGGGCGGCGAACTCCAGTGGGCCCGCCGCGAGAACTTCTCCGACGGTTTCGAGGTCGACGACATGCGGCTCCAGTTCTCGTTCAAATACAGCTTCTCGGCAACGGTTAAAGGAGATTGACAATGATGGCTCATCCACGCATACGGAGAACGGTGGCGATCATTGCTGCGGCGACGGCCGCGGCGGCGTTGACGTTTTCGCTCGAGGCGCAATCCGACATCCAGACCGTGGTGAACTCCGCGTTCACCAAGTATCAGAACCTGCAGGAAGGCAAGAACGCGGACTACATCCCCGCGCTCGCCAAGGTCGATCCGAAGCTGTTCGGCATCGCCGATCGTCCTGTCCGATGGCCGGGTCATCACCGCCGGCAACGTGAAGACCGAGGTCTCGATTCAGTCCATCTCCAAGGTCTTCACCATGGCGCGCGTCATCAACGACCAGGGGCCGGCCGCGATCGAGAAAACCACCGGCGTGGATGCAACCGGCATGCGGTTCAACTCCATCGTCTCGATCGAGTTTTCGAAGAAAGAGCTCGGCGGACCGGAGATGAACCCGCTCGTGAACCCCGGCGCGATCACCACTACGAGCATGGTGCAAGGCGCGACGTCCAACGAGGTATGGGCGAAGATCCTCGGCACCCACAGCGACTTCGCCGGCCGGCAGCTGTCGGTCCTGCAGGACGTCTACAAGTCGGAGTCCGACTCCAATCAGCGGAACCAGGCCATTGGCATGCTGATGCACGCGTACGGGTACATCAAGAGCAATCCGGCGCAGGCGACGGACCTGTACACGCGGCAGTGTTCCATCGGCGTCAACGCACGAGACCTGGCCATGATGGCGGCGACGCTGGCATTCGGCGGCCGCAATCCGGCCACTGGAAAGCAGGTGCTCAAGACCGAGAACGTGCCGTACGTCCTCTCGGTGATGGCCACGGCCGGGCTGTATGACGACTCGGGCAAGTGGCTCTACCACACCGGGCTGCCCGCCAAGAGCGGCGTCGGCGGCGGCCTCATCGCCGTCTCGCCTGGCAAGTTCGGCATCGCGGTGGTCTCACCGCCGCTCGACGACGCCGGCAACAGCATCCGCGCCCAGAGGGCGATTACCGACATCTCCACGGCGCTGAATGGCAACCCGTACGCAGCGCGGGTGCAGGGAGCCGTAGGCACCAGCGGACGCTGACCGCATGGCGAAGGGGGAGGGCCCCCTTCGCGTCCGGACCAGAAGCTGGGAACAGCGTGGTGAAGCAGTTCGGCGAGTTTGTCGTCAAGGCGCTGGTGAGCGGCCTGCTGCTCGTGCTGCCGTGCTATCTCGCCGTTCTGCTGATCCTCAAGGGGGTGAAGTCGCTGGCGCGCCTGGCACGACCGCTGGCAGTCTGGCACCCCTCGGGGTGGTCCCCAGCCGCTGAAGAGGGATTCGCGCTTCTCATTGGCGTCGGCGTCTGCTTCGTTATTGGTGTTGGCGTCCGGTCCCGGAGAGGACGCGCGATCTGGGCGCGGATCGAGTCGTCAGTCCTCGAAAAGATTCCGGCCTACGTGCTGGTTCGAGATCTGACCCATCAACTGGCGGGGCGCGGTCGCGAAAACGCATGGAAGCCGGCGTTCACAGAGATGGGTGGAGGACTGGTCCTCTCATTCATCATCGAAGAGCACGACGACGGACGGTATACCGTCTTCATCCCCGGCGTCCCTTCACCGGTCAGGGGATCTGTCTATATCCTCAGCCGGGAGCGGGTGCATCCCGTGCATGCCTCCTTTGCTCAAGCCGTCCGGGCCCTCACACGGTGGGGGTCAGGGGCGAGAGACCTGGTCGCCGAATTGGACTCACAGCCACGTGAGGTAAAACCCCGTTCGAAACCGGCGTAAGCCCTCCGACTCGCTCGCGCTCGCTCAGGGCAAGCCCCTTCGACTCGCTTACGCTCGCTCAGGGCAAGCGAGTCGACCGGCCTGAGCGGCACTGGACATCTCCAGCGCTCTGCGGCACGCTACACACGGCAGCCCGCCCTGGGACACGGCGGGCCGCCGGAGGTTGCTATGACGCGAGCAGGTTACGCCCTCGTGGCGCTGTTTCTCTCGTTCGGACTCGGCGCGTCGGTGTCGGCGCATCATTCGTTTGCCGCGCACTACGACATGTCGAACGCGGTCACGGTGCAGGGCACGATTGCGAACGTCCGGCTGACGAATCCGCACTCGTGGTTCTTCATCGACGTCAAGGACGCCGACGGCAAGACGACGCGATGGTCGTTTGAAGCCGGCACGCCGAGCGGCATGCTCCGCAACGGCTATAAGGCGAGCGAGCTGCCGCCCGGAACGATGGTGACGATCAGCGGCTTCAAAGCGAGAGACAAGGCGGACACCGGGATGCTCAGCACGCTCACCACGGCCGCCGGCAAGGCCTATGGGATGTTCGGACCCAAAGAGGGGGCAGCGACAAAGTGATGGCGCGCAACTCTGTCGCCTCGACGATTGTTGCGTCAGCGGTCCTCACGTCGATGTGGGTGGCGCCGAGCGTCATCGCACAGCAGACGGGTGCGCCGGCCGCGAACGCCCCAGCCGCTGAACCCGCCCCGCGGATGGCCGACGGCCATCCCGATCTCTCTGGCGTGTGGTGGACGGGCGGAGACGTGGGAGGGCGCGGCTACGGCGGTGGCCGTGGGCGAGGAGGCCGTGCGGCGTGGGCCGCCACCAGCCACGTATACCAGCCTGATGACTCCCGCCGCCGCGGCGGCGGCGAAGAAGCTGGCCGACAAGGACGACCCGACGCTGAAGTGCATTCCCACCGCGTTCGGCACGCTGAACGTGAGCATGTTCGACGTGGGCGCCGTGGCGCAGATCGTCTCGACGCCCAAGTTCGTCGTGATGCTGACCGAGACCTTCCACGGATACCGCATCGTGCCGACGGACGGACGGAAGCATCGCGAGGAGGTGCCTCCGTCCTATCGCGGCGATTCGGTCGGTCACTGGGAAGGGGACGTGTTCGTCGTGGACACGAAGAATTTCACCGACGACACGTGGATGTCGGCGGAAGGCCGAGTCTCGCCCCACTCCGATCAGCTGCGGATCGTCGAACGGTATCGGCGTGTGAACAAGAACACGCTGGAGATCGAGGCGACGCTGACTGATCCGAAGGTGCTGACCGGGCCGTGGACCGCGCCGAAACAGACGCTCGTGCTCGCGCCGTTCGATCAGATCCTGCCGCTGAACTGCGCGGGCTTATAAGGGGGCGACCGTCGGCTACGTCGAGCCCGCGGTCGCTCGGCGCAACTCGGTGAACCAGCGCTCAGATCTCCAGCGGCGCCGTGCTGTCGCCGATCTTGTCCACCTGCGCGCCCATCTTGTGCAGCATCGCCAGCAGCAGATTCGACATCGGCGTCTGCGGCGCGTGGCGGAGATGGCGCCCGCCCTTCAGACGTCCGGACGCGCCGCCGGCCAGCACGACCGGCAGCGGATCGAAGTTGTGCTCGTTGCCGTCGCTCAGGCTGCTGCCGTAGAGAATCATCGAGTGATCGAGCAACGTGCCGTCGCCGTCCGGCGTCGCCTGCAGCCGCTCCAGGAAGTAGCCGAGCATCTTCACGTGGTAGCGGTTGATCACCGCGAACTGGTCCATGTTCTTGCGTTCGTTCGAGTGGTGCGACGCGTTGTGGAAGCCGTCGCGCACGCCGGTCGCCGGATACGTGGCGTTGCTGTTCTCGCGCGCGAACATCAGCGTCGAGATGCGCGTGATCTCCGACTTGTAGGCCAGCACCTGCAGGTCGAACATCAGCTTGAGGTGCGCCTCGAAGTCGGCCGGAATGCCGGCCGGCGCGTCGGGCAGATCCAGGTTGCGCGACAGCGTCGTCGTCCACCTGCTTGACGCGGCGCTCGATCTCGCGCACTTCGTCGAGGTACTCGCGCAGCCGGCGGCGATCGCCGGCGGGCAGGTCCTTTTCGAGCGACGGCACCTGGTCGCGAACCGAGTCGAGCAGGCTGCGCGCCTGATTGCGCCGCTCCTGGCGCTGCGCATCGGTGCTGCCGTCGCCGAACAGCCGCTCGAAGACGAGCTGCGGGTTGTTCTCCATCGGCAGCGGCAGCGTCGCCGACTTCCACGACAGCGTATTGCGGTAGGCGCAGGTGAAGCCGGCGTCGCCGCACGTCAGGTTCAGCGGCTCCATCGACAGCTCGACCGACGGCAGCGGCGTGTCCTGGCCGACGTGCTGCGCCGCGATCTGATCGACCGTGGCGCCGACGAACGCCTCGTTCTTCTTCACCGGGTGCGCGCCGCTCAGGAATACCGCCGCGGCGCGCACGTGGTTCTCCGCGCCGCCGGTATCTTCGCCGGTCCACGGCGCCACCGGCGCGTGCGCCAGGTCGCTGATGACGTTGATGCGATCGCGGAACGGCTCGAGCGGCTGCAGGATCTCGGAGAACTGGAAGCCCGTGCCCTCTCCCGCCGGCGTCCATTTGTCCATCGTCGCGCCGTGCGGGATGTAGATGCACCCCATGCGCGTCTTCGGCGTGGCGGCAGTCTGCGCGAGCGCCGTGGCTGCCGGCACCATCGACTCGAGCAGCGGCAGCGCCAGTGTGACGCCGGCGCCGCGCAGGAACGTCCGCCGCGACAGGTGCTTCTTCGTGATGAACATCACGGCTCTCCCTCGTATCGCTTCATCTGGAACGGCACGCTCTTGACGATGCCGGTGATCAGCGACGAGAAGCGGTAGTCGGTGCGCGCCGCATCGCGGACGATGGCGCGGACGGCCGGCATGTCGAAGTACTCGACGCGCCGTCCCAGCGCGTAGGTTAGCAGCTTTTCCGCCGCCGTCGCGGCCACCGCGTCGCGGCGGTCGAGCAGCGCCTTGCGCAGCGTGGCCGGGCCATCGAGCGACGTTCCGTCAGCCAGCCGGCCGCTGGCGTCCACCGGCGCGCCGCCGTCGGTCGCGCGCCACTTGCCGATCAGATCGAAGTGCTCGAGCGAAAACCCGACCGGGTCCATCACCGCGTGACAGGACGCGCAGCTGGGGTTCGCGCGGTGTCGCTCGAGCCGCTGGCGCACGGATGTCGGCGCGTGCACCGTGCCGTCGGTCTCGGCGAGATTCGTCTCCACGCCCGGCGGCGGCAGTGGCACCGGCGCGCCGAGCAGGTTCTCCAGAATCCACTTGCCGCGCTTGACCGGCGACGTGCGGTTGCCGGCGGACGTCACGGTCAGGAAGCTGCCGTGCCCGAGAAGCCCGCGTCGCGCGCCGCCATCGTCGAGCGCGCACGCGGCGGAACCGGCTGCCGCGGACGTTCGCGATGCCGTAGTGGCGCGCCAGGCGTTCGTCCACGAACGTGTAGTCGGCGTTGATCAGATCCAGGATGCTGCGGTCCTCGCGGACGATCGTGTCAAACAGCAGCTCGGTCTCGCGGCGGAAGGCGTAACGCAGGTTGCCGTCGAAGTCCTTCGTGCCGGGCGCGACGTCGTCGAGCTGGCGCAGCAGCAGCCACTGGCCGGCCAGGTTGTCGATCAGCGCGCGGCCCGGCTGTCCGCCAGCATGCCGGCGCGTCTGCTGCTCGAGCACGGCGGGCTCGCGCAGCCGGCCAGACGCCGCCACGCGCAGCAGCTCCTCGTCGGGAATGCTGCTCCAGAGGAAGAACGAAAGCCGCGACGCGAGCTCGAGATCGCTGATGCGATAGGCTGCGCCCGCCGTCGCGTCCAGCGGGCGCGCGCTCGAAGCGGTAGATGAACTGCGGATCGACGAGCACGCGGGCGAGCGTGTACTGAATTCCGGCGTCGAACCCGCGGAGCGCGCGACCCGACTCGAAGAACCCGATCAACGTGTCGACAGCGGCGTCCTTCTCGCCGACCGGCCGGCGGAACGCGCGAGTCGCCAGCGCCGAGAGGATCTTGCCGCGCGCACGCCGTTCTCCTACTTGCGGCGTCCGGCGGCTGCACATGAAGATCCTGCGCCGGCTCGGCGTGTCGCCAGGACCGGTCGGGTTGAGCGGCCCGTTGATGCCGAGGCTGTTGACACCGGCGGTATTCGCCAGCTCGGCATACAGATCGTCCACGCCGCGCGCGTTCGAGCGCCGGACGATGGCGACGCCGATGGTCTGGGGCCCGGCGGGAATCTTCAGCCGCGGGTTGCCCCGCGGCGCGTCGCGTCCGATCAGTCGCACCCGTTCGCCGTTCAGCGTGATCTCGACCTGGTCGTCGCTGCCGACCGGCTGCGAGCCCGAACAGCCCCCCGCCGGCGCGCCCGATGCTGAACTCGTATTCCGCGTCGAGCGGAAAGACGTGCTGCACCACCAGGCCACCACGCGTGCCGAGCGGCATCCCTTCGCGATGGCCGGCCTGCGACATCCCGCGAGGCGGGAAGTAGGTCGTGACGCCGGCGCTGATCGTCGGATCGCCGACCGCGAGTCGGCTGATCTGCGCAGCGGCCGTGACGTAGGCCTGCATCAATGCCGGCGAGACGCTGAGCACGCTGGCCATGTTGTCGAACCCCTCGCCCGAGTCGTCTCCCGGCAGCAGCGCCGCGGCGTTGATCGGCAGGTCGAGGAGGTCCCGCACCGCATTTCCGTATTCCGCGCGGTTCAGACGATGGAGCGCCGGTGCGCCCGGATTCGGCGCGGCCGCGGCGACCTTATCAATAGACTCCTCGAGGGATGCCGCGAAGCGGTCGAGCGCCGCGCGGTCCGGTCGCGGCGCGCCGCTCGGCGGCATCATCCCGGTTCGGACCTTGCGAACGACCTTCTCCCATGTCCCCGGCTCACGGCCGGCCGCAGCCACGTCGAGCACGTCGAGCGCGAGACCGCCCGCGCGCGTGCGCTGGTTGTGGCAGGTGGCGCAGTAACGATCGATGACGGCCTTTGTCTCCGTCGGAACCGCTGACGTGGGGCGGGCCTTGTCAGGCCCGCCAGGCGAGCCCGGCAGGGCTCGCCCCGCTGCTGTACCCGTGCTCTGCGTGTCCACCCGCGCGAGGCTGGCGACCAGTAGCAGCGCGGCTGCGAGAATCGTGGCCTTCATTTCGCCTTTGGGAGTTGGGAGTTGGACGTTGGGAGTTTCTGCTCGGCCATCAGACGCTCGAGCAGAGCAATCGTGGCCGGCTTCCGTTCTGAGCCAACGGCGGCCAGGAACACGCCTTCAGCCCAGTCTGCTCTCAGCGCAGTCGCTTCGGCCGCGGGTCGGCCAATTCGCCGGCAAGACGCCGGTCGAGATAGTCGGCGCATTCCTCGATCAGCAGCTCGGAGTCGTTGGAGAAGAAGTGGTTGGCGCCGGGCATGGTCTTCTGCGTGATCGTGATGCCCTTCTGCGTGTGCAGCTTGTCGACCAGACCTTGCACGTCCTTCGGCGGCGCGACCTTGTCGGCATCGCCATGGATGATCAGGCCCGACGACGGGCAGGGCGCCAGGAACGAGAAGTCATAGGTGTTGGGCTGCGGCGCGACCGAGATGAAGCCCTCGATCTCCGGCCGGCGCATCAGAAGCTGCATGCCGATCCACGCGCCGAAGGAATAGCCGGCGACCCAGCAGCTCTTGGAATCGGGATGCAGCGACTGGATCCAGTCGAGTGCGGCGGCGGCGTCGGAAAGCTCGCCCGTGCCGTGGTCGAATTCGCCCTGGCTGCGGCCGATGCCGCGGAAATTGAAGCGCAGCGTCGTGAAGTCGCGCTTCTGGAACATGTAGAAGAGATCGTAGACGATCTTGTTGTTCATCGTCCCGCCGAACTGCGGATGCGGGTGCAGGATGATGGCGATCGGCGCGCTCTTTTCCTTCGACGGCTGATAGCGGCCTTCCAGGCGACCCGCCGGACCGGTAAAAATGACCTCAGGCATAAGAACTCCAATCACCGCATTTGCATGCTGCCGGCTGGATCAATTCCTCCTCCGGCCTTGACGCGGGGCGCGCGCCTTCCTAGAAGCTAGTTTAGAATTGTTCAAAACTGGGTGGCGATGTCCACCCGGCCGGCAAAGCGGGTAAATAGGACGGCTGACCTTGGAAATTCAAGGAAATAACGCGCTTCCTCGCAGATTGCCGGCTGACAGGACAGATCGAGCGAAAATGGCCGGCCATCGCGCCTATCTCGACTACAATGCGAGCGCACCGCTGCTGCCCGCGGCGCGCGCGGCGATGCTTGCCGCGCTGGATGCGTCGGCCAATCCGTCCTCGGTGCATGGCGAAGGGCGTGCGGCGCGCCGCATGATCGAGGATGCGCGGCGCGATGTCGCCGCGCTGGTCAACGGCAAGCCCGAGCATGTCGTCTTCACGTCCGGCGCCACCGAGGCCGCCACGACGCTGCTGACGCCGGACTGGCGGATGGGCCGCGGCGCGGTCCGCATGTCGCGGCTCTATGTCTCGGCCGCCGATCATCCTTGCCTGCTGAACGGCGGCCGCTTTCCCGCCGAGCACGTCGTCCGCATCGGCGTCGACGGCGACGGCGTGCTCGACCTCGACGCGCTGCGGCAGCGCGTTGGCGGCACATGACCGCGCCGAGGCCTGCCGCTGGTCGCGATCCACGCCGCCAACAACGAGACCGGCGTCATCCAGCCGGTCGCGCGAGATCGCGCGCGATCGTCAAGGCCGCAGGCGGCGTTTTGGTGCTCGACGCCGTGCAGGCGGCCGGGCGCATTCCGCTCGATATCTCAGACGGTCGCGCCGACTACCTGATCCTTTCCTCGCACAAGATCGGCGGACCGAAGGGCGTCGGCGCCATCGTCGCCGCGTCCGACCTGATGATGCCGAGGCCGCTGATCACCGGCGGCGGCCAGGAAAAGGGCCATCGCGCCGGGACCGAAAACCTTGCCGGCGATCGCCGGCTTCGGCGCGGCGGCGCGAGACGCGCGCGAGCTCTCTGGCACATGGACGCGGTCGCGCGCGATGCGCGACCGGATCGAGGAGACCATCCTGACGCTCGCGCCCGACGCGGAAATTTTCGGGCGCGGCGCCGGAGCGTCTTGCCAACACGGTGTTTTTCGCTATTCCCGGCATGAAGGCCGAGACGGCGCAGATCGCGTTCGATCTTGCCGGCATCGCGCTTTCGGCCGGCTCGGCCTGTTCGTCGGGCAAGGTCGGGCCGAGCCATGTGCTGAAGGCGATGGGCTTTGGCGACATGACGGCGCGCTGCGCGTTTCGATCGGGCACGCACCACGACGAGGATATCGATCTGTTCGAGGCGGCGCTGAGCCGAGATTCTGGCGCGCCGCGCGGAAGGAGACGAAGGCCGCCTGAGCGGCGGAGCAGATTGGCCGCAAGGCCATGAGCCGGTGCGTTTTTGGGACGGTGTCATGCAGTCCCGCCGGGTGAATTCCCGGACCAGACGCACTATATGAGCTTACGCCGCTTGGCGGTGCCATAGTTTGAAAACTGCCGGGCCTTGAACCCGGCGTGGATGGAGAACGCGATGCCTGCTGTGCAGGAGACGATCGAGCGGGTCCGCAAGATCGACGTCGACCAATACAAATACGGCTTCGAGACGCTGATCGAGATGGACAAGGCCCCCAAGGGCCTGAACGAAGACATCATCCGGCTGATCTCGGCCAAGAAGAACGAGCCGGAATGGATGCTCGAATGGCGGCTCGGAGCGTTCCGCCGCTGGCTGACGCTCGACGAGCCGACCTGGGCGCGCGTCCACTATCCGAAGATCGATTTCCAGGACATCCATTACTACGCCGCGCCGAAGAGCACGCCGGGGCCGACATCGCTCGACGAGGTCGATCCGGAGCTGCTGAAGGTCTATGCCAAGCTCGGCATTCCGCTGAAGGAGCAGGAGATCCTGGCCGGCGTGCAGAAGCCGGCCGATCGGCGGAGCCTCGATGAAGCCAACGACAATGTCTACAAGCCGCGCCGCGTCGCGGTCGACGCGGTGTTCGATTCCGTCTCGGTCGTGACCACCTTCAAGGAAGAACTGGCCAAGGCCGGCGTCATCTTCTGCTCGATCTCGGAAGCGATCCGCGAGCATCCGGAACTGGTGAAGAAATATCTCGGCATCGGTCGTGCCGACGACCGACAATTTCTATGCGACGCTGAATTCGGCGGTATTCACCGACGGCTCCTTCGTGTTCGTGCCGAAGGGCGTGCGCTGCCCGATGGAGCTGTCGACCTATTTCCGCATCAACGAGAAGAACACCGGCCAGTTCGAGCGCACGCTGATCATCGCCGAGGAGGGCGCCTACGTCTCCTATCTCGAAGGCTGCACGGCGCCGCAGCGCGACGAGAACCAGCTTCACGCGGCCGTGGTCGAACTGATCGCGCTCGACGATGCCGAGATCAAATATTCGACCGTGCAGAACTGGTATCCGGGCGACGCCAAGGGCAAGGGCGGCATCTACAATTTCGTCACCAAGCGCGGCGACTGCCGCGGCGACCGCTCGAAGATTTCGTGGACGCAGGTCGAGACCGGCTCGGCGATCACCTGGAAATATCCGTCGCTGCATCCTGCGCGGCGACGACAGCCAGGGCGAGTTCTATTCGATCGCCGTGTCGAACGGCTATCAGCAGGTCGACAGCGGCACCAAGATGATCCATCTCGGCAAGAACACGTCGAGCCGCATCATCTCCAAGGGCATCGCCGCCGGCTTCTCGCAGAACACCTATCGCGGCCAGGTCTCGGCGCACCGCAAGGCGACCAACGCGCGCAACTTCACCCATTGCGACTCGCTGCTGATCGGCGACCAGTGCGGCGCGCACACCGTGCCCTACATCGAGGCCAAGAACGCCACCGCGCAGTTCGAGCACGAGGCGACGACGTCGAAGATTTCCGAGGACCAGATGTTCTACGTCATGCAGCGCGGCATTCCGGAGGAAGAGGCGATCGCGCTGATCGTCAACGGCTTCGTCAAGGAAGTCATCCAGGAACTGCCGATGGAGTTCGCCGTCGAGGCGCAGAAGCTGATCGGCATCAGCTTGGAGGGGAGCGTCGGCTAACAGCCGCGCATCGGATTAAGCGCCATCGGCGCGCAACCGATGTTGAAGACGGATAGAAAATGCTTGAAATCAAAACCTCCACGCCCGCATCGCCTCGGACGGCACCGAAATCATCCGCGGGCTGAACCTGACGGTGAAAGCCGGCGAAGTCGCCGCCATCATGGGGCCGAACGGCTCCGGCAAATCGACGCTCTCCTATGTGCTGGCCGGCCGCGAGGACTATGAGGTCACCGAGGGCGACATCCTCTATAACGGCGAGTCCATCCTCGAAATGGACCCGGCCGAGCGCGCCGCCAAGGGCATCTTCCTCGCCTTCCAGTATCCGATGGAGATACCGGGCGTCGCGACGATGGAATTCCTGAAGGTGGCGATGAACGCGCAGCGCAAGGCGCGCGGCGAGGAGCCGCTGAAGATCCCGGAGTTCATCAAGCGGGTGAAGGAAGCGGCCGCCGCCCTCGTCGATGGACATGGCGATGCTGAAGCGGCCGCTGAATGTCGGCTTTTCCGGCGGCGAGAAGAAGCGCGCCGAAATCCTGCAGATGAAGCTCCTGGAGCCGAAGCTCTGCGTGCTCGACGAGACCGATTCCGGCCTCGACATCGACGCGCTGAAGATCGTCGCCGACGGCGTCAACGCGCTGCGCTCGCCCGACCGCGCGATCGTCGTCATCACGCACTACCAGCGCCTGCTCGAATACATCGTGCCGGACAGCGTGCATGTGCTCTACAGGGGCCAGGTGATCAAGTCCGGCGACAAGTGCGCTGGCGCTTGAGCTCGAAGAGAACGGCTATGCCGGCATCATCGACGAGGCGGCTTGAGGTCGGAGGCAACCGCATGAACATCCACGCCGCACCTCAGCGGACGCCGGCCGAAACGGCGCTGATCGACGCATTCGGCGAGCGCCTGTCGCTGCTGCCCGGCGACGGCGCGGTCATGGTCAAGCGCGACAACGCGATCGAGCAGATCAAGGCCGGCCTGCCGACCAAGCGCATCGAAGTCCTGGCACTATACCGACCTGCGCCGGCTGCTGACGTCAGTGCCGGCGCATGACGAGACGGCGAAGGCGAAACGCTGTCGCGCCGGTGCTCAAGGGCTCGACCGTCTTCGCGGTGCTCAATGGCGTCTCCTCGACAAAGACCGACAGGTCGAAGGCGTGACTGTCCAGCGTTCGCCGACAAGCTGACCGATGGCAGCTTCGCGCCGGCGCTCGATCCGCGTGGCGCCGACGATGCGGTCGGCGCGCTCAACACCGCCTTTGTGGCGGACGGCTATTTTCGTCGACATCGCCGACGGCGCCGAACTCGCAGCAGCCGATCGAATTGCAGAACGTGCAGGCCGGCGGCCAGACGCATGTGCGCCTGCCGGTGCGCGTCGGCGACGGCGCCAAGGCTGTCGATCGTCGAGCGCCAGACCGGCACGGGCGACGCGTTCGTCAGCTCGGTCGCCAACGTCACCGTCGGCGACGGCGCCGAACTCACCTGGCTGATCGTCCAGGATCAGCCGGACACGGCCACGCATCTCGGCCAGTTCAACGCCTGGATCGGCAAGGACGCGAAGCTGACGCTGTTCGTCATGAACGCCGGCGGCAAGCTGGTCCGCCAGGAAATCAACGTGCTGACCAAGGGCGAGGGCTCGACCTTCACGCTGCGCGGCGTCAACCTGCTAGCCGGCGATACCCATACCGACGTGACCATGGTGCTCGACCATGCCGTGCCGCACACCAGCTCGACGGAAGTGATCCGCAACGTGGTGACCGGCAAGGCGCGCGGCGTCTTCCAGGGCCGCATCAACGTGCATCAATATGCGCAGAAGACCGACGCCAAGATGGCGTGCAACACGCTGCTGCTTTCGGACGACGGCGAGTTCTCGACCAAGCCGGAACTCGAAATCTTTGCCGACGACGTGTCTGCGGCCACGGCGCGACCGTCACCGAGATCGACCGCAACCATCTGTTCTACCTGATGGCGCGCGGCATCGAGGAGAAGACCGCGCGCGGCCTGCTGGTGAAGGCCTTCGTCGCCGAGGTCATCGAGGAACTCGACGACGAGGCCATCGTCGAGGCGCTGGAAGCGCGGCTCGACGACTGGTTTGCGGACGCACGGGTAAAGGGTGAGCGCTGGCTTGCCGCCCCTCGTGAGCCTGGCGGCAGCTCTCCCACAAGGGGAGACAGGAGACACTCTCCGTCCCCCCTTGCGGGAGAAGGTCGATTGGCGCGTGCGCCAGAGGGATGAGGGGTGCTGGAAGGAATCGGCGAGCAAGAGCACTTGTGATGGACCAGAAGGTCGAAACCGCTCCCTACGACGTCGAGGCGATCCGCCGCGACTTCCCTATCCTGTCGCGTGAAGTCTACGGCAAGCCGCTTGTCTATCTCGACAACGGCGCGTCGGCGCAGAAGCCGCAGGCCGTGCTCGACGTCATCCAGCACGCCTACTCGAACGAATACGCCAACGTCCATCGCGGCCTGCATTTCCTTTCCAATGCCGCGACCGATGCCTATGAAAAGGCGCGGAAGCACGGTGCAGAAGCTTCCTCAACGCTCCAAGCACCGACAACATCGTCTTCACCTCCAACACCACCGCCGCGATCAACACCGTCGCCTATGGCTTCGGCATGCCCAACATCGGCGCGGGCGACGAGATTCTGATCTCGATCATGGAGCACCACTCCAATATCGTGCCTTGGCATTTCATCCGGGAACGCCAGGGCGCCAAGCTGGTCTGGGTGCCGGTCGACGATCTCGGCGTCTTCCACATCGAGGAATTCGAGAAGCGGCTGACATCACGCACGAAGCTCGTCGCCATCACCCAGATGTCCAACGCGCTGGGCACCGTGACGCCGATCAAAGAGATCGTCGAGATCGCGCACGCGAAGAACATCCCCGTGCTGGTCGACGGCAGCCAGAGCGCCGTGCACATGCCGATCGACGTGCAGGACCTCGGCTGCGACTTCTTCGTCTTCACCGGCCACAAGGTCTACGGCCCCTCCGGCATCGGCGTGCTCTACGGCAAGACGGAGATGCTCGAGCGCATGCGGCCCTTCATGGGCGGCGGCGAGATGATCGAGGAGGTGACGGAGGAAAACGTCACCTACAACGATCCGCCGCACCGCTTCGAGGCAGGCACGCCGCCGATCGTGCAGGCGATCGGGCTGGGCGCCGCACTTGAATATATGGAGAAGATCGGCCGCGACCGGATCGCCGCGCACGAGGCCGACCTCAAGGATTATGCTCACGAGCGGCTGCGCTCGATCAACTCGCTGCGCATCTTCGGCGACGCGCCTGACAAGGGCGCTATCGTCTCCTTCGAGTTGCAGGGCATCCATGCGCATGACGTGTCGATGGTGATCGACCGGCAGGGCGTGGCGGTCCGCGCCGGCACGCATTGCGCCCAGCCGCTGTTGAAACGCTTTGGCGTGACATCCACATGCAGGGCAAGCTTCGGCATGTATAATACGCGCGCCGAGGTGGATGCTCTGGTCGAGGCGCTGGAAAAAGCGCGAAAATTCTTCGGGTGATGACGATGGAAGACGCAAAGGTCACGACCGAAATAGCAGACGCCCCTGTGGCGGCTCCGGCTGACGCTGCCGCTTCGGCGGAATCTACGGTCCGGCCCAGGCGTCAGCGATCCCCGCCGACGAACTGGCGCGCATCACCGACGACATCGTTTCGGCGCTGAAGACTGTCTACGATCCCGAGATCCCGGCCGACATCTACGAGCTCGGCCTGATCTACAAGATCGACATCGAGGACGACCGCACCGTCAAGATCAAGATGACGCTGACCGCGCCCGGCTGCCCCGTCGCCGGCGAAATGCCGGGTTGGGTGCAGAACGCCGTCGGCACGGTCGAAGGCGTGTCCGACGTCGAGGTCGACATGGTCTTCGACCCGCCCTGGACCCCCGACCGCATGTCGGAAGAAGCGCAGGTCGCGGTGGGATGGTATTAGGGTGCGTTGAGATTCAGGTTTCGCCTGGGCCTGACTGAATCTCAACACACCCGAACGCGTCCCGATCCATAATTTCTCTTCTCAGGACGCGCTGCGCATTCAGTCGATGATGTGCACGACCCTGCGGGTTTCCGGTTCGATCAGCACGGTGCGGCCGTCCATGACGACATATTGATACTTGGTCGGCAGCCTGTTCTCGGCAAGTTCGCCCGGCTTGAGAATATCCGGTATGATGGCGCCGACCACCAGCTCAAAGTTGGACGGACGATCGACCACGACCGGGTTGGTTTTCACATATTCTCGGACCACGGTTTCCTGTTCGGGCGTGACCACGATGGTCTGGGCAGCCGCAAAAGCGGTTCCAGCGAGTAGGAAAGTCGCGGCAATCGTGCTTCGGAAAATCATTTCAACCTCCTTGATTTGATGTGCCACAACCGCTGTCGGTTGGAACGGTTCCGCAGATGTGAAGAATGTTGCGGCCGATCACGGGCTTGCAGGGGGTGGGAATCTTCACCATCTTAAGCTATGAGAACGCATCCGGCAGGCCTTGAACCTGCATGGCATGGAGCCTGGAAATATGGGACGCTTTGCCGTCATCACGATGACCGACGCGGCAGCAGTGCGCGTCAGCGAGATCATGGCCACGCGTGAAAACGCGAAAGGCGTGCGGCTCGGCATCAAGAAGGGCGGCTGCGCCGGCATGGAATATACGGTCGACCTCGTGACCGAGCCCAATCCCAAGGACGACCACATCGAGCGCGACGGCGCGCATGTCTATGTCGCGCCGGAAGCGGCACTTTTCCTGTTCGGCACCGAGATGGATTTCGAGCAGACGACGCTGCGCACCGGCTTCACCTTCCGCAACCCCAATCAGAGCTCGGCCTGCGGCTGCGGCGAGTCCGTCGAACTCAAGCCCGCCGACCTCAAGGCGCTTGCCGAAGCCCGCGCGGGCGCGGCGTAGCTCGGCGCCCTTCCTCGCCTCCCTTTTAGGGGAGAGGTGTCGAGGTCCGAAGGACCGAGGCGGAAAGGGGTTTGAAGCAGACGCGTCAATCCACCCACATCTTCGTCCGCTTATGCCAGTCGGCGATCAACTCCTCCGGATAGACGTCGAATTTCTTGTCCCCCTTGCGGATTTCGGCTCTACCCAGGACGCCCGATATTTCAGCATGATGTGGACCCGTTCCCTGGGTTTCGGCAGCTCGCTGTCGATCGCCGAGGCGAAGGGATGCACCAGCTCCGGCCAGGTCGGATCATATAGCCACAGCGCCGAGCCGCACTTCTTGCAGTAGTTGCGTTCGCCGGTCGAAACCTCGCACCGGGTCCGCTCGTCGTCCTCGATCTCGGCCTGGTAGACGCCGATGCTGCGCTTGCCCTTGATCTTCATTGTTTCGTAGACGCCGCCGAGGTTGATCGCGTAACCGCCGCCGCCCTGCTGTTTTCTGCAGATAGAGCAGTAGCAGAGCATGAAGGGCGCGGGTGTATGGCTCTCGACTTCGAAACTGACCGCGCCGCAGCGGCACGAACCTTTCAGCAGGACCGGCATGGAAGATGCTCCGTTGATGTCAGGAGGATATGGCGCTGGCCGGCAGCGCGGCAATGACAGCGGTCCCGACTGCTGACATAATCGGGCAGATGGACGCCGACGCCATATCCGATCTCTTCGCTGGCCTCGGGCCGGTGTCGATCCGCCGCATGTTCGGCGGCAAGGGCATCTATTTCGACGGTGTCATCATCGCCGTTGAGCTGCGCGGCGAGCTGATGCTGAAGGGCGACAAGATCGTGGCGCCCGACTATGAGGCGGCGGGCGCAAAGCAATGGACCTACGTTCACTCGCGCCATGGCAAATCGGTCGCCATGCCCTATTGGACGCTGCCCGATGGTGCTGCCGACAGCGCCGACGAGATGTCCCCCTGGGCGCGCAAGGCCTACGAGGCAGGCGTCCGTTCGGCCAAATAAACGCTACAACGCCTTCGCGATCCTGGCTGCCAGCCGCGCATTGTTCTCGACCAGCGCGATGTTAGTCTTGAGGCTCGCGCCGTTGGTGACTTCCAGCAGCTTGGCGAGCAGGAACGGCGTCACCGCCTTGCCCACGACCTTCTGTTCATGCGCTGCCCGATGCGCTGCCGCGATATAGGAGGCCATCACGTCGGCCGGTATCTCATCGCTCTCGGGCACCGGATTGGCAATCAGCATGCCGCCCTCCAAGCCCAACGCCCGCCGCGTCGAGAAGAGCCTGGCTATCGCTTCCGGGTCGTCGACCCTCAGCGGCGCAGGATAGGGCGACAGCCTGGACCAGAAGGCCGGCATCACGTCGGACCCGACCGCCACGACCGGCACCCCGCGCGTTTCCAGCACCTCCAGCGTCTTCTCGATGTCGAGGATCGCCTTCGCTCCAGCCGAGACGACGATGACAGGCGTCCGCGCCAGCTCGTCGAGATCGGCCGAGATGTCGAAGCTCTGCTCCGCGCCCTTGTGCACGCCGCCGATGCCGCCGGTCGCGAACACCTTGATGCCGGCCATGTGTGCAGCGATCATGGTCGCGGCGACCGTCGTCCCGCCGGTGCGGCCCTCGGCCACCGCGAAGGCGAGGTCGGCGCGCGACAGCTTCATCGCACCGGTCGCCACGGCCAGCAACTCCCGCTCGCCGTCGGACAGGCCGATCTTGATCCTGCCGCCGACGACGGCGATGGTGGCAGGGACGGCGCCTTCCTGGGCGACGATCTTCTCGACGTTGGCTGCCATCACGCTGTTTTCAGGATAGGGCATGCCGTGCGTGATGATCGTGCTCTCGAGCGCGACGACCGGCCGGCCGGCCGCGAGCGCTTCGGCCACAGGTTTGTGCATGTCAATATAGGGGCGGGCTGTCTGGGGCGTCATGGCATCTCCGGAATGCGCCCTCATCGCATTTCCGCGGCATCCGGCACAAGGGCCAGCGCCTCGGCGAAGGCGCGCTTCGACAGGTCCGGCACGGACGTCGGGCTCTCGACCGCGAGCAACGCCGCCGCCATTCCCTCGCGCAACGCCTCGCCGAACGGCGCTCGGTTGAGCAGCGCGACCGTCATCGCACCGGCCAGCGCATCTCCCGCGCCGGTGACGTCGGCAATTTTTCGCGGCGCCGGCGGCCAGACGTCGATCACGCCGGAGGGCTCGAAGCCGATCACCTGACGGCTGCCCTGCGTGATGACCCCGCGGGCAAGGCCGAGCGCCCGCAGCCTTTCGACGATCGCCTCGACCGGATCGTCGCCGCCCATGCCGGCGAGCGCCGCCGCCTCGCGCCAGTTCATGTAGAGGCAGGAGAGGGCAGGCAGGGTTTCCGTCAGCCGCACCGCCTTGGCGGGCGAGATTGCGATGGCGAAGATCGGCTTGCCAGCGGCGAGCGGCGCCAGCCGCTGCAGCCCGGCGGCCGGGATGTTGGCGTCGCAGAAGATGGCGTCGGCCGCCGCGATCTCCTCGCGCAGCTTCGCCCGCCTGATCTGCTTCGGGAACGCGATCTCGTAGAGCTGCATGTCGGCCAGTGCGGCCACTACGTCGCCCTCGCTGTCGAGCAGCGCCGTGTAGCTTGGCGTCGCGCGGTCAAGGAACACGGCGGAGAGGTCGAGGATGCCGGCTTTCGCGATCGCTCGCGCGACCGTGTCGCCGGCCGGGTCGCCCCCGCGCATTGACATGATCGCTCCCCTCGCGCCGCGCTGGGCGGCGGTCCTGAGCGCATTGAAGGCGCCACCGCCGACATCCTCGCGCATTGTGCCGGGGATGGATGCGCCGGGCACAAAGGGACCAGTCATCTGCCCGCGACGGTCGATATGCGCGCCGCCGACGGCGAGAATTTTGGGAGATGTCATTCAAGGCTCGCGGCGCTGCACAATCGCGGCGACATTAGGTCGGCGGGATACGGCAGGCAACCGTATCGGCCCGAATCAGCGGCGGCCGCCGACC
>CAWCBC010000003.1:0-62310 GCA_963793705.1 uncultured Acidobacteriota bacterium | reverse complement strand
CAATGTCCGCGGACAACGACTCGGACGTGAGCGGACCGGTCGCGATCACCAGCGGAAACATCGCGGGGTCGTCCGGAATCCGCGTGATCTCCTCGCGGGCGACGGTGATCAGCGGCTGCTCCGCGATGGCCCGCGTGATCGCCTCGGAGAACTGCTCGCGATCGACGGCCAGCGCCGCGCCCGCCGGAACCCGATGCGCGTCGGCGGCGCGCATGACGAGCGAGCCGAGCCGCCGCATCTCTTCCTTCAGCAGCCCGACGGCGTTATCCAGCTTGTCGCCGCGAAATGAGTTGGAGCAGACGAGCTCGGCGAGGCGATCGGTCTTGTGAACCGCGGTCGGGCGAACCGGCCGCATCTCGTGAAGGACGACGCGCACGCCGCGCGAGGCAGCCTGCCAGGCAGCTTCTGAGCCGGCGAGTCCCCCTCCGATGATGTGAATCATCGGCTCTGTCAGGTCCAGGCTGAAGGCCTAAGGCCGAAGGGCATGGTCCAGGCATGAGCTTAGCCGGACGTCAGCCTTGCGCCTGGCGGCTTTGCGGCCCGGGGTTTCGCGCCGCGCGCTCTTCACTGCTCGACGCTTGAACCACCGCGTCGCGGGCTCGGCGCAGCGTCCTTCCGTGCCGCCAACAGTTCGATCGCCTGCTCGTAGGTCAGCGCTTCCGGATTCATCGTCTTCGGCAGCGACGCGTTGAGGCTTCCGTCGGTGACATACGGACCGTACCGGCCGGACAGCAGCTTGAGGGTCAAGCCGTCTTTCGACAGCTCCTTGATCACCGTTTTTGCCGCCGATTGACGACGTTTGGACTGCTTGGGCGCACGGATCAGGGCCAGCGCCGCATCGAACGAGATCGTAAACACGTCGTCGTCGGACTCGAGCGAGCGGAACTCGTCGCCGTGTTTCACGTACGGCCCGAACCGGCCGAAGTTGGTGGCGATCGGCTCGTTGTCGTCAGGGTGTACGCCGACGACGCGTGGCAGAGACAGCAGCTTGAGCGCCTCTTCCAGCGTGACCGTCGATTCGGTCATGCCGGCCTGCAGCGACGAGCGCTTCGGCTTCTCCACCACCTGACCGCGCTTCTTCTTCGCTGGCGGTTCTGGTGTTTCTCCAAGCTGGACGTAGGCGCCATAGCGGCCGTTCATCACGTAGACGTTCTGGCCGGTTGCCGGATCGGCGCCAAGCGTGCGCGGCCCTTCCGCCTTGGCGCGCACCAGCTCCATCGCCTTCTCGACCGACATGTCGGCGGGCGCCACCTCCTCGGGCAGCGATGCCGTCCGACCGGGCCCACCTTCGCCAACCTGGATGAACGGACCGAAGCGTCCGATGCGGACGCGAACGGTTTCCCCGCTCTCAGCGTCGACGCCGAGGTCCAGCAGCGGATAGTCGGCCTTCTCGGCGCCCTTCTCGGCGGCGGGCAACAGCCCGCGATGCTTCTTGGTGCCGAAATAGAACTGCTTCAGGAACTCGCCCGACTCGCGCTCGCCGCGCGAGATCTCGTCGAGGTCCTCTTCCATCTCCGCGGTGAAATCGGATTCCACGAAGTCGCCGAAGTGATCGCGCAGGAGCTTCGTCACGGCGAAGGCGGTGAAGCTGGGAACCAGCGCCTTGCTCTGGCGGAACACGTAGCCGCGACGGACGATCGTCGCGATGGTCGGCGCGTAGGTGGACGGACGCCCGATACCAAGACGCTCGAGCTCCTTGATCAGCGACGCCTCGGTGAATCGCGCAGGAGGCGACGTGTCGTGGCGCTTCGGCTCGATGCCGACGAGCGCAATCGCGTGTTCGGCACCGCTGTCCGACGTCCGCGTGGATCTGATCGCCGACCTGGCACTTCGGCAGAATCGCTTCCTGTTCCTCGAGCTCCGCGGCGGGATCGTCGCTGCCTTCGACGTAGGCACGGCGGAAGCCGGCGAACTCAATCGCCTTGCCGCTCGCGGTCAGCGTGGCGGTCTCGCCGTTCGATGCCTTCGCGGAAATCTCGACCGACGTCCGGAGCACTCGCGCGTCAACCATCTGCGACGCCATCGTGCGCTTCCAGATCAGCTCGTAAATCCTCTGCTCGTCGATGTCGAGCACGCCTTCGAGCTGGCTCGGCGTCAGATTGAAGTTCGTCGGCCTGATCGCCTCGTGCGCTTCCTGGGCGTTCTTGACGCGCGTCTGATAGCGCCGCGGCCCGTCGTGGTACTCCGGCCCGAACATGTCGCGGATGACACGCGCCGATTCCTGCAGCGCCTTGTCCGACAGGGTCGTGGAGTCGGTGCGGTGATAGCTAATCAACCCGCCCTGGCTATCCACGGAATCCACGCCCTGAAACAGCCGCTGCGCAATCTGCATCGTGCGTTCGGTGGCAAACCCCAGCTTGCGGCTTGCCTCCTGCGTCAGCGTGGACGTCGTGAACGGCGGCGCCGGCCGCTCGACGCCGGGTTTCTGCTCGACGGACGTCACCGTCCACGGAATGTTCGCCCGCATCGCATCGAGCAGGGCCCGCGTGGTCGGTTCGTCGAGCAGCCGCGCGTTGGCGTTCTTCAGCGCGCCGGTCTGCGGATCGAAATCCTTGCCGCTGGCAATGCGCTGGTCGCCGACTTTGACCAGCGTGGCGATGAATTCGCGGCCTTCACCCTTGAGCGTGGCTTCGAGGTCCCAGTAGACCGCCGTGCGGAACGCGCGGCGTTCTTCCTCGCGCTCGACGATCAGCCGAACGGCCACGCTCTGCACGCGCCCGGCGCTCAGACCCGTCTGCACCTTCTTCCACAGCACGGGCGACAGCGTGTAGCCGTACAGGCGGTCGAGGATGCGCCGGCTCTCCTGCGCGCGAACGAGGTTCTCGTTCACGTCGCCCGGGTTTGCGAGCGCCTCCTTCACGGCTTCTTCGGTGATTTCGTGGAAGACGATGCGGCGGATCGGAATCTTCGTCTTCAGCACCTGCGCGAGGTGCCAACTGATCGACTCGCCCTCGCGGTCAGGGTCCGTCGCCAGCAGCAGCTCCGACGCTTCCTTGACGGCGACTTTCAGGTGCGCCACCTGTTTCTTCTTGTCGCCGGGAACGACGTAGTAGGGCGTGAAGTCCTGATCGACATCGACGCCGAGCCGTCCCCAGTCCTTCTCCTTTATTTCCTTGGGGACTTCGGCGGCCGACTCCGGCAGATCACGAATATGCCCGAAGCTCGCCTCGACCCGGTACTTGTTGCCGAGGAAGCGGCCGAGCGTCTTCGCCTTCGCGGGCGACTCGACGATGATGAGCGGTTTAGCCATTACGACGCGGAATCACCTTCAAAACGAATTCACACTAACACGACGTTACTGGCGCATGAAACGCCCGCCTCCGACGCGGCGGACGAGACCCGCGCAATTCGAGATCGGCAAGATGCGGCAACAGCCGCGGTGCATCGAGGCCGCATGCGGCCGCGAGCGCATCCAGATCGTAGGCACATGCCGCATCCATCCGCCGCAGCACTGGATCCTCGGAACTTGTTGATCCGTTGCCACTTGCTTCCGCGGCTGCGTCGATCTGCGCGGCCGGGGCAAGACCGAGCTCGGCCACGATATCGTCGGCACACTCGACAATCTTTGCTCCGTCGCGGATGCAGCGCATGGCCGCCCTTGTTCCGGCCGCTCAGCACGTTTCCCGGCACGGCCATGACGTCGCGACCCTGCTCGGCGGCACAGCCGGCCGTGATCAGTGAACCAGATTTGTCCGACGCTTCGATCACGACCACCGCTCGCGACAGCCCACTGATCAGCCGGTTGCGCATCGGGAAATGAAACGCGAGCGGCGGCGTGCCCGGCGGGTACTCGCTGACGACGAACCCGCTGCGGCGATGCGATCGGCCAGCTCGATGTGCTCGTGAGGATAGACACGATCGACGCCGGATCCGAGCACGGCAATCGTTTTCCCGGTATCCAGCGCTCCGCGATGGGCCGCCGAATCCACGCCTCGCGCCAGGCCGCTCACAACCGTGATGCCGCGTGACGCCAGGTCGGTCGCGAGCCGCCGTGCCGTTTCCAGTGCCACGGCCGATGCGGCGCGTGAGCCGACAATGGCGACGACAGGCTGATTGAGGCATTCGAGCGTGCCGCGATACCAGAGCACGGGCGGGGCGTCGCTGATCGCCATCAATGGCATCGGCATTGAAGGGTCGTTCCACGCCAGCACGTTGATTCCCGCTTCGGCGGCACGCAGACGTTCGGCACGCGCACGATCGAGGAGCGGCGCGGCCAGCTCCACGAGCTCGGGATCGGATTCGAGGAGACGGGCGGTGAGGCCCACCCGTGGGAGGTCGTCGAGTAACGAGAGGGCAACCGCCTGATCGAGGGTCATGGATGCTCCCAGCGATGAGTCAGGTGGCGCGCGTCGCTGCTCTAGGACACCCTAGTCTCCGGAAATACAAAAAGCCGGAGCCCAGGAGGACACGCCACCTGGAGCACCCGGCTCGATTTCTGATTATAGGTGAGGTGTCGCGGCTCCGGGATAAACTACTTATCTGTCACTGCCTTGCACCCCTCGCGAGGGCGTGACTATAGTGAGGCCACAGTGCACTTTAGGGCGGTGCAAGTTCGGGCGGTCATCGGGGCATTGCTCCTGGTCAGCTTGGTCGCGGCGCCCGCTGTCGCGCCTGCGTCTGCTAATGACCGTGACGACGCGAAAACGCAGGTGCAGTTCGGGATTCGCGTCGCGCAGCTGGGGCTGTGGCGCGAGGCGCTGGCGCACTGGGAACGGGCCGTGAAGCTCGACCCGACCTACGCGCCGGCGTACAACAACCTGGCGATCGGCTACGAGCAACAGGGCGAGTTCGAGAAGGCGCGGAACGCGTACGAGAAGGCGTTGGAGCTCAATCCCAACAACGCATACATCAAACAGAACTACGAGCTGTTCAAAGAAATCAATGACCGCACGACTAAGTAGGACGATCGTGAGCCTCGCGGCCGTCGTCGGTGCGGCCTGCACGAACTATTACGAACTGCCGATCGAAACGCCGATCCGCGCCAAGCTCGACGTCGGCGCGTTTCAGCGCGTGCTCGTCGCCGGATTTCTGGCGGGTGGGACCGACGACGTGGACGGAAACCTCGAGACGACGCGCCTGCTGCGAAGCCAGCTTCGCACCAAGTCGGAGCTGCGCGTGATCGACGCCGACGTGCTGCCGCTGATGGACGTCGCCGCGAGCGATCGCAAGGACGCCGGCGCACCGCTGCCCAACCCGATCAAGGACGACAAGGACCTTGACCAGTACGAGCATGTCTTCGGAGACGCCGGTTACTGGAAGAAGGTCGGCGAAGAGTATCAGCAGCCGCTGATTGTGACGGGAACGGTGATGTTCACGTCGCGCCAGCAGACGCAGATGCAGCAGCGCGAGCAGGAGGTGTTCGACACGCTCGGCCGGCGGCGCACGGTGGCGGAGAAGCGGCTCGTCGAACGGAAAGGGTTCGGACTGACCGGCCGGTTCGTCTTCATCGACGGCCGCACCGGCGCGACGCTCCACTCGCAGAACTTCACCGAGTCCATCCTGTACGACGCGAACCGCCAGACGCCGGCGCTCTCGTCCTACTTCGAGCTGATGGACAAGCTCATTCCGAACTTCCTGGCCACGCTCAGCAGCCAGAAGATTAAGGGCACCCGTATCCTGCTGAACTGAGTTCTTTGCCAAAACGCGCCGATCCTTGCCACTTCGGCCCGGCGTCTGTTAAGCTAAGTCCTTTGTTCAGCCCACTTTCTTCGAGGTAGACCGTGTACGCGATTGTTCAGACCAGAGGCCGGCAGGTCAAGGTAACGCCCGGCGCTGTCGTCGAGATCGACGGCGTCCCCGGCGAAAAGGGCACCGAGTTCAAGTTCGAACAGGTGCTGCTGGTCGAAAAGGACGCCGGAGACATCGTCGCCGGTGCGCCGTTCGTCGCCAACGCCATGGTGCTCGGCGTGGTGGACGGCGAGGCGCGCGGTCCCAAGATCCGCGTGTTCAAGAAGAAGCGCCGCAAGGGGTTCCGCAAGACGCGCGGCCACCGCAGCTTCCTGACCCGCGTGCGCATCACCGATATTCAGCTTGATGATGGCACCCCTGAAGGGGCGCCCTACGATTTCAACGATCAACATGGCTCATAAAAAAGGTCAAGGCAGCTCACGCAACGGCCGCGACAGTAATTCGCAGCGGCTCGGCGTGAAGCGTCACGACGGCAATGTCGTCACAGGCGGCTCGATCCTGGTCCGTCAGAAGGGTCGCCGGTTCGACCCGGGTCTCAACGTCGGGCTCGGCAAGGATCACACGCTCTTCGCAAAGGTCGACGGCAAGGTCCGCTTCGAAGACCACGGCAAGCACGGCCGCCGGATCAGCGTGATTCCCAGTAAGATCGGGCTAGCCCTTGCCGATAGCCCATGTTCGTCGACGAAGTCGACATTCACGTCCTGGCAGGCTCGGGTGGCGGCGGCTGTCTGAGCTTCCGCCGCGAAAAGTTCATCCCGCGCGGCGGCCCCGACGGCGGGGACGGCGGCCACGGCGGCTCGGTCTACATCGTCGCGACGCCCACCAAGAACACGCTCGTCGACTTCCGATTTCATCCCGAGTTCAAGGCACGCCGCGGCCAGAATGGCCAGGGGTCGAACCGCACCGGCGAGACGGCGGAGGATCTCGAGATTGGCGTGCCGATCGGCACGCTGGTCTACGAAAAGGACGCAGAGGGCAACCTCCGACTGGTCGAGGATCTCGCGGAGGAAGGCCAGCGCGTGCTCATCGCCAAGGGCGGGCGCGGCGGTCGGGGGAATGCGCGCTTCGTCTCCTCCACCAATCGCGCGCCGCGCCGGACCGAGCCGGGACAAGACGGCGAGGAGAAACAGCTGCAGCTGCAGCTGAAGCTGATTGCCGACGTCGGGCTGATTGGATTTCCGAACGCCGGCAAGTCCACGCTGATCTCGCGGATCTCCGCGGCGCGTCCCAAGATCGCCAATTACCCGTTCACCACGCTTCAGCCCAATCTGGGAGTGGTCACGCCTGGGCGACGATCGCAGCTTCGTCGTCGCAGACCTGCCTGGGCTCCTGAAGGGCGCGCACGAAGGCCACGGCCTTGGCCACCAGTTCCTTCGCCATATCGAGCGGACGAAGGTGCTCGTCCATCTGGTTGACGTCTCTGGCGCGTCTGGGACGCGATCCGGTCGAGGACTTCGACACGATCCTCGACGAGCTGCGGCTCTTCTCACCCGCCGTCGCGGCCAAGCCGCAGATCGTGGCCGCCAACAAGATGGACGCGGTTGACGATCCCGAGCGCGTCAAGGCACTGGAACGTCACGTCAAGAAACGCAAGCTGACGTTCCTGAAGATCTCCGGCGCGACGGGCGAGGGCGTGGACGCGCTGCTCGAGGCGGCGTGGAAGGAGATCGCGGCGGGGGTCCGCCTGAAGCCGGACACGACGCTGGCGGACAACACGCTGGCGGACACGACGGGTGAAGAAGAGCCGGCCGATCTGCTCGGGGCCGAACGACGCGCCGCACGCGTCCGCCGCAAGTCATGACCGCGCCTCGTCGCCTCGGCGTGCTGGGCGGAACGTTCGACCCGATTCATTACGGACACCTTCGAGCGGGCGAAGCGGCGGAAGCGGCATTGACGCTGGACGAGATTCTCGTCATCCCGTCGCACGATCCGCCGCATCGTCTCGATCCCAGGGCAAGCACGTTTCACCGGTTCGCGCTCGCTGCACTCGCCATCGACGGCCGGCCGAACTGGCAACTGTCCGACATGGAGCTGACCAGGCCGGGGCCGTCGTATACCGCGCATACGCTCCGTGCGCTGCATGCGGACGGGTGGCAGCCGTCGCAGATTTTCTTCATTCTCGGCGCCGATGCGTTTGCAGAAATTGCCACCTGGTATGACTTCCCGGCCGTTCTCGAGTACGCGCAATTTGCTGTCATGACCAGACCAGGAGCGACGCTGAAAGCCGCCGAACCGACTCCGACCGGCGTTCACATGATTCACGCGGATACGCCGGATATTTCTGCGACCGACATCCGGGCGCGGCTCGCGGCGGGACGTCCAATCGACGGCCTGGTACCGCCGTCCGTCGCGCGATACATCCTGACCCACCGACTCTACGAGTCCTCAGCGGTAAACGATTTGCATGGCCAAACGGAACGCACCCACGGATAGAGCACGAGCGGCAGGCGGACCTGACAGTGTCCGCCCAACGTCCGCCCGACGGTA
The DNA here is from genome assembly GCA_963793705.1 of uncultured Acidobacteriota bacterium. Classification (GTDB taxonomy): domain Bacteria; phylum Acidobacteriota; class Vicinamibacteria; order Vicinamibacterales; family UBA2999; genus Gp6-AA40. Next base: position 54,135 of record CAWCBC010000003.1, on the reverse strand, counting down.
CGCCCCACGGCACGCACGAGCACGCGAACGGCGACGGCACGGGTACCACGGCCGCGAGCGAAGTTTCCACCGGTGATTGCCGGTGCCGTGCAAGCGGCGCTCGACAAGAAGGCCGAGGACGTCGTCGTGCTCGACCTGCGAAAGGCCGGTGGGTTCACCGACTTCTTCGTGATCTGCACCGGCGGCAACACGCGCCAGATCGTGGCGATCGCCGATGGAGTGCGCGACACGCTCAAGCGCGACCTCGGTGAACGGCCGACGCTGACGGAGGGCATCGATCGATCCGAATGGATCCTGCTCGACTACTTCAACTTCGTCGTCCATGTCTTCAGCCGCGACTGCCGCGCGTTCTACGGGCTCGAGCGCCTGTGGGGCAATGCGGTGCGGCACGAAGTCGGGGATGACGACACCTAGAGGGTGCAAGGGGTGCGATGAGACTTCGCGGTCGGTGCGAGGGGTGCAAAGTGTGCGAGGTGCAATGGGTGCAAAGGAGCCTGCCTCGCCGAAGCCGAAGGCGAAGGCGGGTAGCGGGATGGGAAGGGCGCTGCTTAATGCGCTGACGCTGAGCGGCGACGCCCTGCTCGCCGCGTTCCTGGCGCCGCGCTGCGTCTCCTGCCGCTGTGCGCTGGAGTCACCGCTCGGCGGCCCCGTATGCCCGCGGTGCTGGGAAGACACGCGCGCGGCTGATGGCCGCTACACCGGCGCACTGCGGGAAATCATTCACGGGTTGAAGTACGAAGGGCGCCGCTCGCTCGCGCGGCCGCTGGCAGCGCTGCTGCGTGAGCGGCATCATGCGGCGCTGGCGGACGCCCGCTGCGTCGTGCCCGTGCCGCTGTTTGTGTGGCGGCGGCTCCGGCGCGGATTCAATCAGGCCGCCGACCTCGCGGCGCATCTCGACCTCCCCGTCGTGCACGCGGTCTGGCGCATCCGGCCAACCGCGTCGCAGACCGGCCTGACCGCTGCTGAACGCCGGCGCAACGTGCGCGGCGCCTTCCACCTGTCGCCGGTCCTCTCGCCGCGAGACACGAACCCGCTTCATCGCCGATCAGGTTGTCGTGCTGGTTGATGACGTGATGACGACAGGAGCGACGTCGAACGCGTGTGCGGACGTGTTGACGGAAGCTGGCGCACGCGAAGTGCGCGTCGTTACGCTGGCCCGCGCGTAGAGGCGTGTGCTGAAAGGCCGACCTGAAGGTCGGCCTCTACCAGTGTGATCGGGCAGCTTCGCGGTCGGACAATCCGGCGATCGTTCGTCCGGTAGAGGCCGACCTTTAGGTCGGCCTTTCACGCTGACGCTAACGACCACTCGACGACTTTCCAGACATCCTCGGCGACGGCCTCCCGCTCGCGATTGGCGTCGAGCGTCGTCCAGCCGGCCTGTGCCTGACGCATGTAGCTGGCGCGGACACGGCCGAGCAGCGCCAGGTCGCGCTCGTACTTGTCGCGATCGGCCGTCTTCCGCCTGGCAGACACGTCCGGATTGATGTCGAGGAGGAAGGTGATATCGGGCTGCGGCAGATGTTTCTGCATCTCCGCCAGCCACGCCGGCTCGAGCCCCTGCGCTTCCCCGTAGGCAATGCTGGACGCGAGGTAGCGGTCGCAGATGAGGACCGTGCCGCGTTCCAGCTCGAACTCTATCTGCGGCTTCCACTCGTACCGATTCGCCACGTAGAGCAGCTGCATGACATCGGGGCCGTAATCGCGATCGCCCTGCAGCGCGCGGCCGATCTCAGCGCCGATCGCCGTGTCGTAGGCGGGGAACGAAAGCAGCCGTACGAGGCGGTTTGCAGAGACGACACGATCGCGCAGCAGCTCGGCCTGCGTCTGCTTGCCGCTCTGGTCGAGCCCCTCGAAGGCGATGAGCAGGCCGCGCATCACGACCTTTGCCTACCTCTCCAGCGCCAGCACATCGTCGACGGTCTGCCGGCGCCGGATGACCGACCAGCCGTCGCCGTCCACGAGGACCTCCGGGGCCAGCATCCGGCGGTTGTAGTTGGAGGCCATCACCGCGCCGTAGGCGCCCGTGTCGAGGATCGCGAGCAGATCATCGACGTCCAGATCCGGCAGCAGCCGCTCGCTTGCAAACACGTCGCTGCTCTCGCAGATCGGGCCGACGATGTCCCACGGCTTCTCCGAGGTCTGGCGCGGCGCCACCGGGAGAATGCGATGGAAGGAGCCGTATAACGCCGGCCGGATCAACTCGGTCATGCCCGCATCGAGCACCGCGAACCGGCGGCCGTCCGGGTACTGTTTGACGTCAACGACCCGGGCAACCAGCGCGCCCGAATGACCAACCACCGCCCTCCCTGGCTCGAGGACAACCGGAATATTGGCGCGGCGCAGTTCGGGCAGCACCGCCGCCGCGTATTCCGTGGGCGAGATCATCGGCCGGCCTTCGTAGGCGATGCCAAGCCCGCCGCCCAGATCGACGTGCTCCAGCGGAACGCCATCGTCTCGCAATTCAAGGGCGAGCGACGTCAGCGCCGCCGCGGCGCGTCGCAGCGGTTCGGCCGTCGTGATCTGGGAGCCGATATGAATGTGCACGCCGACGAAGCGGAGGCTCTCCACGCCGCGCCGCTCGCGATACACGGCGCGCGCATCCTGAAGCGCGACACCGAACTTGTTGCTGCGCAGTCCGGTCGAGATGTTCGGGTGGCTTTGCGCGTCGATATCCGGGTTGACGCGCAGCGCCACGCGCGCCACACGGCCTGCCGCGCGCGCACGGGCGGCGATGCGATCGAGCTCGCCGGCGGATTCCGCATTGATCGCACCCACGTCAATGGCGATCGCGTGCTCCAGCTCGTCAGCGGTCTTGCCGACGCCGGTAAAGACGATGTCGCGCGGCTCGAAACCGGCGCGCAGCGATACCTGGATCTCGCCGCCCGAGTTGGCGTCGGCGCGGCTGCCGAGCGCCCGCAGCACGCGGACGATCCCGAGGGTCGAGTTGGCCTTGAGCGCGTAGTGGATCGCGTGCGGATACTCGCTGAACGCGGAGTCAATCGCGCTGTAGGCGTCGCGAATCGCGCGTGCACTGTAGATGTACGCCGGTGTGCCGACGCTCGCGATGATCGATTGAATGCTGACGCCGTCGCACGCGAGACCGTGTGCGCCTGGCTGAAACGGTAGTTGCACGGAAGAATCGCATGTTATCATGCGCGCATTCCCACCTTTTTTCGCCGAATCCGCGGCGACGCCTCGCTAGCGATGTCGTTCGACGCCAAGCCCGCACAGCCGCTCGCGTCAGACGAGGTGATCGAGCGATGCCTCAGCGGCGATCAGGCCGCCTGGGAAACGATCGTCCGCCTGTACTGGCGCAAGGTCTTCAACGTCGCGTACAAGTTCGTCGGCCGGCACGACATGGCCGAGGATCTGACTCAGGACGTCTTCCTGAAGCTGTACAAGTCGCTCGATACCTTCGATCGCCGCGCCAACTTTCAGACATGGCTGATCAGCGTCAGCCGCAATCTGTGCATCGACCACTATCGCAGCGTCCGCAAGGAACGGGAGACGATCAGCCGCGACGTTGATGCGTCGGAGCTGCATCCGGTCTCGACCGACCTGCCCGCCGACACGCGCCTCGAGCGCGCGGATCGCGTGGTCATGCTCCGCCAGGCGCTCGACAAGCTGGCGCCGACGCTGCGGACCGCCGTCATGCTCAGGGACATCCAGGAATTGACGTACCAGGAAATCGCGGACAGGCTCCACCTGCCCGAAGGCACGGTCAAGTCACGCATCAACCGCGGGCGGACGGAGCTCGCCCGCCAGATTCAGAAGCTGCGCGAGCAGCAGGACGCCACTCGGAAAGCCGGAGAGCAGCATGAACCTCACGACCGCCCGTAATCAGGACGTGTCCATCGTCCGGGTGAACGAAACACGCCTGATGTATCCGATCCTCGGCGAGTTCGCGAACACCATCACCTCGTTGATCGGCAACGGCGAGCGCAAGGTGCTTCTCGACTTGTCGACGGTCACCTACGTGGACAGCGCGACGATCGGCTGCCTCATGGATCTGTACCGGCAGGCGTCGGCCGCCGGCGGAGTCCTGAAGCTGGCCGGCGTGCAGAAGCGCGTGGAGACGATGCTGACGATGACGGGGGCGCAGAACTTCCTCGAGATTCACCCGGACGAGGCGTCGGCCGTCAAGAGCTTCGGGGCGTAGCGATGAAGACGATCAAAACGACAACCGGCGCCGAGATCGCGCTCGACGGCGATCTGCTTGCGGTGATGGAGGCCTTGTACAAGGAGGTCACGGCGCGCAAGGAGCTCGAGCGATCGTTCGAGGACATGATCAAGGAGATCAAGCACCTGATCGATCAGATGGACGACGCGGCGCGCCGCGCCTACCTGCTGGAGAGCCTGTTCCTCAATACGGTGAAGGACCAGAACGACAAGCTCGAAGCGTATATGAGGAAAATCGCGAAATAGGAATCGTTCGAATCGTTCGAGTCGTTCGGATCGTTCGGTCCATTCGAACGACTCGAGCGCGCTACTCTTTTGTTTCTCCCAATCGACGATCAGTCTCGGGCACAATCTGTAGTCCTGTTCCTGGGTTGCTGGTCCATGGTGAGCTGTTCATCGAGTCGCGCTCGACACGTCGCACGTCCGTATTCAGCCTCGCATGCCGGTCAGCGAACGCCATGGCCGTGAGTTACGCCAGTAGGAACCGCGTCAGTCGGCCAGCCGATGTATCAGGACTGACAGGCGATCGAGAGATTGCATCTGCGCTATGAATGCGCCGGCTGAAGCGAAACTTCCACGCTGCCCTTCAAGGAGCTACACGTGCCACGAAACCTGGCCCTCGTTGTTGGAGTCCTGCTCGTGTTGAGCGCATGCGCGCCGGCCGCCCCGCCTGCAGCCGATACGGCCGCCGACGAAGCCGCACTCAAAGCGGCCACCCTCTCGTGGCTCGAGGCGTACAACGCCGGTGATGTCGAGAAGATCGTCGCGCTCTATACGGAAGACGCGGTCCTGATGCCTCCGCATGCGCCTGTGGCAAACGGGCACGCTGCGATACGCGCGTTCTTGACCGCCGACACGGCCGGAGCGAAAGCGGCGGGCATCAAGCTGGTTCCTGGCACCTCCACGGCCGGCGTGTCTGGCGACACCGGTTGGGAGTCTGGAACCTTCACCGCCACGAACGCGTCGGGAGCGACTCGTCGATAGCGGGAGCTATCTGTCGGTGTCGCACAAGGTGAATGGCAAGTGGCTCCTATTACCGCGACACGTACAACTCGGACCGACCGATGCCGGCCCCGACGCCGGCCGAGCCTGCGAAGAAGTAAGCGAGTCAGCGCTCAGTTCGGGGTGGGCTTCTCGACGCGTTCGATGGGCCGGCGAGCCCTGTCCGATCGACAACCACTCGATCCGCTCCGCTTCGTCGGTGGGTGATCACCGTCGCGATCTCGGCCGACAGACCTGCCGACCGATGAGCTCACTAATGCGTAGCTCATTGGCGAGGATATTCGTAAAGGCGTAGTCTGCTCGGGAGCCATGGTGGACGATCAGAAACGCAAGGCGATTGCCGACGAAGAGCCTACGCGTCTCGATCCCCGCGACGTTGTCGCCGTCATTAACACGAGTCCCGACACTGTCGGTCTGTTGAGCGACCTGCTGGGCGTGCAGGGTTTCTCGTCGTGACCATGTATACCCACTGCATTCGCGACGGCAGTGTCGACCTGGAGGCGTTCCTCCGTACGCATCGGCCCCGCGTTATCGTCTACGACATCGCGCCCCCTTACGAGCGGAATTGGCAATTTCTCCAGCACCTGCGCGAAACGGTCCTGGACGGCTATCAGTTCGTACTCACGACGACCAACCCGTCACGGGTCGAGCCGTTCGTGAGGGGCGACGAGCGGGTTTACGAAGTGGTCGATAAGGACGGCAGTCTCGATGAGATTCTCCGCGCGACGCGGGAGGCGGCACGCTCACGGTCCATTCGATAGGTCTGCATCCGAGCGCTGCGTTTCGCCAGTATTTGAGGTCTGGATTGGGCGGTCCCCTGGAGGTGGTTGTGGATAGCGAACTCGACAAGCTTTACGCGCTCATCAAGGAGATCAAGATCGCCATGATGACGACGAGGAGATCTGACGGTCACCTGGAGTCGCGCGCGATGGCGACGCAGAAGCCCGCTTCGGGTGCCGACCTCTGTTTGTCACGGCGGACGGCAGCGCCAAGCTCAAAGACCTCGAATCGGATCCCCACGTGAATCTCGCCTTTTTCAAAGAAGGGTCCTGGGAATGGATTTCGGTCTCCGGCCTCGCGACGATCTCGCGCGACCGTCAAAAAATCCGGGAGTTGGACGCGCCCGATTGGAAAATCTGGTTTGCAGCGGACGGCGATCCACGGCACGGGACGGCTGACGATCCGAGGATCGCGACTTGTCGGTGTCGATATCCACGCAGCTGTGTTTCTCGAAGTCGGCAAGTCTCAACCGGTCGTGCTTTACGAGATGGTCAAGGGTTGGCTCACCGGTACCGCGCCGGACATCGGGAGACGCACGTCATCCGGCGCGAATGAAGCAGCGGATGAGCTGTCAGGCGACGACGCGTTCGCCGAAGTCGCGGGACGAGGGTGCGCGATTGCTCAGCGCGCGTCATCGTCGAGCATCTCCACGGGCACGGCCCGTAGATGGATGCTCTCCTGTCCAAACCGCTCCGCCAACGTGGCCGTATAAGCTCGCCACCAGGTCCGGTCGAATGTCTCGGTGACGACTTCCACCATGACGACGTCGTCCTGTTCAACGTGGCCATCGGGTGCAACCCACAATCCCCTGGCCGGTGACCGAAGATAGGCCGTGAGGCCGTTGAAGTGCTCCGCCAGCTCGCGCCGGGTTTCAGCGAGCGGCGCCGCGCCTACCGCGCCTCCTGCCTGCGTCGGCAGCAGCAGCTGAATCAGCACCATGCACGTATCCTCAGACGCGCGGCGGATCGGTTTCTCTGGCGAAATGCCGATGTTTGGCAATGGCCTCGACAAAGTCATCCGCCTTCGCCTTGCTTGCCTCCGACGCGAGGATGAGTCCGGTGTCCGGCTGGCCGTCCGGCAGTGTCGGATCAATCCCACACGCACTGAGCAGATGCTTGCTGGCGCCGAACACCAGGATCGGCTTGCAATGGCGGTATTGGTCCTTGATGAATTCGAGCGTCCGTCCATCGGCGTCAAGTGCGCTGATCGCTTCGTCGCCATCGGGAAGGACCAATGCGTCGTAGAGCACGGCCGGCGCCGCTTCCAGGCTGACGTCCACCTCGATCTCGCCGCCCGCGGACGGTTGCACCGAACCGAGGGTCGTCGATACGAAGCGCGGAACAGCGCCTTCGCTGGTCAACCGATCAGCGAGTGCCAGGAGCGACTGACCTTCACATCCGTCCGCCACGAGGATCGCCACTCGCCGAGTCCGGATGTTGCCGTCACCGGGTCGCGCAGACAGCGATAGTGCCGGCGATAGCACAACCTCGGGTGTGACGTCGCGCGTTAGAACTTTCGGCATCGGCGCCGGCATCTCACGAATACCGAGTCCCGCCGCGACGCTTTCGGCGAGCTCCGTCGCGACATTCATCAGACCGGATACCATCCGCTCCCGAATCGCGGGCGTTTGCACGCGCGACAGCTCGAACCGGAACGCGTTGATGATGTGCTGCTTTTCCACGTTGGTCTGGCTGTTCCAGAACAACGTCGCCTGTGTGTAGTGATCGGCGAACCGCTCGGCCTTCCCGCGGACCTTGTGATCGCTCTCTTCGCGAGGTTCCGGAAACGAGACGAAGCCTGCCGCGCCGGCCTGGAACGGACAACCCCCGCCGAGGGAATTGGGTTCGTACGAGACCCGGCCGCGATGGATGGCCTGACGATGCATCCCGTCCCGCTGGTTGTTGTGAACCTGGGCAATCGGCGCATTAATGGGGATCTCGTGGAAGTTGGCACCGCCCAGACGCGAAATCTGTGTGTCGACGTACGAATGAATTCGACCGGCAAGGAGCGGGTCGTTCGAGAAGTCGATGCCTGGGACAACGTGCGCGACACAGAACGCCACCTGCTCGGTCTCCGCGAAGAAATTGTCGGGATTCCGGTTCAGCACCAACCGGCCGACCGGGACGATCGGGACGAGTTCCTCGGGGACGATCTTCGTCGCGTCGAGCACGTCGAAACTGAAGTCCTCGGCCTGTTCTTCGGTAAAGATCTGCAGTCCCAACTCCCATTCGGGGTAGGCGCCCGCCTCGATGGCTTCCCAGAGATCACGGCGATGGAAGTCCGAATCCGCGCCTGAGATCTTGACCGCCTCGTCCCACACCAGGGAGTGAGTGCCGGCCTTGGGGTTCCAGTGGAACTTGACGAATCGCGACTCCCCTTTGGCATTGACCAAGCGATAGGTATGCACGCCGAAGCCCTGCATCGTGCGATAGCTGCGCGGAATAGCGCGGTCGGACATCGCCCACATCAGCATGTGGGTGATCTCGGGCATCAGCGAGGCAAAGTCCCAGAAGGTGTCGTGCGCCGATCCCGCCTGCGGCATGGCGAAGTGCGGCTCGGGTTTGGCGGCATGGACCAGGTCTGGAAACTTCATCGCGTCCTGAATGAAGAAGACCGGGATGTTGTTGCCGACGAGATCCCAGTTGCCTTCCTCCGTGTAGAACTTCACGGCGAAGCCACGCACATCTCTCGCCGTATCGGTTGAGCCGCGTTCGCCGAGGACGGTCGAGAAGCGGACGAACACTGGCGTTTGCTTCCCGGCTTCGCCGAAGAGCGCGGCACGCGTGAACTCGGGAATCGCCTTTGTACACTCGAAGACGCCATGCGCCGCGGAACCGCGTGCATGGACAATCCGCTCGGGAATGCGCTCGTGGTCGAAGTGGGTGATCTTCTCGCGAAGGATGAAGTCTTCGAGCAGCGTCGGGCCACGGAGACCCGCCTTCAGCGAGCTCTGGTTGTCCGCGATAGGGACACCCTGGTTGGTCGTGAGCACGCGGTCGGTCGAATCGACACGCACGCGATCGAGCGCACCGGCCGTTGGATTCTGCCCGATGTGTGGACCACCGCTGCCGACCTTGTCGGAGCTGTTCAGCTCGCTGACCGTGCTGGCCCCGACAATCGGATCGACGGGCTTGACCGAAGCACCCTCAGGAGGCGCGAGCATCGCGTCGGGGTCGTATTCCGCGGCCTTATTCGCATTGAAGGGAAACGCGGACGCAACGTCCTGCGTTCCCGCCGCCTTCTCGGCGACGATGTCGCCGGCGCCTGAAGTATCGGGCTCTGCCGGACCGCTCACCGTCGCTCGGCTATTCCGTACGGTGCTCTTGCTCTTGTTCTTGTTCTTGGCGGTTTTCGCTGATCGGGATGATTTGGCCATGTATTAGTCACTGTTGCGAGATAACGAAGAGGTTAAGAGCGCGCCCTGTACACCGACGAAATCTTCTTGGCGACTTCGACGTCGCGATCGGTCACCTTGCCGCCGACGTCATAACGGGTCAGCTCGAAGGTCACTTCGCCGTAGGCGATACGCACATCCGGGTGGTGATCGACTGTCTCCAAATACGCGACGAGGCTGTTGACGAAACTGAGCGAGTGGACGAAGTCCTGAAACTCGAAGGTTCGCGACAGCTTGTTCTGCGCGAGTTTCCAGCCGGCCAGTCGCGGCATGATGGCGCGCAGCTCTTTGGCTGTGAGAATCTTCGGCTTATCCAACGCAGTGCGACCTTAGGACGAGGAGAATATGGAGGGCCAAGGACTACGGCAGGCCATCCAGGCTTTGAGAGCAAACGCGCTGCCACACGCAAGAGCGCTGTCGCGCTCTGATGAGGTGCGGCGGTTCTCGCTCAGGCCCTACCAGGATGTGATTAGGCGAGAGGAGAGTCCTTTAGTCTGGAGAGCAGATCCCAGGGACCGTCATAGATAGCGAGCGCTCCCCTCAGATCGTTGTCCAGCCATCCGCCGCAGCGGAATGCGATGATCGCTACTCCCGCGCGGCGACACGCTTCGACGTCGTAAGGCGTGTCGCCGATCATTACGGCGTTGTTGGGCGATGTCTTCGCACGCTTCAGTGCGGCCTGAATAATGTCGGGGTCGGGTTTTGAATTCCTGGCATCGTCGCCTGACGCACTCGCATCCATCAGGCCGTCGGCACCCGCCAGCGCGAGCAAGGGCTGCAGCTCCTGTCGTTTCGCCGAACTAGCCGCTACCGTGGTATAGCCGCGAGCCTTCAGTTCGGCGACGAGCCGGCCTGCGTCCCGAAAGGATTTCAGGTGCGGGAGGAATCGTTCAGCGAAGATCGTGCTGCGGCGCCTGGCGATCGCCGCGCCAGCAGCGGAATCTTCTTCTACACCGCTCACTGCAGGCATCAGCTTGTCACCACCCATCCCGATGCAGCGGCGTACATGCATGAAATCGATCTCGATACCCTCCTCCGCGAAAGCGGCCACCCACGCATGGGCGTGTGCGTCATTGCTATCGACCAGCGTGCCGTCGACGTCGAAAAGGACGGCAGCCACAGTCTCTGACCTCATAGTTGCTCATCATCCTTCCGGCGCGATCGCTCGAGATTTGCAGCTCGTTTCTATCCACCACACCTCTAACTGCCCGCTACGCCGCGATTCGGTCGCGAAAGCTACCGGCCTTATCCCGAAGATTGGCCAGCGCGGATCGCGCGCCGGTCCAGCGTTCACGCTCGGCGCGCACGAAGCGGCTGTATGGCGCGACCGCATCGTCGATCCGAGTGCGGCCGCGCTCCTGCGCGCGTTCGAATTCCTGTCGCAGGGTCTCGGCCAGCCGAGTGCGCAACTCGGACAACTTCTGCCGCATTTCGATTTTCGCTCGGCGGCGTCGCGCCGGGATGACCAGGAAACCGAGGGCCGCGACGACGCCGGCCAGCATGATGCCGGTGATATCGGCAGCGGCGGTCGTTGCGGCAAGCGTCACCAGCGTGCCGAGCCCGAGAGCGGCGCCGCCCGCCGCCGCAGCCGTCGTCACTGCCACACGAGCGTGATCGGCAATCGCCGCCGCCTCGCGCTGTTTGTCGTAGGTATCGACCACGCCCTGCGCCTCGCGGCCGACGGCGTCGATGAGCCGCGTACGGTCGGAGTGGAACGTCCCTATCTCCGGCGATCCGAGCAGACGTCCGCGATGGGTCGCCGCGCGGTCGGCAAGCGTCGAGGTCACCGCCTGCCACTGGCGGAAGTCCTGATCGATCAGCCAGTCGATCAGCTCCGAGACCTGACGCTCAATCTGACGCGGTGCGTCGGCGACCACACGATCTTCGAATTCCTTCTGCACCCGCGCACGATTGAACAGATCCACGACGCGGCCAAGGCGGAGGGTGTCTTCGAAAAAGGCGTGACCGCGCACCTCCATGTCGAGCAGCACCTTCTCGACGCCAGTCATGCGAAGTGCGAACCCCTCGGTCAGATCCCGCCGTGCGACCACGAGCTGCCGGTCGATATCGTCCAGGACAGCCACGTCAGCGTTCAACAGCGTCAGGCGCTCGTCGGCGATCGTGGCGTAGCGAGCGGCGAGCGCCTGGCCGACCCCCAGCGGATTGGCCAGCTTCAAGTGGAACCGGCTGCGCTCGTCCAATGTCGCCGTAATGAACCGTTCAAGAGGCTCGAAACGGCTGGCGCCCCACAGCGACGGCTCGCCCTGCTTCGCGCGTAGCGCGAGCCGGGCGCTCACCGGAAAAATTTCCGGCGTGATGCCAAACAACCTCTGGGCCGACGTACGGACGAACCCGATGACCTCCTCGAGCTCCTCGCTGCGCTCGAGGATATCCATCTTGTTGATCACGATTACGATCTTCTTGCCCCATCCGCGGATCAACTCGAAAAAGGCACGCTCCGTTTCGGTGAAGGGTCGATCAGCAGAGGTGACGAACAGCACGAGATCCGCGCGGGGTACGAAGTGGGTGGTCAGCTGCTCGTGCTCGCGGATGATGGCGTTGGTGCCGGGCGTGTCCACGATATGGACGTCGCGCAATAGCTCGACTGGTGCCGTTGTGACGCTGACTCCCTCCGCCTCCGTCGCATGAACCACGGATTCGCCGTGCTTCAGCACATGAATGCGGGCCGTCGTCGGCGTCACACCTTCACGCAGGATCGGCTGCCCGGCGAGAGCGTTGATAAAGGCGCTCTTGCCGGCGTTGAACTCGCCCACCACGACGAGCAGGAACAGCTCGTCGAGCTGACGAATGGATGAGTCGAGCGCGACCAGATCCGGCTCACTCGCCCCGAATCGCGCGAGGGCGCCTCGAAGCTCCGACAGCAGTTCACGCCCACCATCGAGGTCTCGTTGGAGATCGGGCGTGAGAATGCGTTGCATGACCGAGCCTGAGGCAAGAACTACGCCTGCGAGACAGGTTCAGGCCTTCCTTCACCACGACTCATCTGTGGCGCGAGTGTCCAAAAGGGAACAGCAACAGTCGAACGCCGGGCGGTACCGTCGCTGAATGCGTATGGCTGCCGTCGTGATCGGTGTGTTGCTCTCCAGCGTGCCCACGTTCGCAGCAGACACCCCCGGCCAGGCGGTATACACCGCAGCCAAGTGTTCGGCCTGCCACTCCATCGCCGGTCAAGGCAACAAGAAAGGGCCGCTGGACGGCGTCGGGACGAAACTGAACGCAGCCGAAATCCGCGAGTGGATCACCCGCGCACCCGACATGATGGTGAAGACTAAGGCGCTCCGCAAGCCGGCGATGAAGGCGTATCCGAACCTCTCGAAGGTGGAGCTGGATGCGCTGGTCGCATTTCTCCAAACGCTGAAGACATAGCGACCGACGCGTGCGCCCGCGCTTCGCTCTTCCGCTCGCCGCCCGCAATCCGATCTCGCTGATCGGAATCGTCATCGCAACCGCGATGGCCTGGGTGTTCCTCACCTTGTTCGTGCTCGATGCGCTGGGATACCTGGCGAATCCCTACATCGGCCTGGTGCTCTTCATCGCCGTTCCGGCGGCGTTCGTGTTCGGCCTGCTGCTGATCGTGTTCGGAACGTGGCGCGCCGCGCGCCGCCTGCGCCAGGCGCCCGGTTCCGTGCCGGAATGGCCGGTACTCGACCTCCGCGTGCCGCGGCAGCGGATCACTGTCGCCGTGGTGGTGGCACTCACGTTCGTCAACGTGCTCATCGTCTCGATTGCCGCTGTCGGCAGCGTGCACCACATGGAGACGACGGCATTCTGCGGGACCACGTGTCATACGACGATGGAGCCGCAGTACGTGGCGCACCAGGTCGGACCGCACGCCAGCGTCACGTGCGTCAGTTGCCACGTCGGTCCCGGCGCCGGCGCGTTGATCCAATCGAAGCTGGCCGGCACACGGCAGCTCATTCACCTCCTGATGGACCGGGTGCCGACCCCCATCCCGCCGCCGGCGGCGCTGATCAGCCCGGCGCGCAACACCTGCGAACAATGTCACTGGTCCGAGCGCGTCCTCGGCGACCGCACGCGCGTCATCCGCGAGTACGCGGACGACGAGAAGAACTCGGAAACGGCCACCGTGCTCCAGCTGCACGTCGGCGGCGGCAGCCGCGCGCGCGGGATCGGCACGGGCATTCACTGGCACATGAACCTCGACAACGAGATCGAGTTCGTCACGAGCGGCGACACGATTCCGTACGTGCGACTGCGCGACCGCTCCGGCCGCGTGCGCGAGTACATCGCGGATGGCGCCACCCCGCAACAGATCGCGGCGGGTCCCCGCCAGCGGATGGACTGTATGGACTGCCACAGCCGTCCGGCACACACGTTCGACGCGACACCCGCGCGCGCGATCGACAACCTCATGGCCGAGGGACGGATTCCACGCGAGTTGCCGTTCGCCAGACGCGAATCGGTGACGGCGATCAGCGTCGCCTATACCGATCGTGCCGCGGCGCTCGACGGGATCGCCAGCCGGCTGCGTGCGTTCTATCGCGAGCGGGCCAGCATTGACCAGCACAGCGCCGACCGGCGGCTGGTGGACCGCGCCATCGCCGGGGCGCAGGACGCGTGGGCGCGGAACGTGTTTCCGGCGATGAAGGTGACCTTCGGGACCTATGTCTCGCAGCTCGGTCACGTCGATACCTCTGGATGCTTCCGGTGCCATGACGACAGCCACAAGACCACGGACGGGCGGGTCATCTCGCAGGACTGCGAGCTCTGTCACGCGATGCCGTAGAGGGATGCAATGAAGGGGCGCTTCGTGCGGACATTGATCGCGTCTGGCGTGCTGGCGTTGGCGTGGGTTGTCCTCGTCGCCGCGCAGGCCGCGCCGCCGAAGCAAGCGACCGTGCCCGCGGTGCCGGCACCGCAGGCTCCCGCCGCGCCGGCTGACGGTCCGGCCACGCTCGTGGGCAGCGAGACGTGTCTCGGTTGCCATGACGACTCGATCAAAGGGTTCGAACAGTCGCTGCACGGAAAGGCGGCCAATCCACGAGCGCCGGCTGGCGCGCAGGGATGCGAGAGTTGTCACGGTCCAGGGTCGCGCCATCTCGAGGATCCGTCCGACGACACATCGATCCGGAAGTTCAGCCGTATCTCGCCCCGCGATGTCGGTACGACGTGCCTGACATGCCACACGCGGGCCGCGCATGCCGCATGGCCAGGAAGCACGCACGACGCGCGCAACCTCTCGTGCACCACCTGCCACAGCGTCCACCAGCCGAAGTCCGCGACCGCGCAGCTCAAGGCGGCGACCGAGACGCAGCTGTGCGCGACCTGTCACCGCGTGCCGGCGGCCAAAACCCTGCGCGCCTCCCACATGCCGCTGGCCGAAGGGAAGATGGCCTGCTCGACGTGCCACAACCCGCACGGATCGACCAACGTCCGCCTGCTTCGCGCCGGCAACTGGATCAACGAGAGCTGCGTGTCCTGCCACACCGAGAAGCGCGGCCCGTTCCTGTTCGAGCACGCCGCGGGGCGCGAGAGCTGCGTCACGTGCCACGACCCGCACGGCTCCAGCAACGACCGGATGCTGGTGGCGAAGCAACCGATGCTGTGCCAGCGGTGCCACATCGGCACCAGGCATCCGTCGACGATCTACGACAACCTGTCGATCCAGAACCGCAGCGTGCGCAGCGTGGCCGGCGCCTGCATCACCTGTCACTCGCAGATCCATGGCTCCAACCATCCGTCCGGCCAGACGTTCACAAGGTAGGCATGCGAACGACGCAGCTCGGTCTGTATGGTGCCTTCATCCTGGCGATCGCCGTGAGCGCATCGGCGCAGGACGCGCTGCCATCTCCGAGGCCAGCTCCGGGGCCAGCTCCTGAGCCGGCCGCGAACGTGGCCGCGGGTGAGGCGGAGTTCGGCGGGCGCATCAGCGGCATCGCCGGCGACTCCGCGCGCTTCCAGCGGTACCGCGATCTGCGCGACGGGCCGACGCTCGATCGCGGACGGTACGGCCGGACGACGCCGGCTTGGGAAGTCCATGCGGCGCTGGAGCACGCCGGCTACCGTGACCAGCGCTACATCGCCGCTTTCAACCGCTATGGCCGGGTGAAGGTGAGCGTCGAGTGGGATCAGGTGCCGCTGTTCTACAGCCGCGATACCCGCACGCCCTACACGTCATCGTCGCCTGGCGTATTCCTGCTCAACGACACTTCCAGGCGGCGATCCAAAGCGGGCTTGCCACGCGGGCGGTGTTCGCGCCCGATCTGCGGCCGTTCGAGCTTCGCTCGCAGAGGAATACCCTGACGGCACGGCTCGACTACGTCGCCACACCACGATTGGACCTGCGTGTCGCGTTCGCGAGCACGAACCGAACGGGTGCGCAGGCGATGGGCGCGTCGTTCGGCCAGAGCAATGCGGTGGAGCTCGCCGCCCCGATCGATCGACGGACCAACGACCTGAGCGCGGTGGCCGAATGGTCCAACGGACGCGCGCTGGCCCGCCTCGCGTATGACGGCTCGTGGTTCGACAATCACGTCGAGGCGCTCACGTTCGACAACCCGCTGCGCCTGACCGATCAGGCCGCCGGGCCAGCGCAGGGTCGCATCGCGCTCGCGCCCGACAGCACGGCGCATACCGTGAGCGCCGCCGGGGCCCTGGCCTTACCGGGCCGCAGCCGAGCGTTCAGCTACGTGTCGATCGGGACCTGGCTGCAGGATGAGACGCTGCTGCCGTTCACCATCAATACCGCGATCGCCCCGCTGCCGCTCTCGCGGCCGACCGCCGACGCGGAGGTCCGCATCGTCGCGATGACCTACCGGCTGACGTCGCGGCCGACGTCGGCGCTCTGGCTGAACGGCCAGTTCAAGTCGTACGACTTCGACAACCGCACGCCGCGCTTCATCGAGCCGCAGTACGTGGGTGTTGACGGGGCGGTCGTGACATCGGCCACCGGGGGGAGCGAGCCGTTCGCCTACGTCCGGCGCTTCATCGACCTCGACGCCTCCTATTCGCTGCTGCCATCAGCCGCCGTGCGACTCGGCTACAGCCGCGAGCACGATCACCGCACCTTCCGTTTTCTCGAGGACACGACCGAGCAGACCGTTCGCGCCTCGCTCGACAGCACCGGGCTCGCGTGGGGATCGATGCGTGTCCAGTACCGAGTATGGCGTTCGAACCGGCAGCGGACTGGACGAGCAGGTGTTCGGCGACATCGGGGAGCAGACGTCGCTGCGTCAGTTCGATATTTCCGATCGCCGCCGCCAGCGACTGATGGCGCTGGTCGAGGCGGTGCCGGTCGCGTGGCTCGGCGTCAACGCCTCGGCCGCGATCGGGCGCGACCATCGTCCTGGCGCCGTGTTCGGGCTGCAGGACAACGACCTGCGCACGTTCACCGTCGGACTCGACGCCAGTTCGGCGGACGCACTGGTCCTCGGGGCCCAGTACACGTTCGAGCGTTACGACACGCTGCAGCGCTCACGGCAGGCCAACCCCGGCGTGCAGTTCAACGACCCGACGCGCGACTGGGCGACCGACATGAACGAGCACGTGCACACGGTGACGGCGAGCCTCGACCTTCCGCACGTGACCAGCCGCACCGTCGCGCGGCTCGCCTACGACTACGTCCATGCGAACGCGCGCTACGTCTACGAGCTGGGAGCCAACAGTACGCTGGTCGAGCCGCAGCAGCTGCCGCCGGTCACCAACGATGTCCGGCGTGCGAGCGCTGAGCTCCGATACACGGTGTCTCGGCAGCTCGGCATCGGCGCCGGGTACCAGTACCAGAGCTACGACGTCCAGGACTTCGCGCGCTCGCCCGGTACCCTCGACAGCCCGTTCCTTCCAGCGTTGCTCAACCTGATGTATCTCAATCGCCCGTATCGGGCGCACACAGGCTCGCTGCGGTTGATCTACGCCTGGTGAGCCCAGACGGCGAGCGTCGACTTAGTGTGGCGCAGGCTCTGGCACCGACACGTTCACCTGCCCTTCTTCCCTGGGACTGCTCCGGGGCAAATCGACCGTAAAGACGCATCCCTTGTCCACGTTGCGGGCATAGAGGCGGCCGTTGTGCGCTTCGACGGCCCACCGGCTGAACGCGAGGCCGATACCGAGGCCGGTGCGGTCGGCCCCGCGCTGCTCAAAAGGCCGAAACAGCGTCTCGAACGCGGCGTCGCCTCCCAACAAGCCACCGCATTCGTCCTGGATCTGGATCAGCACGCGGTCGGCGCTGCCGCCTACACGAAACGTCACAGTGCTGTGGGGCCGCGTGAACTTGAACGCGTTTTGGAGAAGGTTCACGACCACCGCCGCCAGGACTTGCCGGTCGCCGTCGATGGCCAATCCCGGTTCGACGGGCATCACGGTGAACGTGACCCCTGCGGTCGTCGCCGCCAATGTCGCTGAGTCGTTGACCTCCTCCATCAAGTTGGACACGAGGACGCGGTTTCGCCGTCTCCTCTGTTGGCCGATCCTGACATCGTCGAGTGCGTGGTCGATCAGTTCTCGCAGTCCCCCGAGGCTTCGCTTGAGCACCGCGCCCGTGTTTCCGGTGACACCGACGCTTCCCGTCTGCAGGACCTCAAAGGCGACCGTTGCGGTGTGGACCAGGTTGCGCAGTTCATGAACCATGAAACCGACTCGCTCGTTGCTGCGGTCCCTCGCGTGGTCGGCTGACGACTCTTGGCTTTCGCGCTGGAAGGACGTCACCGCCCCGGCGATTGCGTCATCGAGGCACCGGTTGAGCGTACGAAAATCATCCGTCGCGATCGGCGCGCGCAGCTCCAACGCAAGCTCGGTGATGGACTGACAGATGTCGCCGTAGTCATGCACCACCTGCGACACGGTGAACCCTTGGCGCAGGAGATCATGCCCGTGCAGGAGCGCACTGGTAGCGATGTCCGGGTTCAATTTGTCGCCGCCGCTGCGGAGCGCGTCTGATCAGTTGATCGAGGAAGAGGGGTACGCCGTGATCGATCTCGGCTTTGCGTGGGTGGCGGAAGCGACCGCGTGGCGACCTTAGCTCTACACCGGCTAATGATCTCGTCGCGGTTCACCTCAATGAATTCTTGCAGCATGTGAACCCCCGCCAGCGAGTCTAGTGCGGGCGATAGTGCTCGGCTGTTCAGAACTAGACAGTTGGCCTCAGGTCCCGCTTCACGAGTCGGGGCGGCCGTGATTACGAGCGGGAAGGCGGTTTTTGTCACGCCTATTGGTTAAAGGCCGGAGGAAGGCCTGTACAAACCTACGCGCACCACAGAAGACGTGCCGTTCGCTGGCGAAGAGCGCTTTCGCGTCCTTGCTTCCGAAGACCGCCCGTCCTCTCGCTCAGTAAACCACTCCGCACCTCGCCTGCGAACGACGCTTGCGCATCTTCCACCGACGCGGTGCTCGACAGCTTACTGTTCGAGAACCGTCTCGTTCCTCTTCCTCACACCCGCGCTCATGTTCGCGTCTGAACAGCTGAGTGTTGCTTCTTGCGAAGGAACTCCCGACTATTCCGAGCGCGATCTGCCTTGCGTGTGCGAACCCTCGAAACTAGCTCGTGCCTCTACGGCGCGCGCAGGACGCGAACTCTAGATCTGCGCAACAGACGTGTCAAGCAGATTCATGCACTTTCGTGCAACTTTTTTTGCGCGTCGTGTGGTCAGGCGCCCAATAATCCGCATCATGATCTCGATCTTCCGCAGCGTCGTTGGACGTCTGCTCTGAGCGTGTTGGTCCTCGACGTGTCTCTCATGCTTGTGGCACAACAGGCGCCCTTCGACTCGCAGCCGCTCGCTCAGGGCAAGCCGAAAACTTGGGCGCCTCCGCTGACCTCATGGGGAGATCCGGATCTCACCGGCCGGTGGCCTCTCACACACCTCAATGGGACGCCGGTTCAGCGGCCCGCCGAATTCGGCGAGCGGCGTCTGCTCACCGATCAGGAGTTTGCGAAACGCCAGGCGGACATCGCTGCCAACAGAATCCGTCTGGCAGGTGCGTGGGCCGAAGTGGGAGAAGCGAATCGGCTCACCTCGCTCGTCGTCGATCCACCGAACGGCCGACTGCCGCCGTTGACCGACGAGGGCAGGAAACGCGCCGCGACGATGACCAGCAGCTGGTCGGACATGCTGTTCGCGAGCGTCAATGATTTCAATGCGCTCGATCGCTGCATGACGCGCGGGATGCCGGCCTCGATGTTTCCTTTCATGTACAACAGCGGCGTCGAAATCCTGCAGGTGCCCGGGTACGTTGTCATCCGGTTCGAGTTGATCCACGAGACGCGGGTGATTCCGCTTGACGGCCGTCCGCGGCCGGGCCCGGCGATTCGGTTCTGGCTGGGAGAGCCGCGCGGCCGCTGGGAAGGGCGCACGCTGGTGGTCGAAACGACGAACTTCAACGGGCGCTCGCCGATGATGATCGTTGGCCCGGGCGGAGGGGGCATCCCGACGAGCGAACGGCTGCGCGTCGTCGAACGTTTCACTCGCGTGGACGACAACACCATCGACTACGAGATGACCGTCGAGGATCCCGTCGTGCTGACGCGACCATGGACGGCCGCCTTTCCGCTGAAACGCGACCCTTCCTACTACTTGTTCGAGTACGCCTGCCACGAGGGCAATCAGGCCGTCAGCAACGCGCTTCGGAACTCGAGGTATCTGGAACGCCAGCCGGTCCCGTAGGATGATCGTTCGAACGTTCGAATCGTTCGAATCGTTCGGAACGTTCGGGACCGTTCGAGTCGTTCGGGACGTTCGGTCGTGAGTGATCGAACGATCGAACGGTTCGAACGATTCGAACGATTCGAACATAGTTCGCGCGCGCGGTGGCCGGAACGGTCACTGGCGTGCCCGCGCTCTCCGGTACACCTTCAACCAGCGTCCACGCATCGGTCTGCGACAGCACCTGCGCGGCGAATGCCGTGTGCAGTGCGTGGCCGCCGCGATGGGCGACGAGGTGGCCGATCAGCGGCCGGCCAATGAGCGCCATGTCGCCGATCACGTCCAGAATCTTGTGCCGCACGAACTCGTCGTCAAAGCGGAGCGCGTTGTTGAGGATGCCGGTGTCGCCGATGACGATGGCGTTCTCGAGCGAGCCGCCAAGGGCCAGACCCTGCTGGCGAAGGCGTTCGACGTCATTGAGGAACGTGAACGTGCGCGCCGGCGCGATCTCCTCGACAAACGTCTCTTCGCTGAGCCGAATCGTGCGCGACTGATGACGCAGCATCGGATGGTCGTAGGCGATGCTGTAGGTGACCTTGAAATGATCCGACGGGTAGATCGCGATGCGCTTGTCGCCGCGCGTCAGCGACATCGGCCGCAGGACCTTGAGATAACGGCGCACCGCGCTCAGCGGCTTCACGCCGGCTTCCTGAATCAGATAGATGAACGGCGCCGCGCTGCCATCCATGATCGGCACTTCGGGCGAGTTCAACTCGACGATCACGTTGTCGATGCCGAGGCTGACGAGCGCAGCCATCAGGTGTTCGACCGTGTCGACGCGGACCGCGTCGCGCGTCAACCCTGTCGCGTAATTGATCCCGCCGACGTGCTCCGCCGCCGCCGCCACCTCGAGGCCGCCGAGGTCCGAGCGCCGGAATCGAATGCCGGAATCCGCTGAAGCTGGCTTGAGGGAAAGCGTGACCTTATTGCCGGAATGGAGGCCAATTCCAGCGCAGGAGATGGATCGTCGAATCGTCCGCTGTGACTGCATCAGGTTGTTGACCGCATACGGGGCAGTGCTTGACTCAAAGCAATCCCGATACCTGCCTGGGCAATTAGCGACGTTCGAAGCCTAAGTCGTTTGACAGATAGTAGTTGCAGCCAGGGACCTCCTCGCGACCGCCGCCTCGGCCTGATCGCGGTTGTGTGAGGCCAGCCACAAATCGAACTAGCGACTGTGTGGCGATTTTACCACGCTGCCCGATCGCAGATCACGACTTTTCGTGGGCGCGGATCAGGCGGGCCGCGCCTTTTTTCGCGTCGAATCGAGCGCCACACGGAGGAACTGGCCGGTCACGGACTTCGAGTTGGCGGCGACCTCCTCGGGCGTCCCGGCGGCGATCAGCCGGCCGCCCGCCGCCCCTCCTTCCGGGCCGAGATCGATCAGATAGTCGGCGCACCGAATCACGTCGAGGTTGTGCTCGATGACGACGACGGTGTTGCCCTGCTCGACGAGCTTGTTCAGCACGTCGAGCAGCTTCCGGGTGTCTTCGAAGTGCAGCCCGGTTGTCGGTTCATCGAGGATGTAGAGCGTGCGCCCCGTGCTCCGGCGCGACAGCTCCTTCGCCAGCTTCACGCGCTGTGCCTCGCCGCCGCTGAGCGTGGTCGCCGACTGCCCGAGCTCGATGTAGCCCAGGCCGACGTCCTGCAGCGTCCGCAGCTTGTTGGCGATCGGCGGGAAATTCTCGAGCAGCGGCTGCGCCTGATCGACCGTCAGATCGAGCACTTCGGCGATCGACTTGCCGCGGTACAGAATGTCGAGCGTCTCGCGATTGTAGCGGCGGCCCTTGCACTGCTCGCACGTCACGTACACGTCGGGCAGGAAGTGCATCTCGATGGCAATGACGCCGTCGCCCTGGCACGCCTCGCACCGCCCGCCCTTGACGTTGAACGAAAACCGCCCGGGCTTGAATCCCCGCGTCTTGGCTTCCGGCATCATCGCGAACAGCTCGCGAATGAACGTGAACATGCCGGTATACGTGGCCGGGTTCGATCGCGGCGTGCGGCCGATCGGCGACTGATCGATCTCGATGACCTTGTCGATCAGCTCAACGCCTTCGATCGTGTCGTGCGTGCCGGGCTCCGTTGCCGCGCGATAGATCGTCTTCGCCAGCGATCGGTAGAGGATGTCGTTGACGAGCGTGGACTTGCCGGAACCGCTGACGCCGGTGACAGCCGTCAGTGTGCCAAGCGGTATCGCAACGTCGATGCTCTTGAGGTTGTTCTCGCGCGCGCCACGGATCGTGATTTCACCCTTCAGCGCCGGACGACGAGACGGCGGCGTCGGGATCGAGCGCTCGCCGCGAAGGTACGCGCCGGTCAGCGAGCCGTTCGCAAGGGAGCGCTCGCGTTCTGACGCGTGCGCTCCCTCGAGGGCAGGGTCGAGGAGTTGTTCAGGGCGCCCCTGGAAGATCAGCTCTCCTCCGTGCTCGCCCGCGCCTGGGCCAAGGTCGACCACGTAATCTGCGGTGCGAATCGTCTCCTCGTCGTGCTCGACGACCACGACCGTGTTCCCGAGATCGCGCAGGTGCGAGAGCGTCTGGAGCAGCTTGCGGTTGTCCCGCTGGTGCAGGCCGATCGACGGCTCGTCCAGGACGTAGAGCACGCCCGTGAGGTTCGCGCCTATCTGTGTGGCGAGACGGATTCGCTGACCTTCACCACCGGACAGGGTTGCCGCGCTTCGATTCAGCGTGAGATAGCCGACGCCGACGTCGTGCAGGAAGCGGAGCCGGTCCTGAATCTCCCGCAGCACGCGCGACGCGATGAGCGTTTCGCGCTCGGTCAGCTCGAAGGCGTCGAACACCTCGACGCGCCGCGCTGATCGGCAGGTTGACGTACTCCGCCATCGCCGCGTCCCTTGACGCGAACCCCCTGGCTCTCGGGCCTGAGCCGCTGGCCATGGCACTTGGGACAGTCCCGCAGCGTGCGGAAGATCTCGAGGTCTTCCTGCACCGCCCAGGACCCTTCCTCGTAGCGGCGACGCAGGTTGGGAATGATCCCCTCGAATCCGCGTCCGAACGGATCGTCGTCTGAGCTATCGCGCCGGCGACGAGCGCGCGGCATCTCGAGCTCTTCGTATTCCTCCTCGTCGCCCTCGTCTTGCGCCTCCTCGGGTGCCGCAGCTTTCGCCGCCTTGGCAGCCTTCGCCGCGCCCGCCGGACCATGGAGCAACACGTCACGGTGCTTCTTCGGGAGCTTGCCGAACGGCAGCTCCGGATCGATGCCGTAGGCCTTCGAAATCGCCGCAATGGCGTCCTTGACCAGCTTGCGATCGCCGCTGGCCCAGGGCGCGATCGCACCGCCATTCAACGACTTTCTGTCGTCGGGCACGATGAGGCGCGGCTCGAAGTCGTAGGTCGCACCGAGTCCCTGACACTCCTGACAGGCGCCGTGCGGCGAGTTGAACGAGAACGCGCGCGGCGTCAGCTCCGGCATCGAGATGCCGCAGGCCACGCAGGCGAGCTTGCGTGAGAACAGCTGATCGCCGCCCTCGAACGTGTTCACGACGACGATCTCGTCGGCCAGAGTGAGGGCGGTTTCGAGCGACTCGGCGAGGCGCCGCTCGATGCCGGACTTGATGATCAGGCGATCGACGACGACCTCGATCGTGTGGTTGCGGCGGCGATCCAGCTTGAGGTCGTCTTCGAGCCCGCGGAACTGGCCGTCGATGCGCGCCTTGGTGAAGCCGCGCTGCCGAAGCGCCAGCAGCTCCTTCTTGAACTCGCCCTTGCGGCCGCGGACCACCGGCGCCAGCACGTTGATGCGGGCATCCGTCGGGTACAGCAGGACCAGGTCGAGAATCCGTTCGAGCGACTGCGACGAGATTTCACGCCCGCAGTTGTAGCAGTGCGGCACGCCGATGTTGGCGAACAGCAGGCGGAGGTAGTCGTAGATCTCGGTGACCGTGCCGACCGTGGAGCGCGGGTTGGAGCCGGTGGTCTTCTGCTCGATGGAAATCGCCGGCGAGAGCCCTTCGATCAGGTCGACGTCGGGCTTCTCCATCTGCTCGAGGAACTGCCGGGCATAGGCGGAGAGCGACTCCACGTAGCGCCGCTGCCCTTCCGCGTAGATGGTGTCGAAGGCGAGGGAGGACTTACCGGAGCCGGAGAGGCCCGTAATGACGACGAGCTGGTCCCGCGGCAGATCCACATCGATGTTCTTCAGATTGTGGACGCGCGCGCCGCGGACGGAGATCCAGTCGTTCGACATGCCTAGGGTCACGAATTTTGGGGAAGCTTGAAACGGTCATTCTATCAACTCCCAACGACCAACTCCCAACTCCCAAAAACAACCACGAAGAGCACGAAGGGTTCGAAGATCACGAAGAGGATCAGATCCTTCGTGAGCGTCGATTCTTCGTGTGCTTCGTGGTTCTCTTGGAAATTGGGCGTTGGAAGTTGGGAATTGACTAGCGCGGCCGCAAGCGCGAGTGCCGATAGCCGTACCCCGCGTAGAAGGCCGCACCGATCGCCAGCCAGATGCCAAACCGTTCCCACGCCTGGCGCGGCAGGCCTGCCATCACGAAAAGGCAGGCGAAAATGCCGAGCGGCGCGACGACCCACACCAGCGGCACACGGAAGTGGCGCGGCCGATCGGGCTCCTTCACGCGCAGCACGAGCACCCCGGCGCAGACGAGCGCGAACGCAAACAGCGTCCCGATATTCGTCAGGTCGTAAGTCTCGGCCGCATCGCCAATCAGCGAGCCCAACGCGACCACCAATCCGGTCACGAGCGTCGTCATCCACGGAATGCGCGTGCGCTCATCGACGCGAGCGGCCCACTTCGGCAGCAGACCGTCGCGCGCCATGGCGAAGAAGATCCGCGGCTGGCCGTACTGGAACACGAGCAGCACCGCCGCCATCGACACCGCGGCGCCAAGAGCCACGACCCAGCCAACCCGCGCGAATCCGGCAATCTCCAGTGCCTTGGCCAGCGGGTCGGCCACGGCCAGCTGTTGATAGGGCACCAGTCCGGTCAGCACGGCGCCGACGACGACATAGATGAGGGTGCAGATGGCCAGCCCGCCGAGGATGCCGATCGGCAGGTTGCGCTGAGGGTTCTTCGTTTCTTCGGCCGCCGTCGAGATGGCGTCGAAGCCGATGTAGGCGAAGAACACGATCGCCGCGCCCTGGTGGATGCCGGTGAACCCGTTCGGCGCGAACGGCGTGTAGTTCTCGGGATGAATGTTCATGAGCCCGACGCCGATGAAGAGACCCAGCGCCAACAGCTTGATGACGACCATGATGTTGTTCGCCCTGGCGGTCTCGCGGGCACCGCGCAGCAGCAGCCAGGTGATGAACAGCACGATGCCGCAGGCCGGGAGATTGACGAGGATCGGCACCCCGGCAAGGTTCGGCGCTGTATCGAGCAATCCGTGAATGTCCGGATTCGAGCTGAGAAGCGCCGTCCGATAGCCGGTCGTCAGCCACTGCGGCAGCGACAGATCGAGGCCGCGGAGGAGCGTGGTGAAGTAGTCGCCCCACGAGATCGCGACCGCCACGTTGCCGACGGCGTATTCGAGGATCAGGTCCCAGCCGATGATCCAGGCCACCAGCTCACCGAGGGTCGCGTAGGAGTAGGCGTAGGCGCTGCCGGCCTGCGGGATCATCGATGCGAGCTCGGCGTAGCAGAGCGCGGCAAACGCACACGCCAGCCCCAGCAGCACAAACGAAAACACCAGGGCCGGCCCGGCGCCGTAGCGGATCACCGCGCCGTCCGGTCCGACCTGCCCGGCCGCGGCCGTGCCGATCGCGCCGAAGATGCCGGCGCCGATCACCGCGCCGATGGCGAGCATGATCAGGTCGCCCGCGCCAAGAACACGCTTCAGCGAGCCGGGACCGTCCTGGAGGCTGGAGATCGGCGATTGGCTTGCGCGCGAGGAGCTGCATTTGCGCGCCAGTCTACAGGCCTAAGCCCGAAGGCCCAAGGCCTAAGGGCTGGTCCAGGGACCAGGCATCAGGGGTCAGGAATCAGTAGCCTGGCCCGACTGGTCAGCTGATCTCGACGGCCGTGTGCTCCGCGCAGAGGCTTCTCACTGTCCGCGGCTCTTCATCGCGGACAGCCAGCGGGAACGCGCACAGGATATCCATCTGGCGACTCTTCGCGATTTCGTCCCACAGGTGTTCGAGGTGAATGGCCGCGTCGACGTTTCCGGCCGCCCAGAAGATGGACGCGCCTTCACCGCAGGCCGCGACTCTGGCGTGGTGATCCGTCGCCCGCCGCGCGACATCGGCTAACAGATCCTCGGCAGCGTCCAGGAACCGTAACGGGTCCACGCGGCCGTTGACCATCACCTTGGCGAGCATCTCGCTGATGTTCACCGGGAGTAGCGCTGCTCTCGGATCGCCAGGTCAAGGTCCACGTGCGACGCCCGCAGACGGCGTTGGACACTCTCGCTCGTGCGCCTCGTTCACCAACGCAATGACGGCGTTCCCCTCGTCGAGTGCGCCGGCAATGAAACGGCGTGAACGCCCGCACCAGAACCTCGTCGCTCGAATAGAAGACCACATGGTGACGATGGGAGGCGAGGCTGTCCCCCTGGGCTATGCGCGCGAGGCCGCCGCTGACGAACTGCGCGCCCCGAATGATCGCGTCGAGCACCGGGAGCAGGTCTCGCAAGGCACGCGGTTTGTACACATAGCCATGGGCGCCGCTGCTGAACGCCTGCGCCACGACCTCCAGCGACGATTCAATCGTCACGAACATCAGCTTCGCGTCCGGGACGATCGCACGTATCCGGCGGGCGGCTTCGATACCGCTTACCCCCGGCAGGCCGACATCGAGCATGACCACATCCGGTCGCAACGCCTCGGCCTGACGAACGGCGTCCAACCCGTCCGCGGCTTCCCCGACGATCTGCACGTCCGCCCGCTGTCGCAGCAGCTCGCAGATCACCCGGCGGAACGGCGCGTGGTCCTCGACGACGAGCACCCTGTGAGGACTCACTGCCGCGATGCCATCTCGGCGGGCGCCGGCTGCGGCATGTGACTCGGGACGGTGATCGTCAAACGGGTCCCAGACGCCGGCGTCGCGTGAATCTCAAAAGCACCGCCGACTGATTCCACGCGTTCTCTCATGCTGATCAGGCCAAGCCCCGCATGCGACACGCCATCAACATCGAACCCCGTTCCGTCGTCGGCAATCGTGAGTATCACGGTAGACGGCCCGCCCGTCACGTCGACGCTGACGTGGCCTGCGTCGCTGTGCTTGACGGCATTCCCGAGCGCCTCTTGCGCGACTCGGTACAGGCACAGCGCGACAAGCTGATCGATATCCGCCGGCACGTCGCGATGGCTGAAGGTGATCGACAGGTGCCCCGCTGAAAGGTCGGAACAGAGGCCCTCGAGGCTGGCGACGAGTCCGACCAGCTTCAGTCTCGGCGGGTACAGCCCGTGAGACAGCTCGCGCAGACTCTTCGAGATGCTCTGCGTGGTTTCCAGAGCCTGGGATAGCTGCAACGCGCTGTGGGCCGGCGGCTGATCGGAACGGAGCCCGTCGAGCTCGATGGACAGGATCGCGAGCTGTTGATTGATGTCGTCGTGTAATTCACGCGCGAGGCGGGCGCGTTCCGCCTCCTGTTCGATGAGGAGCTGTTGGCTCAGATGTCGGATTCGGTCGTAACTGACGCGCAGCCTGTCCTGGCTACCGCGCAGCTCGCGCTCGACGCGCCGTCGCTTGGACCGTTGCACGAGCAGGCCCGCGATGAGGGCCGTCTGCGCCAGCATCAGCATCACGGCACCGACGATGTAGCGATTGTATTGCTCCCACACGCTCGGCTCTCGAAACAGGACGCGGACTCCGGGTGGCACACGCGACTCGTCGATTCCCCAGCGGCGCAGCTGGCGCGCATCCACCGATCGACATCCGTGTTGGGCGACGACACGGGAATGCCATCGGCTCGCTCTCCACGAAGCACGCGAAGCGCGAGCGTGGCGATGGCCTTAGCTGGGCCAGCTGATCGCGGCGAATGCCGCCGACGATGCCCGTCTCAGCGGCGGCATCCGCCCAACTGTAGGTCGGCGCGTTAGCCGCGCGACGCGACGCGGGAGAGGTAGGCCATTTGCTGCGGGTGCTCGCCGGCGCCATCCTGGCTCACGACCACGTAGTACACAGCCGAGTGTGGGGGCAATGTTCCCAGTCGCTCGAAGAGGTCCTTCGTCGCCAGGCCCGAGAGATACGTGAATTCAATCCGTCCCTCGAAGGGGACGGAACTCCGTTCTCGCCTGTCTCTCGTAGACTCTGGTCCACCGCGTTCACGCCGCTCACGACGTAAACATGTTTGAGATCCGGCTGGAGCGCCAGCGCGAGGTCGATCGAGCGACTGAAGTGGAGTGGGTTAATCAACCCCGTCGAATTGGACAGGGGGCTGCGTGGTGGGTTGTGAGAAAAGAACACGGCAGGCGTGCCGTCGAAGAGGACGTCCCGATAGCGGCTCAGGAAATTGATGGCGACCTCTCCCATCACGATGAGGAGATCGAAGCGCTGCCCCGTGTACTTGAGACGCAGGAAGTCGACGTACGCGCTCTCGTATTCAGGCTGCGGGAACCTCGGAAAATCAAAGTATTCAGCGTAGTAGTCCACAGGCTCCCCAAGGCCTTCGGCGAGCAGCTTTGGCAGCTCTCGCCCCGTGGCCACAGCGAACTGCTCATCGAGCCTCGTCGAGTGCAGAACCAGTACTTGCTTCGGTTGGTCGGCTTCCTGTGTGTTCACGCGAGGCGCGAAGACGCCGGCCGCGAGAACGGTTGCCAACGACGCCCCGCCGAACACCACGTCGCAAAGTCGGCATACGCGGCACGTCAGAACTCGATTTCGGCGGTAATCCTGAAGAAGCGCGGCGTCAGGATGGTATTGAGCTGCGGCCACGATGCGCCCGGGACGAAGGCGTTGTTGTATGTGAGCCCGGCGCTCGAGTTCAACGCGTTGTAGATGTCGAGCGCAACCATCGCTCGCGACCGCCCGTGCCGCAGGATCTTGGCCACGCGAAGGTCCAACTGGTTGATTCTGTCGCCGTAGCGTGCACCAGGCGCCAGCAGATTCACGGTCACGTTGGGCGCGTTCCCGGACAGGTCTCGTCCGAGCGACGCGGCGACGGCGGCGTTCGGCACGGCGTAGTTAGCCGCCACCATCGCCCCGGGCTTGCTTTGGAACGTTGCGGACAGCTGAGCGTCGATTCCGGGCAGCACGTACGAGGCCAGACCTCTGAACTGTGTCTGTACGCCGAAGGCCACGTGGCAGTACGGGCTGCTGGGACTCACGATGGAACTGCCGAGTCCAGCGCCAAGCGGACTCGCTCCAGCCGTGGTCGTCGCGAGCTCTGGCAAATGCGCCCGCACCCCGCAGTTGTCGGCCACGGTCTGGCCGATGCTCGTCCCGCCGATGAAGTGTCACGCGGCCGGCCCGAAGGTCGAGCATCGCGTCGATGCCGTTGAAGTACTGGTACCAGCGCCCGTAGGTGCTCGAATCCGCGATGAGGTTGCTGACCTGGCCAGCCTTGCCAGGTGCCACGTCGTACAGACCCGACACCACGTAGCCGCCGCCGCCCGGCAGTCTAGGATCCACCGGCGCTACCACAGTGAATGGCGTCAGATCGGACGGCTCAAGGGCCAGGTTGTCGACAACGGTAAAGCCGTGGAACCAGCGACGGTTGTAGGCGAGCGTCACCGATGCCCGGTGAAGAATCTGCCGCTGAATCGAAACGCCAAGGCTCCAATCCGATGGCCGGACGCCCCAGCCGTTGAGGATCGCCGGATCGAAATTGTTGGTCAAGATGTTCTGTCCGAAGCTCGTGTTCGACACAACACCGCACAGGTCGCCCCCGCCCGGTCGAAGGTCCTGCGCGTTGGGATTCAGCAGATCGCAATCGGGCACGAAGTTGGTGTTCGTGTCGCTCCATGCCCGTGTGACACCTGCCGGGCCGAAGATCGATGTCGTCTGCGGCAGCCGCAGCGTCGGGTTGGTGCTGGTATAGATGCCCGATGTACCGGCCCCGTCCAGGTATCGGCCCAGGTGTACCTTGAGCGCGGTTCTGCCGTCGCCGAAGACATCATAGGACGCGCCCAGCCTGGGAGTGATGTCCTTGTAACTGTCCACTCCCGGCGTCTCGGGAATGATGATGGGTACGGGCAGGAATGTGGACGGCCCTTCCTGCTGCGCGGGAAACCAGCTCCAGGCACGGTCGAACCGCACGGCGGCTTGGAGGGTCAGGCGGCCGCGCGTCCAGCGTTCCTGCACAAAGACCGCGTCCCACCCTGTGCGCGACTTGTTCATCCACGGCGAGATCGATTCCGTCAGTTGATCCGGCACGCCGTTGTTGAACCGGTACGTCAGGTTCTGGGTGTTCGTGGTCCAGGTGGCGTCCTGCGTCATCAAGGCATGCTGATAGCCGATCTTCACGCTGTGTGACCCGGTCACATACGACACCGATCCTTGCCACAGGTACGAGCCGTTGTACGCTCTGCTGAAATCCTGTGAGCGATAGGCGAGCCCCGGGATGTTGCCATTGGCCGCACACCCGCTCGCACACTGCTCGACAACCCGAATCAGGTCGCGGGTTGGATTCGGTTTGCGCTCGAAGTTGCCGAAGCCGAAATACGTGCCCCCGAAGCCGGCTTCGACGAGCAGCCGATTCGACAGTGGTGCCGACCACGTTGCCTGCGCGACGCGCAGCGGACGCCCGAACACGCCAACCGCTTCAGGCGACACCCGCGTCGGATCGATACCGGCGGAGGTGGCGCCCGTGCAGGTTCGGCAGAGCGTCTGCTCATCCCAGAACGCGCTGATCTTGCTGCGCCGAGTCATCTGCCACGTGACACGCGCGCTGGCGTTCTCGAACAGGCGGTCCGAGTACGCTCGCCGGCTCACGTCAGGTGCATATAGCCACTTCGTCAGGTCTGCGGCGTTGAGGTTGTAGTAGACGTTCGTGCTTTTCGTCGTGCTGCCGCCGCGGTGCGCGGTGACGAAATACCACAGGCGATCCCGCGCGATCGGTCCTCCGAGCTCGCCGGAGACGTCATAGACCTTGCTGAGCGGGCTTGCCGCGGTGACCCCCTGGTTCTTTAGAGCCGGTGTCAGGTTGTCGGACTGGAGTTTCTCGCCGGTCCCACTGACAAAGAGAGCCCCGCGCGTCGCATTGCCGCCTGTCTTCGGCACGAGGTTCACGACGAGCCCGCCCGTTTCGGTCTCACCCAGCCCGCCCGCTCCGGAGAAGGTGACCTCTTCGGTGGCGCCGGCGTCCACTACATAGCTGGTCGGCGAGTTGCCGACCGATGGACCTCCAACGACGAGGCCGTCGAGCATCAGCCGCCCCTCGTTGCCCCGGCCTCCGTGCATGGGAAACTGCGTGGTCGATGTGCCGGTCACGACGTCGTTCGCGTTGGTGACCACGCCGGGTATGAGCACGACGAGCGCGTTGTAGCTGCGGACGGTCGGCAGTGCCTTCACGAGTTCGCCGCCCAGTGTGATCGCGGGCGCGACGCTGTGGACATCGACGGTGGGGCTTTCTCCCGTCACCGTGATCGCTTCCGCGAGCGCACCTGGCGCGAGCCGCGCGTTGACGCTGGCCGTGAACGCGCTCGTGATCTGGACCCCTGCCCGCACATATGGACGGAAACCCTCGCGGATGAAGGTAACGGTGTAGGTGCCCGGCCGAAGATCCTCGATGCGGTACTGGCCGCTGCCATCCGTGACGGCGATGCGAACCTTCTCGATCAGCGCCGAACTCTCGGCCTGGACGGTGACGTCAGGAAGTGCGGCGCCGGACGTGTCCTGCGCAGCGCCGGCAACCGTCTGGGCGACTGCCGCGCACGGAACGCCCGCAGTCACGGTGAGGAGAACGGCGAACAGCCGGCAAGCACCCATGCCCTAATCAACGGCTGCCCATCGTACCGTCCGGGGGCGAGCCAATCGAGTGGCAAAAATACCGCTTCACCCTGTCACAATCGACAGGGGCTCACGTCGAAGCGCTGAGGTGTATGCTCACCTGCGCGTTCGTGACCGACGGAGGTTCATGTTGCCCACGCGGCTGCGCGTGCTCCTTGCAGACGACTACCCGGGAATAGTCCATGCCGTCAGCCGGTTGCTGGCACTGGACTGCGACGTCGTGGGCAGCGTCGGAGACGGCAGCGCACTCGCGGAGGCAGCGCAGCGGTACCAGCCTGACGTGATTGTGCTCGACCTGAACCTTCCGAACGTCCACGGATTGGAGGCGTGCCGTCACATCACCACACTGAACCCGGCCATTAAAGTCATCATGTTCACCGTGGAGAGCGATCCGGGCGTCAGGCAGCTCGCCTTTGAGGCCGGCGCATCTGCCTTTGTGTCCAAACTGGCTGCCAACGACCTGCTCCTGGCTATCAAAGGCCTCTCCGAGCAGCCGGACGTCGCGCGTGGGTAATGGCTGGCGATGTGCGGCGCTCGCGTGCGTGTTGGCGCTCGGCGCGGCATCGAGCTCGGGTGCGCAAACGGTTCGGCAGGTACTGGTGCTGCAATCGTTCGACCGCGGCAATCTCACGCTCGACCAGTTCACCGGCACCTTCCGCGTCGAGCTGGACCAGCTCGCGGGGACACCCGTGAACGTCACCCAGGTCGTCGTGGGGCCGACAGGCTTTATCGGCGCGTCTGAACAAGCGGTCGTCAACTACATCCGGTCGATCTTCGCTGAGACTTCCGGGCCCGACCTCATCGTCACGGTGGCTGGCCCCGCGGCGGTATTCGCGCGCAAGTATCGGCAACAACTCTTTCCCGAGACACCGCTCCTGTTCGGAGCCGTCGATCAGCGGTATGTGCGCGCGGCGCCACTTGGGAAGCATGAAGCCGCCGTCTCCGTCGACGTCGACTATTCGCGACTCGTCGATGGCATCCTGCAGCTGCTGCCCCGGACCAGACAGATATTCGTTGTGCTGGGGTCCGGACCAACCAGCAAATTCTGGCGTCCATACCTCGAGGACCAGTTCAGGGGATTTCATGACCGGCTGACGTTTGTCTGGTCCGACGATCTGTCGCTGCCGAACCTGTTGCGTCGTAGTGCGAGCCTGCCACGCGACTCGGCGATCTTCTACCTCACCTTCGGCACGGACGCGGATGGCCGCGCGTACCCGGACGAGCTGGTGTTCGCGGCCCTTCGTGAAGCGGCGAATGCGCCCATGTTTGGCGTGCAGAGCGTGATGCTCGGCCATGGCATCGTCGGCGGTGCGCTGATGCCGATTGACGTCCTCACACGCAACACCGCGGCCGCAGCCGCTCGACTCTTGAACGGTGTACCGCCGGGCAGCATCAACCTACCACCGCAAGCGCCAGGTCAGCCGACATTCGACTGGCGCGAATTACGGCGGTGGGGCATCGCCGAGAGTCGCTTGCCACCGGGCAGCGTCCTGCGATATCGACTGCCCACCCTGTGGCAAGAATACCGACTGACGATTCTTGTCGCAGTCGCTGCGTTCATCACACAATCGATCCTGATCCTGGACTCCTCTACCTGCGCCGCGCGCGAAAGCAGGCGGAAAGCGACAGCCGACGGAATCTGGCACTCGCCGCTGACGCGAATCGTCGCGAGACGATGTCGGCGCTGACGAGCTCGATTGCCCATGAGCTCGGTCAACCCCTCAGTTCGATGATGCACAACGCGACAGCGCTGCAGCAGCTGGTGGCGGCCGATCGTGCGACACCGGACACGATCGGAGAGATCCTGTCCGATATCCGGACCCAGGGCGTTCACGCGACGCAGGTCATCGATCGTCATCGGACCATGCTCCGGACTCGTCAGCTGGACAAGAAACCGATCGATCTTCGCGCGGTCATCAACGAGAGCCTTGCCCTCATTGCTCACGACATGAAAGTGCGGCAGGTTGATACAGCCGTGGACCAGCCTTCGAATCCGTGCCTGATCAGCGGCGATCAGGTGCTCTTGCAGCAGGTGCTCGTGAACCTGTTGATCAACGCGATGGACGCGATGGCCGAGATACCGCCGCCTCGACGTCACTTGACGATCAGGACGGAAGTCAGGCCTGCCGACGTCACCATCTCCGTGCGCGACAGGGGCAAAGGTGTGCCGGCGAATATCGAAGGCATCGTGTTCACGCCATTCGTCACGACGAAATCGGATGGCATGGGGATAGGCCTCACGATCGCGCAGAGCATCATCCACGCGCATGGCGGCACCATCTATGCGCGCAACAACGCCGATGGAGGCGCGACCTTCGCGGTCACGCTCCGCCGGGCCGATGTGCCCGAGTTCGTGTCAGCGTCGTCGGGCGCAGTCTGAGATCCGGACCCTTCAGGTCCGCCTGACCACCTCCGCTAAAGCTACGGCGGTCAAGAAGGCGGACACTACGAGTTCGCTATTCGAACTTGTAGACCGTGTCGTTCGACGCGACGACGAGTTCGCCCTTCGGACCAAAGGCGACGCCGACCAGCGCCCCCCCCGACACAACCAGCTCCGGAGTGGAATCAGGAGAGGCGAACCGGTACAGGCCGCTCGCGCCGGCCAGCGCGTCGATGACGTGCAGCGCGCCGTCGGGCGCAAACGCCAGGCCCTGCGGCCTGCCGAATGAGGTCGGTACGCGGCTCACTTCTCCGGCTGGAGTGATGCGATGAATGTGATCGTAGGTGCCGAGCGTGGGACCGGTGACGAAGAGCTCCCCGTCGGGGCTCATCGCCAGGTGAAACGCCGCCACGCTTGCCGGCAGCGTCGCGAAGGCTGTCGCTTTGCCGTCGCGCACCTTGAAGATCGTGCCCGATCGATCGCCCACGTACATGCATCCGTCAGCATCGAACGTCAGCCCGCAGGCCACGCCGAGATCGGAGGCGACCTGCTCGTGCGTGCCGTCTTCCTTGACGCGGTGGACAGAGCCTTCGAACCGGCTCGACACATACATGTGTCCGTCAGGACCGAACGCCATCGACGTGGCATTGACGATGCCCGAGACGAACGGCTCACGCGTCCCTTCCGGCGTCACACGAAAGATCGAGACCGGCGCTTCCTGCCCGCGCGATCCACTGTAGGTGACGAAGAGGTTGCCCTCGCGATCGAACACCGGGTTGTCGACCTGATGGAGTCCCGTGGCCCACACGGTGCCCACAGACAGGTAGACCGTCTCGCCTGGGACGCTGGCAATCCGCACCGGCGTTCGGCCACCCTCGATGTCGGGCGGCAGATCGATGACGATCTTCGAAGAGCTGGCGAACAACGTGCGCGCCGGCTCGTCGCCAACGACAACCGACGGCACGGCCTCGGTGGGCAGACCCGATCCGCCAAGCGCGATCCGGCCGCCTTCAACGACACGAGTTGGGATGACCGATGTGATGGTGGGCACTGGTATAACGTAGTGTCCGCCTTCAGGCGGACCAGAGGGTCGTCAGCTCTCGTCGTCGAGCTCGACGTTCCAATAGAGGTAATCACGCCAACTGTCCGGTGCCTTACTGACGCCGAACTTGATGGTCATGCGGATGCGCCGGCGCGGAATCGGGTCGCCGCGGGTGCCGGTGCAGCTTCATGCCCGCCTCGGCCGGAGTGCGGCCGCCCTTCCTCCTGTTGCAGTTCACGCAGCAGGTCACGATGTTCTCCCAGTCCTTGCGGCCGCCGTGCGCCACGGGCACGACGTGGTCGAAGGTCAACTCAGCCGTGGGGAACGCCTCGTCGCAGGTACTGACACGTGTGCTTGTCGCGTGCGTAGATATTCGCGCGGGAAAACGGAACGTAATCGAACCGGCGCTTGATTTTGACGAATCGGAGGAGGCGGATGACGGAGGGCAGCTTGAAGCTGACGGACACCGCCCTTATCTCGCGGTCGTGGACCGCGATCACCTCTACCTTCCCCTGGCACCAGAGCGTAATCGCCTTCTGCCAGTGAACGACCTTCAGAGGCTCGTACGACGCGTTCAGAAGGAGCGCTTGCTCCATGACTGGTTCTAATGATGCCGTCGCCTGTCTGGGCTGTCAAGGCGATGACGCCGTAAAGACTAAGTAACGCAGCGGGTTACGACGATAAGAGAGAAATGACCTACCGTTCCATGTGCCAGGTGCTCGGTTCTCGGTTCGTGTTCGGGGTTCGGGGTTCGGCGTTCGTGGCGCTGGTCCTCGGGGCGCTGGCCACGGGCTGCGCGACGAAAGGGACGGCGGCCACGCCGCGGCCGTTTCCGGGCGCCAGCGTCCCGCCCCGGTCCGGTGTGCCGATGGAGCCAGCCGCAGCGGCAATCACCGTTCAGCCGGCCGTCATCTCGCTCGCGCTCTCTCTCCGAGGGACGCCGTACCTCAACGGCGGAAGCGACCCATCCGGGTTCGATTGCAGCGGCTTCGTGCAGTGGGTCTTTGCGCAGCAGGGGTTGGCGCTGCCGCGCGAGGTCAAGCAGCAGTACCGCGTCGGCCGCGAGATCGACACCGATGACGTCAAGGCTGGCGATCTGGTGTTCTTCGAAACTGTCTCGAGCGGCGCCTCCCATGTCGGGATCGCTCTTGGCGGCGGCGATTTCGTCCACGCGCCCAGCTCGCGCGGCGTCGTGCGGATCGAACGGTATACGAGTGGTTATTGGGCCGACCGGTGGGTCGGTGCGCGGCGGGTGGTCACAGCAGAACCGGCGTCTTAGGCCGACGCGGTACTTACCGGTGCGAACGAGACTGCGTGACGAGGCCGGCCGGAACTCCCGCATCACCAGATCCTCTTCCGTAAACTGCGTCCTCACGCGGGGAACCTTCACAGGCTCGACACGGCAGTTCATATCGGCTGTCGCCTCGGGCTGCGGATCGAGCACCTGCACGTACCGCTGCGGATACGAGGGGAACGATTTGAACGCGGTACCGGCAACCCCGCCGAATCGACCGGTGAGCTCAGCGAGGTTGTGGGTCAGAAAGTCGTAGACCGCAGGATCCGGCTTGGTTGCCAGATACTGGTTGACCATTTCGACGACCTTCTCGAAAAAGCGGTGGCCGTGGCA
The DNA here is from genome assembly GCA_963793705.1 of uncultured Acidobacteriota bacterium. GTDB lineage: Bacteria > Acidobacteriota > Vicinamibacteria > Vicinamibacterales > UBA2999 > Gp6-AA40. Next base: position 17,175 of record CAWCBC010000003.1, on the reverse strand, counting down.
ATTGGCCGAATAGGTTCCGTCGGCGCGCTCCATGCGGCGGATGCCGGGACCCGCCGGATCGATGTGATACAGCTCGTGGACGATCGTATCGAGCTTGGCGATCCAGTTTGGCTGGCCCTTGTAGTGCACCTGCTTCCGCGAGCGCGACAGCAGCTGGTCGCAGAAGCGCGGCATCGAGAACGAGATCATGTAGTCGATCTGCGTGCTGCCGATGCTGATGGACGGCGACTTCGTGACGAACCATTCCGAGCGGCGCGTCAGCTTGCCGCTCCTGCGATCGCGCCAGAAGTAATAGCCCGGCTCACTCGGCGGAAGGCACACGCAGTGGCAGGTCGCGTAGGCACCCTCGGCGGTGCTGCGTCCGTGCCGCGCGAAGACGAGCACCTTGCTCATGTCGATGAACGACAACGTCGGCACACGCTGCACGACGTCCGACATGAGCAGAGAGATCCGTTCCGTGTAGTTGACCATCGTCAGCAGTAGACACACGCGGCGACAGCCAGCCTTCGCGTTGAGAGCGCGAAAAGCCGCCGAGGCCTTTTGCCAGTCGCGAAAGGCCGCTAGGCCTTTTGTCAGAAATTGTGGGAGCGAGCCGTCGATGATTATACGCGTTTCACGCGTGCCAGCGTCTTCAGAAACTGATGTCGGCGTGTCGCGCTTGGACCTGCACTCGACCATAAAGATTTATTGCTGCACCTCTTCTGCAGGAGCGGGCACCGGCGTGAAAGGAATCTCATCCGATGGCGGAGACAGCTCTTCCGTTGGTGCAGGCGTGACTCTTCATCAGCCGGTGCGGGCGCGGGAACTGGCGCTGGCGGCTCGACACCACCCATGCGCCCGAGGATGATCCGCTGGCGTGCGAAGAGCCGCCGGGTCGGGCGCGCCGGACTCAACACCCGCGGGTTGATGATGGCTCCGGCCAGCAGTGCCGACTGCTCGCGGCTCAGGTTCGACGCGGACACGCCGAAGTATTGGCGCGCGGCCGCCTCGGCGCCCCAGATCCCATCACCCCACTCGATCACGTTCAGGTAGATCTCGAGAATCCGCGCCTTCGGCAGCGCCGCCTCCATGCGCCGGGCGATGATCAGCTCGCGCAGCTTGCGCAGCGGATTCCTGGACGGCGAAAGGTAGAGATTTTTCGCGAGCTGCTGGGTGATCGTGCTGGCGCCGCGAATGGCTGCGCCCCTCTCCATGTTGATCTCGATCGACTTTCGGATCTCTTCGAGGTCCACGCCTTCGTGCTCGAAGAACCGGCTGTCTTCGGCCACGAGCACGGCGCGCTGCAGGTTCTTCGAGATGCGCGAATAGCGGACCCACTGGTGGAGATGCCGCAGCTTGCGGCCGTCGCGTTTCGCCTCGGCCGCGCGCAGCTTCATGAACGCCGTGGTGGTCGGATTCGTCGAGGCGAGGACGCGTACGTCTGGGAGGGTCAGGTAGACGTACGCGACAACGGCGAAGACGGCTGCGGCAGCAGCCGAGACGCCGCGGAAGAACCAGCGCTTCTTCGTGCCGGGTCCGCTCACATGGCTCCGTCTGTTCGCGGAACCCGGCCCACATCAGGCATTGGCGAGTTGCGGGCGGAGCGCGGCGCTGGCCGCGGCGACTCCGGCGCCCCCCGGCACGCGATGGCCGCTCAGCACGAGCGCCTCCTCGAGCGCCGCGAGGAACTGCAGGAGCGTCTGATGCGTGGAGCTCGCACCCATCAGGCCGACTCGCCAGATCTTTCCCGCCAGCGGCCCGAGACCGGCGCCGACCTCGATGTTGAACGAGTTGAGCAGCGTGCGGCGTACGGCGGCTTCGTCAACGCCGGCCGGCACGCGAACGGTGTTCAGCGTCCACAGCCGCTCGCCCACCGGCGGCAGCAGCGACAGGCCCATTGCTGCTGAGCCCGGCGGCAAACGCATGGTGAATGCCGCTCATGCCTGGCCCATCGAGCCTCGAGGCCTTCCTCGTCAATCATCAGCAGCGCCTCGCGAAGCGCGTAGACCAGCGACGAGCACATCGTGTGGTGGTACTTGCTTCTGACCCAATAGTCCTCGAGCAGCTTCAGATCGAGATAGAAGCTGCGGCACGTCACCATCCGCTGGCGCGCAGGGCCTGATACCGCAATGGGCGCGATGCCCGACGGCGCGCCGATACACTTCTGCGCGCAGGAGTACGCGACGTCGACTGCCCCAACCGGCCAGGTCCACTTCGTGGCCGCCGAGCGACGTCACGGTGTCGACGATCGACAAGGCTCCATGCTCGCGGACGATTCCCACCAGCTCCTTGACTGGATTCCGCACGCCGGTCGACGTCTCGGCGTGGACCATGCCGACGACGTCCGCGCCCTCGCGGCGCAGCTCGTCGCGAAGCCGCTGCGGATCGACCGCGCGACCCCACTCCACGTCGATTCGTCTGACGTTGGCGCCATAGCGCTCGAGGATTTGCGCCAGGCGGTCGCCGAAATAGCCGGTGACGATCACGACGCCGCGCATGCCGTCGGAGACAAAGTTCGCGACCGCCGCTTCCATCGCCGACGTGCCCGTGCCCGATGTCGCCAGCGCAAGCGACTGGTCGTCCGCGCGGAACAGACGACGCAGAGCCGTACCCACCTCGGTCAGCAGCGGAACGAAATCGGGGTCGAGGTGGCTGAGCACGGGCGCAGACATGGCGCGCAGCACGCGCGGCGGAATGAGGCTCGGGCCAGGCCCGAGAAGGATCCGTTCAGTATCCGGAAGGGCATTACTCGAACTCTCCCGACGGTGATTTCTGAACGCGCCAAGCGCCGCGAGCTGGCCGCGGATCGTCTCGACGACGTGCGGTAGCGCAGGGCGCAGCGGCGGCCGGGGCACTCCCCCGTTGTAGCCGGTCAGGTCGAGCGCGGCCTTGAGGCCCGCCACGCCATAAGTCCCGCCGACCGAGCGCGCCAGCGGCATGATCCAATGCTGCAGCGCGCGCGCCTCGGCGAGCCGTTGCTCCCGGACGAGCGACTGCATGCGCACGCACGCATCGGGCAGCAGCGCTGCGAGCGCGAGGATCCCACCGTCGCATCCGGCGCACAGCGCGTGAAAGAAGGTGGTCGCCGAGCCGGCGAGCATGGTGAAGTTGTCTGGCGTTCGCGACACCAGCTCGGTGATGTAGGCGATGTCGCTGCCCGATTCCTTCATGCCCGACGATGTTCGGGTGGGCCGAGAGACGCTCGACCGCTTCCACCTGCATGGTGACGCCGGTGAACATCGACACGTTGTAGAGGAGGACCGGGACGGGCGAGGCGTCTGCGACTTCCGAGTAGTGGCGGACGAACACGTCCGCGTCCATCTGCGCCTTGAAAAACGACGGCGTTCGGACCAGGACGGCATCAACGCCGGCGGCAGCGGCCCGGGCGGTCGCCGCAATTGTCGCCTTCGTTGATTCGCGACCGGTGCCGGCAATCAGCGGACGATCGGCGGGCACATGCTCCCGGACAATCTCCACCACGCGATCCGCCTCGACGTCGTCCAGCTGCGCCGCTTCCCCGTTCGAGCCGAGCACGACCAGCCCGGTGAGCGGCGTCTTCATCCAGCGATCGACGTTGCGGCGCAGCGCGCCCTCGTCAACCGTGTCATCCGTAGCGAACGGCGTGACGATGGGCGTAAAGATGCCTGTGAAAGGCTTGCCCTGAGCGTCGACGACGGCCTTCATGATCCGATCATATCTGGTATAAGCGTCGTGTGAGACGGCCTCTATGCGACAACGGCATCGTTCATCGTCACTCGCTCCTTCGGTGCTCGTCGCGTTCCGCGGATATCGACGCGCAGATCACCGCCAACCCGTTTCCAGCGCCGCTGGAGAAGCGCGGGCTGGCCGTTGAAATCCGCGACGTCGTCAGGCTGCCGGAGACGCGCGGCATGCGCCCGGCCGACCAGGATGTGAACCCGTCGGGCTGGGCCCGCATCAACTTCGTGCGCGATGCACCCGACGGCCGCCGCTTCGTCAACGATTGCCGCGGCTTCCTGTATCTGATGAATCCCGGGAACAAGCTGACTGTCTACGCGAACGTCGCGGACGCGTTCCCGATCGCCAACTACAACCGGCTCGAGAGCGGGTTCATCGGCTTCACCTTCCACCCCGAGTTCGCGAAGAACGGGCTGCTCTACACCGTGCACAGCGAGCGCGCGCCGGGCAATCCGGCGAAGCCGAACTTCGTGCCGCCCGGGTTCACGGCCGCGCGACGCAACCTGGCACAACGTCATCACCGAATGGCACGCGACCAACCCCGCCGCCAACACGTTCCAGGGCACGCGGCGCGAGCTGCTGCGCGTCGCGCACATGGTGCAGAACCTCACCCACCCGTTCGGCGCGGTGGAGTTCGACCCCACGGTCAAGCCCGGCTCACAGGATTACGGCCTGCTCTACACCAGCGGCAGCGACCTTGGGTTCAGCAACGGCGGCGGTCCGCGCGCGAACAATCCGGCGCAGACGCAGCGGCTCGACTCGGTGATCGGCGCGATCCTCCGCATCGATCCGCGGAGTCCGTCTGTGTCGAAGGGAACGAAGGGGCTTGGCGACTACACGATTCCGATGGCCAACAGGTTCGCCGGCGACGGCGACCCGAAGACGCTCGGCGAGATCTTCGCCTACGGGTTCCGCAACGCGCACCGCCTCTCATGGGACACCGACGGGACGATGTTCGCGTCGGACATCGGCATGGACAACGTCGAGGAGGTCAACATCGTCCACAACGGCGGCAACTACGGCTGGATGAAGCGCGAGGGGATCTTTGAAAACGGCATGAGCCGGCCCGGCGGCGCGCTGAATCAGCTGTTCGAGCTGCCGGCGGACGTGCTCGATGGGAAGAAGAGGGACGAGTTCCTCTACCCCGTTGCGATGTACGACCACGACGAAGGCCGGGCGATCGCGGCCGGCTTCGCTTACAACGGGAAGATTCACGCCCTGCGCGGCAAGTTCGTGTTTGGCGACGTGCAAGCGCGGACGCGTGTTCGCCGCCGACACCGCGGCGCTGAAGAAGGCGGACGACGGCGTGCCGCGCACCGTCGCGCCGATCGAAGAGATCCAGCTGTTCGTGCGGGATGCGAACGGGACGCGGACGAATGTGACGTTCCAGGGGCTGGTCGAGAAGACGATGGGGACGAAGCTGACACGCGCCGACCTGCACATCAGCCGCGGCCGCGACGGCGAGCTGTTACTCACGTCGCGTCAGGACGGCATGATCCGGATGCTCGTTCCCTGATCTTATCGTGGCAGGGCGGGCTCGTCGCCGTAAGGCACCCCTAAGAGGTACCCTGCGAGGCTACGAGGCGCGCCGGCTTACCGGCCGCTCTGCGTGAAGCGAAGAGTCATTCCCGTCCGGATCGTCGACGTAGAACTCACGCGTACCCCAGCTCTGATCGGTGGGGCCCTGGTTTGCTACAGCGACGGACCAGGTCCTGACCGCGCCGGTAGTCGCGTGACTGCCGGCGCGACCCACTGAAGAGATCAGGGAACGATCGCCAGGTCGTTCTTGACCCGGTAGCCTGGTGCCTTGCTCATGGCGATTTCTTCTGCGGTTTTCCGCTGTGCGGCGTTTGGTACCGATCCCTTCAGCGTCACGAGTTTGAGCTTGGCATCGGTGTCGACGTCGATTCGCGTTGCCGTGACGCGCGAGTCGGCCACGAGCGCCGACTTGATGTCCAGCGTCTGTTGCGCGGCGTCGCCGACGCGGCCTGCCTTATCGAGCGCCGCATCAGCCTTCTGACCCGCCTCCCGCGTTCGCTCGGCAACGGCCTCCCCGGTTTCCCGTGCCTTTTCGCTGCCTTCCGCGGCCGCCTCCCGGGAAGCTTCGGCCGCACGTTCGGTGGCCCGGGCGGCGTCATCGGCCGCCGATGCTGCCGTGTCCTTGGCCGCCTCACCCGTCTGCGCCGCCTTGTCCTCGGTCTGCTGTGAGCACGCGACGACGCCGACGAGTGACAACGCGGCGAGGCGCCGTTGTGGCCCGACGCCACCATGCCTGTGCATTCATCATGACGAACTCCATCCTCCTGGCACCGACGGCTCGACCGTGTGAGCCCGGTCGGCGCGCCTCGGTTCAAGAGGCAAAAGGAAAGCCATGTGCCACACAATTCGACTCCCGGAGGCAGTGGCTGAGGTGGGCGCGCCCTACGAGGCGCGATACGAGCGGCCCGGGACGACGATATTCACGCCGAGCACGACGAGAAAGATGGCGAGCGCCGGAGCCAGCGTCCACGGCGCGTCGCCAATCAGCGCCACATTCTCCGCGTCCTTGAGCATGGTGCCCCACGTCGCCACGCTCGGCGGAAACCCCAGCCCAACAAACGACATCGTCGCCTCCGCAAGGATGAACGCGGGAAGCAGGAGCGACGCCTGCGTCAGGACGTACCCATTCGTCGCCGGCAGCAGGTGGTGGATCAGCACACGAGCGGGCCGGGCGCCGGCCGCGCGCGCGGCAACGACATAGTCGCGCTCCCGTTCGGCAAGAACAATCGCGCGCACGCCGCGGGCGACGACGGGCCAGCCGAGCAGCGTGAAGATGCCAACCAGGAGCAGGAAGACCTGCCAGGCAGAAAGTATCAGCGGCATCATCGCGCGCAGCGTCAGCGCGACGTAGATCGTTGGCAGCACGAGAACGAATTCGGAGAAGCGCGAGAGGACGGCGTCGATCCAGCGGGCGCCGCTGGCGGAGATCCCGCCGATCAACGTGCCCAGCCACGCCGCTCCAAGCGTGGCAATGAGCGCAACCCCCAGCGTCGCACGGCCTCCGTATAGCAGCCGCGAAAAGATGTCGCGCCCGTAGCCGTCTGCGCCGAGGAGCAGCAGCGGAGCACCGGCGCCGGCGTCGCCGGTGATCACCCGCCCATCGCTCAGGAATCGCAGCGGGACGGGACGGGATCGATCGTCCTCGAATCGCCGCTCGAGACGGCTGACGAGGCGAGGCGTATAGATATAGGGCGCCGCGTTCTCGCCGAACAGGTGAACGCGCGTCGGCGGCGCGTACATCAGGTCTGGAAAGCGTGCGTTTGGATCGTTTGGCGCCAGCCATGGAGCTGCCATGGCGGCGGCGATGACGGCGAAGAGGAGTGACGAAGCCGGCCTTTCTCAATCCGCGGTCCCTTCGCGAACGCGCGGATCGACAGCGGCCAGCAGGAGATCGCCAATGAGCGTCCCCACCGCAAGGAAGGTGGCGCCCATCGCCGCGCAACCGGCGACGAGATAGATGTCGCGCGCCCTGAGCGCGTCGTACATCAGCCGGCCGAGCCCGGGCCACGAGGTCACGTACTCCACGACAAACGACCCGGACAGCACCGCACCAATCACGATGCCGTAGACGGCGCAGATCGCCCGCAGCGACACCGGCCAGGCGTGATGGAGGATTGCCGCCCGCTGCGACACGCCTCGTGCCGTTGCGGCGGCAACGAATGGGAGGTGCAGCGTTTCGCTAAGCGCCTGCGACTGCAGCCGTTCGAAAGTGGCCGCCAGCGGCAGCGCCAGCGCAATGACCGGCAGGGGCAGATGCGAAGCCACGTCTGCCAGCCAGGCGCTCCAGTTCGCCGCGGCGGCGCCCGAAGAGGTCATGCTCCCGAGCGGGAGCCATCCGGTTCGGGCGGCGATGAAGACGAGCAGGAGCGAGGTGATGAGTGGCGGCAGCGACAGGCAGGCCACCGAAAACCCGCGGACGATGGCCGGCACCACGCCACGCTGTCGCGCCGCCCGTGAAGATTCCGAGAGACAGCCCGAGCAGCGTCGCCACAATCAGCGCGGTCACGCCGAGCGCCGCGCTGTTCGCCGCGGCGTCAAGCACCAGCGGGGCCACGGGGCCGTCCGTACAAGAGCGATTCGCCGAAATCGAACCTCGCGGCGCGCGAGGCCCACAGCCGCCACTGGTCGAGCACCGGACGATCGAGGTCGAAGCGGGAGCGCGCCGCGGCCATCTCCGCTCGGGTCGGGTTCGGTCCGAGCGCCGACGCGAGGTCGCCCGGCGCGAGCCGCGTCAGAAACAGCGCCGTCGATGAGGAGACGAGAACGAGGAGGACTGCGAAGATGACGCGGCGGACGAGAAAGCGCGCCATCAGCGCGTCGCCGCCGCTCCGTCGCTGACACTCAGCATGTCGGCATTCCACAGGATCTGCGGCCGCATCACGGATGGGACGACGCCGCGCAGCCGCGTGCTGTGTCCGTAGAAAAGGCGGGGCGCCGCGAAGTAGAGCACCGGAACGTTCTCGGCAAAGATCCGCTGCACGTCGTTGAAGAGCGCCTTGCGTCGCTGCGGATCGATGATGCTCGCCTGCTCGGCCATGAGCTGATCGATCTGCTTCTCCCACTCCGTCGCCGGCGTCTTCTGGCTCATGTTCCACAGGTGGGCGTCGCCGGAGCTGAGCCAGAAATCCAGCGTCAGGCCGGGATCGAGATCGCTCATGAGCGCACGCATGTAGACAGCGTCGTAGTTACAGGATTCCAGCCGCTCGAACAGCGCGCCCGGCTCCAGCGGCACGATGTCCAGCTCGATGCCGGCCGCCTTCGCATCATCATGCAGCACCATCGTCCCACTCTCGTAGTAGGTGATGCCGCGCTGCGTCAGCACCGTGAAGCGGGCCTCGGTGCCCGCCGCGTCTTCGACAATGCCGTTCTTGTTGCGATCCTCGAGGCCGATGGCCTTGAGCAGCTCGCGCGCGCGGGCGACGTCGTGCGGGTAGCGCGGCACGTTGGGCGAGAACCACGGCTTGTTGCCTGGCGTGACCGGTCCCCAGATCGGAACCGCCTCGCCGAGGAAGACCGTGCGAGCCAGCTCCTCGCGATCGACGGCGTGCGACAGCGCCTGGCGGAACTCGCGCTTCTGGAGGAAGCGGAAGCGCGGATCCTTCGCCTTGACCTCCGGCTTCATGCAGAACCAGAACGCATCGGCATCGGTCGCCACGCCAAGCTCCACCAGCTTGACCTTTCCGTCCTGCTCCGCGCGGCGAACCGGCACGTAGTCCTCGGAGCGCAGCTCGCTGTGCGTCAGGTCGGTTGCCCCGGACGTCAGGCGAAGGATTTCCGCGTTCTGCTCCGGGACGTATTCGAGGACGATGCGATCGAGATAGGGCAACTTCTGGCCGTCCGCGCCGGTGCGCCAGTAGCGCGGGTTGCGGTCGAAGACAAGCCGCTGGCCTGGCAGGTGCTCCCGCAGCACGAACGGCCCCATGCCCACCAGCTCGGAGGGCGGCGTCGCCGGTCCCCAGGCGTCCCCCAACGTGCCCGCCGCCAGCGCAGGACCGAGCTTGTGCTTCGGCAGGATCGGGAGCGCGTCCAAGAGTCGTATGCCGGGGCCGACTGGTCCAGCAAACGTGAACACGACCCTGTTTGCGTCAGGCGCCGTGGCACGAATCGGCTTGCCGCCGGCCATCATATTGGCCGCCACCACGCTCTTCACCTTCGGGTCGAGCGCGGCCTCGAGCGAGAAGACGACGTCTGCCGAGGAGAAGGGAGCCCCGTCCGACCACGCCAGATTCGGGCGCAGATGAAAGGTGTGGGTGAGGCCGTCGGTCGAGGATTCCACCCGCTCCGCCAGCCACGGCTCGACCTCGAAGGTTGCACGGTTTATTCGCACCAGGCGCCCCTGAAGGAGCGTGTTGATCGTGTCGCTTGTCTGGTCGCGAACCTTCAGGCGGTTAAAGGAGCGGACCTGCGACCGCATGGACCCGACGATCTGGCCGCCGCGGCGAGCTGCGCCACCCGCATCACCGGCCCTCCGCTGTGGGGCACGGTAGTAATAGAGAAGGGCGGCAGCGATGCCTGCCGCAAGAACGATCCTTAGTACCCGGCCAGGCTTCAGCACTCGGTTCGCTCCCTCTGGTGGTCCGTTGCCTTCGCTGTCGCTCCTGCGCGACCAGTTCTTACCGCCCCGGCCAAGTTATTGACCGACGCGGCGCACTCTTCGCCAGCGGGCCCGCTGGACCGCCATCCGGATTCACTGCTGAAAGGATCCGTGCAAATTTCAACACATTCCTGTGCAACCTGCTTGTTCGGCGTTGCAGCCATCGGACTTGAGGGGCCGTTGATGGGCGGCCGCGGAGCCGCGTCTTCCCAGTGTGACGGCCGAGGCGGCCAATAGCTGAGCCTTGTCGCGCCGCCGCCGCCTCTCGCGCGGCGCATCGAAAACGACCGCAACCCGCCGTCATTCATCGACTTAGCCTCCACGTGTTCATCGCACGCGATTCCGGCACCCCCTGTGCGATGTAACAGGTCAGGAGGTCGAAAGTGCTCACAGCCAACTTTGATTCAACGGTTTCCGAGCCGCAGCTTGGACGCAGCGTCTCGATCGAACGGGCGGCGGAACTGATGCGGGTGTCCCGCCGCACTGTCTACAACCGAATCAGAGACGGTCGTCTCCAGACGATTCGCACGCGTTGCGGGTCTCAGCGCGTGCTCGTCGAGTCGCTCCACAACCTCAGTCGCCGTCTACAAACGTTTTCCAGCTCGCTGTCGGCGGTCGTCAACGACCGTCCGGCGCGCAGCTAAAGGATCATCGAAATGATCGTCTCCTCCCCCCGCATCTTCGGCACGCCGCGTCGTCCTGGCGATCGTCTCGTCTCCGTGTGGCTTGCCGCCACCGTGGCGCTGACGTTCGCGGCCAACGCCGATGCGCAGTCCGCCAACGCCGTCCGCGCGGCGCGCACGCGTCTCGCAGGACCTGGCGCAGCTGCTCCAGACCAACGGCGACTTCAAGCCGACGACGGTGATCTTCACGGCGTCGCAGGCGAAGGTTGACCGGGTGGCGGCGCGGTACGGGCTCACCGTGCAGCAGCGGTTGGCGACGGGGGCGGTGCTCCAGATTCCCGCGTACCGCCTGGCGGCTGTGGCGCGCGATGCGGAGGTCGATTCGCTCTCGAGCAACCACGAGGTCTCCGGCCACATGGCGGTGACGAATCAGGCGATCGGCGCCGACCAGGTGCAGGCGGGACTCGTCGGCGGCCTTGCGGGGCTGAGCGGACGCGGCATCGGCATCGCGGTGATCGACTCCGGCGTGGCGAACCAGCCGGAGCTGAACGGCCGCATCGTCGCGAGCGTGGATTTCACGGGCGAGAAGGGCCAGGGCCGGGATTATCTACGGGCACGGGACGCACGTGGCCGGCATCATCGCGGCGGCCGGGGCCGGCGTGAACGACGCCACGCGCGGCGTGGCGCCGGGCGCACACATCATCAACCTGAAGGTCCTGAACGCCGAGGGCAAGGGTTTCGCGGCCAACGTCATCAGGGCCATCGACTACGCGATCGAGCATCGCGCGCAGTATGGCATCCGGATCATCAACCTGTCGCTGGGCGGACCCGTGCTGCAGTCGTGGCGTGACGATCCGTTGTGCCAGGCGGTGGAGCGTGCGTATCGCGCCGGCATCGTTGTGGTCGCCTCCGCCGGCAACTTCGGGAAGGACGCCTACGGCCGGCAGGTCTACGGCGCCGTGACGGTTCCGGGCAACTCGCCCTTCGCCATCACCGTGGGCGCGGTGAACACCAAGGGGACGGCGTTCCGGTCCGACGACGTGATGGCGACGTACAGCTCGAAGGGCCCGACGCGGTTCGACCACCTGGTCAAGCCGGACGTCGTGGCGCCGGGCAACCGGATTCTCGGATTGCTGGCCACCGGTGCGCGGTTGGCGACGGCGCACCCCGAGCTGGTGATGGCGACCGGCTCGGGCAGCGACTCGAGTTGTCCGGGACGAGCATGGCGGCGGCGGTCGTGTCTGGCGCCGCGGCGCTGGTGCTCAGCTCGCAGCCGAAGCTTGCGCCGCTGGGCGTGCGGGTGCTGCTGCAGCTTGGCGCGCAGGATCTGAAGACCGGGTTACTGGTGGCCGGCGCGGGCAGCGTGAATGTGGCCGCGTCAGTTTCGAGGGGCAAGGGAGCGACGGTCATCGCTGGGGAGACCATCGCTTCTTCGGACCGCGCCTTTACCGCGATGGTGTTCGGCGACCCAATCCGCGTTTTCGGTACAGCCGGCAATACCTTTATCGCCGGCGATCCGCTCTCGGACAGCAAGGGGACTAAGGCGGACGGCCTCACCTGGGCGGACGGAATCACCTGGGCGGACGGAATCACCTGGGCGGACGGAATCACCTGGGCGGACGGAATCACCTGGGCGGACGGAATCACCTGGGCGGACGGCATCACCTGGGCGGATGGCATCACCTGGGCGATGGCTCACCTGGGCAGACGGCTCACCTGGGCGGACGGACTCACCTGGGCGGATGGTCTCACCTGGGCGGACGGCCTCACCTGGGCGGATGGAATCACCTGGGCGGACGGCCTACCTGGGCGATGGCATCACCTGGGCCGACGGCATCACCTGGGCCGACGGCATCACCTGGGCCGACGGCATCACCTGGGCCGACGGCATCACCTGGGCCGACGGCATCACCTGGGCCGACGGCATCACCTGGGCCGACGGCATCACCTGGGCCGACGGCATCACCTGGGCCGACGGCATCACCTGGGCCGACTAACAGCTAACACTTCAACTAAGGAAGGGAAGTTATGAGAACAGTAATTATCTGGGGCGATTAGGCCGATAAATAGACCGCTGGGACCAGCCGGCGGATATGCCACCGACTACAAAGCTATCTTCGGCAGCGAAGACATACATCGGCGTTGTGATCGTCGCGGGCTTCCTGGCCCTGGCGCATTCGGCAATGGCGATATCAGCCTCACCACCCCAGCGAGGGTGGGAGGTGCTCGCAGCTTTGACTCTGCTGACAGGCTCACTCACCCTGAAGATTCCTACGGTCAGCGCGCGGCTGTCCGTTTCCGAAGTATTCGTCTTTGCGGCTGTCTTGTGGTTTGGTCCTGGCGTCGCGACGTTCCTCGTCGTCCTTGACACGCTTGTTGGCACGCTCTGGCTACAAGGCCGGAATCGAACCGCCACTCGAACCGTTTTCAACGTGTCCGCGGGCGCCTTGGCAATCTGGCTAGCTGCCAACCTTTACGCATTGGTCGGTCCGCAGCCCGTCGACGGAAAATACGCCGTCGAAAACCTGCTGTTCCCCGTTGCTTTGCTCTCAATCTGTACTTCGCGATCAACAGCCTCCTGATCGCGACAGCAGTAGGCTTTGAGCAGGGCTCTTCGCCACTGGAATTATGGCGACGAAATTTTCTTTGGCTGAGTTTGAACTACTTAGTCGGCGCGTCCGTGGCTCTGATGTTGGTCGCCTACACACCGTCGTCGATCAATTTTTCCACGATAAGCGCAGTCCTCCCTCTCCTTGTCATCACTTATCTGATGTTTCGGATGTCCCTTGGTCGCGTTGATGATGCCCTGCGACACGTGACGCAAGTAAATGAGATGTACCTCGCAACGATCGAAGCTTTAGCACTCGCGGTCGATGCGAAGGACCAAGTCACGCACGGACACATCCGGAGGGTTCAGGTCTATACAACCCAGCTGGCTACGAGATTAGGCGTTCGCGATGCGCGCCAGTTGAAAGCAATCGAGGCCGCCGCGCTTCTGCACGATATGGGCAAGCTCGCAATCCCTGAGCACATTCTGAACAAACCGGGAAAGCTCACCGTCGCTGAGTTCGACAACATGAAGCGTCATGCCGACATCGGCGCTGACCTACTGTCGTCCGTTCGTTTTCCTTACCCGGTGGTGCCCATCGTCAGGCACCACCATGAGAACTGGGATGGCACTGGGTACCCCACAGGGCTTGCGGGAGTTGACATACCGTTGGGAGCCCGCATTCTCTCCGTCGTGGACTGTTTCGACGCTCTAACTTCAGATCGACCGTATCGGCCGCGACTCTCGACGGCCGAGTCCTTCGAGATTCTGCTTGAAAGAAGGGGTCGCATGTACGACCCCGTCGTGGTGGACGCATTCATCTCTGCTCATGCTGAAATTGCTCCATTAGCGAACGAAGCTGGCGAACACGCTCGTAGCCTTATTGCTTCAAGTGGACAATCACCTGAGCAGAATAATCGTCCCTTCGATGACATCCGGGAAACGGCTGCGCAGAGCTCGTCGTTAACGGAGTATCAAGGTGAACTTCAGCGATCGACGACTAGCGAACAGGCGATCGCAGTGGCCACTGAATACGCGAGATTGTTGACCCCTTCAACGGCATGCGCTGTCTACAAATATCTTCCCGATCTTGATGTGCTTCGCTGTGTTGCGTGCTCAGGAAACGAAGGGAGTCTCCTAAGCGGGTTCACGATCAAGCGGGGAGAGCGCGTAACTGGATGGGCGGCAGCAAACAATAGAACTGTAACCAATTCACAGGCGGAGTTAGATCTCCAAGCACTGTCGAATTCGTTCAACCCGCCATTGCGCGCAGTCATCGCAGCGCCCTACTCCGGCGCTCAGGACAAGTTGCTTGGCGTCCTTACCGGCTATGCCGCAAAGGACAACGCATTCTCCGACACACATCGATACGCCTTCGAGCGTATAGCGACGCTCCTCGGCGAGCGACTAAAATCCATCGGCAGTTCCGGAAGTATCGTCAAGTTTTCTCGCAGCGAACGACGCTAAGTAAGCGGAGGCCACGTGCCCCTAACTCTTGAGCAGACACGGCAGCTGTTTAAGGCTGGCCAGTACTTGGACATCGTCGCCCAAGGCGATCGTGAAACGGCGAATCTGCATGCCGAACACCGGGTCTTGCTGGCGCATGCTTTGTTTCAGGCAGGTCGAATCGACCGGGCTCGACACATTGTGGAACGGGAGCGGGAGCAAGCTACTGGGATCGTCCGAGCTCGCTACGAGTTAATCGCCGGCATGCTGTGTCGCCACAGCGCTCAGCTCAGAAACGCACTTCAACATTACAACTCAGCATTCCAAATCGCTCGTGAACAAGGTGATGACATTGAGACGGCCTGGACCTCTCTGCATCGTTTTCGCCTGCTGGCTCAACTTCATTCGAGCGATGAACTTGCGCCGATGCTGGCTGAAGTCCGCCGTTATGTCGCCAAGGCAGGCGATCCTCACGCGACTGCGCACATGCACGACGCGGTTGCACTCATGGAAGCAGCCAATGGACGCCCTGAGGAAGCACGTAGACATCTTGACATCAGCATGTCACTCCTTCGCTCGTTTCCGAACGCCGGTCTGGAGCAAGTGGTCCTCATCTCATCGTCCTACGTCGATTTCTTTGAATGCAGATTTCAAAGCGCCGTGGACAAATTGAATGCGGCGCGCCAACTGTCATCGGTGACTGGCTCGCGAGACGCTGGAGTGATCGAATGCAACCTCGGCCACGCGATGCTAGTTCTCGGGCGAGTACAAGCTGCAGAGAGTTACTTTAGGCATGCCATCGAACACGGGACTGCGTTGAGTCGATTTAGCGCGCTCGAAGGCCTAGCTCGGGTCTATCTAGCCGCGGGAGAAACGAAACGTTGCTCCGAAACGTTAGAAGCACATGAAGCTTTCCTCCTCCAGGACAAAAGCCTGGTATTAGCTTTATCCGGTCGTTGGACTGCCGCGACGCGCGTGCGGCTGTTGCTAAAACAGGGACAATGTGAGGAAGCAGTCTCAACGGCAAAGGTATCCCTTGAGTCTGCCGCAAGATTGTCGGATCGAATTCTCGTTAACGAGCTGACGTATCTGTTGTCCGAAGCGCTCGCTACCTGCGGGAAGGCAACCGACGGTGCTCTGCAGCTTGCTACATCACATCGCACGGGATCCTGTCCAGTCGGGCAACATGGACGCGATGTACTACCGAGCCTTGGGTTTCGTCGTCGACAGTACGCTCCATGGCGTCGGACCGGAGTTGTTTAGGCGTGCAAAGCACATCTACCTTCATCAAGGCAACAAATCTGGTGAAGCAGACCTTGAACCGCTAACGAAAAGGAACATCTCACTCAAGGTCGACCGAAGTAGTGATCTTCCGCTTCTTGTTCTTAGCGCAGTGGCGAGCACCTTGGCAAACGTTGACGCACCGAGGTTACTCGGACACGAGCTCAAGCAGCTCACCAAACTCTTGGGATGTTCGCCACACGCGGAATTCGTCGAGTCGAGTGATTCTAACGATTCGGCTTCCAAGGAACCTGGCGTGTTGCTTCACTTGGGGCCGTCGGATCGTCAACGAACTGCATTGCGCTTCGAAATTCCCTCGCAGCCACATGAGATAGCCGCGCTTTCGGAGCTGTTGAGAATCGGTTCGGCCGCCGTTGCGTTGCAGACATTCAGACGGGATCGCCGCCAAAGAGCGGCGCTATGGCCGGCTGATCCTATCGAGGTAAACGCTGGCGCGCTCTTCCTAGCGGAAGAAATGCAAGTCCTCTTGGCGATTGCTCGCCGTGTGGCCACAACGAACGTGCCGGTGCTCATCACCGGTGAAACTGGAACCGGCAAGGAAGTCCTGGCCCGGCCGTCCACGCCTACTCGAACCGCTCGAAGGCGTCCTTCCTGCCCTTCAACTGCACCTCCACGCCACGCGACATGCTCGACTCGCAGCTCTTCGGGCACCGGCGCGGCTCGTTCACGGGCGCCATCGAGAACTTCCAGGGGATCATCCGCGGCGCCAGCGGCGGAACGCTGTTCCTCGACGAGATCGGCGACATGAGCCTCGAGGTGCAGCCGAAGATGCTCCGCTTCCTCGAGTCCGGTGAGGTGCATCCGGTCGGAGAGACGCAGCCGGTTCGCGCGGACGTGCGCGTCATCGCCGCGACCAACGCCAACCTCGACGCCCTCGTCTCAGAGGGCCGTTTCCGCGAGGATCTGTTCTACCGGCTGAACATCGTGCACCTGCACATCCCGCCGCTGCGGGAGCGCCGCATCGAGATCCCGGCGCTCGCGCATCACTATCTGGAGAAATACGCGGTCGATACGCGAAGGGAAACCTCAGGCTCGCTGAGGAAACGATGGAGTATCTGGTGCTCTACCGCTGGCCGGGCAACGTGCGCCAGCTGGCGAACGAGATGCGACGCATGGCCGCACTGTGCGAGGTGGGCGCCGTGGTAATGCCGGAACATCTGTCCACGGCCATCGCCGCCTCACGCCGGACGATTCCCGCCTCCGAACGCACGCTCGAGCCCACCGAGGTCGTCGTCCGCCTCGATCAGCCAATGGCCGCGGCCACCGAGCACCTCGAACGCGCAATGCTCCAGTTCGCGTTGAAGCAGTGCGGCGGCCGGATGGAGGAGACCGCCGCACGGCTGGGACTGTCGCGCAAGGGCCTCTATCTGAAACGGCAGCGCTTCGGCATCGAGCCGCCCGAAAGCGCCACCGTCAGCGTCTGACCG
>CAWCBC010000002.1:0-101172 GCA_963793705.1 uncultured Acidobacteriota bacterium | reverse complement strand
CGGCGAAATCCTTGACGCAGCGGCTCAGGAAGCCATGCGCCGCCGAGAGCGCCAGCACCAGGGCGAGCTTGGCGTGCAGCCAGCCCGACGCGATCCAGCCTCCCTGCCAGACGAGGATGAGGCCGAGCACCCAGGCCGCGCTCATGGCCGGGTTGATGATCGCCTTGAGCAGCCGCCGCTCCATGACCTTGAAGGTCTCGGATTGCGGCGAGCCCTTCGGGGCCCCGCAATGATAGACGAAGAGGCGCGGCAGATAGAGCATCCCGGCCATCCACGCGATGACGGCGATGACGTGGAAGGCCTTCAGCCACTCGTACATGTCTCAGGCCTCTGCCCGGCGGACGCGGGCGACGAGATGCTCCACGTGCGCGATCGGCGTCTCGGGCACGACGCCGTGGCCGAGGTTGAAGACGTGCGGCCGCCCGCCCGCCGCCTTCAGGATGTGGTCGATGCCCTGATCCAGAGCCTCGCCGCCCGCCACGAGGGCAAGGGGATCGAGGTTGCCCTGCGTCGCCGTGGAGGCGGGCAGCATCGGCAGCACGAGAACAGGATCGAGCTGCCAATCGAGGGCGAGCGCATCTCCGATGCCCGCCGCGGCAAGCCGCGGCAGATGTGCTCCGCCGCCGCGGACGAAGACGATGGTGCGGGCCCGGGGCCGCGCCGCCTTCACGCCGTCGAGGATGCGGCGGATCGGGTCGAGCGAGAGGCGATCGAAGAGGGCAGGAGGCAAGGCCGCGCCGAAGCTCTCGAAGATCTGAACGGCTTCCGCGCCCGCATCGATCTGGGCGACGAGGTAGGATGTCGAGGCTGCGACCAGCCGGTCGATGAGCGCCGTCATGAAAGCCGGATCCGCATAGGCGAGAACGCGGGCGGGGGCCTGATCAGGCGTCCCCTTCCCGGCGATCATGTAGCTCGCCACCGTCCAGGGCGCGCCGCAGAACCCCAGGAGCGTCACGCCGGGCGGCAGTGCGGCCTTGAGCCGGTCGAGGGTCTCGAACACGGGAGCGAGCCGGTGGAGGGGCAGCTTTTCGGCGAGCCGGTCCAGGGCATCGAGTTCGCGACCGGATCGAGGCGGGGGCCCTGGTGCTCGACGACGCTCACCGCCTGGCCGAGGGCGTGCGGCACCACCAGGATGTCGGAGAACAGGATCGCCCCGTCGAGCCCGTAGCGGCGGATCGGCTGCAGCGTCACTTCCGCGGCGAGCTTCGGGGTGAAGCAAAGGTCCATGAACGAACCGGCTCGAGCCCGGACCTCGCGGTATTCGGGAAGGTGACGTCCGGCTTGGCGCATCAGCCAGATCGGCAGCGGCCAGACGGCTTCTCCGGCGAGAACCCGCAAGAGTGGCTTGTCCTGCGGTGGCTTGTCCCGCGGTGGCTGGTCGGTGACTCGTCCGTGCGTGTCTCGCTGGTCCGTTCGCTCACGGAATCTCTCTTAAAAGAAGAAATCTTGAATCGAAAATCTGTTGTTTCTCTTGGGCCGTGAATCCGGACGCCGCAACCCCGTCCACAGGAGGTCAACAGGCGGGCCGGCGTTGACCGGCCTTTAAGGAATGAGGCGGCGGCGCCGCAATGGTTACCGGAATCTTAAAGCTTAACAGATCGTTAACTCCATGCGCTGCGAGCCGCCTTCCGGCTCGTCCGCGAGACATGCCGGATTCTCCCACGGCTCCGTCGGCGGGATCCCCACCCCCGTGGCCTGTTGACGGCGGAGTCGACGGCGGAAGGCGTCCCTGCCCTGGACCGGGCGGTTTGGCCGAACTATCCACATTGATCGACTCCTTAGTCCCCGAGATCGCCAGGGAGAGTTCCCCGTGGGCCGCAGCTACTTCCACCTCCATCTCGTGTCGGACTCGACCGGCGAGACGCTCATCACGGTCGGCCGCGCCGCGGCGGCGCAATACGAAGGAATCTCGGCGATCGAGCACGTCTATCCGCTGGTGCGGTCGACGACCCAGCTGGAGCGCGTCATCTCGGAGATCGAAGCCGCACCCGGCATCGTGCTCTATACGCTCGTCGAGCCCGATCTCGCCGGCCGGCTGGAGGAGGCCTGCCGAGACCTCGGAGCGCCGCATCTGTCCGTCCTCGCGCCCGTGCATTCGATGATGCAGTCCTATCTCGGGGCGGCGTCGACGGCGCGGCCCGGCGCGCAGCACATGCTCAACGCGGAATACTTCAAGCGCATCGACGCCATGAATTTCACGCTGCTGCACGACGACGGGCAGTTGCCGCACGACATCGAGGAGGCCGACGTGGTGCTCGTCGGCGTCAGCCGCACCTCGAAGACGCCCACGGCGATCTACCTCGCCAACCGGGGTGTGAAGACCGCCAACATTCCTCTCGTGCCGGGCGTCCCTGTGCCGGATGCCCTCGCGAGCGCGCGCAAACCGCTGCTCGTCGGCCTCGTCGCGAGCCCGGACCGCATCGTGCAGATCCGCCAGAACCGGCTCCTCAGCCTGAAGGCCGACAACGACACCGATTATGTGGACCGGGAGCGTGTCGCGGAGGAGATCGCCATGTCGCGGCGCCTCTTCGCCCGGAACAGCTGGCCTATCATCGACGTCACGCGGCGCTCGATCGAGGAGACGGCCGCCGCCATTCTCGACCTCTACCGGGACCACCGTCTGAAGTTCATCGCCGAATGAGACAAGCTTCTGGATCGCCGAGCGGCCACTCGTTCTCGCCTCCACGAGCGTGACGCGCCTCAACCTCCTCAGCAATGCCGGCGTGCCGGTGGAAACGGAAGCCTCGGGCGTCGACGAGCGCGCCGTCGAAGCCGCCGCCGCGGCCGGTCGCCTCGAACCGTCCGCGCTGGCCGGTCGCCTCGAACCGTCGCGCTGGCCGCCTCGCGGCCGAGAAAGCGCTGGCGGTCAGCCGGCGTCACCCCGGACGCCTGGTGCTCGGCGCGGACCAGGTGCTCGATCTCGATGGCGAGACCCTGCACAAACCCATGGTCCGGGAGGCCGCGCGGGAACACCTTGCTGAGGCTCTCGGGCCGCACCCACGCCCTGCGCTCGGCGGTCGCCATCGCTCTCGGGGGCGCCGTCGTCGAAGGCTTCGTCGAGAGCGCTCATCTGACCCTGCGGGCCCTGACCCCGCAGGCGATCGAGCGCTATCTCGACATCGCCCCGCCTGCGGTCCTGCAGAACGCCGGCGCTACCAGGTGGAATCGATCGGCATTCATCTCTTCGACACGATCGCCGGCGATCATTCCACGATCCTCGGATTGCCGCTCATCCCCTGCCTCGGGGCGCTGCGACGCCTCGGCTGTTTGTCGCTTTAGAGCATCGGATGATGCTCGCCTTCTGAAAACGCGCATCGTTCAACGCGGAAAACCGGGGGCCACTTTTCCGCACGATGCTCTTTCTCTTGAGCAGCGCATCGTTTTGCGCGGACAACCGGGTCCACTTTCCGCACGATGCGAGCATCGGACCCAAAAGTGGACCCCACTTTTGGGATCCATCCGATGCTCTTTCTCTTAAGCAGCGCATCGTTTTGCGCGGACAACCGGGTCCACTTTTCCGCACGATGCGCTAGAGGATCGGACCCGAGAGTGGATTCCGCCTTTGGAATCCATCCGATGCTCACCTTCTGAAAACAGCGCATCGTTCAACGCGGACAACCGGGTCCACTTTTCCGCACGATGCGCAAGGGGAACGGCCATGCGCAAGGCCTTCGTCGTCGGACATCCGATCGGGCATTCCCGTTCGCCCCTCATTCACGGCCACTGGCTGCAACAATACGGATTGACCGGATCCTACGAGCGGCTGGACGTCGCGCCCGAGGATTTCGGCCGCTTCATCGAGGACCTTGGCGCGAGCGGCTATGTCGGCGGCAACGTCACCATTCCTCACAAGAAGGCGGCTTTCTCGGGCGTCGAACGGCGCACCGGGCGCGCGGAGCGTCTCGGCGCCGTCAACACGCTCTGGTTCGAGGACGGCGTGCTCTGGGGCGACAACACGGACGTTGTCGGCTTCATCGCGCACCTGGACCAATGCCTCGGCGCCCGGTGGGACGAGACCGTCGAGACCGCCCTGGTGATCGGAGCGGGAGGCGCCGCGCGGGCCATCGTAGCGGGCTTCAGAGCCGGAAGGTCGAGCGGATCCTCGTCGCCAACCGGACGCAGGAGAAAGGGCCGGAACTCGTCCGCGACCTTGCACGCGCGGAGGGAGCATCGCTCGAAGCCCTTCCGTGGGGCGAGACTCGGGCACGCCGCAGCCTTCGCGCGGCTCATCGTCAACACGACCTCCCTCGGCATGGCCGGACGGCCGCCCCTCGCCCTCGATCTCACCGGTGCGCCGGACGACGCGATCGTCGCCGACGTCGTCTACGTGCCTTTGAAGACGCCGCTCCTCGCGGCGGCCGAAGCGCGAGGGCTGCGCATCGTCGACGGCCTCGGCATGCTGCTGCACCAGGCGGTGCCGGGCTTCGCGCGCTGGTTCGGCGCGACCCCGCGGGTGACGCCCGAGCTCCACGACATCGTCGCGGCGGATATCGAGGGCGGACGATGACCTTCGTTCTCGGCCTCACGGGCTCCATCGGGATGGGCAAATCGGCGACGGCGGCCATGTTCAGACGCTTCGGCGTGCCCGTGCACGACGCCGACGAGGCGGTTCACCGCCTCTACCGCGGATTGGCGGCAAGGCTCATCGAAGAGGCATTCCCGGGGACGGTGAGCGATGGCGTCGTCGACCGGGCGAAGCTCGCGGCGGCGGTGCTGGGCGACCCGGAGCGCCTCGGGCGGCTCGAGGCCATCATCCACCCCCTGGTCCGCGAGGAAGAGCAGTCCTTCCTCGCCCGGCGGTGGCGAAAGGCGCCCCCATCGCCGTCCTCGACATCCCGCTCCTCCTCGAGACCGCGGGCGACAGCCGCTGCGACGCGGTGCTCGTCGTGACGGCACCGCCCCACGTCCAGCGCACCCGCGTCCTCGCCCGCCCCGGCATGACGGAGCAGAAATTCGTCGTCCTGCTGGCGAAGCAGATGCCGGATTCCGAAAAACGGGGACAAGCGCACTTCCTTGTGGATACCGGGCGCGGCTTCGCCTCCGCGGAAGCGCAGGTCCGGTCTATTCTCGCCTGCCTCGCGGGACGGCCCGGACGGGTCCTGCGGAGGGCGGGAGAAGCTTGAAGGATGCTGCGCGAGATCGTTCTCGACACCGAGACCACCGGCACCGACCCGGGGTCGGGCGACCGGGTGGTCGAGATCGGGTGTGTCGAACTCCTCAATCACATCCCGACCGGCCGTACCTATCACGTCTACGTCAACCCGCAGCGAAGCATGTCGGCGGGGGCGCTCGCGGTGCACGGGCTCTCGGACGATTTTCTGAAGGACAAGCCGGTCTTCGCGGGGATCGCCGACGCGTTCGCGGATTTCCTGCGCGACGGGCGCCTGGTCATTCACAACGCCGCTTTCGACGTGGGCTTCCTGAATGCCGAATTCGGCCGCACCGGCCATCCGTCCATCTCTCTCCACCAGGTCGTGGACACCCTGGCGCTCGCCCGGCGCAAGCATCCCGGCGCGTCGAACAGCCTCGATGCGCTCTGCGCGCGCTATGGGATCGACAATTCCCGCCGCACCCGTCACGGGGCGCTCCTCGACGCTGAAATCCTGGCCGAAGTCTATATCGAGCTCATCGGCGGCAAGCAGGCCGATCTCGGCCTCTCCCTCCATCCGCGCGCGGCTGCCGCGCGGACCTCCGCGGCCGCCTCCCCGGCGATGCGGCCGCGGACCGCCCCGGCGAGGCTGACCGATGCCGAGCGGCAGGCGCACGGGGCCTTCATCCGAACGCTCGGGCCCGATGCGCTCTGGCGCGAATACCTCGGCGAGAGCGACGCGGCCGCGTGAGTCCGTCCGGTCCGCACCTCGGCCGCGGCGTCGCGCGCGACGCCGTCGATCCGGCGGGCGATGCGCCCCTCAGGACAGCGTCTGTTCCGGCTGAGCCCCTGCGGCCTGCATCTCGGCCGCGCGCTGCCTTAGAGCGCGACGAAGTCGATCGGGTCGATGTAGAGGGGCGGGAAGCCCCCGTTGCGCACCGCATCCGCCACGATCTGGCGAGCGAAGGGAAAGAGCAGCCGCGGGCACTCGATCATGATCACCGGATGCACCTGGTCCTGAGGAATGCTCTGAACCCGGAATACACCCGAATAGGTGAGCTCGAAGGCGAACAGCACGTCGTTGCCGACCTTGGCATCGCCCTCGAGCGTCAGATCCACCTCGAAATCCGCCTCGGCGAGCTGCTTGGCGTTCACATTCACCTGAAGATTGATCTGCGGTCCCTGCTGCTGCGGCTGCAGGGAACGGGGCGCGTTGGGGTTCTCGAAGGAGAAATCCTTCGCGTATTGCGCCAGCGCGTTGAGGGAGGGCACGCTCTGCGCGCCGTTCGATGCCGTTTCGGCCATGGTTCTAGCTCCCAAGGTCAGGGTCGGTGGCGGAAGCCCGGACGAGCGCTTGGGTCGACAAGCGCGGCGGGGGCGCGGGCCGCGGGCGTTCGCGCTAGCATGCTTGAGCCGGGCGAACAAGGTTCGACGCTCATCGCTTCGTTGCGCTTCCATCGGCCTCTTGCTTGTGGTCCCGGTGGGTGGATGTTACGAGCCGGGGTGCCCATATGCGGGACATGCCCTGCCGCCGGCCATCCTCAGAAGGCTTGGCCGACCGAAGGCCGCAGCGGACAGCTTCACGACCGGATCGACGATGCAGGACTCCTTCGACATCACGACCCTCATTTTCCTCGGCCTTGCCGTATTCGTGATCTGGCGGCTGCGTTCGGTGCTGGGTCAGAAGACCGGCGCCGAACGGCCGCCCTTCGATCCCTTCTCGCGCCGCGATTTGTCGGCCCGGCCGGGACCGGGAGCGCCGCAGGACGGCGACAACGTGGTCCGGCTTCCAGGCGCGCCGGGCGCGGAGCGCGCCGCGACGGCCGCGGCGCCCGCGGCGGAACGATGGCAGGGCATCGCCGAGCCCGGCACCCGCATCGCCGACGGGCTCGATGCCATCGCCCGCGCGGAACCCGGCTTCGACGCCCGCGGCTTCCTGGGGGCCGCCAAGGCCGCCTACGAGATGATCGTCACCGCCTTCGCGCAGGGCGACCGCCGGACCTTGAAGGACCTTCTCTCGAAGGAGGTCTACGAGGGCTTCGACCGGGCGATCGCCGACCGCGAGAAGCGGGGCGAGAAGGTCGAGACCACGTTCGTCTCCATCGACAAGGCCGAGATCGCGGGCGTCGAGGTGCGCGGCGCCAATGCGCAGGTCGTCCTGCGCTTCCAGTCGAAGCTCATCACGGCGACCCGGACGCCTCCGGGAAGGTGGTCGACGGCAGCCCGGACGCCGTCGTCGACGTCACCGACGTATGGACCTTCGCGCGGACCCTGGGCAGCCGCGACCCCAACTGGCTTCTCGTCGCGACCGAAGCGGGGCAATGATCCGTGCGCGGCGGTTCTGCGGCGCTTTCGCCGGGATGCTGCTGCTCGTGACCGCCGCCGCCCCATCGCTCCGCGGCGCCGGCGCGCGCCTCGAACCGCTCGCCTTTTCCGATCTCGCCGGCTGGGCGGCGGACGACCATGCGGCCGCCTTTCGCGTCTTCAGGCGAAGCTGCGAGCGCATCGTCGCGGAGGATCGGACGTTGCGCCCGGCTCTCGCCCCGGATGAAATCTCGTCGGGGTCTGCCGCGAGGCGCTTGCGCTCGGCGGACCGACGCAGGGCACGGCCCGGACTTTCTTCGAACCCGTTTCAGCCCTTTCGCCGTCAAGCCGTCCGAAGGAGCGGGTTTCCTGACCGGCTACTACGAGCCGGAATTCGAGGGCTCGCGGGAGCGGTCGGGCGCCCTTCCGGGTGCCGCTCCTGGCAAGGCCCGACGACCTCGTCACCATCGCGCCGGGCGATCGACTGCCCGGGCTCGATGCGGAACTGCAGGCGGCCCGCCGCACGGATATCCGGTTCGAACCCTATCCCGATCGCGCCGCGATCGAGGACGGCGCGCTGGGCGAGCGCGCGAAACCCATCGTCAATCCTGCGCGAGCCGGGCGAGGCCTTCATCGTTCATGTGCAGGGCTCGGCCCGCATCCGCCTTCCCGACGGCGCCACGCTCCGCGTCGCCTATGCGGGCCGCAACGGCCATGCCTATACGTCGATCGGGCGGATCCTCGTGGAACGGGGCGAGATCCCTCTCGAGAGGATGAGCCTCGAGCGCCTGATGGCCTGGCTCGAGGAGCACCCCGAATCGGCCCGGGCGCTGATGCGGCAAAACCGCTCCTACATCTTCTTCCGCGAGGCGACGGAACTCGCGCCCGGGGACGGGCCGATCGGCGGCGCGGGACACCCGCTTGCGCCCGGTCGGAGCCTCGCGGTGGACCGCACCCTCTGGTCCTACGGCCTGCCCTTCTGGCTCGAGGGCCGGCTTCCCGCCGCGGCCGGCCGATCCGAACCCCTCGCCCGGCTCATGATCGCCCAGGATACCGGATCCGCCATCGTCGGGCCCGCGCGGGGCGACTTCTTCATGGGCTCGGGTGCGGAGGCCGGAACCGGGCCGGTCTCCTGCGCCACGAGGCCCGGTTCGTGGTGCTGTGGCCGAAGCCATGATGCCGCCTCTTGATGCCCTCCCCATGACGTCCTCCCCATTGCCGCCGCCATGACGAAGCCGCGCCGCCCGCGGGCGCTGAGTTCCGAGGAGCGCCGGCTCTGGGCGCTTGTGGCGCGCGGCGTCACCCCCATGAGGGGCCGCTCCTTTCCGCCGGAGCCGGAGCCCGCCGGAGCCGGCGCCGAACCGCCTTCCGCGCCGCCGGCCCCGCAGCCGCCCTCCCCTGCCCGGAAGCCGGCCGGGCCGCCGCTGGCGCCGCTGGAGCGCCGGACCCTTGTGGCGCTCCGGCGCGGCAAGCGCGCCGTCGATGCGGTGATCGACCTCCACGGGATGCGCCAGGCGGAGGCGCACGGAACGCTCCTCTCATTCCTGCGCCGCTCGCAGGCGGCGGGTCACTCGGTCGTCCTCGTCATCACCGGAAAGGGCGGCGCGGGGTCGGCCGGCGGGCTCTTCGAGGAACGGGGGGTCCTGCGGCGCATGGTGCCCCACTGGCTGCGGCTTCCCGATCTGAGATCCTCGTGCTCGGCTTCGACGAGGCCTCTCCCCAACACGGCGGATCCGGGGCACTCTATGTCAGGCTTCGCCGCAGGCGGGGCGCGGGAACCTGACATGACTCCCTTCGGCGAACGGGTGCGGCTGCTGCGCCGCGAGCGCGGCCTTCTCCTGAAGGACATGGCCGCTCATCTCGGCGTGTCGAGCGCCTATCTGTCGGCCCTCGAGCGGGGCGAGCGCGGCAAACCGACCTGGACGCTGATCCAGGGGGTCATCCACTACTTCAACATCATCTGGGACGAGGCCGACGACCTCGCGCGCCTCGCCGACCTCTCCGACCCGCGGGTCAAGATCGATACGGCCGGCACCAATCCCGCGCCTGACCCTTCTGGCCAACCGGCTTGCCCGGGAGATCGGGAGCCTTTCGGCCGAGGATGTGGAAACGATCCTCGCGGTGCTCGACGGCGCGCTGGAACGGGCGCGAAGGCGGCAGCGGCCGAGGAGCGGACGGGGCAGGTGCAACTCGCCCCCTCACCGTGAGAAGCGAGCGGACGCGCTTGACCCCTTGCCGTCGCGGGTGCGAAAGCCGGCCCGCCTCCTCCCGTCCGGATTTCCGATGCCTCAGCAGCCCATCGACGTGCTCACCCTCGGCAATGCGATCGTCGACGTCCTCGCCCGGACCGACGAAGCCTTCCTGGTCTGCGCAGAACCTCCACAAGGGCGCCATGCAGCTCATCGACGAAGAGCGGGCGGAGCAGCTCTTCGAGGCCATGGGTCCCGCGACCATCGTGTCGGGCGGATCGGGCGCCAACACGGCGGCCGGCGTCGCGTCCTTCGGAGTGAAGGCCGGTTTCATCGGCAAGGTGAAGGAGGACGAGACCGGCCGCCTGTTCGCCCACGACCTCAGGGCGATCGATGTCCATTACGACGTGGCGCCCGCCAAGGACGGCCCGGCGACCGCCCGCAGCTTCATCCTGGTGACGCCGGACGGCGAGCGCACCATGAACACCTATCTCGGCGCCTGCCAGAACCTCACCCCGGACGATGTCGACCCGGAGACGGTGCGCGCGTCCTCCATCGTCTATCTCGAAGGCTATCTCTGGGATCCGCCGCTCGCCAAGGAGGCGTTCCGGAAAGCGGTGAGGATCGCCCATGAAGCCGGCAACCGGGTCGCGCTCACGCTTTCCGATGCCTTCTGCGTCGACCGCTACCGGGACGAGTTCCTCGGGCTCATGCGCGACGGCAGCCTCGACATCCTGTTCGCCAACATTCACGAGCTGCAGAGCCTCTACGGCACTCCGACCCCGGCACCGCCCTCGCGGCCCTGCGGGACGAAAGCCTGCTCGGCGTCGTGACCCGCTCGGCGGAGGGGGCGCTCGTCGTCTCCCGGGCCGAGACCCGCGCGGTGCCGGCCTTCCCGGTGGAGCGCGTCGTCGACACCACGGGCGCCGGCGACCTGTTCGCCGCCGGATTCCTCGCCGGCCTGACGCAGAACCTCGACCTTACCGATTGCGCGCGCCTGGGCGGCCTCGCCGCGGCGGAGATCATCAGCCATCTCGGCGCGCGGCCGCAGGCGGACCTGCGCGACCTCGCGCGGCAGGAAGGCCTCTCGCATAGGGTCCTGCCCATCCTCCCGCACCCGGAGCTCCGGGAGAAGCTCTTCCAAGGCAGCGAGCAGGAGCCGTGCGGCCGGCTCAAGGACAAGGATGACGGGGGCGCTCCGCTCCCTCCGAGGGTGGCCACCGGCTGCGCCGACCCGCAGGGGGGATGAAACGGACGCGGCCCCAGCCGCCGCGAGTCACTCTAGTATGGCGGTGTGTCACCCGATGGATGGTCAGTCCCGTGCGTCGCGCCGATCCTCCGGCCGCTACAGCCTCCGCAGCGCCACTTCCTCGATCCTGTGGCTGGCCCCCTTCTTGAGGATCAGGCTCGCCCGCAGTCGCGTCGGCAGGATGTTCTCACGCAGGTTCGCCAGGTTGATGCGGTTCCACAACCCTTCGGCGACCACGATGGCCTCCGGTTCCGAGATCTCCGGCATAGCGCCGGAAATAGGAGAGCGGGTCGCGGAAGGCCGTGTGCCGGAGCCTCAGGAAACGGCTCACGTACCAACGTTCCAGGTCTGCCTCGTCGGCGTCGATATAGACCGAGAAGTCGAAATAATCGGACACGAACGGGATCGCGGTGCCCTCTTTCGGCATGCGGGCCGGCTGAAGGACGTTGAGCCCTTCCACGATGAGGATGTCGGGCCGGCGACGGTCGTCACCTCGCCGGGGATCACGTCGTAGACCAGGTGCGAATAGAGCGGCGCGCGCACCTGGCGCTTCCCCGCCTTGATGTCGGCCAGGAAGTGCAGGAGCGCGTTGGTGTCGTAGCTCTCCGGAAAGCCCTTGCGCTCCATGAACCCGAGACGCGTCAGCTCGGCGTTCGGGAGCAGGAACCCGTCCGTGGTGACGAGATCGACCTTCGGCGTGTTCGGCCAGCGGGCGAGGAGCGCCTGCAGGACGCGCGCGGTCGTCGACTTGCCGACCGCCACGGATCCGGCGATCCCTATGATGTAGGGAACCTTGACCTCGTTCTCGGCCAGAAGGAAGCGTTGGGTGGCCTTGAACAGTCCCTGGGTGGCGGCGACGTACAGGGACAGGAGGCGCGAGAGCGGCAGATAGATCGCGACCACCTCTTCGAGCGAGATCGGATCGTTCAGGGATTGCAGCCTCAGCACCTCTTCGGCCGTGAGCGTCAACGGCGCATCGGCACGCAACCGGGCCCATTCCTCCCGCGCGAACACGCGGTAGGGCGATAGATTGTCCTCTTCCGAGGCAGGGCCGATGCGGTCGTTCAAAGCGGGCGCCTCCGCTGTCATCACTTGCCCCGCGCGGCCTTCTCGGCAAGGCCCGATTGCCGGGTCCGCCGCTCCAGTTCCGCCATGACGTCTTCCAGGGGATTTCCGGCGCCCTCAGGACCACGAGCAGGTGATAGAGGACGTCCGCGGCTTCCGCCGTCAGTCCCGCGCGGTCGCCCTGCGCGGCCGCGATCGCCGCCTCGACGGCTTCCTCGCCCAGCTTCTTCGCCGCCCGGCCGGGCCGCCGGCGATGAGCTTCGCCGTGTAGGACTCGGTCTGCAGGCGCTCCGGCACGCTCGTCCACGATGCGGGCGAGGTCGGCGAGAGTGAAAGCGGTCATCTGGCCTCGATCATGGGACGGTCGTTCGCTTCTTAGACGAAATCCGCCTCAAGATCACGCGCCCTGCCTTTCCTTACTAAACGCTCTCATTGTCTTTTGCCGCATTTTCCGGCGAAGTAGCCACTTCGCCAAAATGCTCTGTCCCAGCCCGCACGCTCTCGATGAATTCCGCCACGCGGCTCTCCACCTCGGCGGCCTCCTCGCTGAGGCGCCGGGACAGGGTCTCGACCTCGGCCGCCACGGCCTCCGCCTGCCGGGTCGCCTCCGCCACGTCGTCCATGGCCTTGGTGCCGGCCCGCGTCTTCTGTGCCGCAACCGAAACGTTGACGGCGATCGAATTGACCGCCGCGCTCTGCTCCTCGACGGCCGCGGCCACGATGCCGGCCAGTCCCGAGAGCGTCTGGATGACGTCGTTCACCGAGCTCAAGGCCCGCCCGGCCTCGCTGGCCGAAGTCTGGATGCCGCCGATCTGCGCGGCGATGTCGTCGGTCGCCTTGGCGGTCTGGCTGGCCAGCGCCTTGACCTCGCTCGCCACCACGCTGAAGCCGCGTCCGGCCTCCCCCGCGCGGGCCGCTTCGATCGTGGCGTTGAGGGCGAGCAAGTTCGTCTGCGCGGCGATCGACCGGACGATATCGGAAGGTGTCCCGGCTGTTGTAGAGGCGAAGGGACTTCTCAGCGCTCTTGCTGGTGACGCCGACAATGCCGCCAACGATGCCCTGCCGTTATCGCTACCGCGGCCCTGAGTGACGGCGGGCTGCCTGCTCCGCGGCCAGCCGCCTGCTGGGACGCCCCGCCCCTGCGCGCTGCCCTGCCCCTGCTGCGTCTGGCCCGGCAGTGACCCACCCGCACCCAGGATCTGGAACTCGCCGTTGGTGATCGGATCCTTGTATTTCTTGCGAAGGAACCGCTGTTCGACGAGGACGTCAATCGACGGCGGCGCCGCGTTCGCGAACCGGCGCTGCCACAGGCCGATGGCGCGCGCAGTACTGTTCGCCGCGGAAGACCAGCTCGGCTTCCTTCTCGCGCTGGGCCAGCGTGTGCCACGCCGGCAGCGCGGCGCCCATCATGATCGCCATGACGGACAGCGCGACGAGCAGCGCCACCATCAGGTAACCCTGTTCGCTCTGCAGCTCGCCGCGTGCGGCTCGCGCGACAGTCGTCGAACCAGCGCCGTTCTGCGCTCATGGGCCGCTGATGACGATCTCGACGGTGTTGCCCTGATCGTCCGCCAGACTCCGCCGCGCCGGAGGTGGCAACGACCTTTGCATTTCCTGGAGTGCTGCCCGCGATGAAAGGTGGCCCGGGCGACGCCCTCGCGCGTTTGCGCTTGCTCGGGGTCGACGCGACCCAGTGTGGCAGTGAACCTGACCGTGGTCCCGTCGTGGACCAACGTGCCGGCCTCTTCGACGACGATGGCCGCGACCTCAGTGCTCCCTCCGACCGGGAGCGCGAGTCTCCGCCGCCGCAATCGAAATCGTGGACGCGACCGGCGCCAGTGAGCGGCACACTGTCGCACGCCGCCGCGACTCCGACGATCACCATGACCAACGAGCAAGCCGCAACAGCTTTCGTCATCACCATTCCGAGTAAGGAGTTTGTGTAAACGGCGACACGCGATCCGACGCGCTATGCACGTCGCTGATTCCAGGCTCGTCCAACGGATTGGTCGGATCAGGTTCGCTGGGCGTCGTGCTGCCAATCCGTCGGCGTTCGTGATCGGATCGACCGGCACCTGCACGGATGTACTTTTCCGTGGCGAGCGCGTCGAGCGCCGGCGGCCACTTGTTCTTGTCCGCGTGATAGGCGTCGATCGCCTCGCGCATTTCCTTCAGGTCCTGTTTCAGCACGGCCTCTTTCGCGCGCACTGTGCTATTGCCGTACATGGCGACGCTGATGCCGGCCAGAATCGTGATGATCACCATCACGATCAGCACTTCGATCAACGTGAAGCCGCGCTGCGAACGTCTCACTTACCAGTCCTTGTACTTCGTGCCGTCGAGCGCGGTGGCCGAGCTCTTCGAGTAAATGTCGAACACGTTGCCGCGTCCCCACGATCGTGGCGTCGGGCTTGTCCTGGTAGGCGCGCAGGCCCCATTCCGTGCTGTTGGTCATCGGATCGGTCGGGAATCTTGCGCAGAAACTTCAGCTTGGCACCCGACTGGTCGTTCTGGATCGGCACCCCTTCGACGAGCGTCTCCAGGTCCGGCGGATAGCCCTCGCTGCCCGGGTTCAATTCCGTCTGCGCAATACGCCCCGCATCGACGGCGTCCTTGAACTTGTCGATCGCGGTTCGCACCTGGCGCAGCGACGCCCGCAGCTCGCTCTCGCGCTGCCGCTGCGAGGTCACCTGCGCGAGCGGCATCGACCGCCGACGCGAGGATGAACAGGATCGCGGTGACGATCAGCAGCTCGACGAAGCTGTAGCCGCGCCTGACTCGCCTCATTACCTCACTGTAACCGGTGGAATGGGCGTGAACTGCAGAGGCACCGGCGCGCCGCCGGGCGCCGTCGCCGTCGCGGTCACGCTGAGGTTGGCCTGCCCGGGCGCCACCGGTTCAAACAGCAGCGCGGCGAGGAGTCCGGTTCCGGCGACGCCGGTCATATCGCCGGCGCGCACGATCGCGATGTCCACGCGGCCGGCATTCGCATCGGGCGACTGCGTAAACGTCGCATTGACACCGCCGGTGCGCATGAAGGCTGCCCTCGGCGACCGCACGCATCCGCACCACCGCCGGGTTGTAGGTCACGGTCACCGCCACGTTGGAAATCTGCGACGCATCGGTGATCGTGATCGGCACGTTGTACGGTCCCGACCCCACGCGGAACTCCGTTGATGGCGGCGACACGACGATCCGGCCGGACGCCGAGCGCTGACCTGGAATCGCCGCGGCGGGCACGCTGGTCGTGCCGGGCACCTGCGAGCTGCCGGGAGGAATCACAGCGATTCCCGGCGGCACGCCGCCGATCGGTGCGCCGAGCGCACGGCCGCCGGCGGCGCGGCGAGGGGCGCTGGATTGGCCGCTGGCTGCAGCCGGCGGCGCGGCGGTCTCAGCGACCGCGATCAGCGGCGGTGGTCCGCCAAGACCGAGATTCGTCTGCGTGCCGATGTAGAGCGGCGCCGTGTGCTGCGGCGTGAGCTCGTGCGTGCGAACGATCCGCGGCGTCAGCAGCATCACGATGTCGGTCTGCGCAACGGTATTCCGGTTCGCCGCGAACAGCTGCCTGATGACCGGGATGTTCAGCAGATCCGGGAAAGCCGCTCGCGGACGTGCGCTCTTCATCCGCCAGCAGACCCGCCAGCAGCGTCGATTCGCCCTCACGCAACCGCAGGCGCGTTTGCACCTTGCGCGCGGAGAATTTCGGAATCGACTGCCCGGCGACGTCGATCGGCGTCCCGAGCGAGCTGTTTTCGACGTACAGATCGAGCACGATCTCGTCTTGATAGGTGACGCGCGGCGTCACCTTCACGATGATGCCGATCTGCCGGTAGTTGTACGACGTCAGCGGGTTGACATTCGAGCCGCCGCCGGCGATCGGCGTGAAGGCGGTGGTGAGCACCGGGATTTCCTCGCCGAGATTGAATTGGATCTCCACGCCTTCCGCACCGCGCAGCTGCGGCTTGGCCAGCAGCTTCGTTCGCTGGTCGGTTTCCAGGAACCGCACGACGGCGGACGGGACGGCAAGGTAGAAATCGGAGGCACTCACACCGCGCGAAACGGTGTTGGCGTTGAACGGAGGCGACGTCAGGCCGCCATCGCCGGTTCGCGGATCCACTTCCGGCGAGAACACGCCCTGGATCGCGTAGTCGCTGAGGTTCAGCCCGAAGTCCTTGGTGCGCCCCTTACTGACCTCCATGAGCTGAAGATCGACGAGGACTTCCGCCCGCGGCGTGTCCTGCATCTGCACGATCCGCTCGATCACCGGTATCACTGAGGCGCTGCCGCGCGCCGTGATGCTGTTGTTCGTCTTGTTCGGGATGATGGTCGGCCGCTTCGCCTGCTGCGCCCTGCAGGTTGAGGATGTTGTTCAGATACGCCGCCACCTCGGCGGAATCCGAGTGCGAGAGATAGAACGTCTGCAGCACGAGATCGTCGTACTGCTGCGTGCTTCTGCGCGCTGGTCCGGAATGATCAGAATCGTTCGCTGGTTGATGACCTTGAAGAAGTTCCCGGTGGACGACAGGATCTGCTGCAGCGCGTCCGCCAGGGTCCCTTTTTCGAGCTGCACGGAGTACGTCCGCTCCTGGAAATCGCGCTCGAAGGTGACGTTGACGTCCGCGGCTTCGCCGATCGTGTTCAGGATGTCGCGCAGGTTCGACTGGTTGAACTTGAGCGCATCGAGCAGGGGCATTCAGATTGGTCAGCGCCGCCGGCGCCGCACCGGCGCGCGGTGCCTGCGGCGGCGCCGGCGGTCCCGGACGCCGTGCCGCCTCGAGCGAGTCGCGCAGACTCCGCTCGAGCTCCGTCACCTTCCCGGCCACCTGCCGGTTGGGCGGATCGTATTCGCTCGCCCGCCGATACTCGCGCAGCGCGTCGTCGAGCTGGCCGCGAGCTTCGAAGACACGCGCCTGATCGAGATGCGCGATCGGACGCGCTGAGCATCGCCCGCTCGAGCGAGATGCGATACGCGGTGTTGTCCGGATCCTGCTGGAGCGCCTGGCGGTACTGTTCGACTGCGACGTCCCAGTTTCCGGCCCGCGCAGCAGTCTGCCCACGGCCGTACATACCGGCTCGCGCCGCAGCCTGCCAGCAAGCGCGACGACCACGATCAAGATCGCGGCGATCCTCAGATGTAATTGCGTCATTGTCCTGTCATCCGGATTGACTGTCGGCCGCGGCCGTCGAGGTAGGCCACGTCGACCGAATCCGGTCCAATACGAAGTAAGCGGTAACGGCCCTCGAGAACGTCTCCCTCTTTCCCGTTGAACGTATTGCCTCGCGCGTCGGTGAACGCGGCCACTCGTTTTCACCGGCGCATCGTGATGACGCCGATAAACTTCAGCGGGATCGGGGGCGGGGGGGCGGCCCCGTCGGCACCGGCGGCGGGCAAAGACCACGGCGGCGGCGCCTGCACGCGCGGCGCCGGCGGCGGGGCCTTCGGGCGGAACCGGAATGGATCGCGCTCGGACTCCTTCAGACTCCCAGTCGTGGCGCGCAGCCGATCGAGATCCAGATCAACGACCGGCACCACCGGCAGCGGACCCGCGGGCGTCACTTGATTGGACGCCTGCTCGACCGGATCGGCCGTCGGGTACAACGCCGGCCGTGCAATGACGAGCACGGCGACCAATGCCGCTGCCGCGGTGACGTAGACGATCGGACGGCTCATCCTCAATGTCATTCGGCGGCCTGGTAGTACGTCGACAGCTGCAGCGTCAGCTGGAGAAGGCCGCCCTCGTCGTCGTCCTCAGACAGCGACACGTCGTCGATCACGACGAACTCCGGCGCGGTTTCGAGCTCGTGGATGAACGTGCGCACATCCCGATACCGCCCTGCCAGCTCCACTTTCGTGGTGAAGCGCACGAGCGAGCCCTCGCGCGCCCGGGCCGGCAGCGACACGGCGGCGCTGTAGAACTCGACGTTGAATTGCTTGGCGATCTGCGGAACGCGCAGGTGCGTCAGGCGCCGAGCCGCGGCGAGATCCTGGGCAGGACCTCTTTGTAGAAGCGCGCGAGCTCCTGCGCCGCGCGATCCTTTCCCGTCGTGGTTCCAGTGGCGGCCGCATGATCCTTCCGGGCCGCCGCCAGCGTCCGCTCCGCGGCGGCATCACGTTGGGCGATGTTCGCCACGCGCTGTGACAGCGGGTAGACGAGGAGCGCGTAGGCGACGACGTTGACGACCAGAGCGATCGTCAGCGGCATCACCAGGCGGCGATGCTCCCGCAGGACGCGGCGGCCGAGCGCGGCGTCGCTCACGGGCGCTTCTCCGTCGGCCGCGATTGCGGCGTGTACGTCGCCTCGAGCGTGGCGACGATGGTGTCGTCCTCCATCACCGCTTCGTTGCGGGGATCACGTCGCGGAACGCACCCGTCTTCTCCAGCGCCTCGATGAACCGATCGACGTCGTCGACGCTTCGCGCCTCCGCGTCGATCAGCACCACCTGCCGTGCCGCCTGCTGCTGCACTGAGGTAATGCGGACATCCGGGCGGCAGCGTGCCCTCGAAATGAGAAAACACGTCGGTCCAGGAGAATGTCCGCTGGTCGATGATGTCGTTCGCTTCGCGGGCGGCCTTGTCGACGGCTGCCAGCTCCTTCGCGTCAACCCTCGCCAGTGTCTGCAGCCGCGTCGCTGCGCAACCGCGTCGCTTCGCGTTCGTTGGCCGCGGCGTTGGCTCCCAGTGTGCGCTGGCTGCCCGAGAGCCGGACCAGTTGGACGGCGTTATAGGCGGTCATCGCCACCACGATCACGGCGAACAGCGCCAGCAGGGCGCGCACCGCGCGCGCGTTGTAGAACGGCCGCGTGGACAGATTCGTGCGAATCACGCCGCCACCGTTTCCTTCCTGCTCCGCAGCAGCATGCCGACCAGCGGCGCCAGTGCCGATCCCTGCCTGGGTGTCACCGAGATTCGATCGACCAGCGGCGCAATCGTCGTCGGATCGAGCGGCTCGACGACCACCCCCAGCCGCGTCTCGGTCTCCCTGCAGGCCGCTTCGACTCCCCCAGCGAGGCGGCTCCGCCCGCCGGCAAAGACGCGGGAAAAACCATGACCGTCGAGCCGGTCCTGGTAGTACATCGCCGTCTGGTGCACCACATCGGCGAGCGGCTCGGCGTCACCCTCGGCCCGGGTTCTGAAGAAGATCAGGTCGCTGCCGCGCATGATCGCAATCGAGGTGTATTCCGGGCGGATATGGACGATCAGCCAGTCGCCGGCCGGCGGCGCCGCTGGCCAGATACAGATTCGCGACGCTCAGCGTCGCAACGTCGACGAGCCCGGCGTGAATCCCCGCCTCGTCGCACACGCTTTCGTACTCCGCGACCACGTCGCGCCGGGCAGCCACGACGATGAACTCGCCGCCTGCATCGGCGCGTACGCCACGCGAGTGCGTGATCGATGCCTCCTCGACCGGAAACGGCAGCGACTTCTTGATCTGCCACCGGATGAGTTGATCGAGATCGTCGCGGCGGGACGGAATCTGATCGAACCGCACGAGGGACACGCGCGCCGCCACGTCGGGAATCACGAGTGCGGCGCGGCGGGGGCGAAGTCCGGCGCGCTCACAGGCCGTGCGCAGCGCCTGAACGACGGCCGCGCGATCGACCACGTTGTGTCCGACGAGCGCCGGCAGA
Organism: uncultured Acidobacteriota bacterium; assembly: GCA_963793705.1. Taxonomy (GTDB): domain Bacteria; phylum Acidobacteriota; class Vicinamibacteria; order Vicinamibacterales; family UBA2999; genus Gp6-AA40. Next base: position 81,647 of record CAWCBC010000002.1, on the reverse strand, counting down.
ACAGCGCCCGGCGGCAGCTCCGCGGAGCCGTAGGCCTGCACGGTTGCTTCTGCGCCGCGTGTACCCGAGCACAGCGACCGACACGCCGTCTGGCGCGATCTCGATCGCCGCCTCAGGCGGGGCGCTGGCGAGCCAGGACAGGAAGCTCATTCGACGAACGTCACCTTGTTGATCTCCCGCAGCGTGGTCAGCCCGGTGAGGACCTTCTCGACCGCGGACTCGCGGAGGAAACGCATCCCCTCTTCGTGAGCGGTCTTCTTGATTTCGGATGTCGGTCGTCTGTTGAGGATCATCTCACGGACCGGATCGGAGAGATTGAGCAGCTCACAGATCGCCGTGCGGCCTTTGAAGCCCGTGCCACCGCACTCGATGCAGCCGGCGCCTTCGTAGAAGCGATGCGTGCGCTCCAGCTCCGGCGAGAGCCCCGACTCTTCGAGCATCTGCCGCTCGACGCGCGCGGGCCGCTTGCAGTGGCTGCAGATCAGGCGCACGAGCCGCTGCGCCATCACGCAATTCAACGCCGACACGAACTGATACGGCTCGACGCCCATGTTGAGGAAGCGGCCGAGCACGTCGACGACGTTATTCGCGTGGACCGTCGTGAACACCAGGTGCCCGGTCAGCGCCGACTGGATCGCAATCTGCGCCGTCTCGGGATCGCGGATCTCGCCGACCATGATCTTGTCGGGGTCATGGCGGAGGATCGATCGCAATCCACGAGCGAACGTCAGCCCCTTCTTCTCGTTGATCGGGATCTGGGTGATGCCCCGGAGCTGATACTCGACGGGATCTTCGATGGTGACGATCTTGTCTTCGATCGACTTGATCTCCGACAGCGCGGCGTAGAGGGTGGTGGTCTTTCCGGATCCGGTCGGTCCGGTCACGAGCACCATGCCGTACGGCTCGCGGATGTACTTGCGGAACCGCTGCAGCTCCGGCGCCGGGAACCCGAGGATGTCGAGCGTCAGCTCCGTGAACTGCTCGCTGATCGACTCCTTGTCGAGAATGCGGATGACGGCATCCTCGCCATGGACGCTCGGCATGATCGAGACGCGGAAGTCGATGGTCTTCCCGGGCATCCGCACCTTGAAGCGGCCGTCCTGGGGAATGCGCTTCTCGGCGATGTCGAGCTCCGCCATCACCTTGATGCGCGAGATCACCGAGCTGTGAAACTGGCGCGCGATCGGCCGCATCGCCGGCTGCAGCACGCCGTCGATCCGGTACTTGACGTGGACCGCGTCGTCGCCGGTCTCGATGTGGATGTCGCTCGCCCGCCGCTGGATCGCCGTGTAGATCGTCGAATCGACCAGGCGGATGATCGGATTCATGTCGCCGGTCGTCAGCCGTTCGACGGTGAGGCTTTCTTCTCCGACCTCCTCGTCCTTGAGGACCTGCAGCTGGAAACCGTCGACGGCATCCTCGAGGACGCGCTGCGAGCTCTCGCTCTTCTTCAGAATCGACTGAATCGCGGACGCGGCGCCGACCGTCACCTTGATCGGCGTGCGCAGCACGGCGGACAGCTCGTCGATCAGCGGCAGGTCCGCCGGATCCGAGACGACGATGACGAGCGCAGTGCCCTCGCGCCGCATCGGCACGAAGCCGTAGCGGAGCATCAAGTCGGCGGGGATCGTCCGGAACAACTCCTGATCGATCCGGAATTCGTTCATGTCGACGAACTCGCGCCGGTAGCGCGCCGCCAGCTGGCGTGCGCGCGCCACCTCCGCCTGTGCGTCGTCAGGAGGCTGAACGAGGCCGAGCGCGTTCTCGTGTGATTCAGGTATCGCCATATCCGCCGGACCTATCCCGTCGTTCCCACTACCGAGCTCAGCTCGAACAGCGGCATGTAGAGAGCAAGCACAACCACCGCGATGATCACGCCCATGATGACCAGGAGCACCGGCTCGACCAGCGTGATGAAGCGCGAGACCTCGGTTTCAATCTCCTCGTCGTAGAAGTCGGCGAGGCTGTTCAGCATTTCCTGAAGGGCGCCGGTGGACTCGCCCACTTCAACCATCTTCACCGCAACATCCGGAAAGGACGACCGCTCCCGCATCGCCGCGGCGAAGCTCTGCCCTTCCTGGACGCGGAGTCGCACATCGTCCAGCTCCCTGGCCAGAAATCGGTTCGACATCGACCTGCCGCCGATCTCAATGGCATTGACCAGCGGAATGCCGCCGCCAAGCAGCGTCGCCAGTGTCCGGGCGACCTGCGCCGTCGCGAACTTGCGCATCGTCTCGCCAAGCCAGGGCACCTTCAGCAGCACGCGATGGAAGCGTCCGTCGCTGTGCCGGATGCCGGATCCAGAAGACGGCGCCGACGACGATACCGACCACGGCCAGCAGAATCAGCCAGATGTTGGCGACCACGACATTCGACACGCTGACGACCATCCGGGTCGAGAGCGGCAGCGGCCGATCGAAGTTCCCATAGAAGTCCGAGAACGACGGCACCACCTTGAGCACGATGATGCCGATCAGGACGAGCATCATCGCCACCAGAATCGCCGGGTAGATCAGCGCCGAAATCGTCCGTTTCCTGACGGTGCCAATGACCTTCTCGTACGCCACGTACCGGCGGATGACCGAGTCAAGGTTGCCGCTCCGCTCTCCTGCCATCAGCGACGCCGCGTACACCGGCGGGAACATGTCGCCGTGCTCAGCAGAACGCGTCGGACAGCGCCGTTCCCGCCTTGACCTTGTCGTAAATCGTGTCCAGGACCGACTTGAAGGTCACGTTCGACACGCGTTGACGCAAGATGTCGAGCGACTGGACCAGCGGCATCCCTGCCTTGAGCAGCGTCGCGAGCTCCTGGTTGAAGACGAGGAACTCCGGTCGGCTGACCCGTCCGCGACGTCCCCCGCCGAGGCTGATCGCGGTCTGCAGGCCGGTGCGGCGCTGCAGTGACAGGATGTGCAGCCCCTTCTCTTCCAGCTCGTGGCGGAGCCGGTCTTCACTGTCCGCGACGTAGATCCCCTCGAGGATCTCGCCGCCCGCGGTGCCGAGTCTGCAGCGGAACTCCATGGCTACGTTTAGGTTAGACGGAAAGATGCAGCATCGGCTTGAAGGCGCTCCTGACTCGCCGCTGTCACCTACTATTTCGGGCTGAATGTAGGCGTGGAACACCCTGACCCCGGCGATAACACTGCCACAGGTCCTCAGAACATGAGTGTCGAAATGATACTATCGCCCAACATTGGCATCTGAAGCGCTCGGAATGGTGGAAACACGCGGGCTGATCGGGTCGATCGAGGCTGCCGACGCGATGGTGAAAGCCGCCAACGTCGTGCTCGTCGCCAAGGAGTACATCGGCGCCGGCTACGTCACCGTCCTCGTGCGGGGTGACGTCGGCGCCGTCAAGGCGGCGACCGATGCCGGCGCCGCGGCCGCGCGCCGCGTCGGCGAGCTGGTCTCGGTCCACGTGATCCCCCGTCCGCACGCAGAAGTCGAACGAATCCTCCCAAAGGGATAGCACCACCTCGATGGCTGGCTCGGGTTCCGCCCCCCAGACCGACAAGGACCTTGCGTCCATCGCCGAGGCGCGCGCACTGGCGCGCACCGCCAGGCAGACCCAACCGCTTCTCGCCGAGCTCTCGCAGGAACAAATCGATCACATCGTCGGTGCCATGGCCGAGGCGGTTACGCCCCACGCCGAGGCGCTCGCCCGGCTAGCCGTCGAAGAGACGGGCTACGGCGTCGTCGAAGACAAGATCCAGAAGAACCTCTTCGCCTCGCGGCAGGTGTACGAGTTCATCCGGCCGATGAAGACGGTCGGCGTCATCAACCGGCTCGAGGACCGGAAGGTCGTCGAGATCGCCGAACCCTTCGGCGTCGTCGCCGCGATCGTTCCGTCCACGAACCCGACGTCGACGGCTATATATAAGGTCCTCATCGCGCTGAAGGCCCGCTGCCCGATCGTGATCAGCCCCCACCCGTCGGCCGCCAGGTGCATCACCAGGACGGTCGAGATGATGGCGGAAGCGGCAGCCGCGCCGGGGCCCCAGCGGGCAGCATCGGCTGGATGAAGACCGTCACCCTCGAAGGCACGCAGGAGCTCATGAAGGCGCGTGAGGTTGCCGTGATCCTGGCGACCGGCGGCATGGGCCTGGTGCGCGCCGCCTACAGCGCCGGCAAGCCGGCGTACGGCGTCGGGCCCGGCAACGCGCCGTGCTACATCGAGCGCTCGGCCGACCTGCCGAAGGCGGCCCGCGACATCATGATCGGCAAGACGTTCGACAACGGGCTGCTCTGCTCGTCGCCAAATTCAGTGGTCGTCGACGAATCGATCGCCGAAGAAGCACGGCGCCAGTTCCAGACGCTCGGTGCGTATTTCCTGAACGACACCGAAGCTGACGCCCTCGCGCGGGTGCTCGTGACGGCGCAGCGGCTGCCCAACCCGGCGCTCGTCGGAAAGCCCGCCTCCCTGATTGCGGAGAAGGCCGGGCTGAGGGTTCCCGCCGGGACCAAAGTCCTGATTGCGCCGCTGAAGGGCGTCGGACGCGATTACCCGCTGTCGATCGAGAAGCTCTGCCCTGTCCTTTCCTGGTATGTCGTGAGGGACTGGCGCCAGGGGTGCGAGCGCTGCATCGAGATCCTGCGCTACGGCGGAATGGGTCACACGATGGCCATCCATTCGGAAAACCAGGACGTGATCCTTCAGTTCGGGCTCAAGAAGCCTGCGTTCCGGATTTGCGTCAACACGCCAACCACGCACGGATCGATTGGGCTGACCACAGGCCTCGATCCAGCGATGACGCTGGGGTGCGGCGGCTGGGGCGGCAACATCACGTCGGACAACATCTCGCCGCGGCATCTGCTGAACATCAAACGGCTGGCGTACGAAGTCCGCCCCGCCGCCCCCGTCGGCAGCGATGGCCAAGCGTCAGGGGCCGACCTTCAGGTCGGCCCGATGAAGGTCGCCACGTCGAAACCCACTTCCCAAAGCGCCCGCCGCTCCCGAGCAGCGCGGCATCTCCGCGCAGGCGCTGTCCGCGAGGATCGACGCGTTTCTCACCTCGCGGGGTTACGCGGCGCCGACCGCAGCGGCGCCGCCGACGCGACCGAGTCGGCAAAGCCATCGGCTGCCGTGCACGCGCCAGCGGCCGCCAGTCAGAGCGCCGCTGAGTTCGTCTGCGAAGACGATGTTCGAGCCGCGTTGCTGGCGGGTCGGAAGCTGCTCATCGGGGAGAAGACGATCATCACGCCGTCCGCACGAGATCTCGGTGAATCGGCGAAAGTGTTCGTTCAGGCATCCTGGCCGAATTAGCAGATAGCGCCGACTGGCGCTCGCCTTCATACAAGTCGATAACAGCTGACTGGCGCTCGCATCCACACAGGTCGATAACAGCTGCACGGGCGCGCGCAGACCTGCCCGCAATTGCTGAGCCCACTGGACTTATTGTTGACCCGAAAATTTCCTGAATGGTAGAGTACGCCCTGATGCGAACCGCGGCTGAGTCAGCGGCGCCCTTCGCGAAACGCGGCCTGCGCGCGTCTGTTGGGCTGACGTGTGCCCTGTCACTTTTTGCGTTCGGATTCGCCTCCTCGGTGCTCGCGCAAGCCGCCCCGCCTGCCTCTTCGGCGGCGGCGCCGCCCGCGGCGAACCCGCCGCAAACAGACAACGACCCGGTTTCCGAGCTCATCGCCCTGTCGACTTCGCACTTCGAAGCGGGCCAGCGCGAACTGCGCGAAGGTCATCTCGAGACGGCCAAAGCCGAGTTCAACCGCTCCCTCGAGGTGCTGCTGGAGTCGCGCTACGGTGGGCGGACGGAGCCGCGGATTCGCGAGCACTTCGACCGGCTGGTCGAGCGGATCAGCGCCTACGAGATGACCGCGCTGGCCCAGGGCGATGGCTTCACCGAAAAGAAATATGAGCCGGCGACCATCGACGACCTGCTCGCCATCTCCACGTTCGAGCAGCCGCCGGCCACGCACAGAAACGAAGGAGGCCGTCTCTGCCGATCTGCAGGAGACCCTTCACGACATCGACATCCCGCAGAACGCCAAGGTGCTGCAGTACGTGCAGCTGTTCAGCGGTCGGCTGAAGGGCTACCTCGAGGACGGCCTGAGCCGCGGCGCCCAGTATCTGCCGATGATCCAGGAGGTCTTCCGGGCCGAAGGCCTGCCGCTGGATCTGGCCTATGTGCCGCTGATTGAGAGCGCGTTCAAGCCGAGCGCCCTGTCGAGGGCCAAGGCCAAGGGCATCTGGCAGTTCATGCAGGGCACCGGGCTCGAAAACGGCCTCGAGCACGATTGGTACATCGACGAGCGCGTCCGACCCGGAAAAGGCCACGCGCGCCGCCGCGAAATACCTGACGACGCTGTACAAGATGTTCGGCGACTGGCACCTGGCGCTGGCGTCGTACAACGGCGGCCCCGGCCGTGTGCAGCGCGCCATGAAGCGTTCGCGTACGGACGACTTCTGGGAGCTGACGGCATCGAGCCGGTACCTGCCGCGCGAAACACGCGACTACGTCCCGCTGATCCTGGCGGCGATCGTCGATCGCCCGGAATCCTGCCCAATACGGACTGAACGTCGTGGCGCCGGAGATCCCACGCTGCCGAACGGATCGCGGTCTACAGCCCGTCGACCTCCGCAAAGTCGCGGAATGGGCTGGGTGCCGGTCGAGGTGATCCAGGAGCTGAATCCGGAGCTTCGCCGCTGGACGACCCCGGTGCGGGCGACCGACTACGAGCTCAAGGTCCCGGAAGGGACCGGCACACGCATTCTCGCGGCCTGGCGACCGCCGAGCCCGAAGAGCTCGCGTCGTTCAATCACTACACGGTCAAGAAGGGCGAGACGATCTCCACGATCGCGAAGAAGCTCAAGGTCAGCCGCACCGACCTGGCCGAAGCCAATTACCTCACGACCAAGGCGAAGCTCGGCGCCGGCCAGCAGCTGATCATCCCGCGCGCACCGACCACGATGCTCGCGGCGCGCACGGACACGCCGGCCCCTGTCACCGAGTCACGCTCGGTGGACGCGGCCGTCGCCAGCAACGCTCCGTCCACCCGCGGTGCAGAACGCGTCGGCCGCGCAGCAGCGTCACCCGTGTGACGCACCAGGTGAAACGCGGAGAGACGCTCTTCTCGATTGCGAAGCTGTATCGGACAACCGTCGCGGCGGTGAAGCAGTCGAACCGCATCTCGGGGAGTGCCATCAAGGCCGGCCAGCGCCTCACAATCCTCCGCGTCCGACGCGGTCGCCACTCACTAGAATCTGCGTACTTCCCGGTCTCGTCGAAGATCGCAGGAACTGCGATCTCGCCTCGCCCGCAACACTCAGAACACGTCCAAAACGGCCAGTAATCGCTGACCTCTGACAGGCGCGCCAGCTCTTGCAGCTCGTACGGCTCGGTGCTGGCCATGCTCCGGAGCGCTGCGGTGTTCGGCGTCGATGCGTATCCGGTCGATATCGAGGTGGACGTGTCGTTCGGACTCCCCCACTTCACCATGGTCGGATTGCCCGACGCCACGGTGCGGGAGAGCCGCGACCGCGTCCGAGCGGCGATCCGCAATTCCGGCTTCGACTTCCCCCACCATCGCATCACGGTCAACCTGGCGCCGGCGGACGTGCGAAAGGCCGGCTCGTCGTTCGACCTGCCGATCGCGCTCGGCCTGCTCGCGATCTCCGGCTCGCTGACCCGTCGCGCCGTCACCGATACCGTCGTCGTCGGTGAGCTGTCGCTCGACGGCGCGATCAACAGCATCCGCGGCGTGCTCCCGATTGCGATCGCCGCCCGCCGCCTCGGCCTGAAGCGTCTGTTGCTTCCACCGCAGAACGCGCCCGAAGCCTGCGTCGTCGAGGGCCTCGAGGTCTGTCAGGTCCGCTCGCTGCCCGAAGCCGTCGATGCGCTGAACCGGCCAGACGAGGCGCCGCTTGCGCAGCCGACGGCCGCCACCCCGGCGTCGGAAACCCGGGCGGATGAGGGAGATCTGTCGGACGTGCGCGGCCAGCTGTTCGCGCGGCGCGCGCTGGAGGTGGCCGCAGCCGGAGGCCACAACCTGCTCCTGACCGGACCGCCGGGCGCCGGCAAGACGATGATGGCCAGGCGGCTCGGCACGATCCTGCCGCCGCTGACGTTCGAGGAAGCGCTCGAGTGCACGGCCATCCACTCCGTGGCGGGAACGCTGCCACCCGGGACCGGCTTGCTCGCCCAGCGCCCGTTCCGCGCCCCGCATCACACCATCTCGAACGTCGCCCTCGTCGGCGGCGGCGCGATCCCGCGGCCCGGCGAGATCTCGCTCGCGCACAACGGCGTGCTGTTCCTCGACGAGATGCCGGAATTCGATCGCCGGGTCCTCGAGGTGCTGCGGCAGCCGCTCGAGGAAGGTCGCGTCACGATCGCCCGCGCGGCGCGCACCGCGGTGTTTCCCGCTCGATTCGTCCTCGTCGCGGCGATGAATCCCTGCCCCTGCGGCTTCAGCGGCGACGATCGCCGGACGTGCCGCTGCACGCCCGATCAGATCGCGCGCTACCGCGGCCGCCTGTCCGGCCCGCTTCGCGATCGCATCGACCTCATCGTCGAGGTCCCCGCCGTGCCCGTGGCCGCCATCGCTGAAGCCGCGCCCGGCGAGGGATCGGCGGTCGTCCGCGAGCGCGTCTGCGCCGCGCGTCAGCGGCAGCAGTCGCGGCTACCGGCCACCTGCGCGCGAACCAATGCGGAACTGCGCGGCCGCGCCGGCACCCACGCGTGCCGGCCCGATGCGGCAGGCCGTGCGCTCCTCACGCGCGCGGTCGAGCGCTTCGGACTGAGCGCGCGCGGCTACGACCGGGTGCTGAAGGTCGCGCGAACGATTGCGGATCTTGGTTCGACCGACCGCGTGGGTGCGGATCACGTGGCGGAGGCGCTGCAATACAGGCTGGTGGAGTGACGCGCCTGGTTCTCGACCGGGATCTGATCGATCACGACGCGCTACTACGCGCTGGCCGGATCAGGCGGCGGTTTCCAATCCGTCAGCAGGTTTTCGATGAATGCGAGTAATTCGTCGGGCAGGCATGGTTTGGCGACGACCGCGTCGAACCCTGCACTGAGCGCGGCCTGACGTTCATCGTCGAGCGCATGCGCCGTCAACGCGATGATGGGGACGGTACGGAATTCCGGATCGGCGCGAAGCGTCCGCATCACCTCGGTGCCGGTCATGTCGGGCATGCGAATATCGAGCAGAATCACTGCGGGCCGCCGCTTCCGCGCAGCCGTCAGCGCTTCCGGCCCGCTCGCCGCACAGTCGACGGGATACCCGCAATGTCGGAGGTACGTGGAGTAGATATCCGTCGCGTCCTCGAAATCATCGACCAGGAGAATGAGCGGTTTTGTGGGTGGCATCGGTGTCGTGACAACGCGATCCGTGAACGCGTATTGGAGATCGCATTCCGCACCGAAATGATCGCGGCAGTGTATTATGCCGTTGACGGCATATTCTGTCGAGACCATACTACGCGCCGTGCCGTGGACCGTTGAGGTGACCGACGAGTTTGAGGGATGGTGGGACCAGCTCACCGAGGACGAGCGTGTTTCGATCGACGGGATGATTCGCGTCATCGAGACGCAGGGGCCGGTGCTGGGCCACCCCTACGACTTCGCCGTCCGCGGGTCGCAGATCACCCAGTTACGACAGTTGCGCGTACCGCACGACGACCAGACGATTTGTGTGCTGTACGTGCACGACGAGCCACGCTCCGCCATTGTTCTGTTGAACGGCAGCACCGCAGGCACGGAGGATGAGGTGTGCCCTCCGGACGAGATCGAAACCGCGACCGCGATTTACACGAAGCATCTCGCGAGCCGACACGATCGCCGGTAAGGCCGTCGAATTGCATAAGTTGAGGACCGGGGCATGACGAAAAAGTTCAGCAGCCTCCGCTCGAAAATGGATGCAAAGGCTCGGACGCGATCGCGCCAGCGTGCTGAGGAACTCATCCTCGTGATGACGCTCAACGAGCTCCGCCTGTACGCGGCGGGTGACGCAGGGGACGCTCGCCAGCGCCATGCAGACGACGCAATCGGAAGTGTCCAAGCTTGAACAGCGCACGGACACCTACGTCAGCACGTTGCACAGTTACATCCGCGCCCTCGGCGGCGAGCTCGACATCGTCGCGCGCTTCCCCGACGGATGCGTGCGCATTTCGCAGTTCAGCCCCGCGCAGGACTGACCAGCCGCCAACCCGTCACAACGGCCGCGGGCGCATTCCCAGCCGACACAGTACACTGCGCGTCGGCCGTCTGGGCCTCTCGACGCCATGACATCGCGCCGCGGCGCACTCCTCATCTGCGCCATCTGCGCCACGTTGATCGTGGCGGCACCGCTCGTCGGATGGCCCGCTGTTTCCCGACTCCCTGGATTCCTCGTCCCCACCTGCGTCGCACTTGCGTTCGTCCTCCGGCCCTGGCGATGGACGCACGACACCTGGCAGGAGATTGAGCAATTTCAGCCGTCAGCTGGATTCGTACGTCGCTTCGCAGTGGTCGTGGGCCTTCTGCTGATGTGGGTGGTCTGGACCCGCTTCCAGTCGGGAGACATCAACGCCGTCGACTTCACGGTGTATTTCGATCGTCCCTGTTTTCAGACCGTCGAGGGCAAACCGCTGTTCGTAGAAACAGCCGACCAGCCGTTGATGTCGTGGCAGAGCCAGCTCCGCGTTCATGCATTCTGGATGATGTTCGCGGCGTGTGCGCCGTATAGCCTCTATCCCTCCCCTGCGTGGCTCCTCGTGTTGTCCGTCGTGGCCGTGGTTGCGGGAGCGACCTACGTGCTTCGCCTCGTTTCCACCACCACCGGCAGCGGCGTGTTGGGAGTGGCCGCCGCACTGGTGTTTGCGCTCAACGCAAATACGGCCCGCGCGCTCATGTATGGGTTCCATCCCGAAATCCTCTATGCCTGGTTCGTCCCGTGGGCTCTTTATGCCGGCGTGCGAGGCCATCGATGGTCCTTCCTCGCAGCGGTGGCGGCGTGTGTGCTCGTCAAGGAGGATGCCGTCCTCGTGCTGTTCGCCGTCTCGATCTCGCTTCTGATCATCCGCGGCTCAAGCATGCGAGTGACCGACCGGATGGTGTATCTCGCGGCGCCCACTCTGCTTGCGTTGGTGAACCTCGCTGTGTATTACGGTGCCGTCCTGCCGGCGCTGGCGCCGGGTGGGCGGCGCTTGCTCGTGTATGCACTGTCAAGCCATATTTGGTATACCTTCCCGTCCGGCGAGCCGTGCAACGGGGCTAGAGCCAGGGCGGCCAAGTAGTATATACTTTTTAAGGTATATCTGGATGGCTGAACCTGAGGAACCACCAAAGCCGTGGAGTCGTACGAACTGGTTTTCTACGACTCAGACGGCAAGGAGCGCCGACCGTTCTCTGATGACCTCGCAGGTCGTCCGATCGATTTCAGAAGCTCAGGATCATGAGCCGGGTGGAAGACCTGGGATGGCCAGAGGCGAACAAGCTCACCATTGGGAAGAAGGAACGACAGAGGCGCATTGTCACGAAAGACGATTTCATTGACCTCCTTAAATGCACCCCAGCTTGTTGGAGGTTCTATTTTTATGTCCGAGAAACCACTCGCCATTTCGTCTACGTCCATGGAGTCTGTAAAAAGAAGAGCCAAGGCTCATGCGATGCCGTTACAGCCCGGCAGCGCTCTGACAAACGAGCCAGCGGTCGTCTCAGTCGGACACGTTCCCCTCTTGACGCGGCGATCGACGATCCCAAGCTGCGACTCGCCAGGGACAACGATGTGCGGTTCCATATCTCGCGGCATCTGCTTCATCTCCGCCGGTTCAGGAAAATGTCTCAGACGACTCTCGCAACCAAGGTCGGCACAAGCCAGTCCGCTATTGCGAGAATCGAGAGCGGTGAAGAAAACGCGACCGAAACAACGGTCGAGCGAATCATTACGAAGCGTGACGGACGATTCCTTGTATCGAGCGCCCCAGCCGAGTACCCAGTGTGGGCGCCGACTATTTGGTGGCGTACAAGAGTGCCGCATACCGTATGGAGCATTCGCTGCAGAAAATGAAGGAGACGGCTGCTGAGCAGTTCGTGCGTATCACTTACTCGCGAGAGTTTCGGCAGAACACTTTGGCGTCCGCCGCGGCTATCGTATTGATTTGCGAAGCTAGTCAGGGAGCAGCGCGATGGCCAAGGTTTCGAGGCACTGAGGCCAAAGACCCCGAGCCAGTTGCTGCCGCTAGGGAGCCAAGGGTCGAAGCCGACATTGTTCGCGGCCACGTCCCCAGAACGCTCGAGAAAACACCGACGTTCAATCCGGTGTACGCCAACGATGCTCAGATGCAGACCACGCCGTGGGACGTGCGGCCGACGTCGCGAACGAGCACTAGGCCACTACCAGCCGGCCAACCGCTCGCCAGTCGAGATAGCAGCCGTCGCATCACGCCCCAGTTAGCGGAGCGCGTGCTGGTTAATCTGCCAGCAGATCCAGCGGCCGAGGTCAGGTTGGGCCGTTCCCTCAGCGAAAGAAGACTAGGCGGCTTCAGCGTTGCCCCCGACCGGCTGCGTTCTCGGCGAATCACCCGCGCTTTGACGGATTGAGCGCCGCCGCTCTCGCCTTCCGCCCTTGCCCCTCCTAGCAGCAGAGGGCCACGGCGGCGGGTTCCGGTACCGGATTCCTCGGGACGTTCATCCTGGCCAGTCGCCTCCTGCACGATCTGCCAGCCAACTTATTGGCCTCTCTCGGCCGCTTGCGCTTGCTTGCTCGGGAAGGCATGACCGCCGCGCCGCAGGGCCTGCAGCCGAGCTGGTATTTCGCTGCGTGTTCGCCATCCAGGCCTTTAATGTAGAGCGCCCGACTTTCGCTGTGTTAACCTGCAGTCCGGTCCTGTTCTAAATCGCATCTCACCTGAGGAGTCTATGTGCCCGGTCGTTGTCCGGGCTGAGTAAAAGATGCCATCACGGCGGTACACGATCCTTGTCGCCGACCGCACCTCTGGCGTTGTCCGCCGGGTGACGATTTCCGCGCGTCCCGCGGTTGCGGTTGCCTGCGCTCTCGTGACGCTGCCCGTGCTGATCGGTATCGGCGCCGCCTGGAAGGCCAAGAGCGAAGTTTCCGCCCTCTACTCGAGCAACCGCTCCCTCGAAGCCGAAAACACCAACTACCGCGGCGCCACCGAGGCGCTCTCCGAGCAGATCGAGTCGCTCCAGACGGTCGTCGCCGACCTCGGCGCGAGTTCGGCGCTCGACCCGGCTGTTGCCCGCGCCGTCGAGAAGCTGCCGGCGTTCGTCAAGAACCGTGCGATGGGCGGGAGCGCGGCAACCTCTCCGCTCGCGCACAGTCTGCCTACGCCAAGACATTGTCGGCGCTGGTCGCCGCCGGAAGACACGTTCGGGCTGCTCCGGAATGTCCTGGAAGGGCTCCAGTCGCGCCTCCACGACGTGAGGTACATGGTCGAGCAGCGGAACGCGCTGGCCGCCGCGACCCCGTCGATCTGGCCCGCTCACGGGTGGCTGACCTCCCGGATGGGCTCGCGGCGGGATCCGGTGACGGGTGGGGACGATTTCCACGCCGGCCTCGACATCGCCGGCGAGAAGGGCCAGCCGATCTACGCCACGGCGGCGGGCCGCGTCTCACAGGCTGGCTATCAGGGCGCCTACGGCAATCTGGTCGTCGTCGATCACGGCTTTGGTCTCGAGACGAAGTACGGGCACCTCTCGTCGTTCACGGTCAAGCCCGGACAGAACGTCAAACGCGGCGATGTCATCGGCCGCCTCGGCGCGACCGGACGCGCCACCGGGTACCACCTGCACTACGAAGTCCGCGCGAACGGCCGCCTCCTCAATCCGCTGCAGCTGCTCACTCAGCAGAAGCCGCGCGCTCAGTAATTCCCTCAGCCAGGTCCGCTGATTCCGGACGCTTCCAGTCGTTTCCTTGCCGATCGTGTAGCCGTGGGCTACGATCGGTAGATATTCACTCGTCGTTACGCTCCACCTACAGCTGAATGATCGGTCAACTACTCGCCAAGGTCATCGGCACCCAGAACGAACGCGAAATCAAGCGTCTGCGTCCGCTCGTCGCTGAAATCAACGCGCTCGAGCCGACAATCCAGCCGCTCACCGACGAACAGCTCCGCGCCAAGACCATCGAGTTCCGCCAGCGCGTCGCCGACGGCACCTCGCTGGACGACATGCTGCCGGAAGCATTCGCGGTCGTGCGCGAGGCCGGGCGGCGCGTGCTGAACATGCGGCATTTCGACGTGCAGCTGATGGGCGGCATGGTGCTGCACAAGCGGCCGGATCGCCGAAATGAAGACCGGCGAGGGCAAGACGCTCGTCGCCACCCTCGCCGTCTATCTCAACGCGCTGGAGGGCAAGGGCGTTCACGTCGTCACGGTCAACGACTACCTGGCACGCCGCGACTCGGAATGGATGGGACGCCTCTACCGGTTCCTCGGCATGAGCGTCGGCGTCATCCAGCACGATCTCAACGACCAGCAGCGGCAGGTCGCCTACGGCGCCGACATCACCTACGGAACCAACAACGAGTTCGGCTTCGACTACCTCCGCGACAACATGAAGTTCGAGTTCGCGTCGATGGTGCAGCGCGGGCACCACTTCGCCATCGTGGACGAAGTGGACAGCATCCTGATCGACGAAGCGCGGACGCCGCTGATCATCTCCGGGCCGGCCGAGGAATCGACGGACCTCTACTACGAGGTCGACCGCATCATCCCGAGGTTGAAGCCCGGCGCGGTGACCCGCGGCGACGTCAAAGCCGAGGATCGCGAGCAGCTCGAAACCACCGGCGACTACATCGTCGACGAGAAGCACAAGACGGTGACGCTCACCGAAACGGGCATGGCCAAGGCCGAGCAGATGCTCCAGCACCGGGTGGTGGCGGATTCCGAGCGGCCTCTACGACCCGGTCAACATGCCGCTGCTCCACCACATTCACCAGGCGCTGCGGGCGCACACGCTGTTCAGGCTCGACGTCGACTACATGATCAAGGACGGTGGGGTGGTCATCGTCGACGAGTTCACCGGCCGCCTGATGCCGGGCCGCCGCTGGAGCGACGGGCTCCACCAGGCGGTCGAAGCCAAGGAGAAGGTGAAGATCGAGCGCGAGAACCAGACGCTCGCGACGATCACCTTCCAGAACTACTTCCGCAAGTACAAGAAGCTCTCCGGCATGACGGGCACGGCCGAAACCGAGGCGCCGGAGTTCGCGAAGATCTACAAGCTCGAAGTGATGGTAGCGCCGACGAACCGGCCGCTGCAGCGCGTCGAGAATCCGGACCTCGTCTACCGGACCTCGCAGGAGAAGTTCGAGGCGATCGTCAACGACATCCTCGAACAGCAGAAGACCGGTCGCCCGACGCTGGTCGGCACCGTCTCCATCGAGAAGTCCGAACGGCTGTCCACGCTCCTGCGCAAGCGCGGCATCAAGCACGTCGTGCTGAACGCGAAGTACCACGCACAGGAAGCCGAGATCGTCGCGCAGGCCGGCCGCAAAGGCACGGTCACCATCGCCACCAACATGGCCGGCCGCGGCACCGACATTCTGCTCGGCGGCAACGCCGAGTACATGGCGCGGCAGCAGTGCCTGGCCGAGGAGATCGCGGAGAAGCTTCCCAAGGGCGAAGAGAAGTTCGTGGACGACGAGGAGTTCGTCTACTTCTTCCATCTCGACGCGTTCTACCGCGTCCCGCGGGCCGAGTGGGAGCGCGTCTTCGCGCACTTCAAGCGGCAGGCGGACGCCGACCACGACGAGGTCGTGCGGCTCGGCGGCCTGCACATCCTCGGCACCGAGCGTCACGAAGCGCGGCGCATCGACAACCAGCTCCGCGGCCGCGCCGGCCGTCAGGGCGACCCGGGTCGTCGCGCTTCTACCTGTCGCTCGAAGACGACCTGATGCGGATCTTCGGCTCGGACCGCATCGCCGGGCCTGATGCAGCGGCTCGGCATGGAAGAAGGCGTGCCGATCGAGCACGGCATGGTCACGCCGCGCCATCGAGCGGGCGCAGAAGCAGGTCGAGGCGCAGAACTTCTCCGTCCGCAAGCACCTGCTCGAATACGACGACGTGATGAACAAGCAGCGTGAGAGCGTCTACACGCTGCGCCGCGAGATTCTCGAGGGCAAGGTCCACCTCGCCGAAGACGAGATCGTCGACACCCACGCCTACGTGCTGGCGCTGGCCGAAGACATCCTCGAGGATCAGATCGACCGGTTTGCCGGCGCGAAGCTCGACCCCGAAGAGTGGGATATCCCCGCGCTGATCCGCGAAGCCTCGCGCGTCTTCGGCCTCGATCCCGCAGGTCCTCGAAAAGCTCGACCTTCCGAAGAAGAGCGCGGACGAAATCGGCGATGCCATCTGGGCGCTGGCCAAAGCCAGCTACGAGGAGAAGGACCGCATGGTCGGCGGCGAGCTGCTGCGTCGCGTCGAGCGCGACATCATGCTGCAGATCGTCGATCAGCAGTGGAAGGACCACCTCTACTCGCTCGACCACCTGAAGGAAGGCATCGGGCTGCGCGGCTACGGCCAGCGCGATCCGCTCGTCGAGTACAAGAAGGAGAGCTACGCGCTCTTCCAGGACATGAAGGGGCGGGTCGAGGAAGAGATGGTCCGGACGCTCTTCTGGCTGCGTCCGGTGCTGAACGAAGAGGCGCCGGCCCTGCCCCGCGCGCCGCCGGTCCACCATCGATGACGATGAACAACCCCGCGGCGGAATCGATTCCGGCCGTTCGCCGCCGCGCGGTCGCAGGCGCCGTGATGGACGCCGGACGGCCCGATGATGGGCGGCCCGGGCCCGCAGCCGGCGCGCGTCGGGCGGCGACGACGTCATCAAGACGGTTCGAGCGCGAGGAACCGAAGGTCGGCAGAAACGATCCCTGCCCGTGCGGCAGCGGAAAGAAATACAAGAAGTGTCACGGCGCAGCAGCATGACCGTCTTCGCGCAACGCGCTTCGGCGAGTAGGATCACCTATGGAACTCAAGACGCCGGCGCTCACGCTCTCCACCGCCACCGACACCGGCATCGTCACCGCGCTGACGTTCGACGACGTGCTGCTGGTGCCGCAGCACTCGACGGTGCTGCCGACGCAGGTGGACGTCTCCACCCGGCTGACCCGGAACATCCGCCTGAACGTGCCGCTCCTCAGCGCGGCCATGGACACGGTCACCGAGTCGGCGCTGGCGATTGCGATGGCGCAGCTCGGCGGCCTCGGCGTCATTCACAAGAACCTGTCGATCCAGGAGCAGGCGTCGGAAGTCGATCGCGTCAAGCGGTCCGAGAGCGGCATGATCGTCAACCCGATCACGCTGTCCCCGTCCAACCGGATCTACGAGGCGCAGGACCTGATGCAGAAGTACCGCATCTCCGGCGTTCCGATCACCGAGGACGGCAGCAAGGAAGGACGTCTCGTCGGCATCCTGACCAATCGCGACCTGCGCTTCGAGACCAACGTGCAGCGGCCGATCGACGAGGTCATGACGAAGAGCCCGCTGTTCACCGTGCCGGTCGGCACCACGCTCGATGAGGCGCGGGCGTTCCTGCACCGCACAAGGTCGAAAAGCTGCTCGTCGTCGACAAGGACTTCCGGCTGAAGGGGCTGATCACCGTCAAGGACATCCAGAAGGCGATCAAATACCCGGGCGCCTGCAAGGACCACCTCGGCCGGCTGCGCTGCGGGGCGGCCATCGGCGTCGCCAAGGATTCGCTCGACCGCGCCCACGCGCTCGTCGCCGCCGGCGTCGACGTGCTGGTGATCGACACCGCGCACGGACATTCACAGGGCGTGCTCGACATGGTGGCGCGCATCCGCCGCGAGTTCCCGAACACGGACCTCGTCGCCGGCAACGTGGCGACGGCTGAAGCGACCGAGGCGCTGATCGACGCCGGCGTCGATGCGGTCAAGGTCGGCATCGGCGCCGGATCGATCTGCACGACGCGGGTCGTCGCCGGCATCGGCGTGCCGATGATCAGCTCGATCATGGAGTGCGCGAAGGCGGCGGCCGCCCGACAACATCCCGGTCATTGCCGACGGCGGCATCCGCTACTCGGGCGACATCGTCAAGGCGCTGGCCGTCGGCGCGAGCTGCGTGATGACCGGGAACCTGTTCGCGGGCACCGACGAGAGCCCGGGCGAGCTGATCCTCTTCCAGGGCCGCACCTACAAGGAGTATCGCGGCATGGGATCCATCGGCGCGATGCGCCGCGGCAGCCGCGACCGCTACTTCCAGGACGAATTCGATCTCGAGGGCGGCCGCGCGGCCGACAAGCTGGTGCCGGAAGGGATCGAAGGTCGCGTCGCGCACAAAGGCAGCGCGGCCGCCGTCATCCACCAGTTGATGGGCGGGCTCCGCGCCGGCATGGGCTACTGCGGCAGCGCGACGATTCCGGAGCTGCAGCGCAAGGCCAAGATCATTCGCATCACGCCGGCCGGCGTGCGCGAGAGCCACGTCCACGACGTGACCATCACGAAGGAAGCGCCGAACTACCGGATGGAATATGGGTTGCCTGGGTTGCCTGAGTTGCCTAGGTGCCTGCCGGCCTTCAGGGGTGCCTTCAGCACGGGCGCCACGCCTCGCGCCGCCGGCACGTAGATCCATACCAGCGCGATACCTACCGCCACGATCACGATCGTGAGCAGATAGATCGGGCCGATCACCGCAGCCCGCCAGAGTGCGCCGAGCACCGGTCTTGCGGTACACGCGCCTCATCGCCATCACGAAGTAGATCACGACATACGCCACGCCGATCGCGCGCAGGGTGTCCCCCATCCTCCGATTCGGAACGAACCACGCGACCTGGGCCAGCGCCGACACGGCAAACGCAGGCCGCGTGCACGTGCAGCGCAAAGTACAGGTGCTGCGGGTAATTGACGCCGCTGCCCCAGGTGACGATCGACACGAGCAAGGCAAAGAACGGCACGAGCACGAACATGGCCTGCGGGATCCGGTGAAGAACGGCCTCATTCGTCGACCGTCGTGCCTCCTCCTGGCTGGCAAAACCAGCTTTCTGCAACTCGTTCTCGACGTCGGCGGCGGTCTCGTTCTGCGACGGCTTGAACTCAATGTTGAAGCTGCTCCGGCGACCGGCATCCGCCGGCATGATCGCCAGGACGCCGAAGTAGAGGACGCTGAATATCAGATACAGGCGGAGCGGCGTCACGAAGCGGGCGCGGCGGCCGTCGAAGTATTCCCGCGTCAGGAAGCCAGGCTTGAACAGCAGCAGGCGCACGGACTCGACGATCTTTCCGTCGAGATGAAACAGCTCCTCGGAGAACTCGTGCCACAGATGGCGAAAAGACGGGTTCGGCGGCCTGGATTTCTGGCCGCAGTCGGCGCAGTAGGCGCCAACGAGTGCCGCCCCACAGTTCCGACACACGGTCGTTTCGTCGACCACCTGATTCATTCGCACTCCGAACTGAAAGGCCGACCTGAAGGTCGGCCTCTACCGTAGGCTGAACGCGATGATGTTCGAGCCGGCGGCCACTGCCACGTACTGCTGGTTGTCGAACATGTAGGTCATCGGCGACGCCTTCCACAGCTGGCTCGTCTGAAAGCTCCAGAGCCGCTTCCCGGTTTCGGCATCAGCCGCGGC
The DNA here is from genome assembly GCA_963793705.1 of uncultured Acidobacteriota bacterium. Lineage (GTDB taxonomy): Bacteria > Acidobacteriota > Vicinamibacteria > Vicinamibacterales > UBA2999 > Gp6-AA40. Next base: position 62,106 of record CAWCBC010000002.1, on the reverse strand, counting down.
GAGCAGCCCCGCTGTCGTCGCCGAAGATCACCACGCGGCCGGCCGTGCTCAGGACGCCGCCCCAGGAGTTCACGTTTCCGGTCTGTGGAACCTCCCAGGCCGCCTTGCCCGTGCGGATGTCCAGCGCGCGCAGCACGCGCTGCGCCGGTTCGTTCGGGCGCCTGGCGGAACGATCCACCCATGAATCCCTTGCCGGCCTCCCACTCCTGCGGCGTGCGGGTAAAGATGCCGCACTTGTCGTTCGTCTGCACGTAGTAGAGATTCGTCACCGGATTGAACGACGCCGAGTACCAGTTTGTGGCCCCGTCGAGCGACGGGCACACGCGCTTCCCGTCCGGTGACGGCTCCATGCCCTCCACCGCGAGCGGCCGCCCACGTGCGTCCAGGCCTGTGGCCCACGTCGTGTTCTTCACGAAGTTCGTTGCCGAACAGAAACTCGCCGTTCGTTCCGATCGATCACGTAGAAGAAGCCGTTGCGATTGGCCTGTATCGAGCAGCTTGCGCGGCTTCCCCTGCCAGGTCGTATCGATCAGCGCCGTCGGCTCCTGCGCGTCGTAGTCCCACACGTCGTGTGGCGTGAACTGGAAGTGCCACTTCAGCGCACCCGTTCGCGCATCGAGTGCCACGACGGAATCGGTGTAGAGGTTGTCGCCAAGCCGATCGTCGCCGATCAGATCCGGTCCGGGGTTACCCACGGGCCAATACACCGTATCGAGCTGCGGGTCGTAGGCGCCGGTCATCCACGTCGATCCACCGGGATGGGCGATGCCCTTTCCCTTCCACGTCTCCGATCCAGGCTCGCCGGGACGCGGGACGGTCCAGAACCGCCACACTTCCCTGCCCGTGGCCTGATCGTAGGCGGCCACGAACCCGCGCACGCCTTCATCGCCTCCGGAGGTTCCCGTCACCACGAGATTACCGACCGGGAGCGGCGCGCCGGTGGCGTTGTAGTTCTGCCGCCAGTCGGCCATTTCCGTGTCCCAGAGCAACGCGCCGGTGTGGCGGTCGAGTGCGATCACGTGCGCGTGGTCGGTCACCATGAACACGCGGTCTCCGGCGACGCCGACGCCGCGGTTGGTGCCGCCGGCGGCATTGCCGATCAATCCCCTCGTCCGCGGGCGCTGGTAGTGCCAGATCTCACGGCCGCTGCCGGCGTCGAGCGCCCAGCACTCGTTGGCGCTCGTTACGTACATCACCCCGCCCACGACGACCGGCGTGACCTGCAGGCGCGAGCTGTTCGGGACGGTGAACATCCACTTCGGCGCCAGGCGTTCCACCGTGCCGCGATCGATCTGGGTCAGGGCGCTGTAGCGGCTGCCGTTGGGGCCGCCGTTGTACGACGGCCAGTCGGCCTGCGACGTCACCGCGCGATGGCGCGTCGCCGTCCGGCCGCAGCAGTGGATCCGCTGATCGCTGCCCAGCACCTGCACGTCGGCGTGGGTCTTGTTGAGGACGAGGCCCTCGAGCGCCTTGCCGTCCGTCAACGTGAAACGGGAGCGCGATGGGGGCGCGGTGTTTCGCGGTTTGAGCGTGCGGATGAACGCGATCAGATCGCCGGCTTCACTGTCGGTCAGGGTCGGAAACGCCGGCATGCCGGCCGCCGGGAAGCCGCTCCGCAGCACTCCGCGTAGCTCCTCGTCTGTGCGGACACCGGCGCGGGCCGCAATCGCCGGTCCAAGCTCGCCGCCGTTGCCGTCCGTCCCGTGACAGGAGGCACAGCGGCTCACAAACGCCTTGCGGCCGGCCTCGCCGCTCTGCGCAGCAGCCGCGTTGACGAGCGCGAGCATGAACAGGAGAACGAGTAACCCTCGAATCTTCAACAGACGATCCGCCGCGTCGTGTCATCGACGATCTCGATGTGAACCTGCCGCGCGCCCGCAAGCGTGTGCGTGAGCCGATCCGGCCACTCGATGGCCAGGACGCCGCCGGCGACGCCCAGCTCGTCCAGCCCCAGATCATCGGTGGCCGCGCGATCCAGGCGATAGAGATCGACGTGATACAGCGTCAGCCGTCCGCCGCGGTACTCGTGGACCAGGGTGAACGTCGGGCTGCTGACCTCCAGCGGGTCGATGCCCAGCCCCTCGGCCAGGCCGCGGACGAAGGCGGTCTTCCCTGCGCCCAGATTTCCCGACAGCAGGATGACGTCGCCGCCGCGCAGCTCGGCGGCCAGCGCCTTGCGCACGGCCGCAGTCTCCTGCTCCGACTTCGTCGCCTGCGCCTCGTGCAGCTCCGGCATCCCGCAGTCAGCGCTACTCCGCCTGCTCCGTCTGCCCGCGATTCAGCAGCGCGGTCAGCGCGTCGCCGAGATGCGCCAGCAGATCGGTGGCCGTCATCGCCACCTGGCCGCGCTCGTGTTCGGCGAGGTCGCCGGCCGCGCCGTGAAGGAACACGGCGAGGCGGCAGGCCGCCTCCGCGTCGAGCAGCTGCGCCAGCCAGGCGGCGATCATGCCGGTGAGCACGTCGCCCGTGCCAGCCGTCGCCATGCCGGGATTGCCCGGTGGGATTGATGAAGACGCGGCCCGTCGGCGTCGCGATGACCGTCCGGTGCCCCTTCAGCACGACGTAGACGCGATGTGTGGTCGCGAAATCCGCGGCGACCTCGATCCGGTTGGCCTGCACCTCGTCGACCGACGACGCCGACCAGCCGCGCCATCTCGCCTGGATGCGGGGTGATGATCACGTCGCGGTCGTCCCTGCCCACCAGCCGCCCCGGCTCCTCGGCCAGCAGCGTCAGCGCATCGGCATCGAGGACCAGCGGCACCGTGGCGCGATCGACGAGCGCGCGGACGAATCGCCGACGGCCTCGCGCGTCCGGCCCAGCCCGGGGCCGCAGGCGATGACGTCGTGCTGCAGCTCGCAGCGCGCTGATCGATCGCCGCCGCCGCGACGCTGCCCTCGTCCTCAGCAAGCGGCTCGGTCATGAGCTCGGGCGCCATGCGACGCGACGATCGGCAGGCACGACGCCGGCGTCGCGACCGTCACCAGGCCGGCTCCCGAGCGCAGCGCGCCCATGCCGGCGAGATGCGCCGCGCCGGTCTTGCCCCGCGATCCGGCAATCACCGTCACGCGGCCGAAGTCGCCCTTGTGCGCAGTCGGCGGTCCGCGGCTCGACCAGCTCGCGCAGCTGCTCCGGCGTCAGCAGCTCGATGTGCGGCCCGTCCAGCCCTTCGATCACCTCGTACGGAATGCCGATGTCGGCGATCACCACGTCGCCGGCGTAGCGCCTCGCCCGGCGGCAGCACCAGCGGCAGCTTCGGCGCCGCCAGCGTCACCGTCATCGAGGCGTTGATGCAGTCGCCGAGCAGGTGCGGAGTGTCGGCCGACAGGCCGCTCGGCAGATCGATCGACGACGATCGGGATGTCCGAGGCGTTGACGTCGGCGATCACCGTCTCGAGCATGCCGCTGACCGCCGACTTCAGCCCGGTGCCGAAGATGGCGTCGACGATCAGCGTGCACTGGGAGATCTCGGAGAAGTGCAGCTCCCAGCTCTGCTCGTCGGCGATCTCGACGACGGTGACGCCGAGGCGGCCGAGGATGTCGAGGTTGGTCCGCGCGTCGCCGCGGACGTCGCCGAGCGAGCCGATCACGAAGACGGACGGTGTCGACGCCGCGCTGCAGCAGCGTCCGCGCGACGACGAAGCCGTCGCCGCCGTTGTTGCCGCGGCCGCACAGCACGGCGACGCGGCCCGTCGAGCTGCGCCTCGTACGCCGCCTCGATGGCGGCGACGACCTGGCGGCCGGCGTTCTCCATCAGCACGAGCGACGGAATGCCGATGTCTTCGATGGTGAACCGGTCGGCCTCGCGCATCTGCGCGGCGGTGAGAATGCGCATCGCGTGCGTGGACGGTCGCGCGGAGTGGTGACCACAGCGGATATGCGTGCGAATCGCGATGGCAGCCACCGTCTACGTCAACGGCCGGATCACCGACGAGCGCGACGCGGTCGTCTCGGTCTTCGATCACGGCTTCCTCTACGGCGAGGGCGTCTACGAGACGCTGCGCACCTACAACCGCCGGCTGTTCCTCTACGACCGGCACATGCGCCGCCTGCGCCACTCGGCCGCGGATGATCGCGCTCGACCTGCCGTTCACCGACGAGGAGCTGCTCGCAGGCGATTCGCCGACACGATGGCGCGCGCGGAGCTGGACGGGCGAGGCGTACGTGCGCGTGCTGGTCACGCGCGGCGTCGGCGAGCTCACCTACGATCCCGCAGGCCACGCCCGCGCCACACGCTCGTCATCATCGTCAAGCCGCAGGTCGATCCGCCGCCGGAGGCGTATCGCGACGGCGTCCGCGTCGTCATCGTCGACATCGTCCGCAATCATCCGGGCTCCGTGAACCCGATGATCAAGAGCAACAACCTGATGAACAGCGCGCTGGCGATGCAGGAGGCGCTCCGGCGCGGCGCGTTCGAGGGGGTCATGCGGAACTACCGCGGCGAGCTCACCGAGTGCACGACCGTCGAACCTGTTCGTCGTGAAGGACGGCGCGGCGCTGACGCCGCCGCTGGACGCCGGGCTGCTGCCGGGCATCACGCGCGAGTTCATCTTCGAGATCGGCACGGGCGATCGGCATCGACGTCCGCGAGGCGGTCCTGCGGGACGACGACCTGTACGGCGCCGACGAAGCGTTCCTGACGAGCACGACGCGGGAGGCGGTGCCGATCGTGACGGTCGACGACACGGACGATCGGCAGCGGCAAGCCGGGGCCGGTCACGATGAAGCTGCTGGAGGCGTTCCGGAGCGGCGCGCGCAGGTCCGCTAGCGTCCGCCTGAAGCGACGTGAGGTCCGGCTTCAGCCGGATCAGCACGTTCCTCGACCGGCGGGCAGGAGCAGAACAGGTTCCGGTCGCCGTACGGGTTGTCGATGCGGCCGACGCTCGGCCAGAACTTGTTCGCCCGGACGAACGGCAGCGGAAACGCCGCCTGCTCGCGCGAGTAGGGATGCGTCCACTCGGTCGCGGCGACGGCCGCCGCGGTGTGCGGCGCGTTCTTGAGCACGTTGTCCCGCGCGATCCGCCCGGCCGGTGACCACGTCGTCGATCTCCGCGCGGATCTGAATCATCGCGTCGCAGAAGCGATCGAGCTCGCCTTTGTCCTCGCTCTCGGTCGGCTCGACCATCAGCGTGCCGGCGACCGGAAACGACACCGTCGGCGCGTGGAAGCCGTAGTCCATCAGCCGCTTCGCGACGTCCATCTCCTCGACGCCGGCCGCCTTGAACGCCGCGCAGGTCGAAGATCAGCTCGTGCGCGACGCGTCCGTTCGCGCGCGTGTACAGCACCGGATAGTGCGGCTCGAGCCGCGCCTTGATGTAGTTGGCGTTGAGGATCGCGTAGCGCGTCGCGTCGGTGACGCCGTCGCGCGCCGAGCATGCCGGATGTAGGCGTAGGAGATCAGCAGGATGCTGGCGCTGCCCCACGGCGCCGCCGACACGGCTGGAATCGCGCTGCTCGCCGCCGACCGCGACCAGCGGGTGGCCCGGCAGATACGGCGCCAGGTGCTGCGCGACGCCGATCGGCCCCATGCCCGGCCCGCCGCCGCCGTGCGGAATCGCAAACGTCTTGTGCAGGTTCAGGTGACAGACGTCGGCGCCGATCGAGGCCGGACTGGTCAGGCCGACCTGCGCGTTCATGTTGGCGCCGTCCATGTACACCTGCCCGCCGTGCTCGTGGACGATGTCGCAGATCGTCGCGGATGTCGTCCTCGAACACGCCGTGCGTCGAGGGATAGGTGATCATCAGGCACGCCAGCCGGTCGCGGTGCTCGGCCGCCTTGCGCCGCAGGTCGTCGACATCGACGTTGCCGTTCGGCGCCGTCGCCACGACGACGACGCGCATGCCGGCCATCGCGGCGCTGGCGGGATTCGTGCCGTGCGCGGATGCCGGAATCAGCACGACGTCGCGGTGCGCTCTCGCCGCGCTCGCGATGGTAGGCGCGAATCACCATCAGCCCGGCGAACTCGCCCTGCGCGCCGGAGTTCGGCTGCAGCGACACCGCCGCGAAGCCGGTGATCTCGCACAGCGCCGCTTCGAGCTCGCGGACGATCTGCGCGTAGCCCTGCGCCTGGTCGACCGGCGCGAACGGATGCATGCGGCTGAAGTGCTCCCAGGTCACCGGCAGCATCTCGGTCGCCGCGTTCAGCTTCATCGTGCACGAGCCGAGCGGGATCATCGACGTGTCGAGGCCGATGTCCTTCCGCTCGAGGCGCGCGGATGTAGCGCATCATCTGCGTTTCCGAGTGGTGCGTGTTGAACACCGGATGCGTCAGGAACGGGGTCGTCCGCGCAGCGCAGTCGCGCGAGACGCGTCGGCTCGCCGACGCCGTCGTGCCGCCTCGAAGTCGATCGACGCCGGACTTGCCCGACGGCCTCGGCGAACACACTGCACGATGTCGCGCGACGTCGTCGAGCGTCGACCGTCTCGTTGAGCGCGATGCCGACCGTGCGGTCGTCGATGATACCGGAAGTTGATGCCCTGCTGCGAGCGCCCGGCTGCGCGCACCGGTCGACGCCTGTCGGGCACCTCCACGCACAGCGTGTCGAAGAAGTGCTGCGTTGGGCTGCGGCAGCCCGAGCGTGCTCGAGCTCCGCGTCGAGCAGGCGCGCCAGCGCGTGCACGCGCGCCGGCGATCGCCTTCAGGCCCGCCGGGCCGTGATAGACGGCGTACATCGCCGCCATGTTGGCCAGCAGCGCCTGCGCCGTGCAGATGTTCGACGTCGCCTTCTCGCGCCGGATGTGCTGCTCGCGCGTGGCCAGCGCCATCCGGTACGCCGTGTGGCCGTGCGCGTCGACCGACACGCCGATGATCCGGCCCGGCATCTGGCGCACGTAGGCGTTCCGCGTGGCGAAGAACGCCGCGTGCGGTCCGCCGTAGCCGAGCGGCACGCCGAAGCGCTGCGAGTTGCCGAACGACGACGTCGGCGCCCATCTCGCCGGGCGGCGTGAACAGCGCCAGCGCCAGCAGATCGGTGCCGACCGCCACGAGCACGCCCGGCGTCGTGCGCCCGCGCGATGAACGGCGCCAGGTCGCGCAGCTCGCCGCGCTCGTCCGGATACTGCAGCAGCACGCCGAAGACGCCGGGCGTCGAACGTCCATCTGCGTCCATCGGCAGCGACCTGCAGGTCGATGCCCAGCGGTTCCGCGCGCGACCGCAGGACCTCGATCGTCTGCGGAAAGCAGCGATCGCTGACGAGGAAGACCGCGTTCGCCGCCTGGCCCGGTGCTTCGCGACGTGACCCGGTGCAGCAGCGTCATCGCTTCGGCCGCCGCCGTCGCCTCGTCCAGCAGCGAGGCGTTCGCCACCTCCATCCCCGTCAGGTCCGCCACCATCGTCTGGAAGTTGAGCAGCGACTCGAGGCGGCCCTGGGCGATCTCGGCCTGGTACGGCGTGTAGGGCGTGTACCAGCCCGGGTTCTCCATCACCATCCGCAGGATCACGCTCGGCGTGATGTGTCGTGGTAGCCGAGGCCGATGTAGGAGCGGAACGTCTTGTTGCCGCGCGCGACCTGCGTCAGCCGCCGGAGGTACTGGTGTTCGGTTTCCGCGGGCGGCAGATCCAGCGGCCTGTCGAGCCGGATGGACGCGGGAATCGCCTCGTCGATCAGCGCGTCGAGCGACGCCGCGCCGATGGCCTGGAGCATCGCGTCGCGCTCGTCGGGCGATGGCCCGATGTGCCGGCGGGCGAAACCGAGTCGCTCGACGAGCGGGTCGGCCATCACTCCTTGACGAGCGCCTCGTACTGCCGCTGTCGAGCAGCGACTCGCTGGCCGCCGGATTCGACAGCCGGATCTTGACCATCCAGGTGTCGTGCGGGTCGCTGTTCACCGCTTCCGGGATGATCCTTGAGGTGCGGGTTCACCTCGACCACCTCGCCGCTCACCGGCGCGAACAGCTCCGAGACCGCCTTCACCGACTCGATCGAGCCGAACGACTCGCCCGCCGTGATCGTCCGCCCGACCTCCGGCAGCTCGACGATAGACCACGTCGCCGAGCTGCTGCTGCGCGTAGTCGGTGATGCCGATCTCGGCGGTGTCGCCGGAGACGCGGATCCACTCGTGGTCCTTGGTGTATTTGCGATCTGTCGGATACGGCATCATGTGTCTGTAGCGTCCGCCTTCAGGCGGACCTCTTCGCGCTTGTAAAACGGCATCGGCACGACGCGCGCCTTCGACGCGCGGCCGCGGATGTCGATCTCGATCTCGATGCCCGGCGGCGCGCAGCTCGACCGGCACGTAGGCCATCCCGATCGCCTTCTTCAGGAACGGCGTCTGCGTGCCGCTCGTCACGACGCCGATCGGCCGGTCGTCGCGCATGCACCGGATAGCCGTGGCGCGCGATGCCGCGATCGATCATCTCGAAGCCGACCAGCTTCCGCGTCAGCGCCCTTGTCCTTCTGCTCGACGCAGGCGGTCGCGGCCGATGAAGTCCGTCTTGTTCCAGCCGACCATCCACCCCAGGCCCGCCTCGAGCACGGTCGTCGACTCGTCGATGTCGTTGCCGTACAGCCGCATCGCCGCCTCGAGCCGCAGCGTGTCGCGCGCGCCGAGGCCGCACGGGATGACGTCGGCCGATCGGCCCGACTCGAGCAGCGCCTGCCAGACGCGGTCGGCCATGTTCGGCGGCACGAAGATCTCGAAGCCGTCCTCGCCGCGTGTAGCCGGTGCGCGAGATCGTCGCGCGCGCGCTGGCCACCTCGCCGTTGCGCGAACCAGTACGGCCGCAGCTCGCCGAGATCGACGCCCGTCAGCGGCTGCAGCACCTCGCGCGACGCCGGCCCCTGCAGCGCGATCAGCGCGTAGCGGCTGCTCGATGTCGACGGCCGCGGCGTCGCCCACGGCTTTGATCTGCTCGCTGATCCAGGCGTAGTCCTTCGCCACGTTCGACGCGTTCACCACGAGCAGGAAGTGGCTCGGCGCCATCCGGTAGACGAGCATGTCGTCCACGAAGGTGCCGTCGGGCGTGAGCAGTCCCGAGTACTGCGCCTGGCCGACCTGCAGCGCGCGACGCGTCGCTGCAGGCGATGCGCTGCGACGGCGGCCAGCGCGTTCTTCCCGGCGATCTCGATCTCGCCCATGTGGCTGACGTCGAAGAGGCCGGCCCGCGTGCGCACCGCCATGTGCTCGGCGGTGATGCCCGGAGTACTCGACGGGCATGTCCCAGCCGGCGAACGGCACCATGCGGGCGTTGGAAGCGCGGTGGCGCGCGTTCAGCGGTGTTTTACGGAGCTCTGCGACGGACGTGTCGGCCATGCGGGGCGGCGGAATGTGGGGTCCGGCTTCTTGGACCAACCGACGTTACTATGCGCCCCGGCAGGAATCAAGAATGGACGGGCGATTTGTCAAAGCTCGTTTGAAATGTCCCCTGCGTTACTCAAGAAATGTCCCTGCGTTTCTCGTCCGAGAGAGGATGGCCTTGTGGGAGCTGTGCGACACGCGTTTGCGCGTGTTGCCGCAGCGGTGAGCGCGTTCTCGGCGTCCACGGCTGCGGCAGCCTTCCACAGGCTCGGTCAGTGGTCGCGCACCTGCCAAATCGGTGGCGACGGACGCTCATCGTGCTGCCGCCACGGGTGATCGATGCTCGGCCGAGACCGGCGTGTCGTCACGCGGACGCGCGGGAGGGTCGATGACACCAGCGGCTCCGGCACCGAGGCGACCCCGGTGGGAGTGCCCGGTACCTCGGTCCAGGACAACGTGCGCCCGCGTATCTCGATGGCGAGTCGTCCGTCGGACCATTCACAGACGGTGACGGTGCTCCGCGCGGGCGCATAGCCACTTTGGCGCGCCAACTGCAGTGCGCGATTGTGATATCGCACGACCCAATCGTGGCCGACCGTCCGCGTCTCCTCGAGACGAAAGAAGCGATCCAGCGTCCGTGCGGACGGACAGCGCCGATGAAAGTCCGACGCCGCCGCGGGCGGCTGCGCAAACCGCGCATTGTGCTCCGGCCAGTACCGGTCGTCGAGAAATGCGTTGGCCGCGCGCGTCGTCCGCGATGGCGAGCCGCCGCAGCTTCTTCACCAGCCGGTCCTGATGCGTGCCGTGATTCCGCTCGACCCGGCCCTTGGCCTGCGGCGAGCTGGCCGGAATGATCCGAATCTGCAAGCGCCGCGCACATCCGCCCAAACTGCGTCAGCGGGACCTCGCCCGGCGGCGCGTCTCCGCCTCGGTCGCGGCCCGCACATAGACATTCTTCCAGTCCGTGTACAGCGCGAGCGGCACGCCGTGCTGCTCGATCCACGTCGCGCAACACGGCCGCGGCGGCCCAGATGGTTTCCTCGGTCGCTGAAGCGGCCCGTCATCGCGACTCGTGGCGTCATCCACCATCGTGATCAGAGCAGCGCCGCGGGCCGCGGGCTTCATACCAGGCGTGGAAGCTCCCATCCAGCTGCACGAGCTCCCCGAAGTGCGCCTTCCGCTCGCGTCGCTGGCGATACGGCGATCGCGGGCGCTGCCGGCTCCACAGGCCCGCCGCCAGCATCCAGCGGCGCAGCGTCTCATGGTCCACCGTCAGCGCCGTCTTCACTCGCCAGATGCTCCGCCGACCAAGCGTCGGCCCGAAGCGCGTCGCCACATCCCCGCTGTATTTCTGTCGGATGAGCGCCAACACCCGCTGTCGCGTCTTCGCCGGCGTCCCGCCGATTGGACGCCCGCCCGCACGCGCGATGCCTCAGCGCCTCTCGCGCCCGCCGCGTTTGTAGCGCCGCCACAGCCGCTTTCCCTGCCGGTAGCTGACCCCCATCAGCGTGGCCGCCTCCCCCAACGCCAAGCTCCCCGCCTTCACCCGCGCCCAAGCACCTCGACCCGCCGCAACTCCCGCGCGCTCATCGCTGTCCGTCCCAATCACGACCTCCACGGTCGCGAGCTTAGGGGACATTTCTAACGAGTCGCCGAGGGGACACTATCAGCGAGTCGCAACAGAATGGACGGGCGATTCAGAATGCGGGCTCATCCACGCTCCTGGTTCGGTCGCGCAGCCGGTCGAAGGTGTCGGCGAGCAGTGCTGCCGTCACAGGACCGACACGAGCGATTTCGTAGGACTTCAGGAGGCGCGCCTCGTGAGGCATCAGGAAGAGGTACTCGTCGCAGAAGCCGGCCAGATCGTGGAGGCGGTGCGAGGACACGACGACGGCCGCCCCGCGGTCGCGTTTCAACTCGAGCGTTGCGTTCAGCCAGCGCGAGCTCTCGCTATCGAGACCTTCCCACGGTTCATCCAGCACGATCAGCTGGAGCGGGTGGCGGCTCAACACCGTGCGCAGACCGAGAAGTTGCTTATTGCCCTGCGACAGGGCACGAATCCGGCGGGGATCCGGCAGCACCGCTTCGCCGTTGCCAAGGGCTCCCCACGCCGACGCCTTCACCGAGGGAGGCAGCGTCGCCGCACCGGCGAAGTAGGCAACGGCCGTGCGAACCACGGCATCACGGGGTCGGAAGCCGCCGATCCTGACGTCGCCGGCCACCGGCGACAGGCACCCGATCAGCATCCGCAGCAGCGTGGTCTTTCCTGCTCCGTTCGGCCCCAGCACGCCGAGTGATTGAGCCGTCCGCAAGTCGAAGGTCAGATCGCGGAAGACCTCACGACGGCCGTATCGGCCCGTCGCCCCCCGCACGGATACCAGAACCGACGTTGCGGCGCTCACTGCGCGGCCTCCAGTGGAATGTCACGACGACTCACCGACACGAACGCGACCGTGAGCGCGGCCGCCGCAAAGGTCAGCGCCGGCAACACCAGAAGACGATCAGCCCCGTCAAGGTGCCGACCAACGAGCAACGGTGGATACACGAGCACCGCCCACGCCGTCTGCACCCACGGCTCCACACCGCCGAGCCGACCTTCGTCGAACGCCAGCATGCCAGGCGCGACCAGCGACATTGTCGAAATGATCAACAACCAGCCGATGGCTCCTGAAAACCGCGGGAGTCGCACGGTCGTGGCCCAGGGAATCGTTGACACCAGGCTCACGGCCGTCACGGTGCCCAGCGTGAACAACGACAAGCGTTCGTCTCCGCTGATCGTCGTGCGGCTCACGACCGCAAGCACCAGCCAGCTGGCCACCCCCGGAAGTGCCGACGCCGCCCAGTGGCCGATGATGATCCGACGGCGGGCTTCGCCGTGCGTCAGGAGAAGGTCGTAGTGCCCCCGACGTGCCGGCACGTCGAACCCGGAGGAGTTTCCGAACAGCTGCAGCAGCAAAACAGGCGTCAACGCTCCGGCCGTTCGCGTGGGTTCGACGACGATCACGCCCACCGACGCGACGGTCACGACGACGAACGCGCCGATCATCAAAAGCGGCATCGGTGGGACGACCGCGAAGAAGCGCGCCAGATACAGCCAGCGGGTCATGAGTCCTCGCCGGCCGGGTCCGAGCCACTCGCTGCGTCGCTGGTGGATTGCACCCACTGAGGAGGAGGCACGTCGTTGTTGAAGGCCGGGGCGCTTCGAAGGCGTTTCGACGTGGGCCGTAGATAACCCCGAAGCGTGTGATAACTGATGTCGAGGACTCGGCAGGCCGTCCGCTTGTTTCGTCCGCACCGCTCGAAGACCAGCTGGGCGTACCGGGTGCCCCACGATCGAAGCGAGTCGCCGCGCTCGAGCGACGGCCACAACACCTCGGCGAACTCGCCACGAACCTGCGGCGGCAGATCGTCCAGCTCGATGGAATCGGTCTCGGCGAGGGCAACCGCCCGCTCGATCACCCGCTGCAGTTCGCGTACGTTGCCGGGCCACTGATACGCGCGCAGGGCCTCGTGCGCCCCTGGCGACAGCGTGAGCGTCCGCGTATATCGGTGCCGTTCGAGAAAGTAGTGCGCCAGCTCGATGATGTCTTCGGACCGTTCCCGCAGTGGCGGCACCGTGACCTCAACACCGGCCAGCCGGTAATACAGATCCGACCGAAAGAGACGCTGCTCCACCAACCGCGCCAGAGGGCGGTTCGTCGCCGCAACGATACGGGTGTTCACGCGGCGCTCGCCATGCCCCCCAACGCGCTCGACGGCGACCTCTTGAATCGCCCTCAGGAGCTTCGCCTGCGCTGACGCCGACAGGTCGGACACCTCGTCGAGAAAGATCGTGCCGCCATCGGCATTCTCGAACTTGCCGCGGCGCCCGCGAACACCGGTTGCGGTCCGGTCTTCGATGCCGAAGAGCTCAGCCTCCAGCAGCGATTCCACAACAGCCGCACAATTCACCGCGACAAAGGGTCCCCGGTGACGTCGACTGAGCTCGTGCACCTGGCGCGCAACCAATTCCTTCCCGACGCCGGACTCGCCTTCAATCAGCACGGTGAAGTCCGTCTGCGCCACCCGCTCGATGCGATTTCGCAACTCCTGCATCTCCGGCGTCGATCCAATCAGCGGGGCCGCGCCGTCCGCAGGTCGCGCACGGACGACACTGCGGCCGCGCGAGGCTTCGAACACAAGGCCGGCGAGCTGCGCGATGGAACTGAGAACCTGATAGTCGCGATCGTCCAGATCGCGGTTCGGATCACAGGTCGCCTCGAGGACGATCTGGACGCGGGGATCGGCGTTCGGCACACCGAGGACGAGGGAGTCCGCGGTCCGCGTCGGCGTCACCAGCCGGACCTGATAGCGCGTCGGGATCTCGCGGAGTCGCACCGCGCGCATCCGCAACAGGCGCTGCACTTCGCGCTCGAACACAACGATCAGGTCCTGCTCCAACCCGATTTGTGCAACCGCGCCGGCGAGCGTCGCGATGATCTGCTGCATCGCGGCAGCTTCGACTCCCGCAGTCGCCAGTGCGTCAGGGATCGCCCGCGGTATTCCACGAATCTCGTCGCACATCGACATCCACCCCTCCAACGGGCCCGGAAGCCGCGTGCAAATCAAGGTCAGTGCCACGTCGCTGCAGCCTAACTGGAGATGAAGAGTTTCAGGAGGATCCGACTCGCAGATCGGCCGAATCAGGGTAAGGGTTGCCCGGAACATCGCTCAGGGCGTCGTCGCCCTCGGGCATCGCATACCCAACGATGGCAGTGTGGACGGGCCGATCGAAGGCAAGAGCTCCGCGATAGAGAAGCCGGCTTGCACAGAGCTGGTGGACGAAGGCGCGGACGACTCGACTGCGGACCAGCTGTCGCCCGTCGCAGGTCATGAGATGCACTTCGACGTGAGTGCCTGGCAGGAGGCGCATCTCGCCCTCCGCCATCACGTCCGGTGTCCGAGACATCGATGACGGCGAGTTGACGACCCGCGCGCAGGCGTATCTGCGACAGCGGCTCGTCCACCGCGGGCGTCCGGCGGGGAGCACGACGCCGCTCGATCGCACGATCACTGCGCGACAAGCCAGGCCCTCGTCCGCGGCTCGTAGCGCAGCACGCGCGTCCGGCCAGTGGCGCCAAGCACGCGAACCGCCCATTGCGACCCCTGTCGGTCGCGTGATGTAGATCGTTCCGGACGTTGCGGTACCCGTCGGCGTGAACGTGAGGAGATTGGTTCGCCCCAATTGGATTGGATCCGGCGCCGGCGCATTGGGTGTCAGGCCGATGTCAACGCCGGGAAACCGTTCGAACAGACTCGAGGCAGGCTCGAGAAGCCGGTCGATCCCTGCCTCGATGTCGACCGTCCGAACGCCGTTCCCATTTCCATCCTGGAACACGCTGAAGCTGAAGCCGCGGGGATCCTGGTCGAATCTGAGAGCCACCGCGGCTCCACGAGCCACCGCCTGCGAACGCGCCAGCCCAAGCCGGGCGCCGAGGTATCTGGCTGCCGCGTATCCGCGCGAGTGATCGACGGCTGAAAGAACGCTGTCCAACCGCGAGACTCCCGAGGATGGCGACGATGGCCGCCGCCGCCATCAGTTCGATCAGCGTGTACCCGGCAGAGGAGCACCACCGGCATCCCGGATGCCGGTGGCCTCCGATCGGCGACGCTACTCGGATTTGGGCGCGTTCACCGTGATCAGCGCCTTCATCTTCAGAAAGCTCTTTTCTCCAATGCCGCGCACGTTCATCAGGTCCTCGACCTTCTTGAACCCGCCGTTCTTCTGCCGGTACTCGAGAATCCGCTCGGCGGTGGACTTGCCGATGCCGGGCAGCGTCTCGAGCTGCGCCACCGTCGCGGTATTCAGGTTGATCGGTGCACCGGCCGGAGCCGAGGCCTTCGCGGACGAACGAGGCGCTTCCTGCGCCGCCACACCCGTGGCGCCGACGAGACCGAGAACCAGAGCGATCGCTGTCATCATCCGAATCATGAGCTGCCTCCTGTCCGCACCTGGCAGGCCTCGCTCGCAGACGAGACGGAAACGTGCGGCGCCAGTGAAAGGAACGGTTCGCGTCGATCTGCCACATGGTTCCCTGCGCGAAACGCCCGGACGAGCACGATGGCGTGAGCCGGGCACTCGTTGAACCAAGACGCGCCCGCCGGGACGACACGGAGATGGCAAGGGCACGGCCGCTTCCGGGCCGTGTCCGCCGATCGTGGAACTCAGTGAAGAGAGGGAACTTGCGGGTGAGTGCGAATCGCTTCAGGAGTCAGGGCGCCGCTGAACTGTTAACAGTCGTTGTCGGACGACCTCCCTGATGAGCGCGCTTTCGGGCTGTGAACCGGAGCGGCTCAGCCGTCCGCCGGACCATCTATTGCTCCAAAAACAGACATGGCACCTGAGTTTGACCCTGCGCCGGCAGGGGCCCATTCTCTGGCTTTGCGTGACGGAGAGGAGCGACGCAGCGAAGAGCGCCGAGCGCATTCGCGCGGCGGCCCCGATCGGCGACGGGGCCAGCGTCGCCGTCAGTTGCTCGGGAGTGCGTTGCTGGCCTCGCTGACGATCGGCGTGCCGCTGCCCACGAACGCCCCCAAGTCGCGGCCGCCGCTAGCGAGGCGCGCGCCGAAGGAAACACGCGTGGTCCCGCTGGCCGTTGTCGCCGCCGCTCCCACGCGGGGGCCTTATGACGATCTCATCATCGAGGCGGCAAGAACATACGGCCTGGATCCGCGGCTGATTCGATCGATCGTACAGGTCGAATCGGCGTTCAACCACATGGCGATCTCGCGCGCCGGCGCGAAAGGGCTCATGCAGTTGAGGCCGGGTCTGGCGCGCGAGCTCCGCGTACACGATCCGTTCGATCCCCAGCAGAACATCATGGGCGGAGCGTGTTATCTGCGGCGCCTGCTCGATATGCATGCAGGGGACATCCGGCTGGCGCTGGCGAGCTACAACGCAGGCCCAAGAAACGTGACGCGCTATGGCGGCGTGCCGCCGTTTCGGGAAACGCAGAAGTACGTCAAGCGGATCATCGACCTTTTGGAACAGGGCCCGCACACGTGAGCGCCGCTTCGGTCTTCACCTGCGCTTGTAGTCGTTGCGGTCGATCCCTCAGGCTTCCCTGCGATGCCTCCGCGCCATGCGGATCAGCTGTGTCGCGACGAGAAGCATGCCGGCCACAATCACCACGACCGAAATCAATTCGACTCGGTTCGACATCGCGGCCACGTTCCCTGGCGGAGCGACTGAGGAACAATTCCCGCAGATGATGCAGCGCCTGCTTCGCGACCGGTTCAAGCTGCAGTCGCACATGGAGAGCCGCGAGTCGCCTGTGTTTACGTTGGAGGTCGCGCGGGGCGGATTGAAGATCCTTATCGCGACGCTGGGCCGCTTCCTGGATCGACCGATCCTCGACCAGACGAAGCTGGGTGACGCCCGCTTCGACGTGACGTTCCCCATCGCCCAGGAAGACTACATGCCGATGCTGATTCGCTCCGCCGTCAACGCCGGCATCACGCTGCCGCCGCAGGCGATGGCGCTCCTCGACGCGCCCTCGATCGGATCAGTGGAAGCCGGGCTGAAGTCGCTGGGCCTCTCGCTCCAGGCGCAGAAGGCGCCACTGGACCTGCTGGTCGTGGACAGCATTGAGCGAATGCCGACTGAGAATTGACACCCGGCGCGAACGCCGGGTCTAGTGATGGGCTACCGCGCCCTTCAGCACTTCACAGAGCTTGTCTATGTCCGGCGGTTTGACGAGATGATGATCGAAGCCGGCCTGACGTGTGCGCAGTAATCCTGTTCCTGCCCCCAGCCAGTCAGCGCAATGAGCAGCACACTACCGTGAGCTGGTGTCGCCCGAATGCGCCGAGACACCTCGAAGCCGTCCATCTCCGGCATCCCCAAGTCCAGCAGCACCGCATCGGGGTTGAACGAGTCGAGACGCGCGAGCGCCTCCTGCCCACTGTGAACGACGGAGACGTGGGCGCCGAGCGCTTCCAGAAGCGCGCCAAGCGTGTCAGCCGCATCGAAGTTGTCGTCCACGATCAGTACGCGGCGCGGAGGCAGCATGGCCTGACCAGTGCCTGGAACCGCCTTGGCCATACGCGCAGTCAACACGGGTAGTTCGACCGTGAATTCGCTCCCGGTGCCCACGCCGTTGCTGCGGGCTTCTACGCGCCCGCCGTGCATGGCGACAAGGCTCCGGACGATGGTCAAACCCAGCCCAACCCCCCTTGCGCCCGGCGGTTCGAGCGATCGACCTGCGTAAACATCTCGAAGATCGAGCCCAGATGACTCGGGTCGATGCCAATGCCGTTGTCGCGCACCGACACGATGGCGTGCTCACGGTCCTTTCGCACCGTGAACCAGATCGTCCCACCACTGTCCGTATACTTCGCCGCGTTCGTGACCAGGTTACTGAACACCTGCGCCAGCCGAACCGAATCGCCAATCATTTCGATGGGCTCGCCGGGAAGCTCGATGCGGAGTTCGTGGCGCGCAGCGTCCACCGCCGGACGGCTCATCTCGATGGCGGAGCGCGCCACGAGGACGAGATCGATCGGTTCGCGGTGCATCTCGATGACGCCGCGCGTGATGCGCGACACTTCCAGCAGGTCGTCAACGAGCCTGACCAGATGGGCGATCTGGCGCTCCATCACGGCGCTCACGCGGACGATGGTGGGCTCGGCAGCGCCCGTCGCCTTGAGCAGCTGTAAACCGGTGAGCAGCGGCGCGAGCGGATTGCGCAGCTCGTGGCCGAGCGTGGCCAGGAACTCGTCCTTGCGCTTGTCTGCAGTCCGCAGCGCTTCAAGGGCGCCCGCCCGTTCCGCGAGATGTCCGCGGATCTGATACTGCCGCTGGCGGGCGCGCAGGGCTGTCTGCACGGCGCTCAGGAGCGTCGCCTTGCGAAGTGGGCGCTCCAGGAGCGTGACGTTGCCGAGCGTGCGGATGGCTTCGCGCGACGCGGCCGAGTCCGCGCCCTCACGCGTGAGTACGAGAACGGGGAGATCAGACCATTGGGGTTGCCCGGCGAGGTACTCCGTCAGGACAGCGGTCCGCGCCGGTGACACCACTTCTTCAGGGATCAGAATCGCGGCGGCACCGTTCCGCAGCTCGTCGACCAGGTCGCCTAAGGTCGTGCAGGCCTCGGCCGCCACACCCGCTGACCGCAGGAACGCCTGAGTGACCGACGCGTCTTTCGCTGTCGGAGCCAGAACGAGCACCCGTTCATCGGTCGGTGCATCCTCGGCGGTCATGACGCCCGATTGCCCATCAGCGTCTCGGCGGACCCTTCATAGACCGGCACTCCAGTGAGGATGCCTCGGAAGTCGTGCAGGGCCTTACCCACCTGAAGCCCTCCACTGCCGAACCGGAACTCGCGGATGCGTGCGTTCGTGCTGGCTTCCGCGCTTCTTGATCACCGAGATTGCCTGCCGGACCTCGCCGCGGTGCTCGAAGTAGCGCATGAGTATGACCGCGTCGGCCAGATAACTCGCGTCCACCGGGGTATTCATCTGGCTGCCGATCAGCCCCTGGTGGGCACCAATCAGAATCGTGGCCACGCTCCGTCTGCCCCAGGTACATCAGCAGCTCATGCAACCGGATGGTCAGATGACGCTCCTCGGGCATCGCATTGAGGTAGACCGTTCAGACTGTCGATGACCACGATCTTGGCGCCGCGCACTTCAACGGCATCACGGATGGCGTGGACAAACTCTCCCGGCGTCAGCTCGGCGGGATCGACTTGTGTGAGCGAGACCAAGTCCTTCTCGACCGCCGCGCCCAGCCCGATGCCCAGCTCCCCGCACCGCAGGAGCAGTGTCTGCGGGCTCTCATCGAACGCGAAGAAGGCTGACCGCTGTCCCCGGCCTGCCGCCGCCGCGACGAACTGCGCCGCCAGCGACGACTTTCCGGTGCCGGCGGCCCCCACGATCAGCGTGCTCGTGCCCTCTTCAATGCCTCCGCCGATCAAGGCATCGAACTCCGAACATGCCGCTCGGCAGCTTCTCACGCGCGGCGATCTGCCGATGCTCGGCCGCCACGAGGCGGGGAAAGACTTGGATGCCGCCACGCTGGATCACGTAGTCATGGTACCCGCCCCGAAACTGCACGCCGCGATACTTGACGATGCGAACCCGGCGACGCGCTGAACCATATTCCGCATTGAGTTCTTCGAGCAGGACGACGCCATGCGCGATGCTTTGCATCTGCTGGTCGTGATTGGTCGCCGTCATGTCGTCCAGGAGGATCACGGTGCATTCACGCGTCGAAAAAAACTGCTTGAGCGCGAGAATCTGCCGGCGGTAGCGGAGCGCGGTGCCGGCCAGGAGCCGCAGCTCCGATAACGAATCGAAGACGACCCGCGTCGGCTTGAGACGCTCGACGTCTTCCAGGATCCGCTTCGTGGTCGACGCCAGCTCGATTTCCGACGGATGGAACATCGTGTTCTGCTCATCGAGATCGAGGGCCGCTTCAGGCGGTGTCAGCTCGCGAATCTCGACGCCGTCGAGTGTCCATCCGTGCGACTGCCGCGACTGCGCGCAGCTCCTCCTCTGTCTCCGAGAGCGTCACGTAAAGCACGGGTTCACCCGCTGCCGCGCCGGCCATCAGGTATTGCATCGCCAGCGTCGTCTTCCCGGTGCCTGGCATGCCTTCCACCAGGTACAGGCGGTTTCGCGTGAAACCGCCGACGAGAATGTCGTCGAGACCGGGAATATTGGTCGATGCGACAGAGCGAGGGGACTCGGTTACCACGCGCGACACTGCCTGCTCATCATGCGGTGCGAATCATCCCATATCGCAATAGGTATGCCGGAATCAGATGGAGGCCTGGCATGGATGAGGTTGTGCGGACCCTCCGACGCCGCCTTACGGTGCGCACGCGCACGTAAGGTGGACCCGCTCATCGACGCCTCCGGGCTCGGGCCCCACCTAGATGGGCTGCGTCTTGCGGAACCAGGCGACGGTCTGCTCGAGGCCCTGCTCGAATGCCACGATCGGCTCGTAGCCGAGCAGACGCCGCGCCTTGGTGATGTCGGCCTGCGAGTCGCGCACGTCGCCGGCGCGGGTCTCGGCGTAGACCGGCTCGACGCTCGCGCCCGTCAGATGCCTTCAACGCTGCGAACAGCTCGTTCAGCGAGATGCGGCCGCCGGTGGCCACGTTGATCACTTCCCCGCTGGCGTCCGGCGCCGTGGCAGGCGCGCAGCACGCCGTCGACGACGTTGGCCACGTAGGTGAAGTCGCGCGTCTGCCCGCCGTCGCCGTAGATCGTCGGCCGCCGCCCCTCGCACCAGCGCGCTGATGAACAGCGAGATCACGCCGGAGTACGGCGAGGACGGATCCTGCCGCGGACCGAACACGTTGAAGTAGCGGATGGTCACGGTCTCGAGTCCGTACAGCTGCGTGAACATCTGGCAGTACTGCTCGGCCACCAGCTTCTGCAGCGCATAGGGCGACAGCGGCGCCGTCGGCATCGTCTCGACCTTGGGCAGCGTGGGCGTGTTGCCGTACGCGGACGAGGAGCCGGCGTAGACGACGCGGCGGACGCCGGCGTCGCGCGCGGCGACGAGCACGTTCAGCGACGCGTCGATGTTGGCGCGGTTCGAGGTGATGGGATCCTCGACCGAGCGCGGCACCGACGGGATCGCCGCCTGGTGCAGCACGTAGTCCACGCCCGCGACCGCCCGCTGCGCGACGTCGAGATCGGCCAGGTCGCCTTCGATGAACTCGACGCTCGGGCAGGTGCGCGAGGTTCTGCGCGCTTGCCGGTGATGAGGCTGTCGACGACGCGGACGCGTTCGCCGCGACGGAGCGAGCTCTTCGGCGAGATGGGAGCCGATGAAGCCGGCGCCGCCGGTGACGAGATACTGAGCCATGAGTCGGCGTTTACCTCAGCTAGAACTGCCGCCGCGAGCGACTGTCGACGCGAGCGCTACCTGCGGGAAGCCGGCCCTGCGGAATGCCCGGCACCAGCTTCAGCGCATTCCGGTAGTACAGCTTGCGCAGCACCGGATCGGGCAGCGCCGAGCCCGTACAGCTTCCAGAACGCGTGGTAGTCCCGGTAGTAGTCGAAATACTCGTCGGCGGTCTCGAACGTCGCGCCAGAAGTACGGAAATTCGTCCGGCTGATAGCTGTCCTTGCCGAACAGCACGCGGTCCTGGTACTTGACCAAGAAGTCGTGCGCCGTCCGCGGCTGGCGGCCGAGGTCGTAGAGCACGGCGCCGACCTCGCCGTAGACGTTCGGCATCTCGTCGAACATCTTGCCGAGCCGCGCCAGGTCGTTGGCGTGCCACCCCAGGTGGGCCGCGATGAACGTCGTCTTCGGATGCCGCTTGAACAGGCGGTCGCGCTCCGCCATCAGCTCCTCGAACGTCGGATATCGGCGGCGACGGGAACCGGCGATCGCGGATACAGCGCCAGCTCGAGCCACCGCTCGTTGCTGAAGTCGATCGGCTGGAAGAACTCCTGCGGGTCGGCGGTGTGAATCAAGACCGGGATGTTCAGCCGCGCCGCCGTCTGCCAGATCGGATCGAGCTCCGGATCGTCGAGCTTCAGCCGCGTGCCGTCGGCTCTTGCGCGCGGTCAGGCCGAAGCCCTTGTTGATCTCGCCGAGGCCGAGCGCGCCGGCCTTGACGTCCGCCTCGAGCTGCTGCGGCCGCGCGCTGACCGAACCCGGGCCCGACGTTGTGGAACTTGATGTTCGTGAACTGCACCATCCGGTCCTTGTGCTGGCTGTGCCGAAGCGCCTGCGATCGCCTGCGACCAGCCGATCGCCCGACGCGCCGCTGGCGTTGACCAGCACTCGCAGGTTCAGCGGATCCATCGACGCGACCAGCGATCGAACTCGTCGGCGGCGATCGGCGCCGGCTGATGGCTGTGGATGTCGATGACCGGGATACTTCGCGCGCGGCACCGGATGCTGCGGCACGACCAGCGTCGATCGCGGCTTGTAGTCGCGGATGCTGGGCGGCGGGAACTCCGGCTCGCGGTCGGCGCCGGGCCGCTGGCCGGAGCGCGCCCTCGCTCTGCGGGCCCTGCGGCGCCTGGGCCACGCCGAGCGCGGCGGCCGCGACGATGGCCAGCACCAGGACAGCAGCTCTGCTGTGCATGCGGGAATTGTACGTTAACTGCCAGCCGGCAACTCGAGCTGTACGAGGCGTCTGTCGCGGACTTGGATCTGGAGTTGAGAGTTGAAAGTGTCGCAGCCGGCCGATAAGCCGAATTCTGTCCGCCTTCGCCTGCGCGCCTTGCGGCGCGTCCGGCGTCGGCGAGACGATCATTCCTCTAGGCCCGCGATTGCTCGCGGGCTCCAGCGACCTACCCGGTGGCTTCGGACGGGCCGTCCTGTCAAGCGCCACCCTATTTGGTCTTGCTCCGTGCGGGGTTTTGCCTGCCACCGACGTTACCGCCGGCGCGGTGCGCTCTTACCGCACCTTTTCACCCTTACCTC
The DNA here is from genome assembly GCA_963793705.1 of uncultured Acidobacteriota bacterium. Taxonomy (GTDB): domain Bacteria; phylum Acidobacteriota; class Vicinamibacteria; order Vicinamibacterales; family UBA2999; genus Gp6-AA40. The sequence continues at coordinate 39,438 of CAWCBC010000002.1, read as the reverse complement.
GCCATCGCCCTTGCGGGCTCGACGGCGGGCGGTATTTTTTCTGTGCCACTGGTCCGTCAAGTTGCCCTGCCCGGGCGTTACCCGGCGCACTGCCCTGCGGAGTTCGGACTTTCCTCCCCCTCCGGCACTTCGCGCGACGCCTGCGGTTTCCGCGAAGCAGCGGTCGTCTGGCCGGCTGCGACGATCTGCATTATCGCGTTGCGCGACTGCCGAATCTGCGATCGTCGGATCGACTGCGACCCGAATGCGTAGTCCTAGCCGTCGACTTCCTGCTTGATCCCGTACTGTTCGAGCTTCTTGTACAGATTGCTGCGCGGCGTGTCGATCACCTCCGCGGTCTTCGAGATGTTCCAGTTGTTCTCGCGCAGCTTCTGCACGAGGTACGCGCGCTCGGCGGCGTCCTTGAACTCGCGCAGCGTGCCGCCCGGCGGCGGCTGCCGCGGGCCGGCGCCGTCGGCTGCGGCGGCGGCGACGGCCGCCGGCATCGGCCACGCGGCGCTGCCGCCGGCGACTCGCCGCTCCGGACCTCGGCCGGGCAGATCCTCGACGCGCACGACGTCGGCCGGGCTCATGATCATCAGCGCGCTCGACGGTGTTGCGCAGCTCGCGGATGTTGCCGCGCCAGCGGTAGCGCTGCAGCGCCTCCATCGCGCGCGGCGTCGAACTCTTCGGCTTCAGGTTGTGCTCGTCGCCGGTCAGCCTGCGCGAAGTGCTGCACCAGCAGCGGGATGTCCTCGCGGCGCTCGCGCAGCGGCGGCACGACGATCGGGATGACGTTGAGCCGGAAGAACAGGTCCTCGCGGAACTCGCCGCGCTGGATCGCCTCCTCGAGGTTCTTGTTGGTCGCCGCGATCACGCGCACGTCGACCTTGATCGTGCGCGCCGAGCCGAGCCGCTCGACCTCCTGCTCCTGCAGCACGCGCAGCACCTTGGCCTGCGTCTTCGGGCTCATGTCGCCGACTTCGTCGAGGAAGATCGTGCCGCGGTCGGCCTGCTCGAACTTGCCGATCTGCTTCTCGGTGGCGCCGGTGAACGACCCCTTCTCGTGGCCGAACAGCTCCGACTCGATCAGCTCCTCGGGAATCGCGGCGCAGTTCACCTGCACGAACCGCTGGCCGGCGCGCGGGCTGTTGCGATGGATCGTCCGCGCCACCAGCTCCTTGCCGACGCCGCTCTCGCCGAGCAGCAGCACCGTGGCGTTGGTCGGCGCCGCGCGCTTGCACCGCCTCGAGCACCTGCCGCAGCGCCGGGCTCTGCGCCGACGATCTCGTACTTCGACTCCATCGCGAGCTTCAGCTCGCGGTTCTCCGTGCGCAGCTCCGACTGCTCGAGCGCGTTCTGCAGCGTGACGATGCACGCGCTCGCTGCTGAGCGGCTTGTCGAGGAAGTCGATGCGCGCCCGAGCCGGATCGCCTCGCACGGCGGTGGCGGTCGTGCCGTGCCCGGAGATCATCGACCACCGGCAGCGTCTCGTCGAGCGCGTGCAGCTTGCGCAGCACCTCGAGGCCGTCCATGCCCGGCATCTTGATGTCGAGCAGCACCAGGTCGGGCCGCTCGCGCTGCACGGCGGCGATGCCCTCCTGGCCGGTGGCGGCGCCGACGAACTGGTAGTCCTCGTACTCGAGGATCATCCGCAGCGAGTCGCGGATCGCGCGCCTCGTCGTCGATGACCAGAATGCGCGGCTTCATCGGGCGTCCGGAGTCGAGCGTTGATCGGTCGTCGTGAGCAGCGCGCGCTGCTCGGATCTCGGGCTTGTAGAGGTAGAGCGTCAGGACGTCGCCGGGACGCGCGCCGGCCGATCAGCGCGCCGGTAGTCGTCGACGCGTCCGCACCGGCTGCCGGTTGATTTCGAGCAGCACGTGGCCGCGCTCGATGTCGGCGTCGAACGCCGGGCTCATCGGCTCGACGCGCGACACGATCACGCCGTCGATGCCGTCGGGCAGCGTGGTAGCGCGTGCACGAAGCTCGCGCGTCCAGCTCGCGCACCGACAGCCCGAGCGGCGAGCCCGCGCGGCTCGGACGGCTGCGGCGCGTCCTCGCGCCGGCGATCCGGCGATCGTCGCGCGCGGACGCTCGGCCAGCTTCACCGGCACGTTCATCGTCCGGCCGTCGCGCAGCACCTGCAGCGTCGCCGGTCGTGCCCGGCTTGCCGCGCGGCGATCAGCTGGATCAGCTCGTCGTTGCCGTCGACCGGCGCGTGCCGTCCACGGCGACGATGACGTCGTAGGTGCGCAGGCCGGCGCGCGCGCCCGGGCGAGCCCGGCGGTGACGTCCTGCACCAGCGCGCCGGTCGGCGGTCCGCAGCGCCAGCGAGCGCTGCAGATCCGGATCGACGTCCCGCAGCGCCACGCCGATGTAGCCGCGCGACACGCGGCCGCGTCTCGCGCAGCTGCGGCAGGATGGCGCGTCGCCTGGTTGATCGGCACGGCGAAGCCGATGTTCGACGCCCGCGAGCTGATCGCGGCGTTGATGCCGATCACTTCGCCGCGCGCGTTGATCAGCGGGCCGCCGCTGTTGCCGAAATTGATCGCCGCGTCGGTCTGGATGTAGCGATCGAGCGACGAGTCGAACAGCTTGCGGCCGATGAAGCTGACGACGCCGACCGTGACGGTGTGCTCGTAGGCCAGCGGATTGCCGATCGCCAGCACCCACTCGCCCACGCGCAGCGTGTCGGAGTCGCCAAGCGCGCGCATGCGGCAGCGGCCGCGGCGACGTCGACCTTGATCAGCGCGATGTCGGTGTCGGGGTCGGAGCCGACCCGCTCGCGCGCGCAGCGTGCGGCCGTCGGTCAGCCGCACCGATGATCCGGTCGGCGCCGTCGATGACGTGATGGTTGGTGAGGATGTAGCCGGCGGCGTCGATGAGGAAGCCGGTGCCGGCGCCGCGGCGCGGCCCGTCGCGCTCGCGCGTCGGCTGGCGGCGCTCGAACAGTTCGGGGCCGTCGGGCAGCGGCGAGTCGACGCGGCGGCGCGACGCGCCGTCGCCGCGCGACGTCGCGTCGATGTTGACGACCGCCGGGTTCAGCCGCTCGGCGATGTCGGCGAACGACGTCGATCGCCGCGCCGGTCGCCGACGTGGTGCGCGACCGCGCGCTGTCGGCGCAGCCGCGGCTCCGGCGCCGACGTCGGCCGGCGCGGGCGTCATCGTGCCGGCGACGATCAGGCCGACCAGGAACGCCACCGTGGCGGCCAGGCAGATGGTGACCGCGAGGAACCGCCGCGTCATGCTCCAGATCATAAGTTGGTTCACTGCGTTATCGGTGCCACCGACCGATGCAGCTCCAGGAACGCGGCCTCGTCCAGCATCGGCACGCCCGAGTGCCCGCGCCTTCTCGGCCTTGCTGCCCGCGTCGGCGCCGACGACGACCGCGGTCGTCTTCCTGCTGACCGACCCGGCCACCTTGCCGCCGAGCCGCTCGAGCGCGGCTTCGGCCTGCTCGCGCGTCATCGACGCCAGCGTGCCGGTGAGCACGTAGGTCCGGCCGGTCAGCGGCCCCGGCGCCGGCGCGCGCCGTCCGCTCGGCTCGGCGGCACCTCCATCCGGACGCCGGCGGCGCGCAGCCGCTCGACCAGCTGCCGGTTCCGCGGCTCGTCGAGCCAGCTCCGCACCGACTCGGCGAGCACCGGGCCGATCTCGCTGCGTCTGCTGCAGCTGCTCGACCGTCGCGCCGCGCCAGCGCGTCCATCGACCCGAACGCCCGGCCAGCACCTGCGCGCCGCGCTCGCCGACGTGGCGGATGCCGAGCCCGTAGATCAGCCGCCACAGCTCGTTGCGTCTGCTGCGCTCGATCTGCGCGACCACCTTGGCGGCGTTCTTCTCGCCGAACCGGCGCTGCGATCTCACTTCCGTCGCGACGCGATCGACGTGCTGGTCAGACTCGCCAGCTGCTCGGCGGTCAGCGCGTAGACGTCGGCGTAGTCGCGCACGAGGCCGCTGCTCGATGAGCTGCGCGATCAGCGACTCGCCGAGCCCTTCGATGTTCATCGCGCCGCGCGACGCGAAGTGCTCGAGGCCGCGCTGCAGCTTCGCCGGGCAGGACGTGTTCTCGCAGCGCCAGACCGCCTCGCCTTCCTCGCGCATGCAGCGTGCTGCCGCAGCGCGGGCACGTCGTCGGCATCACCCACGGCTGCGCTGTCCGGCGGCCGCCGGCTGAGCACCGGCCCGACGACGCGCGGGATGACGTCGCCGGCCTTCTCGACGATCACCCAGTCGCCTTCGCGGATGTCCTTGCGCGCGAGGTCGTCGGCGTTGTGCAGCGTCGCCATCGAGATCGTCGAGCCGGCGAGGAACACCGGCTCGAGCATCGCGAACGGCGTCACCGCGCCGGTGCGGCCGACGTTCACCTCGATCTTTCGCAGCAGCGTCGTCTTCTGCTCCGCCGGGAACTTGAACGCGATCGCCCAGCGCGGGAACTTGCTCGTGGTGCCGAGCGCGCGGCGCTGCGCGTAGCGCGTCGACCTTGATGACGACGCCGTCGGTGTCGAAGTCGAGCGACGCGGCGCTTCTCGGCCCACTCGGCGCAGAAGGCGACCAGCGCGTCGATGCCGGCGCAGCGCTGCCAGTGCGGCTCGACCGGCAGGCCCCACGCGCGCAGCTGCTCGAGCGTCTCGGCGATGTCGGCCGTCAGCGTCGACGGCGTGACGCTTCAGGCGCCGACCAGCTGGTAGATGAACGCGCTCAGGCCGCGCTTCGCCACCAGCGCCGGGTCGAGGTTGCGCAGCGTGCCGGCGGCGGCGTTCCGCGGATTCGCGAACAGCGGCTCGCCCGCCTCCTCGCGCTCGGCGTTGATGCGCTCGAACGCCTTGCGCGGCAGGTACACCTCGCCGCGCACCTCGATCCGGCCGGCAGCGGCGCTCCCGCGCCCAGCCGCAGCGGAATCGCGCGGATCGTCCGCACGTTCGACGTCACGTCCTCGCCGCGGACGCCGTCGCCGCGCGTCGCGGCGCGCGTCGAGCACGCCGTCCTCGTAGGTCAGCGCGATGCTCACGCCGTCGATCTTCAGCTCCGCGACGTAGTCGACGGCGTCGACCGGGCTGCCGCGCCGCCTCGAGCCCGCGCCGCACGCGCTCGTCGAACGCGCGCAGCTCCTCCTCGGAGTAGGCGTTGTCGAGGCTGAGCATCGGCTCGGCGTGCTCGACGGTCTCGAAGCCGGCGGCCACGCGGCCGCCGACGCGCTGCGTCGGCGAATCGGCGGTGACCAGATCGGGGTGCTCGGCCTCGAGCCGCTCGAGCTCGCGCATCAGCGCGTCGAACTCGGCGTCGGCGATCTCGGGCGAGTCGAGGATGTAGTAGCGCTCTTCGTGGTAGCGGATCAGGCGGCGGAGCTCTTCGATGCGTTCGGCAGGAGTCACGCGGTCATGCGTCGAGCAGCGCATCGTTCACCGATCGCGCGAAATGACGTAGTCGGGCAGGAACAGCAGCGCGTCGCGCGCGTCCGACGGCGGGAACGCGTACAGCGCCTTCTTGGCGCGCTCGACGAACGTCGACGGCGGTGCGCTGCGCGTAGTCGATCGACCGCGCCTGCGCGAGCAGCGCGCGGATCTCGCGCCACTCCTCGAGCGTAGACGCGCGCGCGCGTCGACGACCCGGCGGATCAGCGCCCGCGCCCGCGTCGTCGCCGCTGGCGAGCAGGTGAATGACCGGCAGCGTCATCTTGCCTTCGCGCAGATCGCCGCCGACCGGCTTGCCGAGCGCCTCCTCCTCGCCGGTGAAGTCGAGCAGGTCGTCGACGATCTGGAACGCCATGCCGATGTTCAGGCCGTAGTCCCACAGCGCGTCCTGCTGCTCGCGCGTCGTCGGCCCGAGCATGCCGCCGATCTTCGCGCGAGCCGGCAAACAGGTAGCGCGGTCTTGCGGCGGACGATGTCGAAGTGCTCTTCTTCGGTGAGGTCGACCACGCCGTTCTTCGTCAGCTGGTAGATCTCGCCTTCGACGATCCGCAGCGTGACGTCGCAGAGCAGCCGGATGATCTCGAGCGCGTCCTGGCTCAGCGCCAGCGACATCGACTTCAGGTACAGGAAGTCGCCGAACAGCACGGTGACGTGGTTGCCCCAGCGCGTGTGCACCGCCTCGCGGCCGCGGCGCAGCTCCGACTCGTCGATGATGTCGTCGTGGACGAGCGTCGCGGTGTGGATGAACTCGATGACCGACGCGTACGAGCACGGCGCGCTCGCCGGTGTAGCCGGCCATCCGCGCCGCCATCAGCAGCACCGCCGGGCGGATCCGCTTGCCGCCGCCGTCCTGGATGTAGTTGCCGATCGCCGGAATGACGCGCGACCTGCGACTGCACGTGGCGCGCGAACTCGCGCTCGACCTCGCGGAGGTCGTCGCGAATCGGCTCGAACATCTGCGCGAGCGTCGCGGCGGAGGGTTTCTGCGCGGTGGGATTCAAGCTGGTGTCGAAACTACAACATATCGCGCGCGGAGTGTCAACGCGCGGGCGGCGCTAATCCGTGTCGCTGCAGCAGTTACGGGTTGAAGAGTCGCACGAAGTTGTCTGCGGTCGCGGCCGCCGACCTCGTCCGCGCGTGATGCCGCGCAGCGTCGGCGATCGCCTCGGCCACGCGCACGACGTGCGCCGGCTCGTTGCGCTTGCCGCGATGCGGCACCGGCGCCAGAAACGGGCTGTCGGTCTCGATCAGCAGCCGATCGAGCGGCACCATCCGCGCCACCTCCTGCAGCTCGAGCGCCCGCGGGAACGTCACGATGCCGGCCAGCGAGATGTGGAAGCCGGCGTCGAGCGCGCGCCGCGCCATCGCGCGGTCGCCGGTGAAGCAGTGGAAGACGCCGGCGACGTCCGCCGCCTGCTCCTCGTCGAGGATGCGGAACGTGTCGTCCTCGGCTTCCCGCGTGTGGATCACGATCGGCAGGCGCCGCTCGCGGGCGAGGCGCAATCTGCTCGCGGAACACCGCCTGCTGGACGTCGCGCGGCGCGAAGTCGTAGTGGTAGTCGAGGCCGATCTCGCCGAGCCCGCGCGTCAGCGGCTGCGCGTCGATCGCGGCCGCCACCGGTCGCGCCGCGCCGTCGGGGTCGGCGGCGAACTTCCCCGCCGCATGCGGGTGGACGCCGATCGAGAACCGGACGCCGGTCCAGCGTGACGCGACGGCGCCGGCCTGCTCGAGCTCCGGCTCGTCGTCGGCGGCCAGGATCACCAGCGCGTGTGTCACGCCGGCTGCGGTCGCGCGCGCGACGACCGTCGTCGAGATCGTCGGCGAACTCCGGGCCGGCGATGTGGCAGTGGCTGTCGATCAAGGCGACTCCAACTCCACTCGCGACTGCCAGCGTGCCCTGGGCGGCATCGATCGGCGATCGACGCGACACCAGCGTCGGCGCGCCGCCCTCGACGCTGGCGGCGAGCACCATGCCGTTCGACTCGATGCCCATCAGCTTCGCCGGCTTCAGGTTGGCGACGATGACGATCGTCCGGCCGACGAGCTGCTCGGGCTGGTACGCCTCGGCGATGCCCGCCACGATCGTCCGCTGCTCGGTGCCCGACGTCGACCCGCAGCTTCAGCAGCTTCTTCGACTTCGGCACCGCCTCGGCCTCGAGCACCTTCGCCACGCGCAGCTCCACCTTCATGAAGTCGTCGATCGAGATGCCGTCGTCGGTCGGCGGTCCGGCTGTCGCCGGACCGTCCGCTGCAGCGCGCCGCAACAACAGGCGGCGCCGCAGGAGGCGCGGCCGGGGCTGGCTGGCTGCCGGGGTCTGATCGGGTGAAGGGGTGGCCGTGTCTGCCATCGCGCGAAGCTCCTCGAGCGTCTTTTCAATCCGTGGAAACAAGGGTTCGATCGCGCCGAGTCGAGTCCCGGCCGCGAGCGTCCCGGCCTTCAGGCCGGTCCAGCGCTCCTGCGGCACGCCCAGCATGCCGCGGATCCGCTCCGCCGCCGCCGGCATGACCGGGATCGACGAGCGCCGCGGTGACGCGCAGCGCATCGGCCGCGTGATACAGCGTCGCCTCGAGCGTCGCGCGCTGCGTCGGGCTTCTTCGCCAGCGTCCATGGCTCGCGCTTGACGATGTACTGGTTCACGGCGCGGATCGAGCTCCCACGTGTCCTGCAGCGCGCCGGTGATCTGGAACGCGTCGAACTGGCGGACGACCGCCGCGATCGTCGCGTCGATGCGCGCGTCGAGACCGGTATCCAGCGTCGTCACGCCGCTCGGCCGGCGAATCCGGCACGACGCCGCCGCAGTAGCGCTGGACCATCGTCGTCGCCCGGCTCACCAGGTTGCCGAGATCGTTGGCCAGGTCGGCGTTGAACCGCGTCAGCATGCCGTCGTCCGAGAAGTTCGCGTCGGCGCCGAGCGGCATCTCGCGCATGACGAAGTACCGCAGCGCGTCGAGGCCGAAGACGCTCGACGTAGTCCTGATAGCGGGCGACGTTGCCGACCGACTTCGACATCTTCGCGCCGCCCATCAGCCACCAGCCGTGGGCGATGATCCGCCGCGGCGGCGGCAGGCCGGCCGACATCAGGAACGCCGGCCAGTAGAGCGCGTGCTGGCGGATGATCTCCTTGCCGACGAAGTGGGTCGCCGCGGCCAGAACCGCTGCACGCGGCTGTCGTCGCCGCTGCCGAAGCCGAGCACGGTCAGGTAGTTCGTCAGCGCGTCGAACCAGACGTACATCACGTGCTTCGGGTCGTCGGGCACGGGAATGCCCCACTGGAACGACGTCCGGCTGATGCTCAGGTCCTGCAGGCCGGCCTCGACGAACGTCCGCACTTCGTTGAGGCGGAACGCCGGCTGCAGGAAGTCGGGATTGGCCGCGTAGAAGTCGAGCAGCGGCTGCTGATACTTCGACAGCCGGAAGTAGTAGCTCTCCTCCTTCAGCCGCTCGACCTTGCTGCCGCAGGTCGGACACTTGCCGTCCACGAGCTGCGTTTCCGGAACGAAGACCTCGTCGACGGTGCAGTACCAGCCTTCGTAGTCGCCCTTGTAGATGTCGCCGTTGGCGGCGACGCGGCGCCAGATCTCCTGCGCGGCGCGGTGATGGCGCGGCTCGGTCGTGCGGATGAAGTCGTCGTTCGAGATGTTGAGGTCGCGGCACATCTGCCGGAACTGCGCGGCCATCTCGTCCGCAAACACCTCCGTCTCCATGCCGGCCTTCTGCGCCGCACGCTCGACCTTCTGCCCGTGCTCGTCGGTGCCGGTCAGGAAGAACACGTCGTCGCCCAGCAGCCGCCGCGAGCGCGCGATCGCGTCCGCCACCATCGTCGTGTAGGCGTGGCCGATATGCGGGCGGGCGTTGATGTAGTCGATGGGGGTCGTGATGAAGGACGGCTTCATCGAGAGGAATGCCTTGATCGCCAGCGCCTGGACCTCCTTGACCGGCACGTCGCGCTCGCGGGCGATGCGCGCGCAGTCGTCGAACTCGGGCGACGCGTTCAGGATCTCGCCGTCGCGCCGCGCCACCTTGACGCGGACCGGCGCCGAGCGGCGTCTGCGACCGTCACCGTCTCGCGATCGAGGCACTCGCGCGCCATCTCGCGGTAGCGCACGCCGATCGTCGTCGTCTCGCGGAAGACCGTGGCCGTCAGGCGCTCCCGCGCCTCGGGCGGCGCGATGACCGTCAGCAGCGTGCCCGGACGGTTCTTCTTCATCTGGATCGACGTGTAGAACACGTCGAGCGCGCCCTGGGCCAGCAGCGTGTCCATCAGCACGCCGAAGATCTGCGGGTTCATGTCGTCGATCTCGGCCTCGATGACGACGACCGTCGTGCGACGGCGCCGTCGGCATCGGCCTCGCCGATGAGCACGCGCAGCACGTTGGGCGTGTCCGGAAAGTCGCGCGCTGCCGGCGCCGTAGCCGATCGCGCTGACGCGCATCGCCGGAATCGCGCCGAACTCGGACGCATAGCTCGTGACGAGCAGCGCGCCGGTCGGCGTGACCAGCTCGCCTGCTGCGGCCCGGAATAGATCGGCGCGCCCTGCAGCAGCCGCAGCGTCGCCGGCGCCGGCACCGGATACAGCCCGTGCGCCGACCGGATCGTGCCGCTGCCGACGTTGAGCGGCGAGGCGACGATGCGATCGACGCCGAGCGTCTCGAGCGCGTAGACGGCGCCGACGATGTCGATGATCGAATCGAGCGCGCCGACCTCGTGGAGATGCACCTTCTCGAGCGGTCGTGCCGTGAATGGCGGCTTCCGCCTCGCCGAGCTGCTGAAACAGCTCCTTCGCGCGCTCCTTGCCGGCCGCGCTCAGCGCCGAGCCGTCGATCAGCTGGTTGATCTCCGCCAGCGTGCGATGCGCGTGGTGCGTCGGCCGCGTGCTCGTGAGGGTGCGTCATGTGGTGCCGTGCCGTGCGCGTCGTGATGCTCGTGATGCGTGGCGTCGTGCGCGTGCGCATGCGTGGTCGTGCGCATGTCGTGCGCGACCGCGCGCGTCCTCGCCGCGCACGCAGAACTTCGTGGCGCGAACGCCGGCGCGCATGACCCGCTCGGTCCAGACCGCTCGGGCGCGATCGCCAGGCTGCCGAGCGCGCGGCGGACATCGTCGAGCGGCACGCCGGCGTCGATCAGCGCGCCGAGCACCATGTCGCCGGACGCGCCGGAGAAGCAGTCGAAGTACAGGATCCGCAAATCCGATCAATCTTATCAGCCGATCCCGGCGCGACGGCAGCTGTCCCGCTTCGAGTCGAACGAGTAGTAGCGCTGGTCGGCGAGGATCAGGTGATCGACCACGTCGATGCCCATGATGTCGCCGGCGTCGACCATCCGCGTCGTCAGCGCGAGGTCGTCGGGGCTCGGCGTCGGATCGCCGGACGGATGGTTGTGGAACAGCACGATCGCCGCGGCGCGATGCCGGCGATCGCTTCGCGGAACACCTCGCGCGGATGGACGACCGTCGAGTCGAGCGAGCCGATCGACACGAGCTTGATCCGGATCAGCCGGTGCTTGGTGTCGAGCATGCACGATGCCGAACTGCTCGACGGGCCGCGCGCCGTACTGCGGCAGCAGGTAGCGACGCCAGCTGCCGCGGCGTGTTCAGCCGCGGCCGGTCGGCGTGCGTCGCGCACCAGCGTCCGGCGGCCGAGCTCGACGGCCGCGAGCACCTGCGCGGCGCGGGCGCCGCCGACGCCGGGAACGCGGCGCAGATCGGCCGCGCGGCTCGCGTCAGGCCGTGCAGCCCGCCGCACTGCTCGAGCAGCGCGTTGGCCAGCTCCAGCGCGTCGCGTCCGCGCGAGCCGCTGCCGAGCACGAGCGCCAGCAGCTCGTTGTCGCCGAGCGCCGACGGCGCCGAGCCGCTCGAGCTTTTCGCGCGGACGATCGTGCGGCGCGACCTCTTTCATCGTCTATACTCAAACTCTGATGCAGGTTCGTCCGCTGCGAGCATGGCTGCTCGCGCTGCTGCTCGCTCGCCGCATGCGGCACTCCCCCTCACAAGGAAATGGACCAGGCGCAGGGCGCGATCGACGCCGCGCGCGCCGCCGGCGCCGAGCGCTACGCCGCCGACGGAATTCACCGCCGCCACCGCGCGCGCTGACAGCTCGCCACGAGCCGTCGACGCAGCGCGACTACCGGCTGGCGCTGAACCACGCGCTCGAGAGCCGCGAGCACGCGCAGAACGCCGCGCGGATAGCCGCCGAGACGCAGCGCGGCTCCGCGGCGACGTCGAACGCTCGATGGCGGAAATCGACCGCGCTGCTGGCGCAGGCCAACGGACGCCTCGACCACCGCCGAAAAGTCACGCGTCCCGCGCCGGACCGCTCGACGACGCCCGCAGATCCATCGCCGCAGCCAACGACGACGTGCAAAAAGCGGGCGCAGCAGATCAGGCGCAGGACTTCTCGGCCGCGCAGGCGGCGCTGGCAGGCGCAAAGAAGCGGATTTCGCAGGCGATCACGCGACTCGACGCCGCGATGCGTCCGCAGAACGTGCGACGCCGCCACTAGGTCGAGTACGCAGAAACTGCAGATACGAAGATCACGCAGGGGTCATCGAAGGACGCGAAGAAGATCCGTCCCCGCTAGCTTCGCTACGCCTCGCTGACCTCGTACCTCGCCGAGCCACTGCCCGTCGAGGACGAGTTCGGCCCACCCGGTCAGATAGACGCCGTCTCCCGCCATTCGACGCGCTGGGTGCCGCCGGGCGCCACCACGTCGACCGCCCGTGCCGCCCCGCCGTGCGCCGCGGCGGCCACCGCCGACGCAGACGAGCCCGGTGCCGGACGAGGTGGTCGGACCGACGCCGCGCTCCCAGATCAGGATCCGGACGCGATCCGGCGCCTCGACCTGGGCGAACTCGACGTTGGTGCCCGCCGGGAACATCGGGTGCGTCGAGAGCGCCGGGCCCGAGCGCGTTGAACCGCTCCGCGTCGGCAGCGGCGCCGAGCACGACGCACTGCGGGTTGCCCATGCGCAGCACCGAGGCGGTGACCGTCTCGCCGAGCACGCGGAGATCTGGACCTGGCGAATGTCGGTCGGGCTGGCCCATCGCCGCGCGGAACGTGTAGCGCTCGGCCGTCCCGCGCCAGCAGCTCGAGCGTCTTCACGCCCGCGTCGGTGTCGACGGTGACCGTCGCGCCCGGCGTCAGACCCTGCGCGCGCGCCACCAGCGCCGCCAGGCAGCGCAGCCCGTTGCCCGAGAGCTCCGACGAGCTGCCGTCCGCGTTCAGCAGCCGCATCGTGGCGCCGCGGTCGCGCAGCGTGTAGAGGATCAGGCCGTCGGCGCCGATGCCCGTGTGGCGGTGGCACATCGCGCGCGCCAGCGCCGGCAGGTCGCCCGGCGCGCTGCCGGCCGGCGCCAGCAGGAAGTCGTTGCCGTAGGCGTGCGCCTTGATGACCGCAGCATTCAGGGCACCGAGAACGCGTTGAAGACGTAGGTGAAGCCGGCGGCGAAGCCGATCGCCGGGTCGTCGGACGTCAGGCCGAACAGCAGCGCCGCATCGCCGCGCCAGCCGCCGATGGTGTAGCGGGCGCCGAATCGGACGATGCTGCGCGATTCGGTGCCGGGCGGCGGATCGCCGTTGCGCGTATCCATGCGGCCGTTGATCTCGCCGACCACCTCCGCCGCGTCGGTGACCGCGCGCGCGAACGACAGGCCGTAGGTCAGCGACGTCGTTCTGCCGGTCGCCGCGCGTCGGATCGCCCAGGATGCCGAGGCCGACGTTGCCGACGACGCGAACCGACTGCACGGTCTTGGCCGACCAGCAGCGACGCGATAGAAGTCGGTCGTGTCGAGCCCGAGGCCGCTCTCGTTCGAGGCGTTCGGCAGCCTGGTGGCGAACCGCAACGCCGAACGACGGCCGCGACACGCCTTCGGACACGAGACGGACCTTGGTGCCGACGACGATGTCCTCGACGCTCGAGGTCGTAGTCGCCGGTCGCCGTCGACCATGTGCCGACAGCGGCGCCGGCGTCGCGCTCGGTGATCGACAGGCGGTTGTAGAGGCCGCCGTCGATCTGGATCTCGGCGATCGAGCTGATGCCGATGCTGACGCCGATCAGCGGGAAGCGAAGCAGGTGCCCCTCGAGGCCCGACACCGGATACTCGGCCTCGCGCGCGTAGTCGAAGCCCGCCTCGACGAGCACCCGGCCGGCGCCGATCGTTTCCGGATCTTCGGTGACCAGCGGCCGCTGCTGCGCGGAGGCCGCGCTGGCAGCGAGCAGAACAAAGACCAGCGATCAGCAAACGTGTCATGCGTGTGGGCGTCTCGCGATGTGCGTCGTGAGCCGACGGCTCAGAACTGTCTTCTGCTGTCGATGAGGATCGTCACCGGTCCGTCGTTGACCAGCTCGACCTGCATCATGGCCTGGAATTCGCCGGTGGCCACCGGCAGTGCGGTCGCGCGCAATTCTCTCACGAGTCCTCGTAGAGCGCCGCGCGCCTGCTCGGGCGGCGCCGCCGCGTCGAACGACGGCCGCCGTCCCTTGCGCATGTCGCCGTAGAGCGTGAACTGCGACACGACCAGCACGCTGCCGCCGATGTCGACGACGGATCGATCCATCGGCTTGCCGTCGTCGCCCTCGAAGACGCGCATGTCGCGGATCTTGCGCGGCGACGTACGTGCACGTCGGCGGTCGTGTCGTCGCGGCCGACGCCGACGCAGCACGAGCAGGCCGCGGCCGATCTCGCCGGTGACGCGGTCGCCGACGCGCACGCGCGCCGACGTCACGCGCTGCACGACGGCCCGCATCGTCTAGATGCCGACGGCAGTGCATGGATTGCAGTGCCGGATCTGGATCAGCGCGGCGCTTCCTCGTCCAGGCGCAGCGCCACGCTGTCGCGCAGCTCGCCGCTCGGATTGAGGCGCGTGTCGAGCAGATGGCGCGGCATGACGTTGCCGAGCGCCTTGAGCATCGACTGCTTGACGCCGGGATGCTCGACCTCGAGATCCATGATCAGCCGCTTGACGCGCTGGCGCTGCAGGCTCAGATCGCCGCAGGCCGGACAGCAGCAGCCGATGATCGGCAGGCCGACTTCCTTGGTGTAGAGCCGCGCCTCGTCCTCGCCGACGTAGACCAGCGGCCGGATGACGACGTGCTCGCCGTTGTCGGAGACGAGCCGCGCCGGCATCGCCTTGAGCGCGCCGGCGAAGAACAGGTTCAGCAGCAGCGTCTCGATGAAGTCGTCGAGGTGATGGCCGAGCGCGATCTTGGTGGCGCCGACCTCGGACGGCGATGCGGTACAGCACGCCGCGGCGCAGCCGCGCGCACAGCGAACAGGGCGTGGCGTTCGCCTCGAGGATGTCGTCCATCACCTCGCCGATCGACGTGTGCTCGATCCGGTACTCCCAGCCGCGCTCCTCGCAGGTCCGGGCGATGACGTCGTGCTTGAAGTCCTTGTAGCCGGAGTCGACGTTGACGGCGATCGAGCGAGAACGTGATCGGCGCGCGCTGCCGCAGGTTGTCGAGCATCTGCATCAGCGCCCAGCTGTCCTTGCCGCCGGACAGGCCGACCATGACGCGGTCGCCGTCCTCGATCAGGTTGAAGTCGGTGATCGCCTTGGTCGTCTTCTTGGCGATCCGGGCTTCGAGCGGGACTGCGATACGCCATCGGCGTCAGTGTAACAGCTGGCCGGCGTCGCCCGTTTCGCCCTGGACCGCTTCGAGCACTTCGGCGATCTCGTAGATCGGCGGCTCGGCGTCGGCTGGATCGACGGCCGCGCGCATCACGCCGGCGCAGCTGCAGCAGATCGCCGACGACGCGTGAACGTCCGCGACAGGCCGTACTTCGAGCGGCCGAACCGGCGCGGCCGGTGGTTCACCGCCACCTCGGCCACCCGTCCCCGAGCTGGCTGGCAATCGCCGGCAGGTAGCGGTGCATGCCCGGGCCGCAGCTTCAGCGGCTTGACGACCTCGGCGCGAAACACCTTCAGCGAGCAGCCGTTGTCGTGCAGCCGGATGCCGGACACGAGGCCGAGCAGCCAGTTGGCGACCATCGACGGCACGCGCCGCGTCAGGAAGGCGTCCTGCCGCTCCTTCCGCCAGCCGCAGACGATGTCGTGCGACTCGGCGAGCCGCAGCAGCCGCGGAATGTCGGCGGGGTCGTTCTGCAGGTCGCCGTCGGCGGTGACGATGAACGGCGCCGCGCGCCGCGGCGAACCCGGCGGCGAACGCCGCCGTCTGGCCGAAGTTCCGCGTGAACCGGATCACGCGGACGCGCGGGTCGCGCTGCTGGACTTCGCGCAGGCGCGCGAACGTCTGATCGACGCTGCCGTCGTCCACGAGGATCGACCTCGTAGGGCCGCTCCAGCGACTGCAGGACGCTCGTCAGCTCCTCGTGCAGCGGCAGCGACGTTGGGCTCCTCGTCCCGCAGCGGGATGACGACCGACAGTCTGGCCGGGCTGGCTCATGCCGGCCGGCTGCGCGTCTCCGGCGCACGCTGCCAGCAGCCACCAGACCACCGCCGCCAGCACGATGACGCCGACGACCACCAGCGCGACCTCCGGCCGTGCGTCCGCATCAGCTCGAGCGCCGCATCGCCGTAGTAGATCGGCGAGGACGCCGAGCGCGAGGTAGCGCGCGCCGCGCGCGACGGCAATGGCCGTCACGAACTGCAGCGGGCGGACCTTCGCCACGCCGGCCGCCAGCACGAACAGCTTGAACGGCGCCGGCGGCGGCAGCAGCGCCGGAATCATCAGCGCCAGCAGGCCGTGGCGCTTGTAGGCGCCAGCGCCCGCTCGACGTGGCCCGGCTTCAGCCGCTTCCGCAGGAACGCCTCGCCGCCCTTTTCCGCCAGGTAGTAGATCACGTAGCAGCCGGCGACCGATCCGAGCGTCGCCATGGCGGCGTAGTACAGCATCAGGTCCTTGTTCTCCGTCACCATCAGCACGACGAGCAGGTCGTTGATCTGCGGCAGCGACAGGAACGAGGAGTCGAGGAAGGCGACGACGAAAAGACCGGGACCGCCGAGACCGAGCGCCAGGGTATGAAGCCAGTTGATGAACGACCGCACGTAGACGACAGAATATGCTGAGCAGCCGCTTGTGAGCATCCCGCGCCTCCCGCAACTCCTCGCGGCCGTCGCCGGCGTCTGCCGGCGTCGCCGCCTGGATCGACTTTCTCGACGAGCGGCCTCGTCCTCAGCCATTACGACGCCAAGGCGCACCTCGTCGTCGCGCGCCGCGTGATCGACAGCATCACGCCCGGATGGCAGCAGATCGGCGCCGTGTGGCTGCCGCTGCCCCACCTGATCCAGATCCTGCCGACGCAGATCGATCTGCTTCTATCGCACGGGCGCGTTCGCCTCGCTGGTCTCGATCGCCTCGTTCGCGGTCATGGTCTGGGCGGCCGCTCGCCTCGTCCTGGCGCATGACCGGCTCGGCACTCGGGCGCGGCGACCGCGGCGGCGCTGCTGATCGCGCAATCCGAACCTGCTCTACCTGCAGAGCACGCCGATGACCGAGCCGCTGCTGCTCGCGGTCGTGTTCGTCGTGGTGCTGTGGCTGTACGAATGGGTCGGCTGTCGGCTGACGCCGGACGCACGACAGCGCGTCCCGGCGAAACTCGGGTGGGCGCTGTTTCGCGGCGGCGTGGACGCGCTACGAAGCCTGGCCGGTGATCGCCGCGGCCCTGCTGGCGACGCTGTTGGCGTCTGCTGCGCGAGCGAGTCGGGCTGCGGCGCACGGCGATGCTGCTCGCGCGCCTGGCGTGCGTGGCCCGCGGCGGCGGTGATCCTGTTCTCGTCAACAGCCGCATCACGACCGGTCGCTGGTTCGTCACCGGCGGCTTCTACGAGCTCGACCCGACTCTATCGACGGGCTCGCGGCTCAAGTCGCTGATCGCCGTCTGGTGGGGCACACATCGGCTGAGCGGCTACGTCGTCGAAACCGTGGCGCTTGCCGCCGCCGGATGGCTGATCGTTCGCGCGCTGGCGCGTCCGTCGACGGCGCGGCCGCCTCATTCCACTGGCGCCTGTTCGCCGCCGCCGCCCTGCCGTTCTACGCGTTCTTCGACGGGCATCCGTTTCGCGTCCGCTACATGGTCGTGCTCGCCGCTGCCGTGTGCGCTGTTCAGCGGCCTCGCCGTCGGCGATGCGTGCGCCAGCGACTCGCCGCGCGCGCCTCGCCGGCCGTCCTCGTCGCGGCGTCGCGTCGTCGAGTCACCGCCGTGGAGCCTGCAGGCGCCGATGATCGTCGAGGCGCAGTGGGATGTGCCGCGCGACGATCGAGCGGCGCAGCGTGACCGCGTGCCTGCGCGACGGGTACCGCGGCGAAAAGATCCTCGCCAGCATGGGCTCGCTCGCCCACTACATGCAGGAGCTGTCGCGCGAGGGTTCCGGATCGCCGACTTCATCCACGAAGGCAACGGCGGCTCTGGGACTGGCGCTCGCCACCGGGCCGGCGGCGCATGCCGGCTGGATGCTGGTCGAGGAGCAGTCGGAAGGGGGCGACGTCCTGGCGCATCGACGTGCGCGAGGACGTCACCTTTGCCGCGGGATGACGCGGATCTGCGAAGGCGGCGGCGTGGCGCTCTATCGACGTCAGTGACGGATCAGCCGTCCGAACCGGATCCCAGCGTGAAGTTGTAGGTCCAGCCGCCGAGATCGATCTTGTTGCCGGCGAAATCGCTGCTCAGACTCGCGCTTCGGCGCGAGTGATAGCGGATTTCGCCGCCGCGCTGTCAGCGTCTCCCCGCCGAAACGAATGCCGCCGAGCACCACCGGCCCGGTCGCGGTGCCGCTGGCGACGAACGACGCGCGGAAGATTTCCCGGTTGTTGTTGAAGTCGATGAAATCGCCGGACTCGCTGTAGCGCCAGTTGATCACGCCAGCCCAGCGCCGAAGTACGGCTGGAACGGGTTGGACTGCCCGAGCGGCAGCACGCGGACGGTGAACGACGATCGGCACCATCCGCAGCCGCAGTTCCTGCTCGATCTCCGTGCCGTCGAGATCGGTGAAGTCGGTGTAGACGGTCGGCACGGTTCGGCGCGAGAAGCCGATGCCGGCGCCCGCCTCGAAGAATTCGCCGAGCGGCACCAGCCACTCGCCGCCGATCGACGCGCTCTTGAAATCGTCGACGTCGAAGAACAGGAAGCTGCGATTGGCGTTGAGCACGTCACCGTCGACGCGCGCATCTTCACCGCGCGGCGTGAACAGCCCGAGTGAGAAATTGATTGTCTGCTGTGCTGAGGCGGTCGCCGGCGCGAGGATGAGACCGTGCAGGCGAAGAGAAGCAGAGGTATGAATCGCTTGTGCATGGAGGCGCCTTTTGCACCAGCGATGCCAACTGTCCAGCTGAAAAACCTGACGAAATCGGGGACTTACATGATGGGCACGACTCGACCAGGACGCCGTGGACGCGATGTGACGTCGCCGGAGGTCACTCCGTCCGCTGTCGAGCACGCTCAGCGCGGAACCCGCGGATGACATCGAGCATCGGGTCGTGCACGCGCCCGTTCGATGCGACCAGATGGGCCGCCACCGGGTCGAAGGCCGACCCGTCCATGCCCGTGACGCGCCCGCCCGCCTCCGCGACGATCAACGCGCCGGCCGCCACGTCCCACGGCTTGAGGTGCTGCTCCCAGAACGCGTCGAACCGGCCGGCCGCGACGTAGCAGAGGTCGAGCGCCGCCGATCCGAGCCGGCGCACCGCGCGCGCCTGACCCAGAAACGCCCCGAACAGTCCGACCAGGTCGCCGCGTCTGCTGGTGCACGTCGTATGGAAAGCCGGTCACCAGCAGCGAGTCGATCAGCCGATCCGCGGTCGAGACCCGCAGCCGCGCGCCGTTGAGGAACGCGCCCTCCCCGCGTTCGGCCGTGAACAGCTCGGCGCGGGTCGGGTCGTAGACCGCGGCCGCCTCGGGACGGCCGTCGATTTCGAGCGCCAGCGACGAGCAGAAGATCGGCAGGCCGTGGGCGTAGTTCGTCGTGCCGTCCAGCGGGTCGAACACCCAGCGATACGCCGAGCCTGCTCGCTCCGTCGGGGCCGCTGCTCAATTCCTCGGCGAGCACGTCGTGGTCGGGAAACCGCTCGGCGATGACCGCGCGGCACATCCGCTCGCACTCGAGATCGACTTCGGTGACGAGGTCGATGGTGCCCTTCTTGTCGACGCGGAATCCGGATTCGCGGCGCGACAGCTGGATGGCGCCGGCGCGGAGAACGATTTCGGATGGCGGTGGCGAGGAAAACTGGATCGGGCCGGCTCACGCGCTCAGACAGTTCGGGTCCGGCCGTGGCGCGCTTCACCATCACCATCTCCATCCCGCCTTCCGCCGCGCGCTGCAGGTCCATTTCGTCCATGAAGCTGCGAATCAGGAAGATGCCGCGGCCGCTGCCTTTCAGGAGATTCTCCGGCGCCAGCGGGTCGGGCACCGCTGCGGGGTCGAACCCGGGGCCTTCGTCGCGCACGCGGATGTGCGACGCCCTGCGGGGTACGGGCTCGAGCGGCGTGAACTCGACGTGCACCCGCTTGCGTCGGTCGTTCCGGTTGCCGTGTTTGATGGCGTTGATGACCGACTCGCGCACGGCGACGTTGACCCAGTGCCGGGCCTCCTCGTCGAGGCCGGCCAGGCGTCCGATGTGGTCGCTGACGACCTGCACCAGGTCGAGCATCTCGAAGGTGCTGTCGAAATCCAGGCGAACGGTTTGGCCGCTGCGCATTCGGGGGCTGCAAATCAATCTTACGACGTGACGGCCAATTCAGTGCCCTTTACGGCTTGAGCCCTTGTGCAGTAACGGTAAATTTGACGCCGGGCCGCGTCGACCCGGCCCCCAACTGCCCCATCGCGCCCGTGGCTCCGGCCGGCCGTTCCGCAGTGACCATGTACTGACGGCTCTGGAAGTTGTGAGCCTCGGCGATCATCGCCCCGTATTCGCCCAGGAGCGTTGGGATCGCCGTTGCCGCCGCGATCGCCTCGTAGCGGCCGCCGTCAGGTCGGCGATGGTCTTTCCGAGCTGCACCTGCCGCGCGCCAAGCAACGCTGCGTGGGCGACGTCGCGCTGGTGCCGAGCATGATCACGTGAACGCGCGCGGGTAGTCCGTGAGCTGCGTGCGCCATCCGATCGACCAGGCGAGCCTGCGTGGTGCTCCCTTCCGGACCTGTCGTGGACAGGATCACGATGACCGGGAAATACGTCACCTCCTTCTTGTTTTCATCGTCAACCCGCTTGGCCGCTTCGATGAGGCCCTCGACCATACGGGGCGCCGACTCGTCCGGCGCCAGACGCTCCACTCCGTTCGCCAGTTGGACGCGATCGTTCGTCGGCCGCACCAGCCAACGCGGTTGTGGAGCCAGCGTCAGCAACGAGGCCTCGACTCCTGTGGGGAGTGCGGCGAACAGCGCCTTCAGGCCTGTGCGGTACAGCGAGAGCATCGAGCCGGTGCCGACCCCGTTGTCCACGAGCACGGTGACCTTGACGGGCCAGGTGACGGGGACCACCCGGACCACGGTGCCCCGCGTGTCGCCCTCGGCGAAGACCACTTCCTCCGCCTTCAGATCCGTCACCGTCTCGCCAGTCTGCGTTGTCGCAGCCACGAAGAAGGCGACTTGCTGCTGCGCGTAGACTGCCGTGACCGCGCCTGCGGCGATCAGCACGAACACACCAGCGCGGAGTCGATTCACCATACGCCGTACCTCGCCTGCTTCATATAGGGGGCCTCAGCCGCCCCCTGTTATAGTTCGGCCATGGGCTCCCCGCAAACCGTTATCGTGCACCCGACCCCGCACGTGCGCGGCCGGGTGCGCCCACCCGGGGACAAATCGATCTCGCACCGATACGCGCTGTTCGCCGCACTGGCCGAGGGCACGTCCACCCTCAGCGGATATTCCACCGGCGCCGACTGCGCATCAACACTCAATTGCCTTCGCGCCCTCGGCGTCCCGGTCGAGGTCACCGGCCGCGACGCCGGGGGCCTGCAGCTGCGCATCACCGGGCGCGGTCCGCGCGGATTTCTCGCGCCGGCGGACACGCTCGACGCCGGCAACTCGGGCACGACGATGCGGATGCTGGCGGGGATCCTGGCGGCCCAGCCATTCACATCCCGGATCGCCGGCGACGAGTCGCTGAGCCGCCGCCCGATGCGGCGAATCATCGTCCCGCTCGAGCAAATGGGCGCGCGAATCGAGTCCCAGGACGATCGCCCGCCGCTGACGATCGAGGGCACGAACCGCCTCCGCGCGATCGACTTCCACACCGAAGTCCCCAGCGCCCAGGTCAAGAGCGCCGTTCTGCTTGCGGGCCTGCACGCGGACGGTGAGACGCGCGTCACGGAAGCCGATCCAGACCCGCGATCATACGGAGCGTGGGCTGAGAGCGTTCGGGTCGACGTGCAGCGCGACGGACTGACGGTGTCGGTCCAGCGGCGGCCAGCGCGCGCAGGCCGCCACGCTGAACGTGCCTGGCGACATCTCCTCGGCCGCGTTCTGGATGGTGGCCGCAGCGGCGCTGCCGGGCTCGCGAAGTGGTGATCGACGACGTCGGCCTGAATCCGACCAGGACCGCCATCATCGACGTGCTGCGCCGGATGGGCGCCGACATCGAGCGTCGACGCGGGAGCGCGATACGGCCGCCGAGCCGATCGGCCGGGTCGTCGTCCGCCACGGACAGCTGAAGGCGGCTGATCATCGCGCCGGCGGAGGTGCCGGGCCTGATCGACGAGCTGCCCGTGCTCGCCGCCCTGGCGACGCACGGTGGCGACCTTCGCGTCACCGGCGCGGAGGAGCTGCGGGTCAAGGAAAGCGACCGCATTACGGCGCTGGCCGACGGATTCCGGCGGATGGGGGCGGCGATCGACGAGTTTCACGGACGGCTTCCACGTGCGCGGCGAGCCGCCGGCTGCGCGGTGGCGAGGTGGACGCCCGCAACGATCATCGCCTCGCCATGGCGTTCGCCATCGCTGCGCTGGGCGCGACCGGCCCGACCACGATTCACGACGCGGGCGCCGCGGCGGTGTCGTATCCGGAGTTCTTCTCCGTGCTGGAATCGTTGCGCGCGTGAATGCAGACAAGGTTTATCTGGTCGGGTTCATGGGCGCCGGCAAGACGACAGTCGCGCGTGCGCTCGGCCGCCGGCTTGGCTGGCGCGTCGAGGACATCGACGAGCGCATCGAGGCGCGCGAACGACGCTCCGTCGCCACGATATTTCGCCCAGAGCGGCGAGGCGTACTTCCGCCAGCAGGAGCGGCAGGTGCTCAGCGATCTTCTACCGCAGCGGCAGATCGTCGTCGCGACCGGCGGCGGCACGTTTGCCGAACCCGACAACCGCGCGCTGATGCTGGCCGATGGTGCGGTCGCGTGGCTCGACGTGCCGCTGGCCCGCGTCTTCGAGCGCGTCCCGGCCGACGGCCGGCGACCGCTGGCCGCCGACCGGGTGCAGATGGAACAGCTCTACGCGCGCCGGCAGCTGACCTACGCCGAGGCGCACGTCCGCCTCGACGGCACCGAGCCGATCCCCGCCGTTGTCGAACGACTGCTCGAGTGGGTGGGGTACTGATGACCTACTCTGATCATCAGCGACATCCACGCCAACCTCGAGGCGCTCGACGCCGTGCTGGCGGCCACGGGCGAGTACGATCACGCGCTCGTGCTCGGCGACCTCGTCGGCTATGGAGCGGATCCGAACGAGGTCGTCGCACGCGTGCGCGCGCTTCCGAATGCCACCGTCATCCGCGGCAATCACGACAAGGTGGCCACGCGGCTGGCAAGCGTCGAGCACTTCAACCACCTCGCCCGATTCGCGATCCAGTGGACGGCTGACGCGCTGACGCCCGACAACCATCAATGGCTGGCCGCTCTGCCGGCGGGGCCGGTCGCCGTCGATGACCTCGTCGAGATCTGCCACGGCGCGCCGTTCGACGAAGACGCCTACATCTTCGACGACCTCGATGTGCGGCGAGCGCTGGCCACGGCGAGCCGGCCGCTGTGCCTGTTCGGACACACGCACGTGCCGGCGGCCTTCAGGCTGGCTGGTGAGATGTCGGCGATCGGGCCGCCGCGCGGCGACCGCTTCCGCCTGCCGCTCGACGTGGACGCCCGGTATCTCGTGAACTGCGGGGCCGTGGGCCAGCCGCGCGATGGCGACCCGCGCGCGGCGTTTGCGCTGCTCGACACGGCCGACCGCACGCTGACCATCAGGCGCGTGCCGTACGACGTCGCGACCGCTCAGGCCAAGATCATTGCGGCTGGTCTGCCGGAAGTGCTGGCGCATCGGCTGGCGATCGGTCGCTAGACGCTGACTCGGCGCCTGGCGGTCGAGCCTTCGATCAGGCTCGCCTGGCTTCGGCTTCGGAGTCTGCTGGCTGGCGCAGTTTGCGCGGCGTAAGCGTCCGCGGCGGCGCGCGAGCCGAGAATCCAGCCGATGACGACCCCCAGGAGCAGCACGGCCGGAATGTAGAGGAAGTGCGCCGCTGTCGGCATCAGGCCCGGCCGGTGCGTTTGACGTCAGCCTCCAGCCGCTCCACCTCCCGCTGCACCGCGCGTGAGCCGGCGCGCGACGGACACGACATACAGGAACAGCGCGACGATGACGAACGAGTAGGCGCCGATGAGCAGCGCGCGCGGGCGGGAATCTGCTCGCTCGGCGGCAGCTCGATCGATCGGCACGAACTCGTCCTGTCTGCTCCGTCGACGGCTGCTGTGCCGACACGGTCGACGCCGGCAACGCGTCCGCCAGCACGATCAACGCGAATAGCAGGATGCCGATGCGTCGAACAATCGCAGTCAGTCACGTTATTCATCCAGTGAAAGATAGACAGCGTCCAGCCGCGCGCGCTGCTCTTCGAGCCGCACCCGCATCTTGAACAGCAGAATGAAGAGCAGCAGGAACGTCGCCACGCAGAACCAGAGCGGCAGCCCCATCGACACCGGCAGCGTCGGCACCACGCTCGTCGCCGGGTGGATCGTGCGCCAGTAGTTCACCGAGATGTAGATGAACGGCACGTTGGCCATGCCGAAGAGCGCCAGGCCGGCGGCCAGCTTCTCGGACCCGGGGCCGCCGTAGCGGCGCAGGATCAGATAGGCCACGGCGATCATCCAGCTGACGAGGCTGGAGGTGACGCGCACGTCCCACACCCACCACGTCCCCCACGTCTTGCGCGCCCACAGCGGCCCGGTGACCAGCGTCAGCAGGCCGAACAGCACGGTCAGCTCCGCCGCCGCCCAGCGCCGTCCGATCGTGCCGCGCGTCGCCGGTGACCAGATAGCGGACGCTGGCGACGCCGCAGACGATGCCGCCGAGCAGGAACATCCACGCCGACGGCATGTGGTAGAAGAAAATCTTGAACACCAGCCCCATCGTCGACTCGAACGGCGCGTTCGCGATGACGATCGGCGTCGCCGCGAACATCACCGCGCAGACGATGGCGAGCAGGCATAAACCATTTCGGCATCAGGACATCATGTCAGTTCGAATCGGCTCTAGTCGGTCATCACCGGTTCGAACGTCCACAGCGCCAGCGTGACGAAGACGACGTCGAACGTCGTCAGCAGCGCCAGCCAGAACGCGGCGACCGCCGTGTCGACCTCCGGCTGCAGCAGCACCGCGGTGCCGCGCACTCCGGCAATCATGACTGGAACGATGACCGGATACAACAGCACCGGCAGCAGCACGTCGCGGCTGCGGGCGCGGATCAGCATCGCGGCGAACAGCGTCCCGACCGACGCGAACCCGATCGTGCCGGCCAGCAGGATCGCCGCCAGCCAGAACGGGATGCTCGCAGCAGCGCGCGCGCCTCGAACAGCAGCGCGACCAGCGGCACCAGGACGATCTCGACGCCCGCGAGCAGCGCCACGATGCCGAGCAGCTTCCCGACGTAGACGGCCGGCCGCGCCGCCGGCGCCATCAGCAGGGCGCGCAGCGTTTCCGACTGCCGCTCGCGCTCGAACGTCCGGCCGAGCGCCAGCGTTCCGGCGAAGGCGATCGCAATCCACAGCAGGCCGGCGGCGCCGTCCTCCGGTCCACGCCCGTCGCGCACCAGCGCGAACGCAAACATCAGGATGCACGACACCGCAAAGAACAGCGTCGTGTAGGCGATCTCGCCGCTGCGGACCTCGACCGTCAGGTCCTTCCGCAGAATCAGCCAGACGGCTCGCGCGAACATGTCAGGCCTCGTCCCATCACGTCGCGATAGGTCGAGCGCAGACGCTCCGGCCGCGACGACGCGTCGAGCCATGCGCCCGTCGCGGAGGAACACGCGCTTCGTCGAGCAGCCCTTCGGCGAGCTCGAGATCGTGCGTGGCGAGGATGACGATGGCGCCGCTCTCGCGCAGCGTGCCGCAGCCGCGCGACCAGCGCCGCCGCCGAGGCATCGTCGAGGCCGGTGAACGGTTCGTCGAGCAGCGCCAGCCGCGGGTGGTGAATCAGCGCGCGCTCGAGCGCGACGCGCTGCCGCATGCCGCGCGAGAAGCTGCTGACCGGATCGTGCGCGCGATCGGCGAGGCCCGCCTGCGTCGAGCGCGCGCGTCGCCGCGCCCGACGCATCGGCTGCCGGTACAGCCCGGCGAAGAACGCGAGGTTCTCGTGCGCGGTCAGTTCCGGGTAGAGAAACAGATCGTGGCCGAGCACGCCGATGCGGCCGCGCAGCTCTGGACCGTGCGCATCGCGGGTCGATGCGACCCGAACCGGATGGCGCCCGTGTCGGCTTGAGCAGCGTCGCCAGCATCGCCAGCAGCGTCGACTTGCCGGCGCCGTTCGGTCCGAGCAGGCCGAGGATGGCGCCGCGAGCGTGCGGTGAAGGTGACGCGCGAGACGGCGCGGCGGCGTCCGAAATGGCGCGAGACGTCGTCGACCGCGACGTGATCGAAGTCAGCGCTGCCGGCGCCCGAGGTCACGCGGCGATGCCCTCGCCGCCTCCCGCGGCCCGGCGGTCGCGTCCAGCTCCGCGTAGATCTGCTCGAGCTCGCTCAGGATCCGCTGGCGGCGCCGCTCGGCGCGTTCCGGCGATGCGTCCCGTCGCGGCGCTTCGCTTCGAGCTGCGCCAGCTCCGCGAGCAGCGTGTCGCGCCGGCTCGACCAGCGCCTTCCGATCCACGGCCGCTGCGGCGGCCGGGGTGCATGGCGAGCCAGACGCCAACCGCGGCGACGAGCAGCGCCAGGCCGAGCGCGACGTAGAGGCCGGTGCGGCTGTGGACCGGCAGGTTCGACAGCGTGAACGTCAGCGGCGTGCCCGGCGGCAGCGCGCCTCCCTGGCCGAGCAGGTAGACGCCGTTCTCCGTCGGCAGCTCGGCTGACCGACGAAAACTGCGGAGACGCGAGCCCCAGGCTGCCGACCTTTTCGACGCCGACGACGAGCCGCTGCACCGGAACCGGAAACGGCTGGACGACGGTCGTGCGTCGCGTTGGCGAACCGAACGGTCGAACTGCAGCCTGCACCGAGGTCGTGCCCGGCGCGAACGGCCCCTGGACCGTGACGCAGCGTGCCGTCGACTCGACCGCAGCCTTCGTCGATCCTTCCCGATCTGCGCACGCCGACTGCCTCGCGCGGCAGTTCGATCCGCAGCGGCCCGCCGATGTCGACGCGCGTCCGCGCGCGTGTTCACGATCTCCAGCAGGTAGAACGCGAACAGGCTGTCGTTGCTGAACTCCATGACGATGCGGCTGTCGCCGCCGATGACGACGCCGCCCTTCGTCGGAGGCGCGGCGAGCGCCGCGGCCTCTTCCTGCTTCTTCCGCTCGGCCGCCCGGGCGAGGCCGGCCACCAGAATCACGCGCAGTCCGCCCGACGTCGGCACGGCAAACGGCTGCGACTGCAGCGTCTCGCCGTCCACGGTTGCTTCGGCGCGCGCTTCGCCGGCAGGCAGGCCGGTGAACTCCGCCCGGCCCTGCTGATCGGTCGTCGCCGTCCGCGTCGTCCCGCCGACCGTCACGCGAACCTGCTGCCCGGGCGCATTGTTGCCGATCGCTTCGCGGACGACGCGGACGGTGACGGTGCCGTCGCGCAGTTCGGGCGCCGGAAGCGCGCGCCCGTGCATCAGCGAGGGATCGGGCATGTCCTGGGCGGACGCGGCGCCTGGCGACAGGAGCGCCGCGAGACAAATGCCCAACTCCCAACACCCAACTCCCAACTCCCGAACGAGCGCGTGTCATGACGCGGCCTCGAGCGTGCGCCGCATTTCTTGCAGAACCGTGCGTCGGCGTCGTTGGTGGCACGCGCACGCCGCACACGTCGTTCGTGCGACGCGCGCCACGGTCCGACTTGCGTCGGCTCGACGGCACGTCTTCGCCAGACGCTGCGCGACTTCCTTCTCGATCTGCTCGCGGTACAGCGACCCGGCATCGAGCTGGCGCATCAACCTCGCTGCGCGCGCGCGCAGACGAGCCGACATCTCGGCGAAGTCCTTCTCCGACACCTTCCCCATCCCGCGGTCGAACTCGAGCTCCTTGATCGAGCGCAGCACCAGCGTCTTTTCTCGCTCCAGCGCGGCGCGCGTTCGATCGCCGAGCGTCTCAGGCGCCTCGTCTCGGAGAGTGCCCGCCAGCGGCAGAACGGTACGCAACGCCGTCACGCCGACGTACGCAGCGGCAAACACGGCACAGCTGAGCAGGATGATGGCGGCCGGAGACTGGCCGCGCGACAGAAACACGACGACGGTCGCGCCGATCAACCCGGCAAGGGTGAACAGCTGCCAGGGCTGCAGCGACTCCGGGCGCTCAGTCGAGGTCTCGGAGCTCATCGTCCAGGCGGGCGTCCAGCGCGGGGTCCATCGCGGGGCTGGCGCCGCGCCGCCGCGCGCAGCGCGGACCGATGCGACCAGCGCCGGGCGTTCATGACGATGACGACGAGCCCCACGCCGGCCAGCAGGTACGGCAGCAGCCACGCCAGCCGGTTGAAGCCGCGATTCTCCGGGGTCGCCGAGCACGTGCTGCCCGTACTCGCTGACGAAGGCCGCGAGGATCGTGTCGTGCGACTTGCCTTCGTCGACGAGCTGCTTGATGCGCGCCGTCTGCGCCGAATGCCCATGACAGGCGGGACGCATCTGGCAATTGGCGAGGGTGGCGCGCACGCAGCCCGCTGACCCGCACATGCAGATGATCTTCGCCTTCGAGCCGGCGCTGAACAGCACTCTTGCTCACCAGGCCGCCTTCGGCGCCTGGCTGCGCGATTGGCACCATCCTGCGCCTGCACCGCTGCGGGCAGCACGAGGGCCAGCAGAATCAGCCATGTGCCGCCGCGCGCGTCGCGTTGGCCGGCACGCGGCTGACCGCGAACGCGAACGCCGTCTCCGGCAGCAGCGCGATCAGCGCCCCGATCGCAATGACGCCAAAGCCGAACCAGACCCAATTGATCATCGGCGTCACCGTGATCTCGAGCGTTGCGGACTGCTCCTCAGCGTCGAACTCGGGCATCACGAGGTACAGGTCCCCGGTCAATCGAGCGGCGGATCGCGACTTCCGTCGTCGGCTCGTCTTCGCGGCCGCGGAAGAACCACCTCGCCGGATAGAGCTTGGCGACCTCTTTGCCGTCGCGCAGCGCAGTGATGTGCGCGGTTATCGCCTGCTTGCTGGCGTCGTTGCTCTCCCGCAGCGCGTCCAGCCGAACGATCGAACTCGCCGACCGTCACCTGCTTGCCCGGCGTGAGCAGCGCGGTCTCCTGCTGCTTGAACGATCTCGCCGGCAAACCCGAGAAACAGCAGCACGACGCCGACGTGGACCAGATAGCCGCCGTAGCGCCGCTTGTTGCGGCCGACGAGGCCGATCAGCGCCGTGAACAGATCCGTCCCGCTCGTCAGCTGACGGACGCGCGCGCCGCGCCAGAACTCCTGCGTGATCGTTCCCATGACGAAGCCGGCGAAGGCGAAGCACAAGCCGGGACCCCACATGCGCACGCCAAAAGCGAGGACGACGCCACCGACGACGACTCCGCGACAGCACCGGGAACAGGAACTGATCGCGCAGGTTGACGAGCGCCGACTTGCGCCACGCCAGCAACGGACCGATGCCGGTCAGCAGCAGCATCGTCAGCCCGATGGGGATCATCCACTGGTTGAAGAACGTCGCGCCAACGGTGATGCGGCCCTTCGGCCCGTAAATCGCCTCGCTGAGCGTCGGGAACATCGTGGCGAACAGCACGAAGAACGCCGAGAACAGCAGGATCCAGTTGTTGAGCATGAACGCCGCTTCGCGCGACACCCAGGAATCGAGCTCGTTGCGCGCGCGCAGCAGCGGCAGGCGATAGATCACCATGCCGAAGCTCACGACCAGCGTCAGCACCATGAACCCGGTGAACAGACGCGCCAGTTCAGGATCCTCGCCGAACGCGTGGACGGACTGCACCACGCCGGACCGCGTCATGAACGTGCCGAAGATCGTCAGAAAGAACGTCATGATGACCAGCGAGACGTTCCAGGCGCGCAGCATGCCGCGACGCTCCTGCACCATGACCGAGTGCAGGAACGCGGTGGCCGTGAACCACGGGAGGAGTCCCGCGTTCTCGACCGGGTCCCACTTCCAGAAGCCGCCCCACCCGAGCTCCTCGTACGCCCAGAGCATGCCGAGGCAGAGCCCGAGCGTCAGGAAGAGCCACGCGATCATCGTCCAGCGGCGGACCGCGCGCAGCCACGAGTCGTCGAGATGGCCGGTAAACAACGCCGCCATGCCGAAGGCGAACGGAATGGTGCAGCCGACGAAGCCGAGGTACATGGTCGGCGGATGAATGACCATGTAGAAGTTCTGCAGCAGCGGGCTCAGCCCCTTGCCGTCGACCGGGTTCTCCGTGATGTACGTCTCGAACGGATTGTTGTGAACGATCATCAGGAACAGGAAGAACATCTGCACCACGGAGATGACCGCCACGACGTACGGAATCAGTTCCCGATGGCGGATCCGGTTCACGTACACGGCGACGCAGCCGAAGATCGACAGCAGCGTCACCCAGAACATGATCGAGCCGTCCAGCCCGCCCCAGTACGAGGTCAGCTTGAAGGCCAGCGATTGCGCCGTGTCCGAATAGCGCTCGACGTACTTGATCGAGAAGTTGCCGGTGACGAAGGCGTGAACGATGACCGACGAGGCGGCCAGCATGATGGCCATCGTCAGGTAGAAGGCGCCGGTGCCGCTTTCAATCAGGCGCTGTGAACGCCTGCGCGCGCCGGCTACCGATATCGCCGCCGCATAGCGCACGGAGAGGAACGCGGCGAGCAGCAGGTAGTAACCAAGTGACGCCATTTAGCCTGGACGTCGTCGCAGCAGGCCCGGCAGGCGGCGCCTCCTCGTACTTGGACGGACACTTGGCGGTCATCTCTGTGGCGTCGAATCCGCGCGGTGAAAACTGGCCCGTCAGCACGACTTCCGCGTTGTCCTTGAAATTGTCCGGCGTTGGCCCCGAGAAATACGCGCGCATGACCTTCCCGTTGCGATGCAGGTCGAACTCGTAGTCCAGGGACTCGCGCTTGCGCTTGATGGAGTCCGGCACGACGTTGCCATGGACCTGGAGCGTCTTGCCCTGCCATTCCTGCGGCGCGGCAACGACCTCATCCACGTACTTGTAGTACTGGAGGTTGTCCTGCATCGTTGTGAACAGCAGTGCACTGAACGCGGTCACCAGGACGAGCGCGGTCAGGCCGATTTTGATCGCTTTGTGACTCATAGGTAAGGACTTCGGGAAAACGTACTGGCTCAGGATAACCCAAATCGCAGCGCGCCGGGACCAGCCGCCGGTCGGCTTCAAAAGGTCAGCAGTTTGGTCACAAGCATCTGATAAACAAGCGCGATCGGCAGGCCGACGACGTTGGAATAGGAGCCTTCAATCCGCGTCACGAAACGCGAGGCCAATCCCTGCACGGCGTAGGCGCCGGCCTTGTCCATCGGCTCACCGCTGGACACATACCAGCTGATGTCGGCCTCCGACAGCGGAGCGAACTCAACGACCGTGGTGTCTACTCGCGTGTCGACGATCTGGCCTGGATGAAAAATCGATACGGCGGTCAGCACTTCGTGCGTCCTGCCGCTGAGCATTCCCAGCATTCGACCGGCGTCGCCCTCATCGAGCGGCTTGCCGAGGATGTGGCCGTCCACGACGACCGCGGTGTCCGCGGCGAGCACCGTGCGGCTGCCATCGAGCTCGTGGACGGCACGCGCCTTCCCTTCCGCCAGGCGCGACACGTACTCCGCCGGCGATTCGCCGGCGATCATGGCTTCGTCGATATTGGCAGGTTGCACGTCAAAGTCGATGCCGGCAGCGCGCAGCAATTCGGCGCGCCGCGGTGAGGCTGATGCAAGGACGAGGCGTCCACTCCAGGGAGACGACGACATGGCCACATATCTTACTAACCCGGCGGGTCCGCCTCGATGGCGCCGGCCTCGGCGGAACCCGCCCCCACAACTAACCTGACGGGTTAGGATCAACCACCATGATTCCGGTTCAGACGATCGTTCCGGCCGCGCTGATCGCGATTCTTCGAAAGGCGCCGCTCAACGACGAGAAGGTCGCGTTCGCGTGGCGGACGGTCGTGGGGGCGGCGGTTGCAGGCGCCACCGAAGTGGTGCTCGATAAGAGCACCCTTCGAGTCTGCGCCCGCGATCACGCATGGCAGCGGGAGCTGGAACGCTCCGCTGCCATCATTCGAGCGCGCCTTGACGATCTGCTCGGCACCGGCGTGGTTCGCTATATCGACGTCACTGCTGCGGCGGCGGCTGCGGCGCCTCCGCGGCCGGCGGCACCTCCACGCGCGACGGCGCCTGGGGCTGGGGCGCGGCCTCAGAGAAACTCGCCGTCGTTAGGTGGATCAAGAAGCGTCCGGCGGCGTCGTTGATCGAAATACGAACGAACTCTCCGCCCTTCAGCTTCTGGACGGCTGCTTTCGGCAGTCGTGCGCCAGTCGCTCCTGATGTGCCGACGGGCCGGCCACTGGCCGGAAACACTTCAGCAACGTCCGTCGCAACCATCTTTCCGTTCTGATACAGCTCGACCACGCGCTGCGCGTTGGACGGCGCGCCAACACCCACGTTCGGCCGATCATCCAGGATCCACACTTCGTACGTTCCGGGCGCCAGCGGCTTTCCGTCCGCCTTGACCGGCTCGGTGATGGTAACCGTCGCCACCGCGTGAGACTTTCCTGCCGTCTCGTGATGCGCGGCAACAGGTGCCGCAATGGAAACCGCCGCAATTGCACTCAGCAGTAGCCGACTCATGGTTATCCCCTCCTGACGCTCTGATCGTGCGCAAGAGCCATGCCCGGGTTAAAACACCCGGGGAAGCCACTCGAACGCGGAAGGCACTGACCAGAACAGCAGCAGAACCGCCGCCGCGACACTGGCGGCGAGCTCGAAGGGTTCCATCACGTCAATGGGTCTTTGAACTCTCCGCTGGGCATCCCACCGCCGGATCAGCTGAGCCTTGAGCCACAGCACGTCCGCGCCAGGCACATTCGAGGAGACACCAACAGGCGCATCGCGGAGCCTCTGCATGAACGCGATGAGCGTCCGCTCTTCGGCAGGTGTGAGGTCACTCCAGCTACCAGTCATTTCTCCAACCTTTCAACCGCGCCGCGCGCCGTCAACAGATCCCTCAGCCGTGCGCGGGCGCGTGATAACAACACCTTGATGCTGCCGCGACTGAGACGCAGCGACGCGGCAATGTCCGCGTGCGTGTCACCTTCGACGTACGCGAGCCACAAGAGCGCGCGCTCGCGCGGCTTCAACACCGAAAACGTTCGTACGACGTCCATGTCACGCGTCTCGCGATTGCCGGATTCATCTGGTGCACGCGCGTGACGCTCGTCCCGCGCGCGGCGTCGCCACCGGTCCGCGATGAGATTGCCTGTCACCCGAAACAGATAGCGCCGCAGCCCCTCTTCGTCGGACGGCTCAACGTCCGCCTGGAAGAGACGCAGGAATGCCTCCTGGACGATGTCGTCGGCGTCCGTGGCGTCGTTGGTTACGCGGTAGACGTACCTCCAGACCGCGCGGGCGTGCCGCTGGTAGAACTCGCCAAAGGCGTGTTCCGTGAGCACTCCCTATACCGCGTCACCCTTCGTTGACGTGCGCCCGTTCGCTAGTCCCAGGACGCGCGCAATCATGAACGAGACGGCTGCCGACAGCAGCATGCCGACACCCACCGCGATGACCAGGAGTATGACCATTAGCAGCGGTGTGGTCGGTCCGGTAGACGATCCGAAATACGGCGTGTGAAGGCCAATCATCATCAATAGACCGACCGTCACTAGGACGACACCGATGCGAACCGACCACAGTCCGCGATGATGCGTTCGAAAATGCACTGGTGCGAGGCTCGCGAGGAAACGCTCGCCCTGCTCGGTCGTCAGGAACTCGGCGAAGTCTTTGACCGAACCGATGCGTTCCAGGATTGCCTTCTGCAATTCGACCCGGTGCTTCTCACGCCGCGACCGTTCCAGGTACACCACGGCGATGACGACGAATACCAGCGTGAAGATAAAGAGCTGGGGGATGAGGAAGTGCATCGACATGTCCTGTTCCATCATCAGTTCTCCGTCGGGCGTTCGACCCGATCGATCACCAGCACATCGACTGGTGCACGCAAAGAGCGTAGCTTCAGCCCGAGTTGTTCCTCGAGGGCTGTGAAAATCGATGCGCCATTTGACCCAACGTCTGTCGCGGGCGCAGTGCCGGGGTCTACCGTGAACTCGAGGTCGAAATCAAATCCACCTCGCAGTCCTGTGCGATCCTCGACGATGGCATCAACGACGCCGGCCAGAATTGCGCGGGAGAAGTTGGCCATGCTCGCACCCCGGGCCGACACGCGCCCGGGTGCACCGGAAATACTGCACTCGGACCGTGGCGGAAGCGGCGCCGCGCCCCGTCCATAGGCGGCCAGGAGCGCCTCGCAGTCCGTCGTGGCCGGGGACATCTGTGGGCCGAGCCGCCCGCCCTCTCGCACCAGTGTCAACGCATAAATCTGCAGCTCCCGCGTTTCAGAATGGACCGCAAGCTTGAATCGCTCTGATAGGAGCCGCTGCAGCATCAGCTGCGCGGGTCCGGGAGGTCCACCCGGAGTCTGCGGCGGCAGCCCCTGGCCAGTTTGAGCGGCGATATCGAAGCGCTCGGAGTCGAGCCATCCCGGACCGCCTGTGAGCTGCTGCGGCAGGAGTCCAAACGCCATCTCGATAATGGTTCGCAGCGGAGCATTCGTGATCGTGATGCGGCCGTCGGGGCGGCCCTGCATTCGATGACCGGGTTCGCCCGACCGGTTTACCCGCACCGACGCGACTTCGAACGCGGGCAGGCTCGGCGTACTGCCTGAGGAGGGCACGGGGACCTGCGCAGGCGCTGCCGCAAGCGGGGCCACGGCCGCTGCCACTACCGCCGTGAGGAACAGTCTCTTCATCTGGATCACCTACCTACCCCTACTCAACGCCGGAGCAGGCCGATTGGTTAACAAGGGGGTTACGATCGAGTCATGCAGGACGCCGTCATCGTTTCCGCTGTTCGCACACCGACCGGCAAATTCCTCGGCGGGCTGAAGGACCTCTCCGCAACCGACCTTGGCGCCTTGGTGGTCCGCGAGGCGGTCCGCCGCGCTGGCATCGACCCGGCCAGCGTGGACGAATGCATCATGGGCAACGTCGTCTCCGCCGGCGTCGGCCAGGCACCTGCCCGTCAGGCAGCGCTGCGCGGTGGCCTCGCCGACCACGTGGCCGCGCTCACCATCAACAAGGTCTGTGGTTCGGGGCTGAAGGCGGTGATGCTTGCCCAGCAAGCCATCGCGACGGGTGATATCGAGGTCGCTGTCGCCGGCGGAATGGAGTCGATGAGCAATGCACCGTACCTGTTGCCGGGGGCACGCGAGGGGCTCCGCATGGGCAACGCACAGCTCGTTGATTCGATGGTCAGCGACGGCTTGTGGTGCTCCTTCGAGCAGTGTCACATGGGAAACGCCGGCGAACTGATCGCCACGGAATACAACATCGGCCGCGCGGCGCAGGACGAGTTCGCGTTCAACAGCCATCGCAAGGCGGCTGACGCCGCTGCAGCGGGGAGATTCACGGCTGAAATCCTGCCCGTCACGATCCCGCAGAAGAAGGGCGAACCAATCGTCGTGGCGCGCGACGAGTCTGTTCGTGCCGACACCTCAGTTGCCACGCTCGGAGCGTTGAAGCCTGCGTTCAAGAAGGACGGGACGGTCACGGCTGGAAACGCTCCGCCGGTCAATGACGGGGCCGCGGCGCTGGTCGTCATGTCAGCGGCTCGCGCGGCGCAACTCGGTCGCACACCGATGGCGCGGATCGTTGGACAGGCCACGAGCGGTCTGCCGCCGAAGTACTTGCTGATGACGCCGGTGGAAGCGGTCCGCAGGCTGGCGAAGAAGATTGACTGGAAGCTCGAAGAGGTTGACCTCTTCGAGATCAACGAAGCCTTCTCGGTGCAGCTTGTCGCGGTGCTTCAACAGCTCGGAATCGATCCGGACAAGGTGAATGTGAATGGCGGTGCCGTGGCGCTCGGGCATCCGATCGGCGCGAGCGGAGCCCGTATCCTGACGACACTGCTCTACGCGCTCGAGCAGCGAGGCCTGAGGCGAGGGATTGCCAGTCTCTGCCTGGGCGGTGGCAACGGAGTCGCGCTGGCCGTCGAGCGCGCGTAGGCTGCAAAACCGGCGCTTTCCTTGATTTGAGTCATACAGCCTGGGCGCCGAGCCAGTCTAGACTGCCACCCGCAAATGCCCGCGAACCCACACAGAACCGGCGTCGTCTGTCCGTCCTGCCGTCAGGCTGTCGGCGTTCTCGAGAACAAGCTACTGAGTACGAACATGTTCTGGTGCCCCGCCTGCAATCATCGCTGGGTCGTGGAAGAACCGGGAACCAAGAACTAGCGCAGGCTCAACATAAGCGTTTCTTCCAGGCCTTCGGCTTCAAATCATTGGCCCTTGCGGGCGTCCCCGTTTCCCGGACAGCGCCATCCTGATGCCGTAGGCAACGACCAGCACGACGACGATCAACGCTGACACTTCCGTACTCATCGCGTCTCCCTTCATTTCCGCGTTACCACTGGCCCACTCTCGGACGCGTCGCATCTGCCACCTTTGGCGGCTTCGGCTTGCGGCGGTCCCGCGGCTTTGATCGGCGGTAGAATCCGCCGCACTATGAATCTCTTTGGCTACTCCATCGGCTATTTGGTCCCTGTGTTCATGCTCGCCAGTGCCGCCTGGTATCTCGCCGTCCTGTGGATGCTCTGGAGAATTGCTCGGGCGCTGGAACGACGACCGATCTAGCGTTCCTTCCCTGCCTTCCCTTCTCCGCCCTCGCGGGCGCGCCCTCGTACGCGTACGCGCCCGCATGTTGCCCTCGAAATCATCCAGGAGCAATTCACATCGCAAAAAACGCTGCGTGCGGGATGCTCCTAGAGCCAGGCGAGATCTGCCACTCTGCCTGAGCTTTGCGGAGTACCGATTATTTGCTAATGTTTTACGCCACTTGGCCGATCTGTCGCCTGAAGAACTGCAAACCATCCTCGATAAACTCGACGCCGTTTGTCAGCAGGCCCAAGAGCTTCAGCAGCAAATCAAGGCCAAGATGGCCGAAGCCGCCCGCCGCGATTACCCCCACCACAGTCATCCGCCAGAACGCCGTAAGTCAGCCCGCAAGCGCCGCTAGGATTCTCCCCAATAGCCGCTCCGTCGCCGCCCGCGTACGATCCTGGCGTGGATCAACCGTGCCCCCGTTACCAACCGCTTGGCCTCTTCTTGCCTTAGGTGACCTTCCCACCAGAGCAGGCCGACGATCAACACGAGCAGCCGTAAGTCCGGTCTTCATATCCAAATCAAAGAATGAAGCCCCGTCGGCAACCGCCGTACCCACACTTCGCCAAACGAACGGACCGAACTCGATCTGAGGCACGTCACCCATCGCTTAACCCTCCGCCGCGCGGCAAGCCTAAGCGAAAACAGGTACGTCAAGGCGTAGCGGTCCCTCCTACCCGAGCGCGAACCAACTGCCCAACCGCTCGGGAACCACGTACCCACTTTCGCCCCTGGGTGCGTCAAGGCATATCTGTAAACCACTCGGCCAACTCCCCTATTTCCTGTTACTTACCGTGTGTTTGTGAAACACCGAATTACCTTTTTGAGCTTGACTTTCGTGCGGCACGCTCCTAGGATCTACCCCGGCTGTGACCACCCCTGTCACCACCCCACTTCACAATCGATTCATCACAGCTTGTCCCGCCGAAGCGCCCCTGGCGCGAAGGCGGCCCTAAAGGAGCCCGCATGCCGCCTTTCGACGATCACAAGGAACGCAACAAAGCCATCGACATCGCTGTCGGCCAGATTGAGAAGCAGTTCGGCAAGGGCTCGATCATGCGTCTCGGACAGCGCCACTCCGTCGGTCCCATTCCCTCCATTTCCACCGGCTCGATCAGCATCGACTATGCCCTCGGCATCGGCGGACTTCCGCGCGGCCGCGTCACCGAGATCTTCGGCCCGGAATCATCGGGCAAGACCACGCTGGCGCTGCAGGTGATCGCGGAGGCGCAGAAAGCCGGCGGCATGGCGGCGTTCGTGGACGCCGAGCATGCGCTCGACGCGCAATACGCGCAGAAGCTTGGCGTGGACCTCGAGAATCTCCTCGTGTCGCAGCCCGACAACGGCGAGCAGGCGCTCGAAATCGTCGAAGTGCTGATTCGCTCCAACAGCGTCGATGTCGTGGTTGTCGACTCGGTGGCCGCCCTCGTGCCCAAAGCGGAAATCGAAGGCGAGATGGGCGAAGCGCAGATGGGGCTTCAGGCGCGGCTGATGTCGCAGGCGCTGCGGAAACTCACCGGCGTGGTGTCCAAGTCGAACACGACCCTCGTCTTCATCAACCAGTTGCGCGAGAAGATCGGCGTGATGTTCGGCAACCCGGAAACGACCACCGGCGGACGCGCGCTGAAGTTCTACGCCTCCGTGCGCATCGACATCCGCCGCATTGCCAGCATCAAGGACGGCGACCAGATCATCGGCGGCCGCACACGCGTCAAGGTTGTGAAGAACAAGGTGGCGCCGCCGTTCCGCGAGGCGGAGTTCGACGTGATGTACGGCGAAGGCATCTCGCGCGAAGGCGACCTGCTCGACCTGGCGGTGGAAAAGCGGATTGTCGAAAAGAGCGGCGCCTGGTTCGCCTACGGCGGCGAGCGCCTTGGGCAGGGCCGCGAGAACGCCAAGCAGTTCCTGAAGGACAACCCTGACCTCAAGCGCGCCATCGACGAACGTGTGCGCAAGGAACTCGGCCTCACGCGGGAATCAGCGGACGTCGTCGCTATTGCGTAAGCTGCTCGCTGTGCGTTGGCTGCTTGCTCGGCTCTATCTCTCTTAGAGATCTCTCTTAGAGATCTCTCTCTCCTTAGAGCTATCGTGACGCGGACCTTCTGGGGTCCGCGTCCGGTTCTATCGGCGCGCGGACCCTATGAGGTCCGTGTCCGCTTCGGACACGCAGCGGGACTCCGCCACCTGCCACCGCTCTTCAGAGATCTCCCAGATCTCTTCCGACGGATAGCGGTAACGGCGCTCAGTCGACTTGTCCTGCCGAAGCCCCGAAGGGGCGAAGCTGGACGAACCCCTGCCACGCTTCGGTGCGTCCTGTTCTTTCTTCTTTGTCCCCTTAACGAGGTATAGGTTCGCCATGGCCGAAAGGAAGTGGCAAGGTCAACGCCAACTGTTGAGAAAGCTATTTCCTAGGGAAAACCAGGAGCAACGCGTACGGATGAGGTATGTTTCAGAACGGCAGGGCTGAAATACCTACACACCCCGTTTGGTATACTCGAACGTCTTTTCGGCCTCCTTTTTCAGTTGACCGGGGCCAGGTAGCTCAGTTGGTAGAGCACCGCACTGAAAATGCGGGTGTCGCTGGTTCGATTCCGGCCCTGGCCACCATTCGACTCGCCCGCTTCGCGGGCTCGCTCGTGGCAGGCCCGGCCTGGGCGAGTCGAGTGGTGCCCTGAGCGAGCGAAGCGAGTCGAAGGGCCGGTACCCCGCGCGTCGCTGCATAGTTTCCAGGAGTTCCCACGTGTTTCGAGTGCTTCCGCTAGTCCTTATCCTCTCGATTGCCGCCTGCTCTAAGGGCACCAAGGACCAGGCCACGTCGGCGCCGCCGGCGGCGGCGGGACCCGGTGCCACT
>CAWCBC010000001.1:0-46581 GCA_963793705.1 uncultured Acidobacteriota bacterium | reverse complement strand
GGCGCGCGACGATCGTCGCCTGCTGCTCCGGCGCGGCGCCAAGGTTGGCCCGGTAGGAGACGTTGCCGCCGCCGATCCGCCGGTCGGCGAAGAAATACATCTCCGGCTGATAGCCGATCACCAGGAGTGCGTCACTCGGCTGCGTGCATCGATTCACGTAGCGCGTCAGCGCCGGCACGCCCCGGCTGCCGGCAGGCGCGAACTGATCGAGCGGATTTGCGCGCAGCCCCTGAATCGTTCCGGCGAGGCGCCGCATCACCTTTCCCGGCGTCGAGAACAACTCGCTGGCCTCCAGATGGTTCATCGACCCGGTATAGGCATCCACGGTCAACCACACCGATAGAAGCGCGACGATAGCGACACCGAGTCTCAGCGGCCGCACGTTCGCTCCGCTGACGAACACCCACGTCATCCAGATCCAGAGCAACGCCGCCGGCACGATGACATCAGGAAGACGGGAGTCGAGGTTGCCCCTGATCTGGAAGATGTTGAAGAGCACGCCGATCGTCATCACGGCGAGCACCTTCGCCACCTCCCCTTCCCTGGTCCGCCGCCTGGCAACCCGGACGATCAGGCATGCGGCGGCGATTAACGGGGTCAGGAACAGCAGGTCGTACAACCACACGGCGGCCGTGCGCTCGTTGAGCAGCGGTGACTCGAGCACCGGGATACGCAGCCATCGGCGCACCACGGACCACGGCGGCTCGCGCAGGATCTGCCCCTGGGCGTCGACGTTCGTCACCCCCGCGACGGACGGGTCAGCCAGCAGTCGCCTGAGCGTTTCCGGCGACCGGTCGCGGAGCACGTATTGCCACGCCTGCTCGTCGATGGTCTTCACCTGCCGCAGCGAGTACCGCTGCTCGAGATCCCCTCGACGATCGTCAGGCAGGTCCGGCTGCCATCGAACCGTCGCCAGGGGTCCCGCCGGACGGAACCAGACAAGCGGCCGCTCCGACGGGATCTCCGGCATCGCCAGCGACACGACGTCGTCGCCTCGCAGGAGATGCGTCAGACGGCCGCTGCCCGGGCCGCTCGACAGCACGCCACCGGCCGTGAGTTGCAGCACCACATACGGAGCGCACAGCAGGACAACGACCACTCCGTAGCGCAGCGCGGCCATCATCAGGTCACGCCACTGACTCCAGTGCCGTGCGCCACCAGCGCCACCGCCACGGTACATCCGAACAGCGCGCCGTAATCGAACCGAAGATAGAAGGCGACCGCCGTGATCACCGCCAGCACGACCAGGCGCGGAGACGAGGGGCGGTCGATGTACCGCCAGCAGGCGAGCAGGCCGATCGCCGGAATGATGATTTTGGGATACGAGTAGAGGCGCGGCAGCATCGCCACCACGAACGTGGCGCCGAGCAGGCCAAGGGACATCGAACCGGTGAGCTCACGTCCGAGGAGGAACACGATGGCCGCTCCGGCGGAGAGCACCGCCACGGTGAACAGTGCCTCGGCGAGCAGTCTGATGACCGAAAAGAAGTCCGGCCGCAGTGAGGTATTGCTGGAGCGGACGCGACGGATCGAAGAAGTCGATGCCTGGCACCCGCCCCGTGCAGGATTTCGGTGCCAACCGCCATGAACTCCAAGTGGTCGTTGTGAAACGCGAACTCGAGCATCCGGAGCAGGAACAGGATCCGGCGAAGACCGCCAGCGCAACGGCCCACACCATCAGCCGGCGGCGGGGTGGCTCGACGACCATCATCTGCAGGTCAGCGGGCCTCTGGTGATCGCGCGAACCGGCGTTCGAAGAGCACGTAGGTCCAGGCGGGATCCAGGCGCGGATCGGCGGGTGTCTGACTGAGCGCTTCCTTCTGTAAGGCCGTGAACAGCTCGGTCCGATCTTCGGTCGCGCCACCCTTTTCGGCGAAGCGTGTCGTCCACTCGAGGTGATAATCCCACGCCGTATCGCGAAGCTGCAGGAACGTCTCGCCACTGCGGACGACCCATGCGGCGGCGAGGACGACAAGCGCACCCGAGACGAGTCGGCGCGTCCATCCGTCGGCGGGCATCCGCTCCATCAACGACACGACCGCCACATACAAGAGCAGTGCGTAGCCGACGCCTGCCGACAGCGCGATGCGGTCACGGGTATACAGAAACCCCAGACCGCTGCCGAACACCATCAGCGCCAACCCAAGCACGACAAGCAACCGGTCGCGGCCCGCCTCCGCCAAGGCTTCGGCGGGCAAGCCGTACGCCGAGCGCTGAAGCATCAGGCCGACGACGATAGTGGCGCTCGTGAGCGCCGAGAGCCCGACGTGGAACCAGCGCCACGATTCCATGTCGCGGGCCAGGAGCGATTCGACGAAGGAGAACACCCCGTCCCTCGGCTCGGAAATCACGACCGTCAGGAACGTCGAGACGATGTTGTAAATCCACAGCAACACCGGCGGATCACCGAACTCGGCACGAACGCGCTCCGGAGCCAGCATCGAAAAGCCAAACCCGTTCTCGTTGTGCGACGCCGGCACGCCGCCGTCGCTCCCAAGCCGAGCCGAATGGCCACGTAAATCCCGGTCGCGACCAGCACGCTTACTGCCGCGCGCCGGGTGACACCTGGCGCCCGTGCCAGCCACAGCGCCAGGATGACCGGCGCGAACAGGAGGCCGAGCTCGAGACCGAACAACCCCGCGAGCGCGAGCGGGCCGAACACCCAGTCGAACGACCGGGTCTCTTCACGGAACGCCAGCGCGATTCCGATGAGCAGCAGGACCAGCACCGCGCGAATGCTGGTTGAGCGGCCAGAAGCCGAACAGAATCCGCGTGCTGTGCAGGGCACAGAAGCAGCTGACCGCCAGGCATGCGGCAAACGCCCGCCGCCCATCAAGCGGCCGGCAGAGCCAGAGCATCACTCCCAGCACGGTGGCAAACTGCAGCAACACCAGCGCCTGATAGAACCATGCGCGCGTCCCCACGACCTCGTAGAACAGCTTGATAGCGAGCGTGAAGAACGGCCGGTACTCGACGCCGCTGCCGAAGGCGTCGGCGAACGTGGCCCGCCAGTCCAGTCTCGCGGCCTTCTGCATCAGTGCCACGGTGTCGCCGAAGGACCACGAAATCGAGAAGAGCGCGATTCCGAACACCACGACGTAAGCCAGCGCCCACGCCAGTGGCAGCGCCCATCTTCCGCCTGAAGGCGGAAGCCACGGAGCCGGCGGCAGCCGCCGCCCGAGTGCGGCTCCGCTCATGTCATCGAACCGCCTCCGGCGGCCATGCCGTCTCGTACCGTTGCCGCATCCCCGGATCGCTCTTCAACCAGGCGATCATCTGCCGCAGGCCATCTTCGAAGGTGCGACGTGCCGACCACCCGAGCACGTCCCGACTTTTCCGGACATCCGCCACCCAGGTATCGGTATCCCATACGCGCGCGGGCATCGTTCCCCACGCCGGCGCGGCACTATGCCCATCACACGTCTGGCAATCTCGACGGCATCGCCTACGGTCGTCTGGACACCCGTTCCGATGTTGTAGACAGCGCCCGGCTCGCCAACCGTGTCCTCTGCCGCCAGCATCAGCGCATCAACCACGTCGTCCACATAGACAAAGTCGCGAGCCGTCTGCCGGCTGACGAGCGGTGGAAGTGTCCCGCGCAGTCCGTGCACGACCAGCGCCGGGAGCAGCCGCCGCGGATCTTCGAACGGTCCATACACGCTGTACAGACGGAGGGTGCGAATCCGCGCGGTGTGCGTCGATGCGGCAGCAAGGCAGAGCGCCGTGGCGGCAGCCTTCGTGATCCCATAGGGCGTATCCGGCCTGCCAGCCTCGTCCTCGGACTGGCGCGTGATCCAGCCGTCCATATTCCGATGACGACCCCGTGTTCACGAACGCCTCAACGCCAACGCTGGACGTCGCCTCGAGCAAATTCGCCGTGCCGACGACATTTGTCAGGTACATCTGCTCGTCGTCTTTTTCCCACGAGTACGCGCCGTGGGCGGCAAGATGAAACACCCATTTCGGTCGAGTGGCGTCGATCGCCGAGACCAGCCCCGCGGCGTCGCCGACGTCCACTTCATGGACCGTAATCTGACGTCGAATCGATTCGATTCGCCAGGAGGCAAAGCCGGGTCGCACGAAGAGCACAGGCTGGTGGCCATCCT
Organism: uncultured Acidobacteriota bacterium; assembly: GCA_963793705.1. GTDB lineage: Bacteria > Acidobacteriota > Vicinamibacteria > Vicinamibacterales > UBA2999 > Gp6-AA40. The sequence continues at coordinate 42,475 of CAWCBC010000001.1, read as the reverse complement.
GGATCAGACGCCGCACCAGGTTGGCGCCGACGAACCCGGTGCCGCCCGTGACGACGACCTGGCTCATGCGAGCTGTCGGCGCAGCGTCTGGTAGTCGAAGACGTCGAGATAGTGCGCCGCGCGTACGGTCACGGCGTCACGTTCCGACGCGTCCAGCTCGCGCGCGGTTGCGAGGTTTACCTCCGGTGTCGCCCGGCGAAGCGTGCCCCACGGGTACGCCTCCTGAAGCGGTTCGCCATTCCAGCTCATTGTCGACAAAGACGGCACTCGGCGGCCAGGCCAAGCTGCCGGCACAGCCCGCCGAGTGTCTCCTGCGGATTCGCCATGATGTCCTCCGTCCTGAGGATGTGCACGCGCGAGGGGTTCTGCTCGCGGCTCACGATCGCGTGATATTGCACCGTGACCCACGCGGTCATGTAGCTGGCGAGCGACATCGGCTTCGGGCGCTTCTTCGTGTCCGCGTACGCCGCCCAGGGATTTCGGACGACGTGGAGGACGTGCGCGTGCGGCAGGTCGTTCAGGATGCGGCCCGCATCGACGCCGACGATCGGACTGTAGCCGACGTAGACGCTCGCGATCCTGTGCGCTGCGCTTGTTCTTCCAGACGTCGACGTCGCGCGGAAAAACGCGGCGACGTTGTTGCCGGTCGAGCGACCGGCGCGCGGACGCAGTTCTGCGTAGCGATCGGCTCGCTCGTCGTCGGAGACGTCGAACGGCCGCGTGGCGGAACTTGCTCACGTGGGGCGTGCGGATGCGGACCCTGCACTCCTCGTCGATGATCGCGTGGAAGTCCTCCTCCGGCGTGGCCGACAGCGAGAACACCGGCCAGCGGTACTTCAGCGGGAAACATCGAGGCCAGCGGGTCGTTCACCAGCGAGGTGCCGAGCTGCGACTCGAATGGATAGACGAACATCTCGGGATGGCCGTCGAGAAAGCGGTGGGTCATGTTGCCGCCGTTCTCGTACATCGCCGATCATCAGACAGCCGGAAGTCGCTCATAGTCCTCGCGGATCGGCATGCGTGGCGACCCCTGAAGGGCGTGCCCTACGATGCCGGGGTAATCCTCTACAGGCCGGTGCCCTACGGTGCCGGGGTAACCGCACACCAGGTGGCCGGTAGGCGTAAAAGAGCGTGCGCGGCGGGCCCGGCGCGCCGGCCACGAACGGCAGCGCCTCGCCACGCGACGCGGCATCCACTCGATGGCGAAGATCTGATTGCCGGCGGGCCAGGTCAGGCTGCCGAGCACGCGCCCCGAGCGGACGTCGAGCGCGTGGACGCCGCAGATCGCGCGCATCCGTCTTCAACCCCGGCGCGTACTGGCGGAAACGCGGCAGGACGCGCGAGGTGCCGACGAACGCGAAGCGGCCGTGGAAGGCCAACCCGCGTGTCCAGCCAGGCAGCGTCGCGACGCGACTGAACGAGCGCCCGTCGACGAACCCGAACTCGCCGTAGCCGCTGTTCAGCAGCCAGATCCGGCCCTCCCGCAACCGCGCCGAATGCGGCCGCGTCAGGCCGAAGGCGACCGGCTCCCGGGTGGCGCCCGAAAACACCACGCCCCGGCCATCGACCGGAAAATTCGCGTGACCGGGCCGGCGACGCGAGATGGCATCCGTCGACGCCGTGAAAAACGACGAACGAAGCGACGGCCCTGCGGCGATCGAATTCAGCTGCAGGTGGTTCTGCTGAATCAGCTCGCCGTCCGCGTTTCCGCGCATCGCGGCCACCAGGCGAGGTCGAATCCGCGCTCCGCGATCCGGACCACCGCGTTGTAGCCCACGGCGTTGGCATACAGCTGCCGGCCGACGAGTGCCAGATCGTGGGTGTACAGCGAGCCGGGCAGCATGCGAGCCCGCGTCGGGACGAGCGTCGGCCTCGACGCCGGTTCTGGCTTTCTTCCGCCTGAAGGCGGAAGCCACGTCGGGCCGCGGCATCAGCTCGCTCACCGGGGCGAGATCGACAGATCTGATTCGGATTGCGCGTGCTGGCCACGTGCACGATGTTCTGACGGCGATCAACCGCCAGCCCGGACGGATGCGGCAGCGACAAGTACGACACGAGGGGCCGGCCACGCGACACGCTGAGCGCAATCACGAGGTGCTCGTATTCGCGTGTGACGAGCAGCGTCAGGCCTGCGGACTCCAGGCAGTCCCAGAACGCGCCCGCTCGTCGCGGTACCGAAGCAGCGCCGGATCAACGTGCCGGCCCCTTCCCAGCCGCTCACGACTTCAGCCGGATCGCGCCAGGCCTCGTCTACGGATCGCCTGCTCGTCCGCTCATCGATCGCGATCCTGCGCCACCAGAGACGAAGCGCCCCGACGATACATGCGAACCGCCGACTTGTAATTGGTCGTGCTCGATCCGCCCTGCCGCCGGGTGGCGAAGATCGGAACCTCCAGCACCGGATACCCTTCCCGCACGCACGTGCGCAGGAATTCGGCATCCATCAGGTCATCGTCTGCTGTGAGCATCAGGAGCGCGGTGTGCGCGCGCGAAAACACCTTTGGCGTCGCGTTGATGTCGCAGGTCGAGAATCCGAACAGCGCGCGGCACTCCACGTTATACAACAGAGACCCGACTCGTCTTCGCCAACTCTCGCGCACCGGCCGCGTCGCCTTCACGACCGAACCAGGATGGGCGATCGCCTCCAGGAGCAGCTGCCGCAATTCCGCGGCGCTGGTGCGAGCTGAGTTCGTGTAGCCGATCACGTCGCCGCGGGCCGCTCGCAGTCCGGCCTTTACCGCCCGCCCCCAACCCGGCCTGCGAATCGTGGATGACGCGCACCTGCGGATACGTCGCCGCCAGCGACTCGCACACCGCCAGTGATTCGTCACGGGATGCGTTCACGGCCAGCACGAACTCACACGGTCGTCCGATATCACTCAACGCGTCGATATAGCCGCGGACGATGGCGGAGATGTGCGCCGCCTGGTTGTGCACGGGCAGAACGATCGACACCAGCCCGCTCGACTCGGCGGTCACGACGAGTGCGCGCAGTGCCGACTGGACGAGACCGTCAGCGGTGAGCCCGTACTGATCCGACATGTAGGCTTCACTGCCAATCCGGCCGAGCGGCATCGTCTCGACGCCGCACCGGACCACGCGGCAGGCCAGCCCGTGTCCGGCCACGATCTCGGAGACCAGCGACCCAAGGCCGCCAACCAGGTAGTGCGCCTCAACGGTCATGACCAGCGGAACGGCCGCCAGCGCCTGGCGGAGCTGGTCGGTGGGAGGCGGGTTCACGGTGTCGACAACCATGAGGCCAGCGTCCACGCCACGGCTCGACAGCGCTCGCACCGCTTCCTCCGCCTGCCGCGCAATCGCACCGATTGCGACCACGAGCAACTGCCGGCCATCCATGAGTCGCTGCGCGCGTGCCGGGTTCGAATCGACCGTTCAAGCCCGGCACCGTGCTCACATCGTCCTTGCCGAGGCGGTAGTAGATCGGGCCCTCGAGCTGCCACGTCGCCCGCAGGGCCGCGGCCGCCTGCTCATGATCAGCGGGAACGATGACTCGTCAATGCCGGCTGCACTCGCATCACGCCGATGTCGTCCACGCCGTAATGGGTAAAGCCTGCGTGCGCGTACTCGAACCCTCCGCCGACGCCGATGATACGCACCGGGAGACCGTGTGCGAGCGGTCCGTTGCGGATGAACTCGTAGGCCCGCATCGCGACGAAGGTCGTGATCGAGTACACGAACGGAATGAATCCCGATTCAGCGAGACCGGTGGCCAGACCGACCAGGTTCTGCTCCGCCACGCCCACGTTGAAGAATCGATTCGGGAACCGATCGGCAAACGGCTCGATGACGCGTGTAGCCGAGATCGCCCGTGAGCAGAAGAATGCGCTCGTCCTCGCCGGCGAGGTCGGCGAGCGTGCGAACGAACGCTCGTCGCACCTACCGCTCCACCTGCGCGACGGCCTCTCGATACTCGTCGTCGTTCATCGGCAGGTAGTGCCACTTGACCTGCGCTTCCATGAACGACACGCCCTTGCCGAACACCGTGCGCGCGACGACCACCTGCGGCCCTCGCTCAGCGCTGTCAGGCGACGCGGCGTCGGCCAGCGCGGTCGCCAGCTGGCCGAGGTCGTGGCCGTCCACCACGAGCGTGCGCCAGCCAAACGCGGCCCACCGGCGATCGAGCGGCGACAGATCGAGCACGCGCGTCGTGTGGCCCAGCGCCTGCTGGCCGTTGGCGTCGACGATGGCCACGAGGTTCGACGAGGCGGTGCTGCGCGGCGAACATGACCGACTCCCACAGGCTGCCCTCGTTGCACTCGGCGTCGCTGACGAGCACGAACACCCGGCGCTCGGAGCCGGACAGTCTCGCGGCCAGAGCCGCTCCAGCGCCGAAGGCGAGGCCCTGTCCGAGCGAGCCGGTGGAGAAGTCGATGCCGGGAAGGCCGTGCTCCGGGTGCGCCCCGAGGAGCGTCTCGTCGCCGCAATAGCGTCGCGAGCGTCTCCGCGTCGATCCAGCCTCGCTCATGCAGGGCGCGGCATACAGCGCCAGTGCCGCGTGACCCTTGGACAGCACGAACCGATCGCGGTCGGGATCGCCGGATCGGACACGCGCATCACCGTCCGTAGAGCGCGGCAATGATGTCGGCCACCGACAGCGCCGAGCCGATGTGACCCACGCCCGCGCGTTTCGACTCGTGCAGGACCGTCATCCGGACACGCTTCGCCAGCGACGCGAGTGACGCGTCGGCGCGGCGATGAGGGGTTGTCGATGATCCCTGCGGCAATCAGTTCGCGCTCTGTTCGGAAGAACGCGATTATCGCACGGTTGATTAGAGAATCTCCCGCAGCTTCGCGTAGCCGCTTCGACTGATCGGCAGCTCCGTGCCATCCTGAAGGATCGCGACGCGGCTGTCGGTCACCGACTGCTCGATGCGCACCAGGCGCGCGACGTTGAGCAGATACCGGCGGTGAATACGAACGAAGCGTCCGGGATCGAGCAGCTGCTCGAGCTCGGCCAGCGTCTGCTCCTTCAGCAGGTGCTTATCTCCCACTTTCAGCGAGACGTAGTCGTCCTGCGACTCCATGTAGTCGATCTTCGCCACGGGAATGACATGGACGTCCGCGCGATCGCGGATCAGCATGCGCTCGAGCGGCGCGCGCGCCGTCCGCACTTCTGACACGAGCGCCTTCGCCGGCATCGCTCGCGCGCACCGATGCGGGTCCGCGCGCGCGCCAGCGCCTCGGCGAGCCGTTCGGCACCGAACGGCTTCAGCAGATAGTCCACGGCATGCACCTGAAACGCCTTGATGGCGTACTGGTCGTACGCCGTCACGAAGATCACCGCGACGTCAGCTGCCAATCAGCTCCAGCACGTCGAAGCCGTCCAGCTTCGGCATCTGAATGTCCAGCAGCAGCAGGTCCGGCTTCTTTTCCGTGACCGCCTTCACCGCTTCGAAGCCGTTGCCGCACTCGGCGATGATCTCGATGTCCGGATGCTCACCCAGCAGTTCGCGCAGCAGCGTCCGCGCCAGCTCCTCGTCGTCAACGACGATCACTCGCAGAGGCATTTCTGATCGGCCTTCTGGTCCATCACGCCGGGACCCCGGTCACGGCCGGAATCCGGATTTCGACGCGGAATGCCCCCTCGCGCTCCTGCGCATAGACGGCATCCGTCGCGCCGTACTGATTGGTCAGGCGCTTCCGCAGCAATTCGAGGCCGAGCCCGACGCCGCGGGTCCGCGCCCGGTCCGGATCGCACGGGTTTTCGAGGGTGATTGTCAGCGTCGAGCCGGTGCGGGTAGCAGCCATACGGATGGTTCCTCCGTCGACCAGTTGAGCGATGCCGTGGTTGACCGCGTTCTCGACCAGCGGCTGCAGCAGCAGCGGCGGCACGAGGCAGCGCCGCGGCGCCGGCGTCGGTCTCGCGGGTGACGCGCAACCGCTCGCCGAGCCGCACCTGCTCGATGGCGAGGAACCGGTCGGCGAGCGCGAGCTCCTCGGACAGCGGAATCTGGTCGTTGCCGCCGAGTCGCAGCGTTTCGCGAAGGAAGTCGGCCAGCAGCAGACACATGCGGCGCGCGGCCGCCGCGTCGGTCGCGGTCAAGGCGCTGATTGAGTGCAGGCTGTTGAAGATGAAGTGCGGATCAATCTGGGCGCGCAGCGCCCTGAGCTCCGCCTCGCGCGCCAGCAGGCTCAGCTCGAGGTTCGCGCGTTCCGCGTCCTTCGACGCGTCAAAGGCAATCAGCAGATAGAAGAAGACCGAGACCAGCCAGAACAGCAGCGCGCCGACCACGAACAACAGCGGTCGCTGGGTGGTGTACAGCGCGGCTCCGGCCGCTCCGACGCCCACCACCTCCAGCGTTCGCGCCCACCCCCCGGCGGCGGCCACCCAGACGGCGCTCGCAAATACCGCCGCCAGAATCTGGGCGGCTGCCGACGGGCCAGGCGCGTGCGCGAACCAGCGGGAATATCCGGCACACGTACCACGCGGACTGTGTGATGAGCGCGAACACCAGGCCGAGTGGGACGAAGAAGACGACCGCGGTCAGCCAGTTGCCGCCGCCGCTCAAGCCGAGACCGACGGACAGCAGCAGGCCGATGAGCAGCCAGGCGAGCAGGTAGATGGCCAGCCGGCGAAGGCTGCTCAGGATCGGGTGCATGTATGGATGCTAATCCGTGATCTTGACCTCGCCCATGACCACGGAACCACGCACCAGCAGCGTCGGCGCGGCACCCGGCGCGATTCCCGCGAGTGGCGGCGGCGCAACCGGCGAGACGCGTTTGTCCTTCACGTCAGCCATGATCGGCATCACGTCCAGCGTCACTGTCCATTCCTGCGGCACCTTGATTTCGTGCCCGGCCATCATCCCGAACATGTCGACGACCCGCGTCTCGCCGGGAGGCACGATCGCCCGCCGCAAATCGAGCACGCAGCCACCCATGAACGCCGTCATGTGCGCGCCCTCGAACGGCTTCCCGTCGTAGCGGCGCTTCGATTCGCTCATCACGGCAAACAGGCGCTCGGTGCCCTTATTGTCGATCGCCAGGTGGCCGCTCTGGCGCAGCGTCTTCAGGATCAGGCTCCCGCCGAAAAAGACCAGCATCGTCGGCCAGAACAGCTGCCAGAAGCCAACGCGAACCACCCCGAGGAAGCGCAACAGCAGCCAGCTGCCAATGATGATCCAGACGAACCCCCAGAAGCGGGAGTGCGGTTCGGCGCGGCTGGCGATGGTGACGCCGAGCAGGATCAGGCCTAACGGCCAGAATCGCAGAATGTAGCCGGCGTCGGCGACGCCGAGCGAGTCCAGCCCCAGGACGACCCCGAGGCCCATCACGAACGCCCGAAGACCAGCTGCGGCGTCACGGACGTGGGGGCGCCGGGCATGTTCACGACGTCACCTCGACCTTACCCATCATGACGAACCCGCGCAACCGCAGGCGCGGCGGCGGCCCGTGCCGGCACATTAGCCGGCACAGTGGCGCCCGGTCGCATTGGCGCCCGGCGCAGCGGCGGCAGGCGCAGCGGCGCCCCCCGCCTCGACAGGCTGATCGGCCGCCGGCCTCGCCACCGGAAACCGCCTCTGCTCGACCGCACCCATCACCGGCAGCGCGCTGGCGTCCACGATCCAGTCGTCCGGAATGCGCACGATGGCATTTCCCATCGCGACGAATACGTCGACGTCCACGACTTCGCCGGGCGCCAGCTTCACCTGTCGAAGATCCAGGCTTGCGCGCCCCATCACCGCCGCCACACGACCGCTGCGGAAATCAGAACCGCTCGGCTGACTCCTGGCGTTGCTCATGACGCCGGCGATGTTCACACGTGGGCCGGAGACGCGCGCCTCGCCACCACCAGGGAAGCCGAACGACCAGAACAACGCGACGCCCAGCAGGAACAGGAAGAAGCAGGGCACGCCGCCGCTTCCCCTCTTCGCGACAGCGGGGTCAGCCGGCCTGAACGCCTGGGCAATGATGCTGGCGCCAAAGAGGACGATCAGCGCCGGCCAGAACTTCATCATGCTGGCGGCATCGCGGATGCCCAGCGTGTCCAGCAGCAGCACGATGCCCACCGCCATGACGGTGAGCCCGACGACCAGGTTCGGAGTAAGGAACATTTGCGCGCCTCCAGTGAGCGAGCTGACGGTTATATGAGACTACGACTGCGGCGGGCTCGTTCCTGGCAATCGGTGAATGGAGGGCCACGCCCGGTGAACCGCCTGCATCCAGTCCAGCACGGCGCCGCCGGCCACCACTCGGTGACGACCTCGTGATGAGCCGGTCACTACCGCCGTCAGCGCCTGAATGGCCGCTTGGCCGACCGTCACGAAAACGTCGGCGACATTCGGGGCGTCGGCTGTCCCGGTCAGACCGTGGCGCGGGCCAGTCGGCCGATCGCGCAGGCGCGATTCGTGGCGCGGACCTTGTCAGGTCCGCGTGATTCCACGCGTGCCCATGAGGTCGAACCCGGCAAACAGCGCAACCCCCAGCATGATCAGCATGAGACACACGACACCGCTGCTGACGCGTTCGGGACCGGCTTGGGAGAGAAGAACATCGGCGCCTCCAGTGAACGACTTGACTGCAGGCATGAGACTGCAACGGCCGCCGGGGCGTTCCAGGCAATCGGTGAACGGCGGGTGAATCCCGGTGAGTAACTGCGATAAGCTATTCGTGAAAGACGGCCCTACTGGAGGTTTTTTGATGCGAGCGACTCAGATCCTGATTCTCACCTTCGCCCTGGCCCTGGTCGCGAAGTCGGCTCCGGCGCACCATTCGTTCGCCGCCGAGTTCGACGGCAGCAAGAAGTTCGAGATGACCGGCAAGGTGACGGAGGTCAAGTGGCAGAACCCGCACACCTTCTTCTACATCGACGTCACCGACGAGAAGACCGGCAAGGTCACGAACTGGGGCATGGAAATGGGCAGCCCCAACATCCTGATGCGCAGCGGCTGGCGCCGCGACACGTTGAAGGTCGGCGACATCGTGACCGTCAATGGCAGCCCGGCGAAGGACGGTTCGAATACGGGCAACGCCAACTCGGTCGTGCTGAAGGCAACCGGCAAGCGGCTGTTCGCCGGATCGAGCCAGGGAGTAACGCCGTAGCTGATCGCCATGAAGCTAGCACTGACGGCCGCGCTTCATCGCCGCCGCGCTGAACACCGGTGCAGCGCAGGAGACCGAAACCCCGAAAGACTCGGCGCTGGTCTCGATCAACGGCTGCGCCAAGAACGGCACCTTCACGGTGGGCGACCGCCGTGAGGATCAGCCGGGCACCCTCGAAATCGAGCCGGGCCCCCGCTTCCGGCTCGAGGGGCCGAAGAAGCTGCTCAGCGAGATCAAGGCACGCCAGCGCACAGCCCTTCAGGTCACCGGGCTCATCCGCAAAGTCGACGTCAACGGTCCGCAGGGGGTTGGCGTGCTGGGTGGCCGCGTGAGGATCGGCGGGGCGCGCGTGCCTCAGGATTCGATTGCGAACCCTGCGCGCGACCCCGCGTATAACCGGCCGGTTATCGACGTCCGGTCCTGGAAGACGTTACCGGGGGACTGTCGATAGAACTCCCAACTTCCAATTCCCAACTCCAAAGAAGCCGAGCGTCCAGTTGGAGGTTGGGCTTGGAGTTTTCTTATTTCTTCGTCGCCGTCAGTTTCCCGCCGTTGGCCGTCAGCGACATCGTGTTCCCGCTCACCTTGCCGGTGTAGGTTGTGCCGCCGGCCTTGAACGTCACGTCCTCGCCGAGGAGCTTCCCGTCCGACACCTGCGCAGAGCCGAGCGTCCCCGTCAGCATCTGGTAGTTCTGGGCGAGCGTCAGCGTGCCGCGGCCCGGAATCTCCCACGCGCCCTGGACCTTGGCCGGCACGATCCACAGGTGAGCGGTGCACCAGCTCACGCAATCGCCGCCGACGGTCTCGGTCTGATCCGCCTGCCAGTCACCCATCGTGAAGCTGTTGGAGACGATGCGGGTGCCTGGGCGCATGTTGAGAATCGTCGGGCGCAGCTTCTCATTCAGCTGCGGCAGCAGGAACAGCGTGATCACCTGCGCCTTCGAGAAGTCGGTCTCGAAGATGTCGGCCTTGCGGAAGATCGCGCGATCGGCGACGCCGGCGTCCTTCGCGTTCTTCTGCGAGAGCGCCACCATGTCGGGGTTGTATTCAATGCCCTCGGAGCGCGCGCCGCGCTTGGCGGCGGTGATCACGGTGCGGCCGTCGCCGGAGCCGAGATCCATGTGGAAATCCTGCGGCGTCAGCTTGGCCATGTCGAGCATCTTCTCGACGAGCGCCTGCGGCGTCGGCACCCACACGACGTCCTTGCCGGGCTGTCCGACCTGCGGTTCAAACGGCTTGGTCTGGGCCGCGGCCTGCGCGAACGCGCTGCCGTGAGCCAGGACCACGGCCATCGCAAACATCACCAGAGCACGTGCATAGCGTGAATTCATCATTAACCTCGTAAACCTGAAGGCAAAGAAGCGGAATCTTACCGTAAAAGCGTTCGAATCGTTCGGACCGTTCGAATCGTTCGGACCGTTCGAGTCGTTCGAGCCGTTCGGGGCGTTCGGGGCGTTCGAGGGCCCGCGGGCCTCGGGGACCCCGACGATCGTTCAAACGACGCCAAGGCCTCAAACGTTTACATCAATACAGCCGGGTCGTGTAGCTGTCGTCTATGGCGGCCTGGAGCTGCTCGACGCTCTGCGTGGTGACGCCCTGGTCTTTCAGCATCTGAGCGTAGGTTGGCAGTTCGGTCCGCTCGACTCGATAGTCGTCGTCCCCACAGCCGCGATCGCATCAGCGCCTTGGCGCAGTGCAGGTACGCTTCGCGAACGGCCACGCGGATCGCCGAATGCGGATGCTTCCCGTTGACCGTCCAGCGCTCGAGCAGCGTCGGCTCCATCGTGATCTCGGCGGTGCCGTTCACGCGGAGCGTCTCGTTGACGCCAGGTATGAAGAACAGCAGACCGATGTTCGGATTCCCGACGAGGTTCGTCAGCGAATCCAGCCGGTTGTTTCCGGGCCAGTCGGGAATCAGCAGCGTCTGGTCGTCGAGCACGTGCACGAATCCCGGACTGTCGCCGCGCGGGGTGACGTCGGCACCGCCGCCACCCGACGTCCCGAGACACAGAAACGGCGACAGGCTGATGAAGCGGCGCATATGCGCGTCGAGACTCGTCAGCGATTTTGCGCAGCGACCGTTCGAGCGGCTGCGGGTAGCAGTCTCTCAGTTCCTCAGGCGTGCCGATAGTGCTCATGCTGCCTTAAGCCTCCAGTGGCTTCCGCCTTAAGGCGGAAGCGACGAGAGTGGATTCTACGGCACAGCCTGCTCCCGGCTGCTCCGCTCTGCGTCTTCCACGCGGCCGTCGGCGTGCTTCGCGAAGCGGCCCTGCTCCCTCGGATGGACCGGCGCGTTGTCCGGAAACGGCCACCCGCCGAACTGGGTGCGCCGGTAATCCGCTGAACGCCTGCTCCAGCTCAGCACGGGTGTTCATGACGAACGGCCCGTACTGCGCGACCGGCTCGCCAATCGGACGTCCCTGCAGCAGAAGAACCTCAATCGGTCCGCGGCTCGCTTCGACGGTCACCGGCTTGTCCGCCCGCACCTGAACGGCGGCCGGGCCAGGGATGTCCGTGCCGTCGACCGTGAGTCCCTTGCCGGCGAATTGATGCAGCGTCCGAACCGTCCGATCGCCGCGCGCCGGCGGCACGGTCCACCGTCGCGCCGTCCTCCATCGCGATCGACCAGATGGCAAGGTCGGCGTCTGGGTCCGCGCCCCACGAGTGCGGCGGCGGCGCCAGCGGCTGCACGTCGCCGAGCGCGCCGGCGATCACGGTGACGTCAACATGCTTCCCGTTCGCGTCGGTGAAGCGCTGCCGCGGAATGCTGGTCGTTCCAGAACATCGTGAAGTAGGCGGGCACCATCTTGCTCTTCGCCGGCAGGTTCAGCCACAGCTGAAAGAGCTCGAGCGTGTTCGGCCCGTTCGGGTTCAGGAGCGGAAACATCTCCGAGTGCACGACGCCGGAGCCGGCGGTCAACCACTGGACGTCGCCCATCCCGAACCGTGCCGTCGCGCCGAGCGAGTCCGAGTGGTCGATGTAGCCCGTGCGAACGATCGTCACCGTCTCGAAGCCGCGGTGCGGATGCTGAGGAAAGCCCGGCACCACATCGCCGTGGTACATCCGCCAGCCGTCCTTGCCTTCGAAGTCCTGGCCGATCTCGCGCCCGCCGAGGGGCGCGGCCGGGCCCAGCCGATCGTTGCCGGCGGGATAGAGATCGATGTGATGGACGCAGAAGAGAAACGGGTCGTTGGTCTGCCAGCGCTGGCCGAGGGGGTCGACACGAATGATGGCGTCGGACATGCGATCAGATTACTACCAGTCGTTCGAGTCGTTCGAATCGTTCGAATCGTTCGGGTCGTTCGAATCGTTCGGGTCGTTCGGGTCGTTCTAGGTAGGACGGCCAGCGTTCGTATACGACCAGTGCGTCTGGATGAGGCGCCAGCCGGCCGCATCCCGGCGGTACGCTTCCGTGCAGTTCCAGCGGGATTCGCCTTCGTTCCCCCACGACACGTAGTTGAACGTGAGCACCGTCAGTGTTCATCTCCCTGGACGAGCGGATTGAGAAGCTCGTACCGGTCGATGTGAATCGTGCCCCTGATCCCCTCGTAGTGGGCCGTCAACGCGGCCAGACCGTCGATCCGCCGTTCGAGAAACGGATCGAAGTAGACGACATCCGGTGCACAGATTTCGAGGAAGCCAGATGGGTCGCCTTTGCCCCAGCGGTCGAGCGCCGCGCGCTCCAGATCGGACGATCTCGGCCGACCACCGCCTCGACTGGTGTCGATCACTTTGGGCCGATCAGCTTCTTCAGCAGCGCCGCGGTGTCCTCGTGGACGTCGATGCGCTGGCCGCCGCGGCTGTTGCCGCCGGCCTTGCCGAGCGCGGAGTCCACGGGCGTGTTGCCGCGGCTGTCCTTCGCGTTCAGGTCGGCGCCGTTCTCCACGAGGAACTGCACCACGTCGTTCCAGCCCCAGCGGGCCGCCTCGTGCAGCGGCGTCAGGCCGCGCGAGTCCTTGGCGTTGATGTCGCCGCCGGCCTTCAGCAGCAGCTTCAGCGACTCGATCGAGCGCTGCTGCGTGTCCTCGGTGAGATAGAAGCCGCGCGTGTCGGCGTCCACGGAGCCCAGTCCCGGCGGCGGCCATCAGCGGCGTGATGCCGCGGGAGTTCGCCAGCGACAGGTCGGCGCCTTTCGCGAGCAGCAGCTCGATCGCCGGGGCGTCGAGCGCCTTGGCGGCGCGCAGCAGCGGCGTCGCGCCGGTCGTGAGCAGGCCGTCGAGCCCGCGATCGTTGCCGACGTTGCGGAACGGCGGCGGCAGCTTCAGCTGCGCATTCGGATTGGCGCCGGCGTCGAGCAGCCGTTCGATGACCTGCAGGCCGTCGTCTTGTCGAGCACGGGCCGATCCGGCCGGCCGCCGCGCGGAATGGTGTTGAGGTCCACCGCCGCGTAGAGCGGCGCGCGGCCCCAGAAATCCCATGTGGTTCGGATTGGCGCCCGTGCTCGAATCAGCAGCGGCGGCGGCATCGAACCGCATGTTGATGACCGCCATCAGCAGCGGGCTGATGCCTTCCGGATCCGCCAGGTTCATGTCGGCGCCGCCGTCGACCAGCGCGCGCGCGCAGTCGACGCACCCTTCGCGCGCCGCGTAGAGAAGCGGCGTCAGCCCGCCGGCCGGCCGGTAAATCGCGCGCGGCTCGGCGGTGACCTGGCGCCCCCAGTTGTTGACCGTCGAGCGCGCGTTGACGTCGGCGCCGCGCGGCGATCAGCTCGCGCACCATCGCCGGCTGGCCCTGGGCGGCGGCCCACATCAGCGCCGTCTGCCCGCGCCACTGCTCCACGGCGTTGACGTTGGCGCCGTGCTTGAGCAGCAGCGCGCGCCGCATCGACGCGGCTGGTGCGCGCCACCACCATCAACGCCGTCTGGCCGTCGGCGTTCGGCGATTCGACGTCGGCGCCGGCCTCGAGCAGCGCGCTCGAGCAGCGCGCGGATCGGCCAGCACCGCCGCCTCGGACATCGGCGTCGCGCCGTAGTCGTTCTCCGCCTTCACGTTGGCGCCGGCGCGAATCAGCCGCTGCACCAGCTCGACGTCGTCGTGGTGCGCGGCCCAGTGCAGCGCCGTCGTGCCGTCGGGCTCGGGCGCGTTGACGTCGACGCGCTTCTCGATCAGCGCCAGCGCAGCCGCCTTGTCGCCGGCCTTCACCGCTTCGACGAGCGGCACGACGCCGCCGCACGATGCGAAGCGAGACCAGACTCAGCATGCTCCGCGCCTACAGAGATCTGCCGCGGCCCTTTCAGCGCGAGGCAGCCTGAATGGCGCGCCTACGATGGCTCGTCACAGCTCGCTGAACGCGCCCGTGCTGTCGCCGACCTTCTCGTCGGGAATGCCGGCGCGCTCGAGCAGCGTCAGCAGCAGGTTCGCCAGCGGCGTGCGGTCGGGATACCGCAGGTGCTGGCCGCCCTTGATCTTCCCGGCGCCGCCGCCCACCACCAGCGTCGGCAGCGGGAACTCGTCGTGCGCGTTGCTGTTGCTCATGTTGCTGCCGTAGAGCAGGATGCTGTGGTCGAGCATCGAGCCGTCGCCGTCCGGCATCGCCGCCAGCTTGGCCAGGAACTTCGCGAAGGCCTGGCGTGATAGGTCTGGATCTTGCACCAGCCGCTCCTTGCGCGCCTTGTCGTTCTGGTGGTGCGACAGCGGATGGAAGGCGTCGGACACGCCGATGTGGTTGTAGGTCATGTTGCTGCCTTCCGCCGCCATCATGAAGCTGAAGACGCGCGTCAGGTTCGCCTGGTACGCCAGCGCGATCATGTCGAACATCAGGTTCAGGCGCTGGTCGAAGTTCGTGCTCACCGGCACGTCGGGCAGCTCGAGCGCGCTCAGGTCCTGCGCCTCCATCTTCTGGACGCGCCGCTCGATCTCGCGGACGCTCTCGAGGTAGTCGCCCAGCTTCGCGCGATCGGGCGCGTCGAGCGTCCTCTGCAGATCGGCGGCCTCGCGCGACACCAGGTCGAGGATGCTGGTGTACTGCCGCGTGATCGCCTTGCGCTCCTGCGGCGTGTCGCCCTGACCGAACAGCCGCTCGAACAGCTTGCGCGGATCGGCCTCCATCGGCAGCGGCGTCGTCGGCGTGCGGAACGAGATCGTGCCGCCGTAGCTGCAGCCGTAGTTCCGGTCGCAGGCGCCGCCGCCGCCGCGGCCTTCGGTCGCCACCTCGAGCGACGGCAGCGGCGTGTCCTGGCCGATGTGCGCCGCGGCGATCTGGTCGACCGTGACGCCGCCGTACGGCTCCTGCGTCGCGCGCGGCGTCACGCAGCTGAGCCAGGTGCCGGGGTTGAGGGCGTGCACCGGCGGCGCGATCGTCGGCTTGTTCTCGAGGCCGCTGACGATCGTCAGCTGCTTCTGGAACGGCGCGAGCGGCTTGAGGATCGGCGGCATCTCGAAGCCGGCGCCCTCGGTGGCCGGCGTCCACTGCTCCATGATCGCGCCGTGCGGCAGGTAGAGGAACCCCATGCGCGGCTTCGGCGCGGCCGCCGTCTGCGCCAGCGCCGTCATCGACGGAATCATCGCGTCGAGCAGCGGCAGGCCGACGGCGACGCCGGCGCCGCGGAGGAAGGTCCGACGCGAGAGGTGCTTCTTTGATGAACATAGCACATCCCAGCCGACCTAGGTCGCCTGCCAGCTACCGCCGCCTTTCCGCATCTGGAACGGCGCGCTCTTCACGATCCCCATCACGATCGACGAGAAGCGATAGTTGTCGCGCGCGGCGTCGCGGACGATCTGCCGCACCGCCGGCATGTCGTAGTACTCGACGCTGCGGCCGAGCCCGTAGGTCATGAGCTTCTCGGTCATCGTCTGCACGAACTGCTCGGGACGCCGCAGCAGCGCGTTGCGCAGGTCGACGGGGCCGCCGACCGCGCGTGCCGTCCACGAGCTGTGCCCGGCGGCGTCGATCGGCGTCCCGGCCCAGCGATCGGCGCTCCGCCACTCGCCGATCGCGTCGAAATTCTCCAGCGCGAAGCCGAGCGGATCCATGACGCCGTGGCACGAGGCGCAGGACGGCTTGGCGCGGTGCTTCTCCATGATCTCGCGCACCGACCGCGCCTTCTCGCCGTCCTTGTTCTCCGGGAAGCCCTCGACGTCCGGCGGCGGCGCCGCCGGCGGCGTGCCGATGAGGTTCTCGAGAATCCAGGCGCCGCGCAGCACGGGCGCCGTGCGGTTGGCGTAGGACGTCACCATCAGCACGCCGCCCTTGCCGAGCAGGCCCCAGCGGTTCGGATCGGCTGAGCGTCGACGCGGCGGAAGCGGCTCGCCGCGCACGTTGGGAATGCCGTAGTGCAGCGCCAGCCGCTCGTTGACGAAGGTGTAGTCGGCGGTCAGCAGATCGAGCACGCTGCGGTCCTCGCGGAAGACGCTCTGCACGAACAGCTCGACCTCGCGCTTGAACGCCTCGCGCAGGCCGTCGTCGAAGTTCGGGAACAGGATCGCGTCCGGATCGGTATCGTCGAGCGCGCGCAGCTTCAGCCACTGGAACGCGAAGTTGGTGACCAGCGACTGCGAGCGCGGGTCGGCGAGCAGGCGCCGGACCTGCGCCTCGAGCACGCTCGGCCTGCACGAGCGTGCCCTTCTCGGCCGCGGCGAGCAGCTGCTCGTCGGGCGCGCGGCCCGTCAGGAAGAACGAGAGCCGCGAGGCGAGCTCGAGATCGGTGATCCGATGCGCGACGCCGGCCTTCACGGTGCCGCGGCGTGAGCTCGGCGCGATAGAGGAACTTCGGGCTCGCCAGAATCGCCGGCAGCGCCTCGCGAATGGCCGACTCGAAATCGCCGTTCTGCCGGGCCGAGCGGTAGAAAGCCAGCGGCGCGTCGAGGTCCTGCTCCGTCACCGGCCGCCGGAACGCCCGGCGCGCCAGGTTCGAGAAGATCTTCGACGCACAGGCTCCGCTCGCCGCACGTCGCAGCCTCGCTCGGCCGGAGCCTTTGGCGAAGGTGCGCGGGCCTGCAGACGAAGATGCGCTGCGCGCGCCGGCGTCTCGCTCAGGCCGGCGGGATTGAACGGCCCCAGGATCTCGACGCTGCCGACGCGGACGATGCGGTCCTCGACCGCGCCCGGCTTGAACGACCCGAGCACGTCGTCCGACTCCGCGAACGTGCGGGCGATGAACGTCACGCCGACCTTGTGCGGTCCCGCGGTGACCGTCAGCGGAATGTTCTGGAAGCGGCCGTTGATCGCGGCGACGGCCGCCGCCTGCTGCTGGTCGATCGCCCTCAGGTCTTCCTCGCCGCCGATGCGCCCCTGGAACACCTTCGCGCCGTCGAGCGTGACGACCAGCGTGTGCGCGTACTCCATGCCGCGGACGTAGCCGGCGCCGGCGAGGCCGCTGATGTTGATCTTGTACTCGCCGTCGGCCGGAAACAGATGCTCGGCGACCAGGCCGCCGCGCGTGCCGAGCGGCAGGCCTTCGACGCGCTGCGTCTGATCGGTGCCGCGCGCGGGCCGGTAGGTCATGCTGACCGCGCGCTGCGCCCGGTTGCCGAGCGCCATGTTCGTCACCGACGCGCGCCGCCGAGATGTACTGCTCGAGGAACGACGGCGAGACCGTCAGCACGCTGGCGACGTTGTCGAAGCCGTCGGCCTCGTCGTCCTTCGGCAGCAGCGCCGCGGCATCGACGCGCACGCCGAGCAGGTCCTCGATCGCGTTGGCGTACTCCGCGCGATTCAGCCGATGCAGCGCGACGCGGCCCGGATTGGGATGCGCCAGCGCCGCCTGATCGAGCGCGCGCTCGAGCGAGCGCACGAACGCGTCGACCTCCGCCTGCGGCGGCCGCCGGACGCCGGCTGGCGGCATCAGCCCGCCGCGCAGCTTGCGCACCGCCTTTTCCCAGACCTCGGCATGCGCGGAGACGTCCGCGAGGTCCATCGTGTCGAACGCGAGATCCGCCGTCTTGGTCGCGCTGGTTGTGGCAGGTGACGCAGTAGGTGTCGAGGAGGGTGCGAGACGGCGTCGCGGCCGGTGCGATGGGAGCTGCGCGGCGGTGCGAAGTGGATCTCGGTCGGTGGACGGGTGCGAGTAGGCTTGTGCCGGTGCGAGAGGTGCAAGTCGGCTGCTGGTCGGTGCGCCAAGCAGAGCGGTGCCGAACGCGCGCGATCAGAAGCCCGACGCATGCCGAGCGCCACGACCGGGAAGCGCCTCAAACAATCCCTCCGACTTCGCGCACGTGCAGCCAGAGGCCGCGATAGCTGGTCTTCACGAACAGCTCGGGATCGCCCCACTTCGCGTCGAAGTCCTTGGTCGCGCCGGCGGCGAGCATCTCCTCGGCGCTCATGCCCTGCCGCATCATCTTGACGAACGCGTCACGCGAGGCCGACAGCATGTCGTGCTGCGCCTGCAGGTCGGCTGCGCGTCTGCACGAGGCCCATCACCGGGAACGATGCGCGTGTCGGCGTCTGGCAAGATCGAGCAGCGTCTTCGTCGCGGTGATCAGACCGCCGAGCCAGCCGCCGCTGGTGTAGTCCGCGATCGGATACTTCCCGACGGTCATCATGTCGCCGACGACCAGCACGTTGGCGTCCGGCGGAAGAAGACGTAGATGTCGCCGTCGGTGTGCGCCTGGCCGAGCGGACCGTACTTGAATAGTCTGGCCGCCGAACGTCATCGAACCGGCCTTCGTGAACGTCTTCGTCGGCAGGGCCTTCGCAGGCAGCGGCTTGTGCGTCGTGTTCTGCCAATCGACGGGCGATCGATCGAGAGGTACTGCTTCGTGAACTCGTGCGCGAGGATCTGTCCGCCGCTCTCTGCGACGGTCAGATTCGAGCCGGTGTTTTCAGGATGCCAGTCGGTGTTGAACAGGAACTCGAATTGGCAACCCGGATTGGCGAATGAAACCTGCTGCATTTGCAGAAGAAGCGCCGCCGTTGACGAGAAGCACGCTCGATGCCTTGGCGTCTGGGTGTGCACGTCATAGAGCGCGACCACATTGCCGCCGCCGCAGCAGATATGACTGAAGTGGGGTCCCGTTCGTGGCGCCCAGTAGTGAAACTGAACACGCCAGGCGGAATCGCGGCGTTGGGAACCGTCTGGGCAGAGACGCGTCGCATGAGCGGCGCGCCCGCGGCAGCGGCGGCGAGGAGCTGCAGGAAATGACGCCTGTCTGAGTGCCTGCCCGGCATCGGCACAGTCTAAACCGCGCCCACGCCGGAGAGCGCCGAAAAACCACAGGCGGCCAGGCCAAGATTGTGGCCTTTTCTTCGTGATCTTCGATTATCTTCGTGCCTTTCGTGGCTCGCACCATTGTCACGGCGGTCATCGGCGCCATCGCGATTGCGGTCTCCGTCGTCGCTCAGCAGTCGCCCGCCTCAAGGCGGGTGGACGACCAGGCCCTGCGGCGGGCGCCGCAGGCCGGCGACGAGTGGCTCACCTACGGGCTGTCACAGGCGGAAACACGCTACAGCCCGCTTGCCGACATCAACACGTCCAACG
This sequence comes from uncultured Acidobacteriota bacterium, assembly GCA_963793705.1. Classification (GTDB taxonomy): domain Bacteria; phylum Acidobacteriota; class Vicinamibacteria; order Vicinamibacterales; family UBA2999; genus Gp6-AA40. Next base: position 22,996 of record CAWCBC010000001.1, on the reverse strand, counting down.
TGGGCCGCCTTGGCCTCGCCTGGTCGTACGACCTCGGAGCCGGCGGCGGCGGGCAGGAAGCGACCCCGCTCGTCTGGAACGGTACGGTCTTCGGCATCACCAACTGGAGCGTCGTCTTTGCGGTCGATGCGCGCACCGGCAAGGAGCGCTGGCGATGGGATCCGCAGGTCAATCAGGAGATGGTTCGGCCCGAGATTTGTTGCGGCGTCGTCAACCGCGGGCTCGCCATCTATCAGGGACTGATCATCGCGCCGATCATCGACGGACGCCTGCACGCGCTCGACGCGGCAACCGGCAAACCAGTCTGGGAATCACGGGTTGCGTATCCGCAGGACCACTACACCATCACGATGGCGCCGCGCATCGCCAAAGGGAAAGTGATCATCGGCGTCAGCGGCGGCGATCGGCCGACACGGGGATTCTTCGACGCCTACGATGCGATGACCGGGCGACGCGCCTGGCGCTTCTACACCGTTCCCGGCGATCCGTCGAAGCCGTTCGAGAATCCGGCGCTCAGGAAAGCCGCAGAGACGTGGGACACGGACTGGTGGACGCGAGGTGGCGGCGGCTCCGTGTGGGACGGCATGGCGTACGACCCGGACGCCGAACTCGTCTACGTCGGTACCGGCAACGCGGAGCCGTGGACGTTCCATCTGCGCTCGTCCAAGGACAAGGACAACCTCTACGTCGCCTCGATTCTGGCCGTGCACGTCGACACCGGCGAGTTGAAGTGGCACTACCAGGTCGTGCCGGGCGACAACTGGGACTTCGACAGCGTTCAGCATCTCCTCCTCGCCGACCTGGTGATCAACGGCCGCACGCGCAAAGTGATCATGCAGGCGAACAAGAATGCGTTCTTCTACGTGATCGATCGCCTGACCGGCCAGTTCATCTCCGCGCAGCCGTTTTCCCATGTGACGTGGGCGAAGGGGATCGATCAGCGGACCGGACGTCCGATCGTCAACGACGAGGCGTTCTACGGCACCGACGCGATCCTCATCTCACCCGGCGGCGGTGGCGCACACAACTGGTCGCCGATGTCCTTCAATCCGACGACCGGCCTCGTCTACATCCCGACATCGACAAACAACAGCTTTTCGTACGCCGCCGAGCGGACCTTCAACCCGCAGCCCGGGCGGATGACTGGAACGGTGCAGACCGGCGCCAACGCCTGTGCGTCCACCGCCGCCGTCGATCGGTCCGGCGCCGATCGAAGGAACAGGCGGACGCGGCGCGCTGGTCGCCTGGGACCCGGTGAAGCAGGAGATGCGCTGGCGTCGTCCCGGAGGCGGCGGCATCGGCGGCGGCACGCTGACAACTGGCGGCAACCTGGTGTTTCAGGTTCTTGGCGACGGTCGGTTGATGGCGTACACCGCCGACAAAGGCGAGAAGCTTCTCGAGCTGCAGACTGGACTGCGCAGCGGCATGGGCCCCGCGATCACCTACCGTCTCGACGGACGGCAGTACGTCGCGGTGATGGGCGGCGTCGGCGCCACCGCCGGCAACGCCGGACCTGGCAATCAGGCGACTCCGTTCTCGCCGAAGTTGATGACGTTCGTGCTCGACGGCAGTCCTGTCACGGCACCTCCGGAAGGCGCCGCAACGCCGTGACGGAGACCCCCAGCACTCCTCCTGCACCCGCGCCAGACAGGCGCCGCCGCAGACGGCGGCGGAGTCGGCGACGTCTGTTTCTTCGCGTGCTGCTGCTCGTCGTGGTCGGCGGCCCACTGGTTGGGTGGGCCTACGAGCAGTACGCGGTGCGGCGCGACGCGCGGCGGTTTCCGCCGCCCGGGCAGTTCGTCCAGGTAGAGCCGGCCCGGCGTCTGCACTACCTCTGCGACGGCACCGGCAGTCCGCTCGTGCTGTTCGAGGTCAGTGGTTTCAGCAACTCCATGAGTTTTCGCGAGGCGCGCGCCGGTCTCTCGCAGCGCACCCGCGTGTGCAGCTATGACCGGGTGGGCATCGGCTGGAGCGACAGGGCACCGTCGACGATACCGGTCAGCATGCTCGCCAAGGACCTCGGAACGCTGCTGGATGAATTGAGCCCTCGCGCGCCTGCGGTCCTGGTGGCATCATCCATTGGCGGAGTGCCCGCCGAGTTCTTCGCACGGCAGCATCCCGATCGTGTCGCGGGCCTCGTGTTCCTGGACGCCGGGAACAGTCAGGCGGTGCGCGACACACTCAGCACAAACTACATACCGACGCTGGCAACCGCCGGGTGCGGCGTCCTTCGCGTCGCGGGCGCGATCGCGCTGGTGCGACTGTGGGATCCGTGGCATATGCGCGGCGATCGATCGGAACTATCGGCACGCTCCGCCGCGGTGATGTACGGCACCAAGCCGTGGGTCATGCTCTGCGCGATGGTGCGTGCCGGCGAGGCAACACTGAGCGAATTCGACGAGGCGCCTCCGCTGCGCCGGGAGATTCCGATCACGGCGTTGAGCGCCGCCACACGCGAGGAGTTCCTGCCACCGGCCCTGGCCGATTGGATTCAGCTGCGCCGTTCGGTCGACGACCTGCGCGAGACCCACCGGGGTCTGGCCGAGGGCTCTGCTCGGGGCGTGTGGCAAGTGGTGCCTGGCAGCAGCCATCTCATCGCCAGCAGTCAACCGCAGGTGGTCGTCGACGCAGTCCTGGAGATGGTCCGGCTGACGTCCGTCAGTGCGTCAGAGCGTACAGGAGCACATTGATTCCTAGTGCGTACCCTTTTGGACTGAACGCGTAGAAGTAGCCCGCGTCCTCGCCTTCGCGCTCCCAGGAATCAGAGATGTCCGTGTTGTGTGTCATCAGCACGACCGCGCGGCCGCGATCGTCGGAGATGATCTTCGCGCTCGGCACTGTGCTGTCGGTGCCGCGCTCTGACGTGTCGCCGCCGGAACGGCGGTAATAGCCGATGTTCGGAATCTGCGGAATCGCGGTGACTACGAACTGCATGCGCAGCATCGGGTGGTCCATCGGCAGGTCGACGATGGGATGCTCGGCGGCGGGGAGGACTTTCCGGATCTCGCCTTCCCATTGCTCCCATTGATCGGTCCCCCAGAAATCATCGGCCCAGAGGAAACCGCCCTTCGCCAGATAGATCCGCAGCGCCGCGGCTTCTTCCGGGCTGAAGATCGCGCTGCCGGGAGCCGTCATGATCACCAGCGGACATTTGAGCAGGCTGTCGACGGCCGCGCGCACGAGCAGATGCTTCGGCTCTCCGGACGGATGGAACGCCACGCGCGTCTTCGTCAGCTCGGAGAACCGGATCGACATGTTGATGTCGGCGTTCGGATAATCGGTTTGCCAGCTGCCGCCGTTCCGATTGCCGTCGTAGACGAGACGGCAGAAGTTGAAGCGTCCGTCGAAATCAGATGCCGCGGCGATGCGTTGTCCGCGCACAAGGGCGCGCTGAAATTGCGCGGCGGTCGCAACGCCCGCCCCCAACACCAGCACCAGTAACGAATCGAGTCGAACGACTCGAACGTTCGAACGCTCTGCTTCAGAAAAGCCGTGAGCTCCGCGAGCACCTGATTCCAGACCGGCTCTTCCTCCTGCAGGTTGTGCCCGCCGGGAAGGCCTTTGCCCGTGACCTTCGTCCCGCGTGTACGCCACACCGCGAGGATGTCGTAGAGCCGCCCCATCGGCCCGCGTTCACCCCAGAGCGTGAGCAGCGGGCACGTAATCTTCCTGTTCAGATCCGCCTCGTCGTGCTTCAGATCGATTGACGCGGCGGCTCGATAGTCCTCGCACATCGCGTGGATGTTCTCGAGCGTCCCCGCGGTTCGCTGATACTCAGCCTGTACGTCCGACATCGGCTGCCCGCGCCGCCGATCGGCCTGTGCCTTGAGATCGTTTTCGGGACCCGGCGCCGGCTGCAGGTAGTTGAACCAGTGGGGATACGCCTGGACGAAGCCGAGCGTGACGTGTGTGTAGAGGTAATGCGTCGGCAGGATGTCGAGCACCGCAAGCTTCGTCACGGTGTTCGCGTGATCGAGCGCCATGCGGTGGGCGACGCGTCCACCGCGGTCGTGGCCAACAACCGGGAACTTGGCGAAGCCGAAGTGCTTCATTACTTCGACCTGATCCTGCGCCATTGCCCGCTTCGAGTAATTGGCGTGGTCGGGTGTGTCCGGCATCTTGCCGCTGTCGCCGTAGCCGCGAAGGTCCGGCGCCACAACCGTGTACTGCTTCGCCAGTTGCGGACCGACGAAGCGCCACGTGATGTGGGACATCGGGGCACCGTGCAACAGGAGCAGCGGCGGTCCCTGACCGCCCTTCACGACGTGAATCGTCGTGCCCGAGGTCTTCACCTTCGAAACTGTAAAGCCGGGGAGAAACCTGCTCATCTCGCCCGCCTGCTGACCTGTGGCCGCTGACTCGGCTACGGGTGTCTGCGCGAACACCGTTGAGTCGAAAAGCCCGCCGCTGACAGCGGATACACCTGCCGCAGCAGCCATCTGTTGAAGGAGTTCACGTCGCTGCATGCGGCCTCTCTAACGCGAAGGCCACGAAGGGAATATTCGTCTTCGTGTCTTCGTGACTCAAGGATTCTAAGGCAAGTGGCGCTGACGTTGCAGAAAGCCGCGGTATGCGAATCACCTGCTGTCTGTGCTCGTTCCTCGCGGTGATGTTCAACTCCGGCTGCGCCACCCTCAGTGGGCTGTCGCAGGTCATTCAGCCGCCGCGCTTCGAGCAGGCCGATGGTCAGCCCGCTGAACTGCGCATCCTCGGCCCGTCGCGCACCATGCCGGTTGGCGGCGCTGGTGTGCGGGTCTGGCTGAAGGTGACAAACCCCAATCCCTTCGGCTTTACGTTGAGCACGCTGAACGCGGCGTTGTCGCTCGAAGGCAGCCGCGCCGCGGACGCCGACCTTCCACTCGGACTCCCGTTGTCTGCGCGGCAGGAGTCGGTGATTCCGCTGGACCTCTCGATCAGCTTTGCGGATCTTCCCGGCCTCGCCAGCGCGCTGCGAAGGCTCGCTGTCGGGGGTCAGGTGGCGTATGAATTAAACGGCATCGTCGGCGTCGATGCCGGACGCCTGGGAACGCCGACGTTCGGTCCGATGCTGCTTGACGCGCGGCGAGATGCGAGTGGTTCGCTGACTGCCGTGCCTCCGTGTAAAACCGCTAGCTCTTCCTGGCGCGGCTTTCTCGAAGGTAGTGCGGACTGTAGTGCAGCCCGTGCGGTGTCGTGACACGGTTCTCGGCCTTCCCCCGCGAGAAGGTGGCTTTCGATTCCCGAAGGATCGCAATCTCCGCGTCCGTGCACGGCTCGCATCGTGATCTCCTCGCGCGGCACGAAGAAGACCTGCCCGATTGGCAGGTTGTGCGCGCCGGCGATGCCTTCGCCGGGCTGCAGCACGTAGCGGAACTCCGAATCGTGACGTACCAATCGGTCTCGACTCGCACGACCAGCATCGGCGCGATCGGGCGCTCGATGTTGTTGAACACCGGCGTGTAGACCGTGTCCCAGCCGGCGGGTGTCCGAAAGCCCACGTTGCCGCGCAGCGCGATGGCGCCCTGCGGCGTTCCGAAGTCCTCGGGCACGACGAACGCCCGCGTAAACTGTTTGACGCTCGTCGGCGCCGACCGGGAAGTCCGAGACGTGGAACTGCACGTCCTCCTTGAACATCGCCGATGCCGCCAACCGGCATGCGTGATTCGTCAGCGTGAATAGATCGGCCGCCACTGCCCGGCCGCCATCTTGCAGGTAGATGAGCTGGTACTGCCCCTCACCCTGGAACTCGACGTGGTAGGACTCGTGCACCTCGAGGGCCGGATACACCATGAAACCGAGGCCACTGCCGGCCTCGAGCACGGGACAGTGGCGGGCGTGCTGAGGCAATAATGGCCGCTGATTCTCGCGCCTGGGCCCCATGCCGACGCGTGGGCGTGCCCAGTTAGGAAAGGTGCGGACTTCCATCGCGGATACTTATGGCGGGTCCGCTTCGCGTCGCTGCGGCCTCAGCGGAACCCGCCCCAGCACCGGTATAATCAGGCGCCGTTCAGAGGGTATGGACACAGTGTCGCGACCGTCGGCGTCCGCGCTCCTGCTGCTTGCGCTCGCGGCCGTGCTCGTCAGCGCGCCTGCGCTGACGCAGCCTGCCCGTCCTGCCACGCCGCCCGACATCGCCGGCGAGTGGCGTCTCGAGAACAACGAAGAGGACACCACCGCGCAGCCGCCGCTCGGCGACTACCTCGGCATCCCATTCAACGACGCGGGGCGCCTGCGCTCCGACACGACCGCCGAGTCGATCTGGGGCACGCCGGAGTATCAGTGCCGGCCGCATTCGGCCCCGCACCAGTGGCGCGGTCTCGGCGGCGCGCGCATTCTCAAGGAGCAGGACCCGCTCACGCGCGAGGTGAAGGTCTACCACGTGCAATTCATGCGGTCGCTCGACCGCCCGATGTTCATGGACGCCCGGCCGCGTCCTCCCGCGTACGCGCCGCACAGTTGGACGGGCTTCTCGACCGGCGAGTGGGTCGGCAACACGCTGAAGGTCACGGCGACACACTTCAAGGACGGCTATCTGAAACGCGGTGGTCCGCAGGTGAGCGACCTCTACACGATGACGGAGTTCATCACCCGTCACGGCGAGCTGCTCACGATCGTCAGCGTCACCGACGACCCGGTCTATCAGGACGAGCCGTACGTGCAGTCGACCACCTATCAGATCGAGACGACCGCGACGACGGCGATGGAGACCTGCAACGGGTCGTCGTTTGCCGAGAACGGCGGGACCGATCGGCACCACGTCCCGCACTTCCTGCCCGGAGAGAATGCTGACGCGCGCGCCGAGTGGCTGAAAGATGTCAGCTGGATTCCGGAATCGGCTGTGCTCGGCGGCGTGAAGACCACGTACCCGGAATATCGCGCCACGTTGAACGGGTCCATTCCCGAGAGCAAGCTGATCGTGCCGGCGTCGAAGAGTGCGACCGATCTCGAGAAGCGCATCGCCGCGCAGGCGCCGCGTGACGGAGAGGTGCACGTGCTCCCGGTGCAGGGCAACGTCTATATGTTGGTAGTTGACGGCTACAACGTGGCCGCGTCCGTCGGCCAGGACGGCGTGCTGGTGGTGAACACCGGGCCGGCGACCATGACCGAGAAGCTGCAGGCGGCCCTCAACCAGCTCGCGACGATGACGCAGGCGGCGCGCTTGACGAATACGTGCGCGGGCGCCAACTGTCCTGGAGCGTGGGGCTGGTCCAGCCCGTACATCAATTCGGTGATCAGCTCCCCCGCTCCGGCGCGCCCGCTTCGCTACATCATCAACACCAGCGCCGCAGCCGAGAACATCGGCGGCAACGAGAAGCTGGCGACGTCTGGCTTTTTTCCGCGCGTGCAGGGATTCGGCACCGCGGTGGCCAACGTCGGGCGCGGCGCGTCGATTGTCGCGCACGAAAACGTGTTGAACCGCATGTCGACGCCCGCGGGCAAGCAGCCGGCGGCGCCTGTCGTCGCGCAGCCGACCGACACCTATTTCGACGAGCTGCACAAGCTGCCGGAATACGTCAACGGTGAGGCGGTGATCGTCTATCACGCGCCCGCCGCCACAACCGACGGCGACAGCCTCGTCTTCTTCAGGCATTCGGAAGTGATCAGCGCCGGCAATCTGTACTCGACCGTCAGCTATCCGGTGATCGAGATCGACAAAGGCGGCAGCATCCAGGGGGTGCTGCGGGGCTTGAACAAGATCCTCGACCTGGCGGTGGCGGAATATCGTGCACAGGGTGGCACGTGGGTCATTCCGGGGCGCGGCCGGCTGTCGGATACGGCTGACGTCGCGTCGTACCGCAACATGATTCACATCATCCGCGACCGCATTCAGGACATGATCAAGAAGGGCATGACGCTCGAGCAGGTGAAGGCGGCGCGACCGACCATGGACTTCGATCGGCGGTATGGATCAACGACAGGCGCCTGGACGACCGAGATGTTCGTCGAAGCGGCCTATCGCAGCCTACGGAAGTAGCTTCCGCCTGAAGGCGGAAGCCACGTGATTTGGTGGAAGTAGCTTCCGCCTTCAGGCGGAAGGCACGTGATGGGTGGAGAACAGTGATATGCGAAAAGTAATTCTTCTTCTCTGCGCGTTCCTGATCGGCGCCAGCGCCGCGTGGGCGCACCATTCGTATGGCGCGACCTATAACAGCAAGAAAGAGATCAAGCTCGAAGGGAAGCTGGTGCAGTTCGTCTACCGCAACCCGCATTCCTTCGTCCACGTCACGGCGCCGGACGAGACCGGGGCCATGCAGCGGTGGGCGATCGAATGGAGCGGCACATCGCAGCTGGCCAACAGCGGCGTGACGCGCGAGTCGCTCAAGGTCGGCGACCAGGTCGTCATCACCGCGCGGCCATCGCGTGTGTCAACCGATACCGCGCGCTGATGCTCAGGCTGGTCCGGCCGACCGACGGCTTCTCGTGGGGTTCGCGTGGCGGTGAGGTCGTTGACTAGCAACAGCCAGCCGCTGGCTACCGGAACCACGAAGCCACGAAGAGATCGAAGGTCACGAAGATATGAATAGTTCTCTTCGTGATCTTCGACTTTTTCGTGGCCTTCGTGGTTACGTCGTGGCTTTAGCTCTGTTGGTAATCGCGACGCCAGCGCACGCCCAGCGCGGAGCCCCGGGTCGCGGCGGGCCGGCCGCAGAGCCCCCGCGACGCGGCCGCGCTCGATCTCACCGGCTACTGGGTCTCCGTCATCACCGAGGACTGGAAGTACCGGATGGTCACGCCGAAGAACGGCGTGTTCGATTCGCTGCCGCTGAACGGCGAAGGCCGAAAAATCGGCACGAGCTGGGATCCGGCGAAAGACGACGCCGCCGGTGAGGCCTGCAGAGCCTACACGGCGGCTAACGTGATGCGGCTGCCCGGCCGCATTCACATCACCTGGCGCGACGCCAATACGCTGCAGATCGACACCGATGCGGGAACGCAGACGCGGCTGCTGCAATTCGGATCCGCGACTGCGCCGCGCCGCACCGAGCTGGCAGGGCCAGTCGGTCGCGCAATGGGAGTACGCGCCCGGCGGCGGCCGCGGCGGCGCCCCGCGCCTGGGCAACCTGAGAGTCGTCACCACGAACCTCCGCGCCGGCTACGTGCGCAAGAACGGCGCGCCGCACAGCGACAAGGCCGTCGTCACCGAATACTTCGACCTCAACTCCCTTCCCAACGGCGACACGTGGCTGACCATCACGACGAAGGTCGAGGATCCGGTCTACTTCACCCGCCCGTACATCACGACGACGGATTTCAAGAAGCTGCCCAGCGCAGCCGGCTGGAATCCGACGGCCTGCTCCGCCAAGTAAGTTCGGTAGTTAGCCAGTTGGATAGTTCGTAGTTGTTTCTGCAACTACCAACCAGCCAACTACTACCAACTAGCCAGTTCTCCAACTAGCCAACTAGAATCCCAAGATGGCATTGTGGCCGTTTGGCTCTAAAGAGAAAGCAACCCTCACACCGGAACAGCGCGCGGCGCTGACCTCCGTCGTCAAGAAATCCAAGTTCGAGATTATCCCGCTGAAGGGGATCCAGGAAAAATCCGAGGCGCTGCCCGCGGGTTCGACCGTCACCGTGACCGCGTCACCGGCCAAGGGGATGGACGCGACGATCGAGCTGGCCGAGTGGCTGACGCGCACCGGCCGCGGCTATGACGTCATCCCGCACCTGTCGTCCAAGCTGGTTCGCGACCGCGCTCATCTCGGCGAGTTGCTGACGCGCATCCGCGCCGCCGGGATGAAGAAGGTGTTCGTCGTCGGCGGCGACGGCGACGCGATCGGCACCTTCAAGGACGGCGTCGACCTCGTGCGCGCTGTCGCTGAGTCCGGGCAGCCGCTGGACGAGATCGGCGTTCCTGCCTATCCCGAAGGGCACTCTGCCATCCCGAATGACGCGCTGATGCAGGCGCTGAAAGACAAGCAGCCGCACGCGCAGACGATGGCGACGCAGATGGCGTTCAATCCGAACGAAGTCGGCGAGTGGATTCTGAAGGTGCGCGGCGAAGGAGTCGGGCTGCCGCTCTATCTCGGAGTGCCGGGAGTCGTGGAACTGACCGAAGCTGATGCGCATCGCGACGCAGATCGGCGTCGCGGACTCAGCGCGCTATCTCTCCAAGAACACCGGTCTGCTCGGCCACATCGCGTCGGCCGGATCGTTCGGGCCGGACGCGTTCCTCCGGTCGCTCGCGCCGGTCATCGAGGATCCCGCCAACAAGGTCCACGGTCTGCACGTGTTCACGTTCAACTCCGATCGACACGACGGCCGCGTGGCAGAAGCGGATGCTGGAAGAGCTCGCGGCGTAGAGCAGTTCACGATTCGGTGTAGCGGCCCTCAGATTGGCCGAGGCGGTGGCCTCACCGGGCGAGCCTGATTGCGGCTCCCGGTTCGCGACGTGGAAAATCGGACCCTCCGCATGGACTGACGAAGCCGCCGTCGCCTTGAATGATCCGTGCGACAGCCTTCAAATCGTGTCAGTAACCGGGTATGTCGAACGTCAGTGGCGACAGCAGCGGCGCCGGCGCAGGGGCGCCTGCGGGCCCGATTTAACGTCTTCGCTGATCACGTCGCTCACAGGGAGCCGCGATCAGGCTCGCCCGGTGAGGCCACCAAAAACGCGCTGATTGAGCGAGCCGGCTTGGCACATCGCGGCGCGAAGCCTTCGAGCAAGCCGACAGCGAAGTTGAAAGAGCGCGAGGAGGCTGGGACTTCGGCGAGACAGTATGGAATGACCGGCTCGCGATCGTAACGTCGTAGTGCTGTCGCACTCGACACGGTGGTCGATGCCACTGAATCGCGGGTTAAACGCCTTGCGGCATTCAGAGCCGCACACGAAGGGAGCCGGTCATGACGGACATTACCACGTACGTGGGAATCGACGCCCACAAGAAGGATCTGTTCATTGCGATGCTGGTCGGCCACGCAGCCACGCCGGTGACCTGGACGGTGCCGAATGAACCGACCGCACTACGGCGGTTGGTACGGAAACTCGAGCGTGAGGCATCAGGTCCGGTGCGCATGTGCTATGAAGCGGGTCCCTGCGGGTACGCGCTGCAACGGCAGCTGACGACGGCGCGTGTGGCGTGTCAGGTCATCGCGCCCGCGCTCGTGCCGCGGAAGCCGGGCGACCATGTGAAGACGAACCGTCGCGATGCCCGGAAGCTCGTCGAGCTATTGCGCGCCGGGCTGCTTACAGAAGTCCATCCGCCGACGCCGGACGACGAAGCGGTACGGGATCTCTGTCGCGCGCGCGATGACGCACGCGTAGATCTGCAGCGGTGCCGTCATCGGTTAACCAAACTGCTCCTGCGGCACGCCATCCATTACCCCGGGAAGCACTGGACAATCGCCCATCGCCGCTGGCTGGCCACACTGACGTGGGCGCATCCCTCGGCTCGCATCGTGGCCGAGGACTATCTGTTGGCCATCGAGCAGCTGGAGGCGCGGCTCAACGACCTCGACGCTCGCGTGCTCGAGGTCGCCACGACGGAGCCCTATCGTGAGCAGGTCGGGTGGCTCCGCTGCTTCCGCGGGATTGAGACGCTCTCTGCGATGCTGATTCTCGCGGAGCTGCATGACTTTCGTCGCTTCCAGTCTCCGCGCGCGCTGATGGCCTATCTCGGGATGGTTCCGAGCGAAGATTCAACGGGCGAGCAGCAGCGTCGCGGGCGCATCACCCGCACCGGCAATACGCTGGTGCGTCGGCTCCTCGTCGAAGCGAGCTGGCATTATCAACACCGTCCACGTGTCGGGCCGGCGCTGGCCAAACGCCGGCAGCGACAACCGGCGCGAGTGATTGCGATTGCGGATCGGGCGCAGCACCGACTGTGTCACCGCTTTCGGCTGATGGCCAGGCGCCATAAACCGCTTCCGAAGGTCGCGGTGGCAGTCGCGCGGGAGTTTGTCGGCTTCCTGTGGGCCGCGCTTCAACCGCCGGTGGCGGGCGACGCAGCGCAGTGACTCGGCGACTCCCGTAACGGGCGGCACACGATACCGGGCCCCGGAGACGACGGATGGATCAAGGCACGATTGCGAGGATCGGCGGCTCAACCTTGGCGATACGGACTCAGTCCCAACTCGCGATGCGAGACTGCACGGCCTCCCGACGAAGCACTGTCATATGTGCTCTGCCGCGGCAACGCTGCGGTAACCACCGGATATCAGCGTGACTCGTCGTCGAAGCGCCCTCGATCGTCCGTCGTCTTCGTGGCCCCACCACCGACACGTCCGAGTATCAGGTGATGGACACGGCGTCCAGGGCTTCGCGCCCTGTGGGCGGCGCCTTCGGCGCCCCTGGACCCCGCGCCCACCACCTGATCGAAAGCGCTGATGCCAGCAAGCTGACGCTTGCTGGCAAGTGCTCAGCCTCCATTGAAGCGATCTGGGCTTGACAGAGGGTCATTCCATATCAGGTTGAGCCGCGCAGCGAGAGCGCGGGCGACCCGAGCGGCCTGCGAGGCCAGCGCCCCCGCAGCGATCTTCGGCGCCGCGAGCGGCTTCGCGACGCGATGTGCCAAGCCGCCTCGCCAATCTGCGGGTCGCTGTACCAAATCGAGAACTGCTCTACGGCAACGCGAATGCGTTCAGTGTCCCCGCGGCGGACTGCACGACGTACTGCTTCCCGCTTCTCCCCTGATACGTCATTGGCGTGGCGCTGCCAGTGGCGTTCAGTTTTGTGACGAACAACTCCTTACCCGTCTTCGAGTCGATGGCGCGGAACCTCGCGTCAGCGGTCGTGCCGATGAACACCAGCCCGCCGGCAGTCACCATCGGTCCCGCGGATCCGCCGCGTCCGGTGTTCTGTTTCTCCGGCGGCAAGCCGTCGGTGACACCCAACGTGATCTGCCACGCGAAGTCTCCGGTGGCGGCGTTCACGGCGGTGAGACGTCCCCACGGCGGACGCTGACAGGGACCCTGCGGCAGACCCGGTCCCATCGACGCGGAGAACCCTGAGTACGGACCCGGTCCGGTGATGCTGCCGCGGTCGTACGGCTGCGGCGAGCCCTGCCCACTGCCGTAGTTGCCACCGGGACGCTTCTTCTCCACCCATCCCGTGAGCGCCGCATCCTGCGTGAACGCGTAGATGTAGCCGAGCGCGGGATCGCCGGCAGGACCTCCCCAGTTCGTGCCGCCGTTGCCCGGGAACTGGGCGGTGGTCTTCGCCGGAGCCCCCTCCGCCTGATAGTGGAATGGCGTGAACGGCCCCGCGTTGTAGAAGCCGCCGGCTTTCTCCCAGAGCGCGAGGCAGTTTTTCTCGTGTTCGGGCGTCGTGTCGGCGGCCGTCACGAGATCCTCTTTCTTGAAATCGACACGGGCGAGCGCCGCCGGCTTCACGGGGAACGGCTGCGTCGGCGAATACCACTCATCCGGCACATCGCCCTTCGGTACAGGACGCTCCTCGACGCCGAACACCGGTGCGCCGCTCGCCCGATCGAGCACGAACATCCACGCCGTCTTGCTGATCAGCCCGAGTGCCGCCACGCGCTGCCCGTTTCGCGTGACATCGATCAGCGTGGGTGGTGACGGTTGATCGGAGTCCCACAGGTCGTGATGCACGCTCTGGAAGTGCCAGAGATACTTCCCGGTGTTGACGTCTACGGCGACAACAGAATTGCCATAGAGATTGGAGCCCGGCCGATCGCCTCCCCAGTAATTCCCTGCGGGGCTGCCGAACACGGTGTAGAGAATCTCGCGCTGCTCGTCGAGCGTGAAGTACCAGCCCCAGTGATTGACGCCCTGGCGATTCTTCCACCCCTCGTCCAGCCAGCTCTTGGCATGATTGGGATCGCCCGGCTGCGCCACCGACGCGAAGTTCCAGAGCTTCGCGCCCGTACGCGCATCAAACGCTTTCGTGTCGCCGGGCGACGGCCCCTGCGTCACCTCGCCGTTGTTGGAGCCGACGACCACGATGTTCTTGTAGACCAGGGGCACGCCGCCCCAGGCCACGCCCATGTCGATGGAGCCCTCAGTTCCGAACGTGGTGTCGAGCTCGCCGCTGGTGGCTTTGAGCGCGACCAGACGTCGTCCGACGGTCATCAGGATGCGCGGCGCGATCGTTCCGTCGCCGGGCCAGTACGCGAGGCCGCGGCTGGATGGTGCACCGCCGGGTCCAGCGGCCGTTGGCAACACTTCGCCTCGACCACCGCCGCCTCCCCGTCCACCTGGCGCGCCCGCGGCGAGACCACCGCCAGCCGGTCCAGCCCCGCGCGCGGCGGCCGGCGCGCCACCTGCGGCTGGTGGTGGCGTTGGCTCGCCGTCCTGCGGCACAGGTTCGGGAGCCGCCGCACCGCGTCCGCCTCGTCCACCACCGCCTCCCCGTCCGCCTGGTGCCGGGGCGGTGCCGTACCGCCAGATCAACGATCCCGTATCGGCGTCGAGCGCGACGACACCCGTTGGCGTGGACGCGTACATCACCCCGCCGATGGCGATCGGCGTCTGCTGCGTGCCGACGCCCTGGAACGTCCACGCCGGCGCGAGCCGCGAGACGGTGGCCGTGTTGACCTGCGTGAGCTTGGAGAACTTCGTCCCCGCGAAGTCGCCGGCAAAGCGCGGCCAGTCGGCGTCGGTGAACGGCTTGACGCCGTTCTGACGGGCGATGAGGTGAGCGCCGACTGCCATCAGCGCGATGGCCAGAATGACTGGGAGAGACTGTACGTTGCATGCGCGAAGGTTACATCGCGTGTGACCGCCGGCGCCAGACCGGTATCTACGGTTCCGGCTGCTCTGTGCGTTCACTCAATCTGCGGAGAAACGCCCGCAGATCGGCCGGACCTCTCGCGGCCGCGTCGTGGACGCGTTTCATGTCGAGCGTCCCGTAGGCATGGGCCACGATGTTCCGGAAACCGGCGGCCCGAACGAGACGATCCGATAGTGCCGCGTCTATCACACCGGCCTGATGCAGCAACCGGAATGCATCGGCATAGCTCGACGGCGTGCCGAACTTCATCGATAAACACACGGCCATGGCGAGATTCGATCACGATCTGCGTCGCCTGCCAGAGGTGCAAGACGACGGCATCGGAGGCGTCGGTGCTGGGATGCAGATCGTCAGGCGAGGCAGGAAGGCGGTCGGCGACGCGGCGCAGGTGGCGGTCGACGGCGATCGTGCGCTCCGCCAGCACATCGCGATCGAACGGGCTCATCGATATCGAGCTCGGCCAGCACCGCCGCGTAGCCCCGCTGCAGCAGTGGCCCGGCGTCGCACCAGAAGTCGAGCGCGTCGAGGCGGAAGGCTTCGCACAATCTCGGCCGCGCCTCGTAGACGATTACGCCGTCGCGTGCGGCACGATAGCGGAGAAGTCCGCTCCCGCGAGCCAGGTCCACGAGATCCACGCGATCGCTTCGCACGGTCGTCACGATTGCCGCCAGAAGCGTCGCCACATCGATGTCGCTGACGGCGAGGTAGCCGAAGTCCCAATCGGAGCCGACATGGGCGTCGCCGCGGGCGCGCGAGCCAAAAAGCATCAGCACCTCGAGCCCGGACGTCCGGGCGGCGGCTCGCTGAAGTGCAGCGAGAACATCGGCGTCGACGCTCGAGCTCATGGTGCGGCGCATTGTACGGAATGTTCACCGATTCGGCGGGCCCGCAACCTCTTCTCCGTCAATCAGCGCACTTCCGACAGGCGGTAGAACTCGCCGGTGCGCTCGAGCAGGACGCCCGCCGAGCCGTCGGGAAACGTGAAGAAGCGCGGGTCTGGCCGCTCGTTTCCCGCAAGGCTCTTCAGCGTCACCGGCCGGTCGTCCCCGTCGACGAGCGTCACGCGGAACACATCCTGTCTCTTCGTCGCCGGCGGCCCGGTCGTCGCCAGCAATTGCCCACTGACGAGATCGCCGAACAGGAACGTGATCCGGGCCAACGAAATGTCACTGTGGACCGGGCCGGAGACGGCGATCGGCTCATTGCGCTCGCGTCCGAACTCCGCCACGGGCTCGACAAAGCCCGCCTCGCCGGACGGAATCCGCGCGCTCGAGTTACCCGCCGTGTCGATCTCGAACGTTCCCTCACGGGCCTTTTTATCAGCCGGGTTCCGTCCCCAGCCGAAGTTGAGCGGGGGCCTGGCCGTCAGCAGGTCGCTCTGCCGCACCGCGTTCAGCTCCTCCGATATCCACCCGCCAGGCTCTCCGAACGTCACCCACGGTTCACCGCCGATGGTGTAGACCGCGAGTCGCTGCGCCCCGCGCACGCCCAGGGCGACGACCGCCGTGGAGCCGTCGGCGGGATTGATGCGGATGATCTTGGCGAGATGGACGGCGGGATTCTGGCCGTGATCGCGCCCGTCCTCGTAGGAGTCGCCGTTGTCGCCCACCGAGAACAGCACCGAGCCGTCGTCGAGAACGGCCAATCCGCCGGCGAGATGGCCCTCGCTGCGCGCCTGCATGGCCGTAGGGCCGGGGCGCGGACAGCGTCGTCCCGTCGAACTGATACTCGTAGAGGAGATACCAGCTATCCGGCTCTCTCGGTGACATTCGACGCGGCAGGTCGCGCGGCATCGTCGAGGAGAGGAACATCATGTACACCTTCGATCCCGATTGATCCGCCGCGACGTTCATCAGCGGCTCAGGGGCGATTGGTTTCACACCGGCTGGAACGGTTTTGATCGTGATCAGCGGCGTCGCGGCACTCCCGTCCCAGCGATAGAGAACGCCGCCCTGATCGATCAAGAGGAGCTGGCTTCCCGCAACGGCGGGCGAGGTGGGGTTCGTCGTGGTCGGTATCCGGCCCACACGCTCGAGTCGAACCCGGAGGGTTGACTCTTTCGGGACGGCCGGCATGAGACCGGGTTTCTGCGGCGGCGACTGACCGGACAGCACGCAACTGAGCACGGCCAGCCAGCCGACAGTGAGCGTCCTGCGCATGCAGGAGAGTTTACGCCGCGTGTGACGGTGAGCGTTGTGCGAGCGGGCTCACAGGCTCAGGCGACGAGACGAACAGCCGGCGACAGGGCTTTGCCAGCAGCCGCGCCATCCGGTTTGCGCGCTGGTGGCGCGCACTGTCGGTGGCGATGCCGGTGTTGGCGTACATCTGCCGGTACAGCTTCGAGATCAGCACGAAGGCGAGCTTCGCCTTGATCGACTTCACGCACTCCGCCCGCTTCCAGATCTTCGGCAGGCTGTAGAACTAGTCCCACGCGGACTGTGTCCCGCTCCGAATCTCGTTCGGCGTCATCGTCGGATGCGGCATATAGATCTTCGGTCGGCGGCTGGCGGGCAGCAGCCAATGCCGCGTCAGCGGCACGTTGTCGATCATCGGCGGCGCCGCCTGGCTCTTTTCCCACTTTTCGAAATCGACCGTCCCGGGCAACGGCTGCATCAGCACGAACTGCGCAAACGTCACGTCGGCCGCCTGCGCCAGCGCCGCCGTCGCGTCGAAGGTGTCGGAGCTGTCCGTCGGCAGCCCGAAGATGAACGACGCCAGGACGTGCACGCCGTGCTCGCGGAACACCTTCAGCCGCTCGACCAGTGCGTCACCTGCGAGATTGAAGTCCTTGTAGATGCTCTTCAGCCCTTCCGCCGTGACCGATTCCACGCCCACCAGCGCCCCGCGGATGTGCGCTTTGCGCATGGCGTCGAGGAACTCGGGGTCCTCGGCCGCCTCCATGGTGATCTGCGTGAAGAACGTCATGTCGTTCGGCAGTTCGGCCAGCCGCGCCATCAGCTCGAACCGCTCCTGCCGGACCGCCTCGAGGTCCTGCAGCCCGCTCTTGTCCACCCGGCGGTCCGCCATCGCGAGGTCCGCCTTCGAGACCGGGTAGAAGTTGTCGTCGGCCAGCACGATGAACTTGAACCCGCGCCGTCGCAGCTCCCGGATCTCCTCGACGACGTCGTCGGCGCCGCGCATGCGCGGCTGCTGGCCGTCGGTGCGCCACACCGAGCAGAACGAGCAGTGCTTCGGACAGCCGCGGACGGTCTGCACCGACGCGAACATGTAGCTGTCCTTCGGCAGCAGATCCCAGCGCCCGCCGCAGAACGACCGCCCGTCGATCCGGCCGCCGTCGTACACCGGCTGATGGCGCCCGGCCGCGATGTCGGCAATCACCTGCGACCAGACGAGGTCGCCGTCGCCCTTGACGACGGCGTGTGGCCTGCCCGACTTCCTGTGCCTCCTCCGGGTACAGCGTCGCGTGGATGCCGCCGTAGACGACGTACGCGCCCGCGCTCGCGACCTTCCGGCCGAGCTCGTAGCCGCGGTGCGCGTTGGCGTGTGGATGCCGATGCCGACGACGTCGCCCGGCGTTACGGTCTCGAGATCGAACGGCTCAAGGGTTTCGTCGGTCAGAAGCGGAACGCCGTAGCTGTCGGGCGTCGCCTGGGCGAGCACGTACAGCCATCGCGGGGTGATCACGGCCACGCCAAAGAGACGTCGCTCGGATTGACGAGATGAACTCTCATTTCGCCGTCGCCCTCGCTGCCCGCTTGCGCTTGACCACCTTGATCGGCGCCGGGACAGCAGACGACTTCAAGACAACCCGCGGTGACGAAAACATGCGAACGCCATGCGCGTCGAAGTCGACGATTGTGTGAAATTCGTCGGCGCGTGTCACCGTGCCGTCGCCGTATTCCACGTGCGCCACCCGCGCACCAGGTGCATACAGTTCCATCGTTCTCCCGTTTCTTCTGGCCATTCGGCCACGGTTGTCTATATCGGCAACAGGGTCTCAGGCGGAGGGTGCCTTCGATGAGGGACCCATGCCGGGTGGCTCAGGAAAGGTTAAGAAGGGTACCACTTTTTGACGTCCTGAATCCATCGGGCGAGGGCCGTTGGATCTCAGCTGTAGAGGGGGTCAGACGCACGAAGTGTCATCTATGCGCGGAGACCGCCGAGAGGCCATTCGCCAAGGGAAATCGAGCCATCGTAGAGTTCGGCGAGATCACGGACGATGGCGAGGCCGAGCCCGGAACCCGCGGCTTTCTGGTCTGCCCGGACACCACGCAGCAGCACGGTTTCCCTCATGTCCGCCGCGACTCCAGGTCCATCGTCGTCCACGGTGATGACCACCTGATCGCGCTTATCTCGACCGCTGCTGCTCGATTGCGATTGCCTGCATGCGCTCTTCGGCCCGGGCCGCCGAGAGGATGTTGCGGAGCCCGTAGTTGCCCTCGTGACAGGCGTATCGAACGGCGGCTGCGACTCGTCGTGCGTCAGGTTCATGGCGAACGTCCATGGCTTCGCCCAGGTGTGGGCATCATCAAAGGTGATCGCCCATTCGAGCGTGTCCGGGCCGATTGGCGTGAAGCGTTCGACGATGCGCAGCTGGTCGCTCGAGCCGCGATACGGCACCTTGTCGTTGAAGTTGGTGGTCTCGACGACGAGCGTGTTGCCGTCCCAGCGGCCGCGCGCATCGCCGACATACTGGCGGATCTTCGAGGAGACATGCGGCCGGTTATCCACCGGGATGACGCGTGTGTCGTGCACCATCTCGTAGGTGATCGTGACGAAGCCGGGTCCCTGCTGAATCTGGTACCAGTTGCCGTAGATGGCCGGCATCATCGAACCGGGGACGCCGCGGGTAATGCAGCGGTCGTACAGGCTGCGGTCTTCCCACGAGTCCGCAGGACCTCTGCCCTTGCGCGCCGCCGCCCGATCGGCCGCCCGCTTTCTCCCTCGTCGGTGACCGGCGGCACCTTGCCATCCGGCGGATCCGATACGAGCCAGGCACGGCTGTTGGCCGCGAAGTAGTTCTCGAACCAGTGCATCGGGCTCGTCGCGCCCGGAACTCGCTCAGTCCAGGCGCGCGCTCGATGGTCTGCTGCTGACGCTGCTTCGTCAGCTTCTCGAGCTCCGCCCTGGAGAAATCCTCGAGTCGCCGGCCGGCAAACTCCTCGGGGCGCTCGAACGGAATGCCGCTCTCGTCGCTGTTGTTATAGGCGCCGGCGATATCCGGGTCGCCCCACGGCGTCCGCGGCGGCTGGTAGGTCCCGCGCGGCGGGATCGGCGCCGGCCGCTTTCGCGGCGGTACCTCCTCCGCCTTGATCGGATCGGCTCTCCTGACGGTGCCCGCGACACCCCGCCCTGGGCGGATACGGCATGCTGGCGCACACCGATAGCGACTGCGGTGAGCAGCGCAAGCCCGACGATCAATCGAGTGTTCATGACCAGCCCCTTCGTCGCTATGGCGTCACACTGGAGGCGCCGATATTGTACCGGGGATGACGCTTCTCTTCGCCGCAGCCATGTTCGTCAACGCGCTGCTGCTGTTCCTCGTCCAGCCGATGTTCGCCAAGCTCCTGCTGCCGCTCTTCGGCGGCTCGCCCGCGGTTTGGACAACGTGCATGTTGTTCTTTCAGTCGGCGCTGCTGGCCGGTACGCCTACAGCCATTGGGTGGTCAAGCTGCGGACGTCATGGCAGCAGGCCGCGGTGCATCTCGTGGTGATGGCGCTGCCGCTGCTGACGCTGCCTATTGCCATCGCGACGAGCGTGTCGGCGGCGGGACAGCCGATCGTCTCGGTGCTGCAGCTGTCGGCGATCTCCGTCGGTGCGCCCTTCTTCGCACTCGCCACCAGCGCCCCGCTGCTGCAGCGATGGTTCGCCTCGTCTCATTACCGCGCGCCGGTTGACCCCTATTTCCTGTACGCGGCCAGCAACATCGGGCAGCTTGCCTCGCTCGTGCTGTACCCGACGGTCATCGAGCCGTCGCTGGCGCTCTCCACACAGACGCGGCTCTGGAGCATCGGATATACCGCGGCCGTGGCGTTGACCATCATTTGCGCGGTCGTGATGTGGCGCCGCGTCAGCGTTGTTGCCACCGAATCGCCAGCGGTCGTGGAGGAAGGGGCCGGTGCCGTCACGTGGAGCCGCCGAGTCCGCTGGATCGCGCTGGCGTTCGTGCCGTCGAGCCTGATGCTGGCGGTCACGGCGTACCTGTCGACGGATGTCGCGGCCGTTCCTCTGCTGTGGGTGATTCCGCTCGCGCTGTATCTGATCACGTTCGTCGTGACCTTCAGCACGTACTCGACACCGGTCGTCGCGCTGTGCAGTCGCTTCCTCCCGGTGGTGCTGCTCTACCTGACCTGGGTGCTCGTCAGCGAGGCGCGACTGCCGCTGGCAGCGATGGCGGCGATGCATCTCGTCGCGTTCTTCGTGATCGCCATTGTGTGCCACGGTGCCCTGGCGGCGGACCGCCCTGCCGCCACACACCTGACCGATTTTTACCTGTCGCTGGCCGCTGGCGGCGCGCTCGGCGGCGTGTTCAATTCACTGCTGGCCCCGGTGCTCTTCACGAGCGTGATCGAGTTCCCGATCGCGCTCGCGTGCGGGATCCTGCTGCTGACGTTCACCTCCGGCACACAGCCGCTGCGGAGCCGGCCACGGTGGTGGGTGGAGCCGGCGGCGGCGGCCGTGTTGACGATCGTCGCCCTGAAATGGCCCGGCACGGGAGTCACGGTGGCGCTGATTGTGTGGAGCCTGCTGCTCGCAGCCGTGATCGTGTGCTTGAGCATCTCGCGCGAAAGCCGCCGGCTCGGCATCTCTGTCCTGCTGATGCTCGGCCTCTACGTGGTGATCGGCGGCCGCGGTTTCGTCGACGTCGCCTACGCGTCGCGCACGTTTTTCGGCACGTATCGGGTCATGTCCGATCGACAGCATCGATCGTTCACGCTCTTCCACGGCACGACCATCCACGGGCGCCAGGACATCGGATCGCGCGAGCCGTTGACCTACTACCACCGGGAGAGTCCGATCGCGCAGGTGTTGGCCACCCCTCCGGCAGGGACGGTCAGGTCAGTGGGCGCGGTTGGGCTCGGCACTGGAACGCTGGCGGCATACGCGCAGCCGGACCAGCGGTGGATCTTCTACGAGATCGACCCCGAGGTCGAACGCATCGCCCGCGACGCCCGGTAATTCACCCATCTCGCCGGCTGCGCTCCGCGGTGCGACGTGGTCATCGGCGACGCGCGGCTGTCACTGAAGCAGGCGTTTCGCATGCATGACGTGATCGTCCTGGATGCATTCGCCTCCGATTCGATCCCCATCCATCTGCTCACACGCGAAGCCGTTGACCTCTATCTCTCGCGCCTCACGACGGACGGTATCCTTGCCGTTCATATTTCCAACAACCATCTCAACCTGCGTCCCGTCGTCGCCGGCGTCATGCGCGACCTGGGGCTGACCGGTCGCGTCCGGTTGCAGAACGACGTAGCAGAACGTCGCCGCCGGACGGTATGGCTCGCACTGGGCGGATCCTCGCCCGGTCTGAGGCGGCCCTCGGCGCGCTTGCCACCGACACGCGATGGGATCACCTGGAGCCGCGCATGGAACGCGCGTGGACAGACGACTTCTCCAACATCTGGAGCGTCATCCAGTGGAAGAAGTAAGGATGTGGCGCAGCGGCTCGACGTCCTTTACATGGATGGCCCGGCCGTGCGTATACTGCAGCCGTTCGAGTCGTGTCGTGTGACCCGGGAGGGCGTATGCGTATCAGCAGCGTACGGACGGCGGTCGGCGTCGGTGTGTTGGTGTGTGCCGCCGTGTCCGCGTCAGCACAGCCGATGGAGAACGTGAACTACTTTCCCGATTCGATCGCGGAAAAGGACGACCACGTCGTCCGGCTCAACGGCGGCTTGAGTTGGCTGCTGGCTGAGCGAATCATTGCGGTCGCTCCCGCTGACGTGATGATCGTGTGGCGCGACGTCATGGTGCAGGGAAAACGCGTGCGCGCCGCCTGGCTGTACGCTGGTGGCCAAGAGGTCCCCGCTCAGCACGTCGAAGGCGTGTATCCGACGAATACGGCATTCCTGACCCGCGTCATCGCGGCTGCGGATCTGTGGCACGAAGCTCCGTCTCGAGGACGGCACCGAGTTGTTGGTACCCGGATACAACCGCTTCATCCTCAGCAGCTGGACGCCGCCGTACAAAGTGCTGCTGACCAACAATCGCCTCTCGCTCTTCAACCTCAAGGATGGACGACGGGCGGCGGTGCAGCCCCGCAAAGTGACGTAGTGTCCGGCTTCAGCCGGACCCCGGACAACATCGGCGGCAAAACCGCTCACCGGTATCACGGCAGTGATATCGGCAATGCTGAAGAC